>JAGBCY010000027.1 GCA_017937765.1 Alistipes sp.
AGGGCGGGCTGCTTAACTCATTGAGCAACAACAAAAAAGCGAGAAACTTTCGTTTCTCGCTTCTGTACCCCCTCAGGGGCTCGAACCCTGGACCCCAACATTAAGAGTGTCGTGCTCTACCAACTGAGCTAAAGAGGCATTTGCTATCTTTCCGATTGCGAGTGCAAAGATAAGACACTTTTTTTAATTCACCAAACTTTTTTGTGAAAAAATCAAACTTTTTTTCGTCGTGAAAATAATATCGTCGATAACTTGTTGTAAGTCAATTGACAACGGCGATTTGAAAAATTTGGCAAATCATCACTTTTTTTATCGGTTGTCGTCCGAATTCCACTCGCGGCCACCGTCGGTATAGAAAACAGGGCGGTCGCCTGCCACACGCTTGGCTGCGAGATAGCTCTCGTAGAGGCAGATGCCATTGGCACTATCGTCGGCAAGGAAGTAGGCGATGACCGATGGGTGGCGTTTTGTGGTGTGTATCATCTGCAGCGTACGCTCGGTGTACTCCTTGCGCCATTTAGGATCGTTCGATGGGTTACCGCCACGGCGGCGCGACGTGCCCGAGAGCGATGAGTTAATGGGCGCGGTGATGGCCACGTAGATGCCCTGCGTGTCGCAATAGCTAAGTACCTCGTCCGTGACCCCTCCTGCTGTGAAGCGTATAGCTCGTACACCGCGAGCATAGCTCTCGGCTACATCCGCTACCGTTGAGCGCGGTGACATATCGTGCCACTCGATCTGCACCTCTGTGCCATTTATGCGGAACGTGCCAGCCTCGTAGCTTAGGTCGCGGAGACCCACGCCGAGGTCGTAGAACTCGACGTCGCGGCCTTCGATGCGGTTCTTGAGCCGTAGGCTCAGCTCCGTGGGCGAGCTACTGCACCAGAGCACGCTGTCGGGCACGGGGGCACCGAAGCGCATAGTATCGACGCCATACATACCGAGTGTCACGTCGAGGTGGCCTGCGGCAAGGCGTACCGTGTCGTTGAGGTATAGCTCGTAGTAGAGTTGCGAGCTCTTCTGGCCGAGGGTTCCGTTCTGCATAACGACGCTAAAGTCGGCATTGACAACGCCACCGATGCCTAACGAAGGACGCCATTGTACGTCACGCACGCGCACGCGCGGCTGTGATATTATGTATGCCACGGGGTGGGGCACGCTGCGGTCGAAGCACTCGATGGCTGTAACTCCCTCGGCGGGGAGCATACGCACCTCCACGCGGTTTTTATCCTCGCGTGCGAGCTTCGTGATGTCAAACTCCGTGGCGGCAAAGCCGTTATTCGAGCCTCCGGCGAGCTTGCCGTTGACGTATATCTCATAAGGGTTATTCACGCGTTCGATGCGCAGGAATATGCGACGCTCGACCCACGAGAAGGGGTAGGTGAACTCACCGCGGAGCATACCATCCACCTCCTCCCACTCCTCGATAGGCTGCAGATATCGCTGCTTCTCGGTGGAGCGTAGAGCGGCACTCTGGGCCGTGGGGTAGGGTATGAGGCGTGTGCGATGTGGTGTGCAACCATCGGTTGCCTCCTGGGCATAGCTCGAGGCGGAGAGTAGGAGTGCGCCCACTATGAGCGCGCAGGCTGTGTATCGCTTCATAGGCTATCTCTTTTCTTGGTACGACGGGCGTGAGTTACGCCACTCGATAATCTCGGGTGTCAGCTGGTCGAGGCGGTCAACCCACATACGGTTCTCCACCAGACGACGACGGTCGTAGTTGATGCGCTCGGTGATGCGGAAGCGTGGCTTCTGGCACGATGTGGCATCCTCGCGACGTGTGGGGCGTATCGTGCGGTCGTGTACCGAGTCACGCTGAGGACGTCGGTCGTAGTGCCACTTGAAGTCGGGGAGTCGTCGCTCCTGAGTCTCGGGGATCATATCCATCGGGTAGAGCACATACTCGGGGTTCTGCTTGTAGGTTATCTTGTCGATGTTACCCTCGATGAGGTAGAAGCTGATCGAGGCACTCTCGATGTACATCAAGCCCGTAACCTCGGGGCTATCCTCTTCCTGCATAAAGTAGATCGTCTGGGCGTTGCCGTCAACGTCGTTGCGGTATACCGAGCCATCGGCGAAGTAGGCAATCATATCCTTACCCTTCACCTGATTGTAGTACATCGTGTCGATCTCCATACCCATAATCGGGTCGCCCATAAAGTGTGCCTTGTCGATGAGCTCGTTGCGCGTGTGTATAGCCATCGAGTCGGAGGTTATCTGGTTGTTCTCCTGCCACATTATCGGGTCGATGTAGAGGCGTATGATCGAGTCGGTGTTAAGCAGTACGAGTGAGTCGCCAACCATCTGGGAATCCGAGCGATACATTCGTACGTTGCGGTACGCCTTAATCATCTTGTAGACGCTGTCCGAGGGAAACGGCTTTTCGGCGATGGTGTCGAGAGCGAGACTATCGGTCGAGAGCGAGTCGATTGCCGTGGTGTCGCGACCCATCGTGTCGCGCTCATTGCGTGCGCCGTCGAGTGTGTCTGTTGCGAGGCTGTCGGCCGCGAGGCTGTCGATAGTGTAATCCTCGCCCGTATAGATCTTGCCGCGCTTCAGAGCGCGAGCCTTGGCCTTGTCGATCTTTCGGCGGTTGCGCTCCTCGGCCTTTTGCTTCACGCGCTCGAGACGCGCTGCCTCCTCGTCGGCGAGGCGCGAGCTCTGGGCGATACGCTTGGCGATGATCGTGTCGAGCTTGATTCTAAGCACCGAGTCGCGGATGTGGCGTATAGAGTCCTGTTCGGCCTGCTTGATGGCATTTATCGAGTCGCGGATTGCATGCTCCACGCCACGTATCGAGTCGCGAATGCGACGCTTCTCGAGCTTTGCACGATAGCGTAGCTGCTTGGCAGTGAGCACTTTGACGGTGTCAGCTGCGAGGCTATCGGTGGCGAGGCTATCTGTCGTGAGCCTCTCCATCGCAAGGCTGTCAACCCTAAGGCTATCGGGTGCTTTCACGCTCTGGTCACCTACGCGACGTTCGGCCTCGGGTGTAGCCATAGCAAGCGGAGTGTCGCCCGCTTGAGTACGGATGCTATCGGCCTCCCCGCGTGGTGCTCCGAGCTCGGGATACTCGCCCTCGAGTGTCGATGCACCAGCACTGCCAATGGCTACCTCAGCGTTGCCCTCATTGCCACGAACGGGCGTTTCGGGACGTTGTGGTTTATCGGGCTTTGCTGGTGGTGTTGTGGGGACTCCTGCACCTGCACCTGCTCCCGGCTTGGCGGGCGCGGGTTGCTCGGGTGCGGCCTGATCACCGCCCTTTACCGCAGCGCGATCGGGTGCAACATCACCTCCCTTAATGGCATCTGCACGGGGATCATCCGCAACTTCTTCCGCCTCGTCAGCAGTCTCCTCGTCCTTCGTGTCGATAGTCGTCTCCTCGGCAGCCTCTTCGGCTGTTGCCTCGTCATCCGTGCCGATAACCTCACTCATAGCTCGCTCCTCTGCGTTACGCTCACCACTTGCAACGGGAGCCGAAGCGTCGGTAGTAAGCGAGTCAGCACCTTCGGCCGAAGGCGGAAGCACGGGGATGGTGTACATCCAGAGAGTGTCGGCCGCGAGGAACAGTGAGTCGGGCTGCTCGGGGTCGTAGTTAATCATCGAGGGGCGGCGCGTAAAGAATGCGTTACCCGGTTCGTCCCACCACTCGCCATAGTCGGCAAAGCCGATGACCTTCTGTGTGGTGTCGTCCATCTGTATGTTGCGTCGGCCGATGATATGGCCCTCGGTGCGGAAATATTCGATTGTGTCGCTCCATATCTCGCGCTCGGGCGAGAGGATATAGGCGTCGCGCGTAAGGTGGTGCAAATCGCGCGCCTTTGTGTACGTACCCTCGTTGGCGAAGAGATACTCATCCTTATCGTTCCAGATGTTGGTGTTTGTGAAGTAGCGCGCATCCTCGGTCTGGGTGTTGAAGATAACCGAGTCGCCTGTCATCAGGTATGTCTCGTCGCGCATCTCGACGTTATCTACGGCGATGAGGTCGTGAGTCTCGGTGTTGTAGTAGCCGTGGTCGGCCTCGAGGAGGCTCTCTCCCTTCTCGACATAGCAGCCGCCATAGAAGCGACCCTCGTTCTTCGCTGAGTTGAAGGTACAGTTGTAGGTGTACATCACTGCTTCGCCATCGACGACCTTGATAAGCTCGGAGTATATCGTCGCAGTGCTCTTGTCGCGGTTGTACTCCGCGCGCTCGCCGTAGGCGTAGGTCTCGTTCTGGTTGATCAGTACGTTGCCGAAACACTCGAAGCTCTGGTTCGAGTAGCGCACGGCACTATCGGCAAGTATCACCGTGCCGTTGTGGTGTGCCGCGAAGTTGCCCACGAGGATGAATATCGTAGAGTCGCCCTTCTCGATAAGGTAGCTATCATCAGCGATCATATCGACCATACGGCGATTCGATGCCGTTGATGTCTGGGGCGTTTGTAGCACGCTCTTATAGTCCACGGCGTGGTCATACTCACGACCACTCGCGGCATAAAAGAGCACGCCGATAAATAGGGATAATACTATGACGGGGGCAATAATCTTCCTTCGCATATTTTATTCTTTGTGGCTTGCGGTTCAATATGACTTGCAAGTATGTTTCGGGCTTGCGGGTCTCTTTATGGCTTGCAGGGTTTATAGTTTTCTGGGGTGTGACTTACGGGGCACTTGCGGTCGGCAGGCATCCTCAGTGTCTATCTTACGGCTATTTGATCCAATTCGTATTCTCGAAGTCGTCGCTACGGTACTCGGGCTCGATGTAGACGTACATCGAACGTATCTTATCCGAAAGCCACTCCTTGTAAACGCGCTCCTGCTTCTGCTGCAAGGCCATCTCCTCGAGGCGTATGTAGTCGTCTTTGAGCGAGGCAGTGTGAGCTGGGATGATCTCCAGGAGCTTCACGATCTTACTCATCTGGTTACCCATAAGGTCCGAGGTCTGGAACGAGTTGGATACCTCGCCAACCTTCAGACGTATGAGGGCATTGTAGTCGTCGAGCGACTTACCGCCCTGCGCGCTGAAGTCCTCCTTGAGGAAGCGTGTTGCCGTGAGGCGGGCACCGTCGTAGACACCCATACGCTCCAACACGTCGCTGTTCGATACGATACCGCCGTTATACTTCGACGTGGCATCGTCCGAGAACTTCAGGGCTGCCTCCTCGAAGGTGATAGAGTCGCGACGGATAAGGTCCGCTACGCTGTCGAGCTGGTACGATGGCTGCATCAGCTCATCGCGTGTGAAGGTCGGACGCAGGACTATATGGCGGCAGTGGTATAGGTCGCCCTTCTTGTCGATAAGCTCGATGATGTGGAAGCCGTACTCCGTCTCCACAATCTCGGATATCTGGCCGGGCTTGAGCTTCTCCAACGCCTCGGCAAAGGGACGTACGAAGTACGATGCCGACGTGGGCTCCATCTCACCGCCGTGAATGGCCGAACCGTCGAGTGAGTACATACGCGCCAGTACTGAGAACTTCGTTTGACCTGTGATCACGCGCTCGCGCATATCGAGGAGTCGCTCCTTAGTACGCTGCTGTGCCTCCTTGAGCGAGGCGGGGAACTTCGTAATCTGAGCGTAGACATACTGCTCACCGATAATCGGGAGGCTGTCCTTGTCGATGCGGTTGTAGAAACGCTCCACCTCGCCGGGTACCACCGTGACCTTACCCACTACCTCCGCCTTCATCGCCTGAGCATAGGACTGCTCCTCGTACTGCTGGCGTAGCATCTCGCGGTAGGCGAATATGGGCATATGCTCCTTGGCCTCGAGTGCCGCGATGCCTCCCTCCTGATCGATGAGCATCTGGATGTATGTCTCGATGCGTGCCGCGATATCCGACGTGTTGACCTCCACCGAGTCGATGAGGGCCTGATTGTAGAGCAACTTCTGCTCGAGCAGAGCCTCGAGAGCCTCGCTACGTGGATCGCGATCCGACGTGTAGCCCATCTGTCGGCGTTGCTCGACTAAGGCCGTGGCATACTCCTCGACCTCGGAGTGAAGGATCGACGAGCCGCCGACGACGGCAACAACCTTATCGAGCATAACCTGACGACGCTCCTGCGCCGCAGCCTGCTCTGTCGTTAGAAGAAGTGTTGTGGCACAGAGTGCCAAAAGCATAATCTTACGTATCATAATCTTGCGTTTCCTTATCGTTACTAATTTGTCTGCACACTATCGCTCTCCTCGACGATCGCTATCGGCTCATCCTCGATATGTTCGGTGGCCTCGCGAACCTCAGCCTCGATCTCCTCCTCGGGAGCAGTGTAGCTCATCGCGCGGAAGAGAACCGTGTCGGTGAGGGTTACGCGTCCGGCGTTAAGTGCCTCGCGCTTGAGCTCCGCTTCGTACTCGCGGACGATATCCGTGCGTCGCTCGGCGTATAGCCTGCGGCGAATGTCGGCCTCGACAGACTCTAAGGGTGCTACCTCGCCTTTGCGCGCTACGTCAACGATGGCGAAGTAGAAGATGGCGTCGTCGCTATTCATCTGCTGCACGCCGCTCTTGACAAGCAGGTCGGTGTACGAGCGTGAACGCTCCGTTGGGAGGTTGCTTAAAAAGTCGGAGTAGGATACCCACTGCGGCGTAAGGTCGGTGAAGGTGAGGTTGTGCTTCTCCGATATGGCGGCTACCTCCTGCGTGTTGCCGCTCTTGATTACCTCCTTGATGGCTGTGGTGAGGGTCGTGGTGTTACGGAACGAGCGCGGGGTCTTGACGATAATGCCGCGTACCTTGTCGTGGTCGAGCTTGAACGATGCCGAGTTCGAGCGGTAGTAGGCAGCGAGCTGCTTGTCGGTGATCTCCACGTCGATGGCGTTGTCGATGTAGTACTGGTCGAGCTGGCGCATAATCAGCGACTGGCGGTAATCCTCCACAAGACGCTCGATCTCCTTCTCATAGGCGGGCAACACCTCCTCCGCACGACTCACCTTGAGCTGGTTGAGGACCCAGTTGTCGATGTACATACGAACGAATGTCACGCTGTCGGCCTCGCCGAGACCGCGTGGCATATCGCGCTGGATGTCAGAGATTAGAAGTTGCTTCTTGTCGACCGTAGCAACAACATCTGCCGCGTCGTCACCCTGCTTTCCACCCTCCGAGGGTGAGCAGCTTGTGATCGTCGCGGCCAGTGTCGTTAGGAGTATGTAAACTAATTTTCGCATAATCAACTCGCAAAGATACATTTTTTTCTCATTACAAACGCATCACTTCGCAAGTTTATTGCAATTAGTTATACTCTTTGAGTATATCGAAGCGTTTTTTGCCTGTGTTGAATCGTACGTGGTCGCGCTTCTGACCTCGATTTCTGGGCCTATCGTCCGTTACCCAGGTCTCGAAGTCACGCTCCCCTTCAGTGAGCTTTATGACGCGCACACCACGGTAGAGATTGTTGTAGACAGTGTTGTCGCCCGAATAGTGCCCGTAGACGAGGGCAATGTCGTGATATGGCACGGCGTAGTTGTTGTTGTGGTCGTGGCCCACGAATGTTGCAACAACGTCGCCCATCTCGAGCATCGAGAGATACATTCCGCTGTTTAGCTCGGGTGCACATTCATCCTCGCCGCGCTCGCCAATGAGTAGCTTGGAGTTTCGATCGGCTGCGTCGCGGTACTCCGGCAGAGGGATGTGAAAGAAGGCATATGCTGGGAGTGGTATACCGCCATTATCCTCTGTGTATAAGGAGCTTGTCGTACGATACCACGCCACCTGATCGTGCTTGATCCAACCGTAACCACCCACGCCCTCGATCGTGGAGTAGTCCTGCGAATCGAGGCAGTAGAGTAGTGCTGCCACGCGCTCGCCGTTTGACGATAAAACCTCTATTGCGAGGTCGTCGAGCGTGCCATCCTCTGCGCGATTTAGCGTGTTGGGATAGGAGGTTATGAGCATTGCTAACTCCTCGGCCGTGAGGTCCTGTTCGAGATCGTGGTTACCGAGAACGACGACAAACGGAGTCTCGGTGCGCGCCGTGATATCCAGCAGACTTCGCCACGACATAGCAGCGCGGCGGTCTGTGACGGCATCGCCCGTGAATATCACCACGTCGGGCTGCTCGGTGTCGATTATCCACTTCAGACGGTTGAGCGTGAGGATCGCCTGATCGGGCCGATCATCACGCAGGTGAGCATCCGTAAACTGTACGATTTTAAACTCTCCGCGGTCGTTAAATTGCAGTTGTGCCGATGTTGACACTACGATCAACATCGACACAATCATAAGACATAATCTTCGCATAATCACTATTTTACGAATAACAAACGCTCGGGACCCTCGTAGTCGGGTAGCGGTTTTGGTGTATAGTCGGCATAGCCCACGGCAACGACACACAACACCTTGTATCCTGCGGGAATCTCGGGCAATAGCTCCTTCACGTAGTCCTCGCTACGCTGGCTCTCGGGCTCATCCTTGAGCGTGAGGTAGTCGCCGACGTGCACCCAGCACGAAGCGAGACCCTCGTCCACGAGCGCGAGCTGAAGCAGCGTGGCCATAATTGCGGCGTTTGTCTGCCACATAGGGCTTGCCTCCTGGTCGCCGAGGACGACGATAGCGGCCGATGCCTCCTCCAAGAGACTTGACCCCCAGTCTCTTAGGCGACCGAGTGCGTGAACCTTATCGAGGTTCGTCACGGCCATAAGGCGTGTCGAGCGTGTATTCTTCGATGATGGCGCGCGCAGGGCCAACTCCATTGCCGACTGCAGCTTCTCAATCTCGACGGGCTTACCCGTAAATCGACGTGTCGAACGGCGTTTGCGTACTACTTCTTTAAATTCCATAACTATCTCATTTTAAATTATTACCAATTACATTTCTCTACTCCTCGGGGATCAGCAACCACATTATGATGTACACCCACAGCGACATACCAGCAAAGAACGTAAGCAGCACTACGGCTATACGTATCACAACGGGGTCGATGCCCATAAAATTGCCTAATCCACCACATACACCAGCTAAAACGCGATTGTCACGTGAACGACGCAATTTTCTCTCCATAGTATCTAAATTTATAATTTTTTAATTTTACGCTTTGTTTTATGCAAAAGTAGTGATTTTTTTCGTATATTTGAACGATAAACGTAAAATTGTCTACTTTCAACCAAAGATTATGAAGGAAATGATAACCGTTGCACTTATCTACGATTTCGATGGCACGTTGGCTCCGGGAAATATGCAGGAGTACGACTTTATCCCCGCGGTGGGTAAGAGTAATATGGAGTTCTGGCACGAGGCTAATACGCTGGCCGAGGAGCAGGATGCCGATCAGGTGCTGACCTATATGGCACGTATGCTTCAGGCTGCGCAGTCTAAGGGATTGTCGCTCAGGCGTGAGGCCTTCCGCGAATCGGGGCGTAACGTGCGCTTCTATCGTGGCGTCGAGGAGTGGTTCCGTCGTATCAACGAGTATGGTGCCAAGCGCGGTATCCGCATCCTGCATTACGTAAACTCGTCGGGTCTTAAGGAGATTATCGAGGGTACGGCCATCGCCCACGAGTTTAAGAATATCTACGCCTGCTCGTTCCTCTATAACGTCGATGGTATTGCATATTGGCCCGCCGTGGCTGTGAACTATACGAACAAGACGCAGTTCATCTTTAAGATAAACAAGGGCGTTGAGTCGGTCTTTGATACGAAGGATGTCAACCGCTTTATGGAGGAGAATAAGCGTCCCGTGCCCTTCAGCCGTATGATCTATTTTGGCGACGGTACGACGGATATCCCCTGTATGCGCCTGGTCAAGAACTTCGGCGGTCACTCGATTGCGGTGTATAACCCCGAGGAGGAGGGACAGCGTACGATCCTCAACGATCTGATCCGCGACAACCGTGTCAACCACGTCTGCCCGGCCGATTATTCCGATGGCTCGGAGATAGATGTAGTGGTGAAAACCATCATCGACAAGGTGGAGCTCGATAACCGTCTGGCCGAACTCGAAGTGGCGCGTGAGATGATGTAAATATCAGATTCTCAGCGGATTGTCATTGGTGATTGTTGTGAGTTTGTAAGTTGTTGAAAATCAACGAGTTGAAAAATTTGTAAATTTACGATTTGTAACACGCTGATTTTTAGATTGTTAAATGTGCTATCGCTGAAATATTTTTTGACTAAAAATTTGGAGAGACCCTCGTCTGCTCCGTAACTTTGCGGGAGGTTAATTCAAGTTTTTCTTGTTATGAGCAGATTTCAAATTCTACTACTATCAGCCCTGCTTCTCTGCCTCGGGTCGTGCCTCGAGGTGAGTGCCCAGCAGAGGTATAAGTTTCGGGATTCGCTCGGCACCTATCGGGTCGAGTTCGAACCGCATCGTGAGCCGAGAAATGCGGAGCGCGAGAATCTTAATGTGGCGGGTGCTCAGGAGTTACGCTTTGGCACGGCTTATAATCCCTACACGTTGGATGGCTATGCGCCGAACTATGTCAATTGGCTCACCGAGCCTGCGGAGCATCCGAAGAATACGATTGTGTGCGGCAAACGCTGGTTCACGCTCAATGGCGACTATGGCTATTGGCCGCTAAGGTGGTTGTACGTTGGCGGCGTTGCGTCGTGGACGGGAGGTTTTAGCCGTGTGGCGAGCATTGTGGATCATAGCCGCGTGGATTGCTATAACTATCATTCGCTTAGCATTATGCCTGTCGTGCGCTTCGGGTGGCTTAATCGCGACATCGTACAACTCTACTCTGGCTTTGGCGTTGGCCCTATGGTGGCTATCGCGGAGCAGAGCCTCGAGGCCTCGCCTGCGGTTCGCTTTGGCGTAGCGTTCGACGTCACATTTATTGGTATTGCCGTCGGGCGTAAGTGGTTCGGATACTTTGATATAGGTGCCGGTGTACGTGGTACGCTGAGCGCAGGTTTCGGTTATAGGTTTCATTCTAAGAGGTAGCGGGTTATGAAGTGGTTTGTACAAATTATATTTATCGTGGTGCTGAGCCTTTTGTGCCTCCGTGCCTCGGCGCAGCGACCTACGGCCGATGAGATCTACGGTCCGGTGCGCGACTATGTTGATTACGAAGATGGGGATACGATACGCTGGAAGCATAATATACGCATCGGTGTTGGCTGCCCGAGCCTTATGTCGCAGCGATTCCTCGAGGGGCCGAAGAGGTCGATAACCGACAACTCGCGCTATACGGCCAGTGACGAGCTCGCGAGGTTGCGCTATTACGAGTCGGCTACCTATTACCTCTCGGGTGTTACCGCCGAGTATAGCCAGACGGTGAATCCGTGGATGTCGGTGGGCGGTAAGCTCTCCTATGCGATGCTCTGGAACTCGGTGCACCACGTGTACACCGACGAGTTGCTGTATAGGGATAACAACTACGCCGTGGCTGCGATCCTCGACTTCCGATTCGAGTGGCTGCGTCGCGACGTTGTGCAGATGTACTCTTCGGTTGGCGTGGGCCTTGCGGCACGCTTCGCCTTTAACAACGGGAAGCTATCGCCGATGTACGATATGACCTTTGTGGGTATCTCCGTAGGTCGTGCGGTGTATGGCTATGCGGAGTTTGGCGGCGGCATCAGTGGACTATTTAGAGCGGGTATTGGTTGTAGATTTTAATTCGGAGTGTTATGATACGATATATAAAATATATGGTGATTATGGCGGTTGTGGCACTCGCGGCTTGCGAGTATGAGCCCGCCGATGAACGCTATCCCGAGCGCGTGGGTAAGGTTCTGTGGAATATCACGAAGGCGGACCTCGGGCGCGTGAACGATATCCTCGACTTTGTGGCGCGCTACAACTATATGCTCTCGATTGAGGATGCCGAGTTGCGCGATGCCTACATCGCGCGTAACTTCAGCGATGCCGAGATTCGCGTTGTGGGCAATCGCCACCAACTTCTCTATCACACGAATTACGGTACGACGTATAGCGTCCTTATCGAGATGGAGGCTGAGGCTTGGCGCGTCACACGTAGCGGCGGTCAGGGTTATGCCCTTACAATCACGCCTGCCACGAATGGACACTACGACGTCATCTTCGACGAGTTATATATTGCCGAATCGTCGGGACGCGGCAGCCTAAATGCCTATGTGGAGTATGGTGACGGTGGCGCGCCCGAGCTTAGCTATACGGGCGAACTCGTTATGGTCGATGCGGAGGAGGGCGAGGATACCCCCTTGATTATCACTACCAATATAGAGACCGCCATTCACTATACTCGAGCTATGGGAATGACCGAGGGCAGAATGCGGATTACTGCCCACGACGAGCTCTATGGTACGACGGACGAGGCTCTGGTGACTATTATGAAGTACGAACGAACGGTAGTTATCGAGTCGATGGGAACGGTCGTACGTTATGGCTATTAAAACTAAATTTAGACCTATGATAAAGATTGTATTTGCGACGAATAATGCTCATAAGCTCTCGGAGGTAAGAGCTGTGTTGGGTGGTGATTACGAGATTGTTACGCTTCGCGAGGTTGGCATCACGGAGGATATCCCCGAGACGGGAGCTACGCTCGACGAGAATGCCTCGCTAAAGGCGCGATACGTCTACGAGCGTACGGGTCTCGACTGCTTTGCCGACGATACGGGCCTCGAGGTTGAGGCTCTAAATGGGGCTCCGGGAGTCCACTCGGCACGCTACGCAACCGATGGCCACGACTTTAAAGCCAACAATCGTAAGCTCCTCCGTGAGTTGGAGGGCGTGACGAATCGTCGTGCTCGCTTCCGCACCGTGATATCGCTTATCCGCGATGGTGAGGAGCAGCAGGTTGAGGGCATCGTTAGCGGTGTCATCGCTACCGAGGAGTCGGGCTCGGAGGGCTTCGGCTACGACCCGCTCTTCATCCCCGATGGCCACACGGTGACCTTCGCCGAGATGTCGGCCGAGGAGAAGAACGCCATCTCGCACCGTGGACGTGCCGTGGCCGAGTTGGTCAAGCTACTTCGATAGAGTATTGAGTCAGAAGGATGTAGTAATCGAATGGTGGGTGCTCAGCAATAATGTTGAACACCCACCATTCGTATCTGTTGTCTTATCTTTTAGCGTCGCTTGCGCAGGCGCGTAATGCCGTCGATGAAGCATAGCGGATGTGTGGGTGCACCCGGCAGCCATAGGTCGACGTGATACTTGTCAATAAAGCTACGCTCCACCGCCGGGCTCTCGGCATAGAGACCTCCAGATACCGCCTCCGAACCACAGATAACCAAGATCTTAGGATCGGCGATAGAGTTATAACATATATCGAGTGCCTCGGCCATATTTGCGCTAATGGGGCCTGTGAGTACAAGACCATCGGCGTGGCGTGGTGAGGCGGTGAAGCCCACGCCGTAGCGACCGAAGTCGAAGTTGACGTTGCCTGTGGCGTTAAGCTCCATCTCTACCGAGCAGTCGCCACCGGCCGACACTTCACGAAGCTGGAGCGCGCGACCGAAGTACTTAGCGATCTCGGGGCGTATGGCCTCGACCGTAAACTTGGGTGCCGTCTGTCCAGCTACGACGACGAGGTCCTCGCGGCGTGTGGCGGCGAGACGGTGCTCGTTGGTGAACTTGATGTTCTTGGGTGCGCACTTCTGGCACTCGCCGCAGAAGAGGCACTTGCCCATATCGAGTGTCAGGGGCTTTGCCGTGAGTGCCCCTGTGGGGCATATCTTCGCGGCACGCTCGATGTCGGTCGTATCCTTTGTTTCGCTTAGAAGCGGGAAGCCACGAAACTCCTCGGTGAGAGTCACCCCATCGAGATTGGGAATATATTGCCATCCGTGGCTACGTAGTATCTTTGCTTTTCCAAATAACATAACTCTCTGCTTTTTTCAGTTATCTATCCTTACTTCACAGCCTAAAGGTCGTGACCACAATATGATAGATTAAAACTCTTGTTGTTGATGGGGAAGTCGGATATGCCCTCGGAGCGTACTGCGATGGCCAGACCGAGCCAGTTGTGGAGGCTCGGATCCTTGATCTTATACTTCACAATGTCGCCATTGGCATCGGTGAGTGCTACGTGACAAATCTCTCCGCGCCAGCCCTCGATGAGCGAGAACGAGAGGGCGTCGCCCTGGAGCTTAGCATCGTAGTCGGGAGCCGCAATCTTCGCCGTCGGCTTATACGACGCCAGAGCATTCTCGATGTAGTCAGCACTCTGCAACACCTCGTCCATACGCGTTGCTAAGCGTGACATCACGTCGCCATCGTGCTTGAGTATGGGCGTGTGGGTGAGGGCCTCGGCATAGAATCCCGAGGGGTGCGTTGCGCGAATATCGCGCTTAAGACCGCTGGCACGTGCTGCCTGACCCACACCTCCGATGCGCTCCATCTCGCTCTTAGGCACAAGACCGCACTGCTCGAAGCGTGCAAGGAGCGTGTGTGCCTCGAGGATATCCTCTCTAACCTCGTTATAGCGACGGCGCACGTCGGCGATGTTCTTGCGGATTAGGGCTATCTTCTCATCGGTGAGCGGGTGGTTGGTGCCCAACGGACGTATCACGCTCTTACCGAAGCGGTTTCCACACCACGCCTGCGATGTGTTGATAGTCACGGTACGCAGTGCCTCGCACGCTACCTGATAGAGCTGGAAGCCGATGTCGGTAGCAAGGGCTCCCGTGTCGGCAAGGTGCATAGCTATACGCTCGAGCTCGATGGCGATCATACGCTCGCGCTTGAGGTCGTCGCCGATGTCGGCATTGGCCAACTTCTCGATAAGCTCGGCATAGGCCGTAGCGTGGCCGACGGCCGTATCACCTGCCGTAGACTCGGCGATGAGCGTCTGGCGCAGACGGTTCTGGTTACGTACCATCTCGCTCTCGACGCCGCGGTGCTGGTAGCCCAGCGCAATCTCCAAGTGGAGTACCTGCTCGCCATCGCATATGAAGCGGAAGGCTCCGGGCTCGATGATGCCGGCGTGGATGGGGCCGACGTTGACCTCGTGGAGCTCGTCGCCGTCGATGGTGTAGAACGGGTAGCTCTCCATCGTCGACTCCTTATCCCTACGGTCGTGTGAGAAGCGCAAGGGCTTGAGCCACGGGTGGCTGTCGAAGGCTATGCCGTAGAGCTCGTGCATCTCGCGCTCGAAGGGGTGGAACGCGGGGTGCAGCGCGGTGAGCGATGCGAGACCTTCGGCATAGTAGTCGGGGATGAACGAGGTGATGAGCACCTCGCCCGTAGCGTCGTCGAGGAGCAGAAGATAGAACTTCAAGCCACGCTCGATCTCCGTGGCGAAGTAGTGTGCCACGTGGTAGCGGCTATCTGTCATACGCTCCTTGAGGTCGTTGTATAGCTCGACATACTCAACGACGGGGATGTCGGCGATGGCAACGGCCGAAGCGTTATTGTTTGTTACGTGATATAGTTTCATAGGCCTATCCTATATTAACGATTGTATCAATGGCCACCTTGAGGAAGTGTGGCTGCCAGAGTCCGAGGACGATGGCGATGACAAGGAGCACGGCTGCCGAGTACGACAGGCGGCGATTCACGGCCGAGAGGTGCAGCTCGTCCTGATTAGAATGATAGCCGAGGCGCAACGTGCGCGACCATATGGCGTAGATGACAACGCACATAAGCACTAACATAGCGGCAAGCAACCACCAGCTACCCACCGAGACGATCTCCGTGAATATCATAACCTCCGAAAGGAACAACGGCGAGGGCGGGAAGGCCAGTAGCACGAGGGTGCCGAGGATGAAACCTATGGCTCCCACGCGGTTGATGTTCATATAGTTGCCTATGCGGTTGATACTATAACTGTCGTATATGTGGCGCATAATGCCCACTTGGAAGAACATCGAACTCTTGACCAGCGTGTGGCAGATGACGTGGAACACAGCGGCCCATAGTGCCACGCCGCCAATACCCATACCTATTGCCACGATACCCATATTCTCCACGGTAGAGTACGACAAGAAGCGTTTGTAGTTGTTCGTGCGGCGAAGGAACATAGCTCCCACAGCCAACGACAGGATACCAATGAGAATCAAGACGTGGCGTGCCCACTCGAATACCTCGGCCGAGGCGTAGAGCGAGTAGATGCGGTAGATGGATACGAAGCCAGCGTTGACAAGTGCCGTAGATATAAAGGCCGATGCGGGAGCGGGAGCTGCGTAGTTGGCATCGACACCCACGGTATAGAGCGGGAAGATCTCCATCTTACAGCTATAACCCACGACGATAAGCAGGAATGCAACCTTCAGATACAAAGGGTTACCGTTGGCAATCGATGCCGTGAGCGACGTGTAGTCGAGGGCTCCGTGCTCGGCAACGGTCGAGAGCAGCAGGATGCCGAGGTAGGCCATAGCGATACCCGTCGAGCAGACGAAGATATACTTCCACGTAGCCTCCAACGACTGCTTGAACTCACGGTGGTAGATGATACCTGCCGAGCAGATGGTCGTAGCCTCGAGGAATACCCACGTCATAGCCACGTTGTCTGAGTAGTAGACGCACGTGATGGCCACGGCAAGAAGCATAAGCAGCGTATAGTAGGCCTTATATGAGCGTGTAGAGATGCCCTCGGCCTTGAGGTACGACGATGAGTGTAGGAGGGCAAAGCCCAATACGGCAGTCATCAGCGTATGAAATACCACGGCGAGGGTGTCGGCACGGAAGATCGAGAGCATAACGTAGTCGAGGCGTCCGAAGCCGAGGACGAGGCCAATAGATGCAGCCTGCACCAGCAAGAAGAGTGCAGCGATAATATTTGTGGCACGCTCGGTGCGCACAAGAAGAGGTAGCGCAGCGAGGATTACCGAGATCGAGAGATATACGAGCATTTCCATCGTGTTAGTCTTTAATAGAGGTTAGAGCATCGGTCTCGTCGGTGTGAATGTCGTCGTCCATACGGCGGAGGAACATACCGAGAATGAGGATCGAGATGAGGATATCGAGCATAATTGCGAGGTTGATAAGTATCGGGAACTCAACACCGATAGCCATCGAGAAGAGGAATACACCGTTCTCGATAACGAGGAAACCAACCAAGTGCGCAAAGATACGCTTACGCATAACGATGAGGATAAGACCCGTGAGCAGAGCGTAGAGAGCCACGCCAAAGAAGATCATATCGGTACGCTCGTCGGCCATATAGTAGGTAATGGTACAGCTGGCGATGAGTGCCGCGATAGACATCACAAGGGCTCCGAACTGCGACGAGGTGGAGTGTATGCGGTTGATCTTCGTTTTATGTATCACGCGCATAAGGATCGCGGGGATAACGATAGCCTTAAAGACCAGCGTCTCGACGATGATGAAGCCCATCTCCACGGGGTGGAAGGCGTGAAGGCGCGCAATGGCGATGCCAAAGAGCAGTAGACCTTGAATCGCAAGGATTGTTGTCTGGTCGCGGAAACGCTCGGCTATCGAGAGATAGATGAGGGTCAAGATGTAGAGTATGATAAGTGATAGTACCATAGTTGCAGCCTTAGATTTCGATGTTTTGGATTAGAAGGAAGCCCGTGAGTAGCACCAGTGCCGACATCGCTACGATGGTGAGGATGTAGGTGGTGTTGCGCGAGAGCTTGTTGCGTGCACGCAGCGACTCGACGATACCTATCGAGAGACCTGCACCGAGGATGGCAACGGGCACGGCAAACTGCCAGTGGAACGATATGGCCACCGACACGGCATTGGCGGCGATGACAGCAAAGATGGCATTCTTCAACCAGCCGGCGATGTGTATCATAGCCATATCCACGCCCGAGTAGTCGAGGCACATAACCTCGTGGATCATAGTTAGCTCGAGGTGGGTCTTAGGGTCGTCGACGGGCACGCGGCCAGCCTCGATAAAGAGGATAACGACAAAGACATAGGCCACAAGAAGGAGTACGACCGAGAGGTTCATATCGAGCTCCTGGGCCGTAGAGAAGATGTCGGCAAACGACGAGTAGCCGCAGAAGAGCGCGAGCGTCGCCATAGCCATCATCAGCGCAGGCTCGACAAGGGCACCATAGAGTGCCTCACGTGCTGCGCCCATACCCTCGAACGAGCTGCCCGTATCCATCGCCGCAAGGATGATAGCCACACGGGCAAGGGCGAGCAGGTAGGCAACCAGAATGATATCGCCGTGGAACGAGAGCAGAGGCTCGAGGTCGGCGATGGGGATAAAGAGGAAGGCAACGACAGCGGCACCGAGGTACACGCACGGAGCGATGCGGAACAGCGCGGTGGTTGTCGTAGAGTATACCGAGCCCTTACGCAGGAGCAGCTGCACGTTGTAGATATGCTGGAAGAAACGGATGCCCTTACGTCCAGCAAGCACGGCACGCGTGCGGTTGATGACACCCGTAATCGAGAGTGCCACAACGATCATAAGTAGTGTATTTAGTAGCTTAACTAACATAGCATCTTTGGATTAAGGGTTAGAGTATGCCTACGAGGGTGAGGACCAACACCACCACGAAGAAGGCCAAAGCGAAGGTGATGTAGTTATTCACGCGGCCGGTACGCAGGCGCATAACATACTCGTTGATGCGGTGCATCATCTTCACCCACCACTGACCCAGGAGCGAGTCGACCTTGTCCTTGTGGCGTATGCGATAGTTGTGTGGCGAGGGGAATATCTCACCCTTATCCACGGCGCGACCATCGACCGTATCCTTCATCAATGGCTTGCCGATGCTCTCCAAACCCTCGGAGAACGACTCGCCCGTGTACTGCATACGTGTGTTTGTGGCCGTGAAGCCGCAACCCCACGTAGGTCCGCTCTCGATCTTACGCGTGCTCTGGGCCTTATGCTTGAAGGCGAAGAGGAGCAGAACAACGGCGATAAGCACCCAGCCTGTTGCGCTCAGTGCCTCGAGCGTCGGGGCGAAGTGGTTGACGGCGATTGTGTTATCAGCACCGCTGATAGCCTCGGCAATGACAGCGACGGGGCGGATGGCATACTGCGGGAGTAGACCGATAAAGAGTATGAATGCAGCGGGGATAGCCATCGCGGCAATACGCGTGTTATCCACCTCACTACTCTCGGCAACGTGTGTTGAGCGTGGTGAGCCGAGGAATACAACGCCGTAGAGCTTGGTGAAGGCCAGCACTACAACGCCACCGATGAGCGAGAGGGCGATGATGCCTGCTACCGAGTACAACACCTCGTGGCCATCGCTCACGCCGTTGAACATACCGATATAGATAAGAAGCTCCGATACAAAACCATTAAGTGGCGGAAGGGCGCAGATGGCAACCGTTGCCAGGAGCATTACAATTGCCGTGATGGGCATATGCTTTGCGAGGCCGCCCATCTGGTTCATCGCCGTGGTGTGGAGCTTCGAGTAGATGTTTCCTGCGCTGAAGAAGAGCAGTGTCTTGAATAGCGAGTGGTTCACGGTGTGGAGCAACGCGCCGCACAAGCCGCACATACCGATAAGCGAGCTACCCGCAGCGTGACCTACGGCAGCAATACCGAGGCCGATGAGTATCACGCCCACGTTCTCGATACTCGAGTAGGCCAAAAGACGCTTGATGTCGTTCTGCATAGCGGCAAGAATGACACCCCAGAGTCCTGTGATGATACCCGAGAGTAGCACGATAAGGCCGATGGTGTAGAGCAACTCGGCGTTCTGATCGATGGCCTGCAGTAGGCGCATAATGCCGTAGACACCCGTCTTAATCATCACGCCCGACATAATGGCCGAGACGTGCGACGGAGCTGCGGGGTGAGCCTCCGGAAGCCAGATGTGCATAGGGAAGAGACCCGCCTTCATTCCAAAGCCGATGAAGAGGATGACAAAAAGCGGCAGCGGCTGGGCTATCTTGAAGTAATCGACTATGGCTGAGAAGTTTGCCGAACCCGTGACGCTATACGTCATAACAAAGCCAGCCACGAGGAAGATGAAGCCTATGTGCATCATCACCAAGTAGTTGAGAGCTGCACGGCGAACATCCTGACGATCCGCCTCGAACAGAATCAAGAGGAACGAGGCGATGGTCATCAGCTCCCACGAGAAGAGGAACGAGAAACCGCCGCTCGACATCACCACGAGCATCATCGCCACGACGAGCAACACCAGCGAGGTGTAGTGAAGCGAGATGTGCGCCGGCGAGAAGCGCGAGAGGTAGCCACCGACATAACCACGCGAGTAGACCACCGTGGCTATCGAGGCCACCGAGATGATGACCAAAAATAGCGATGATAGCTTGTCCACGGCGAAACTCTCGGCACCGAAGAATGGGGTGGTCACCTCGGCTACGGTGACGGCTGCCGTACTTGTAAAGGCTGCGATAGCCAGCGTAATAGCTGCCATTGCTGCCAGCGAGATGGCTCCCGTTGCCACCCACACCTTGTGTTTCACAGGTGCTAAAAAGATGGCTACAACGACAACCAGTGTCGCAAGTAGTGTGTAAAGATACATAGTATGCTTATTGTTGGGTTTATAGCTTATTTATCGTTGCCGTAACCACGGTGGCAACCACGGCTGCCGTCTCGGTGCGGAGTCGCTCCTTACCGAGACTTATGGCCTTAAATCCGTTCTGGGCTGCAAAGGTAATCTCTTCTTCCGAAAAATCACCCTCCGGACCTATTAAAATGAGGCTATTGCCCCCTTTTTTTATCAGCGACCCGAGATATTCGCGCTCGCCGAACGCCGAATTGCAGTGGGCGATATACTTCTCGCCGTCGAAATCCGAGGCTATAACCTTGCGAACATCGGTGAGCGGATGGAGTCGCGGGTGGTAGGCCTTGAGCGACTGCTTCACGGCCGAGGTGATTACCTTCTCCTCACGGTCGAACTTTATCTGTCGTCGCTCGCTGTGGTCGCACTCGATGGGGATTATCTCCGTGATGCCCACCTCGGTAGCCTTTTCCAAAAACCACTCGAAGCGATCAATATTTTTTGTGGGGGCCACGGCGAGCGTCAGCCCGTAGCTCATCTTCTCGTATTCCGCAGTGCTTTCTACGATCTCTACTGTGCAGCGTTTTACGTTGTCATCCACCACTTTACAGCGATGCAAGGTGCCGCGGCCATCGGTCAGATGAAGCTCGTCGCCGGGCTTCATACGAAGCACTCTTACGCAGTGTTTCGACTCCTCTTCCGAGAGCGTGTGGCGCGGAAGTGAAATTTCGGGAGCATAAAATAGTTGCATTGGTCAATAATTTTTTTAACTTTGCAAAGTTAATTAAAAAATATTATAGATGAAACGCCTTTTAACATTATCGTCATTATTGTTTGTTATGATTGTAAACATCGCTTGTAGTGGCGGCGAGAAAGCCTCTACGGGAAATCCATTGCTCGATGAGTGGAATACGGAGTTTGGTGTTCCGCCGTTCGACCTCATCCGCACCGAGCACTTCAAGCCGGCGTTCGAGGTAGCTATGCTCGAGCATAACCAGGAGATTGAGGCTATCGTTGCTAACACGGATGAGCCTACGTTTGAGAACGTTATCGTTGCGCTGGATAACTCGGGCGTGAAACTCGGTGAGTTGAACCTTATCTTCGGTATGCTCTCGGCGTCGGATTGCGACGATGCGATGCAGGCACTGATGAATGAGATTGCCCCCGTGTTGGTTGAGCACTCGAGTGCTATTATGCTTAACGACAAGCTCTTCGAGCGTGTCAAGGCTGTCTACGATAAGCGAGCGACGCTGGGCCTCGACGCGGTGCAGATGCGCCTTGTGGAGAAGACCTACGATGACTTTGTGCGTTCGGGTGCGTTGCTTGGTGCCGAGGATAAGGCTCGCTTGATGCAGATCGAGTCGGAACTCTCATCGCTCGGTATCCGCTTCGGTAACAACCTCCTCTCGGACAATGCGTCGTTCTACCTCGAGCTCGGTCCTGCACAGGTTGCCGATCTTCCTGAGAGTGTACGTAATCAGGCTCAGGAGACCGCCGCAGCTATGGGTAAGAGTGGTTACGTGTTTACGTTGGCCAAGCCCAGTATGTTGCCCTTCCTTACCTACTCGTCGGATCGTGAGCTTCGCCGTAAGCTCTACGACGGTTATACGATGCGCTGCAACAACGACAACGAGACCGACAATAAGCAGATCATCGAGGATATGACACGCCTGCGTATCGAGAAGGCGCACTTGCTCGGCTATAAGTCATACTCGGAGTACGTTACCTCAGATCAGATGGCAGGTAGCCCCGAGGCTGTCTACGCGCTCCTCGACGAGATTTGGGAGCCTGCACTCGAGTCGGCAAAGCGCGAGTTGGAGGAGATGAAGTTGCTCTTCGATAGAGACCACCCGGGTGAGACGTTCGAGAAGTCGGATTGGTGGTACTATGCCGAGAAGGTGCGTAAGCAGAAGTATCAGCTCGACGAGGAGGCCATCCGTCAGTATCTCTCGCTGGACAACGTACGCAACGGTATGTTCTACCTTGCTAACCGCCTCTATGGCATAACGTTCCGCCCCATCACCGTGCCTCGCTATCACGCCGAGTGCTCGGTATATGAGGTCATCGACAGCGATGAGTCGCACATTGGTGTGCTCTATATCGACCCCTATCCCCGTAAGTCGAAGCAGGGTGGTGCTTGGTGTGGTAACTTTACGGAGCAGCGTTACGTCGATGGTAAGCGCAAGGCTCCTGTCGTAGGTATCGTCTGCAACTTTACGCCTCCCGTGGGTAACACGCCGTCGCTCCTATCGCTCGACGAGGCTGAGACTATGTTCCACGAGTTTGGCCACGCACTCCACTTCCTCTTTGCCGATGTTCGCTATCGCGGTCTTACCGACGTTGAGGGTGACTTCGTGGAGCTCCCCTCGCAGATTATGGAGAACTGGGCATTCGAGCCGGAGATTCTTAAGAAGTATGCAACGCACTATAAGAGCGGTGAGGTGATCCCCGATAACCTTATCGCCAAGATGCAGAAGGCGTCGCTCTTCAATCAGGGCTTCGTGACCACGGAGCTCGCGGCTGCAGCCCTCATAGATATGGATATTCACACGATGGAGACCTTCGTTGATATGGATGTCAATGCTTTCGAGAAGTATAACCTCGCACAGCGTCGTGGCCTCATTCCTGAAATTGAGCCTCGTTATCGCTACACCTACTTCTCGCACATCTTCGACGGTGGCTACTCGTCGGGTTACTACTTCTACCTCTGGGCAGAGGTTCTCGATAAAGATGCCTTCGCAGCGTTCAAAGAGCGTCGCGACATCTGCGATCGAGAGTTGGCTACGAGCTTCCGCTACGACCTGCTTGCTCAGGGTGGCCAGCGCGCTGGTATGGATATGTATCGTGCATTCCGTGGTGCCGATCCCGATAAGACGCCTATGCTCAAGGCCCGTGGCCTGTGGGTTGAGCCCGAACCCGAGGTCGACTCGTTGCTCTTGGAGGAGGCGGCTATCGTTGAGGAGGGCCTCACTCCTACGATTGCACCGCGCACACCCGGTGCTATGAAGAGCCCCGCGATGCAGCCCGGTAAGCCCGTGCGTCCTATCCCCACGGAGGTGAAGCGATAACCATTATAACTAATGTCCGCGCGTACATCGCGCGGGCACGCGTAAGACTAAACTATTAAACTAAATTTATAACTTTTAACCGTATGACAACAAAATCAATCATTATGTCAGCAGTTGCACTTGCGACCGTGGGCACTACAACACTTCAGGCCGAGGGCCTCGTGATGCCCGAGGAGCTCAAGGGTAACCCCTTTGCCCAGGAGTGGACTACACCCCACCAGACACCTCCATTCTCAGCCATCAAGGTTGAGCATTACGAGCCCGCTTTCGATTTCGCTATCGCTGAGAACCGCGCCGAGATCGAGGCTATCATCAACAACCCAGAGGCTCCCACGTTCGAGAACACTATCGTAGCTATGGCCGAGTCGGGCCAGATGCTTGGCCGCGTGTCGGGCGTATTCTTCGTGCTTAACGGTAGCTGCACGTCGGACGAGATGCAGCAGATCGCTATGAACGTTACCCCGAAGCTCACGGAGCTTTCGAACGACATATCGCTTAACCCCCAGCTCTTCGAGCGCGTGAAGGCTGTTTACGACCAGCGCGAGACGCTCGCCCTCGATAAGGAGGATATGATGCTCCTCGAGGAGACTTATAAGAGCTTTGCTCGCTCGGGTGCGTTGCTCGAGGGTGAGGCTAAGGAGCTCTATCGCCAGTACTCTACCGAGCTTTCGCAGCTCACGCTCGAGTTCGGTCAGAACGCTTTGGCTGCCACCAATGCCTTTGCGTTGAACATCACCGACGAGGCTAAGGTTGCCGAGCTTCCCGACTTCGTTAAGGAGGGTCTTGCTGCCGAGGCTGCAACTCGTGGCCAGGAGGGTTGGACCGTTACGCTCCACGCACCCAGCTACGTTCCCTTTATGACCTACTCTACGCAGCGCGACATCAAGGAGCAGCTCTACCGTGCTTACAACTCGCGCGGTGTGGGTGGCGACGTGGATAATATGGAGAACATCCGCAAGATTGCTAACCTCCGTCTTAAGATCGCCAACTTGCTTGGTTATGAGTGCTATGCCGACTACGTGTTGGAGGATCGTATGGCTGAGAGCCGTGCTACGGTTAATGGCTTCCTCCAGGAGCTCTGCGACGCTACGCTCGACTATGCAAAGAAGGATGTAGCTGCCATCACGGCCTATGCCCGCGAGAACGGCTTTGAGGGTGAGCTTCAGCCCTGGGATTTCAGCTACTACAACGAGAAACTCAAGGAGGCAAAGTACTCTATCAACGACGAGCAGATTAAGCCCTACCTGCAGCTCGAGAGCGCGAAGAACGCTGTATTTATGCTTGCTAATAAGCTCTATGGTCTCACCTTTACCCCCGCTCCCGAGATCGAGGTTTACCACCCCGAGGCTATGGCATACGAGGTTAAGGATGAGAGCGGCAAGGTTTTGGCTGTCCTCTATATGGACTTCTTCCCCCGCGAGTCTAAGCGTCAGGGTGCTTGGATGACCGAGTTCCGTGGTACGAGCATCGTCGATGGCGTCGAGCGTCGTCCTCTCGTGTCGCTCGTTATGAACTTCACCAAGCCCACAGCTACTACTCCCTCGCTCCTTACGTTCGATGAGTTCACTACCTTCCTCCACGAGTTTGGCCACGGTCTCCACGGCATCCTCGCACAGGGTAAGTATGAGTCTATCAACGGTACATCTGTGAAGCGCGACTTCGTTGAGCTCCCCTCGCAGATTATGGAGAACTGGGCTACCGAGAAGGAGTATCTCGACCTTTGGGCTAAGCACTACGTAACTGGTGAGCCTATGCCTGCTGAGCTTGTCGAGAAGCTCGTCGCTGCTAAGAACTACCTCGCTGCATACTACAATGTGCGTCAGCTCTCGTTCGGTATGCTCGATATGGCTTGGCACAGCATCACTACCCCCTACGAGGGTGACGTTATGGCCTTCGAGCTCGCAGCTCTTGAGCCAACAAAGGTTATGCCTTTCGTTGATGGTTGCGCTATGGGTCCCGCCTTCACGCACATCTTCAGCGGTGGCTACGCAACGGGTTACTACGGTTACAAGTGGGCTGAGGTTCTTGCTGCCGATGCCTTCTCATACTTCGCCGAGGAGGGTATCTTCTCTAAGGAGGTAGCCGATAAGTTCCGTCACGAGGTTCTCGAGAAGGGTGGTCACGAGCATCCTATGACTCTCTATGTTAACTTCCGTGGTCATAAGCCTCAGACGAAGGCTCTTATTGATCAGATGAACCTCGAGTAATTTTTGATTATAAGGCGGCATCTACTGCCGCTAACAAAAAGTCCCGACAATGAGTCGTACGCCAAGTACTACCCATCGTCGGGATTTTTGCCGAGCGTTGTATCTACTACCTTCTAATCAAAAATTAAATTTCTCGTGATAAGCCGCAATCTGCGGCACCAAACCTCAGAGCCACGAGTGGGAAATACGCTTAAGTATGCCCCATCAGGGGCTCTTTCATTTGGTACCACATCTAACGAGTTCTGACAAGAAATTATGTCTTGTGCAACCCGTCGACGATAATTTTGCCGAGTGCTGTGCTCGGTGCTTTGCAACAAGGATTCGTGTTTGCGCTCCTTTTGTCTGTTGAGACGCCCTACCAAACAAAAAGAGAGCCCCTCAGGACTCTCTAATTACTAATTACTCACTACTCACTACCAATTATAGTGTCTTGAGGTACTCAGAAACGTTGTGCTCGATGCGAGCCATCACGTCGTCAGCCTCGGCGCGAATGAACTTCTCGCCCGTAACGGCCTCGTAGAGCTCGATATAACGCTCTGTGATGCCTACCACAACCTCTTCGGTCATCTCGGGAACCTGCTGACCCTCCTGACCCTGGAAGCCGTTGTCCATAAGCCACTCGCGAACAAACTCCTTTGAGAGTTGCTTCTGCTTCTCTCCCTTAGCCAAACGCTCCTCGTAGCCCTCCATATAGAAGTAACGCGACGAGTCGGGCGTGTGGATCTCGTCCATAAGGTAGATTGTACCGTTCTTCTTGCCGAACTCATACTTCGTATCCACAAGGATAAGGCCCATCTTGGCTGCGATCTCCGTACCGCGCTGGAAGATGGCACGTGTGTATGCCTCGAGCTGCTCGTACTCCTCGCGTGAAACGAGACCCTGAGCGATGATCTCCTCCTTCGAGATATCCTCGTCGTGACCCTCGTCGGCCTTAGTTGTGGGGGTAATGATAGGCTCGGGGAACTTCTGGTTCTCGACCATACCGTCGGGCATAGCCACACCGCAAATCACGCGCTTGCCAGCCTTATACTCTCTCCAAGCGTGACCCGAGAGATAGCCTCGGATGACCATCTCTACCTTGTAAGGCTCGCAACGGTGGCCCACGGTGACCATAGGATCGGGTACGCCGATCTTCCAGTTAGGAAGGATATCGGTTGTGGCATCGAGGAACTTAGCTGCAATCTGGTTAAGTACCTGACCCTTAAACGGAATGCCCTTAGGAAGTACAACGTCGAATGCCGAGATACGGTCCGACACGACCATCACGAGGTAGTCGTCGTTGATGTTATACACGTCGCGCACCTTACCTACATAGTGGCCCTTCTGACCCTCGAACTGAAAATCGTTCTTTACAATAGCGTTCATAGTTATATGTTATTTTAATTAATTTCTCATATTGCCCCCCTCACTACTAATTACTCACTACTCATTACTCATTACTAATGGTACGTTTAGTACATATAGTCGTACTGCGAGTAGCTCTTGTCGTACTTCAAATCGGCCAACGATGCCGCCTTGACGCCGATGTTAAATGCCCAGCTTCGGTGGTTACCGAAGGGTATCCACGTGAAGGACATCTGCCAGCAGTGCAGGTCGCGCGTGATGGCAATCGAGGTCATCGACATCTTACGCGCCGTGAAGTCGTAACCCGACGTTGCGGTGATCATCAACTTAGGTGTGAGCTTGACGCTGGCGTTGAAGTTAACGGTCTGTTGTATATTCTTCTTATATCCCGTGGTTCCGTTGTTCACGAATTGGGCATTATAGCTGAAACTATAATTGAAACCGAAGTTCCACGGTATCGAGAAGTCATAGTATTGGCCCGCCATCCATTGTCGTCGCATTGCGGGGTTGAGTTGGCCATAGGGGTCGGACCACGAGTTGAAGTATTCCGCCGGCAGCGACGTGATGTCGTTACCAGCCACCTGTCCCTTGTTCTCGCGCGACTTGAAGGTATAGCCGAAACTCCAGCTCGCCGTCTGTATTCGTCCCGGCAGGCCACGACTCCACATCAGCTTATTGTAGCGCACACCCTCGGGCGACACCTCATATGGATCAAGCGTGAGTGATAGGTTGAGGGCGATATTTTGGTAGATGGTGGTACGTAGCTGTATCGGGAGCGTCGAGAGGCGCATCGAGTCGGCAAGGAAGTTATACGAACCGTTGATCGAGATCTGGTCAATAATCTTCACCTTCTTGACCGTATCCTTCGTGCGCACCTTAGCCTCGAGCGACTGCGACAGACCGAACGTGAGGTTTAGCTGCTGACCGCTACCCGGCACACCATAGGCGTTATCCGTGAAGGGCGAGTAGACCTTGAACTTACCCGTAGTATCGGTCTGCACGGTCTCGTAGAAACCATACTTCTGGCGGCTAAAGTCGGGGGCATAGCTGAAACCGACGTTAGGCGTGAGGGTGTGGCGCACGGCCTGGAGCTTGCGCTCCTTCTTTTTGGCGACGTAGGTACCGTACACGGTGGTGTTGGCCGATACCGAGGCGTTGTAGTTATACAGACGCCAGAAGCCATACTCCGGATCGAGAGTCTCGACCGTGTGGGTCTCGTCGTTCCACTGCTGGCTCACCTTCTTGAAGTACCAACGCTCGGTGTAGTTGAACGAGGGGCTTACGTTGATGTAGTTGAAGAGCGAGAGCGACGTCGAGACGGGGATCGTGTGCTGAATACCGTTCTTCATATTTTGCAACGTCTCCTTCGTAAACATCTCATCCTCGGTGGTATTCACCGTGTTTGTCATCTTCATCGAGTAGCTCATCTTGATCTTCTCGTACCAGCGTGTCTTACCGATGGCCTCCTTGCGCTTGAAGGGGTTGAAGCTGGCGACGTTGAAGGTAATCGTCGGTAGGGTCACGGCGATGGTTTTATTCTTCGAGTTCTGCGACACCGACATATTAAACGCCAGCGAGAAGGGTGTTCCCTCCCAGTTCTTCGAGTACGAGATCGAAGAGTTGGTCTGCGTGGCGAGGATGTCGTTCACGCTTGTTGCCGAGTAGCGGCTATAACCACTCGAGGTGAGGTTCACCGATGCTGAGAACGTTGAGCCGGGGTTGGCCTTAGCATCTTGCGAGTGGGTCCACTGAATCTTGTAGTTGTTCTGCTGTACGAAGTCGGGCTCACCCTTCTCACCCGTGCGGATTGCCGAGTACTGAAGGTTGAAGTTACCGCGGAACTTATAACGCTTGACGTACTGCGATACGGCCGACACCTCCCACGAACCGAGCGTATAGATACCACCACGGATGGCGAGGTCCATATGCTCGCCGAGGGCGAAGTAGTAACCGATGTCGCGGATGAAGAAACCCTTAGCATCCTCACCATAGGTAGGCATAAGGATACCCGACTTCGGTCCCATATGTATAGGGAAGAAGGCCTCGGGGATACCGGGGAAGTAGATGGGCACATCCTCCATAACGAGGTAGGCATAGCCCGTCACGATCTTCTTTCCGGGGATGACCTTCGCCTGCGTCATCGCAAGGTAGAAGTGGGGGTGGTCCGTACAGTCACACGTCGTGTACATACCGTTACCGATATGGATGGTCTCGTCGGGGTGCATCTTTACGCTACTACCGATAAGCCAGCCGTCACCCTCCTGCGTGGCGATACCCTTGATCTTTGCCTTGCGCGTGTCGAGGTTGTAGGTGATGGTGTCCATCGTATAGGGTGAGCCACCGTCCGAGAACTCGGGGTGTGTCTGCGTGGGTTTGCCATCAACACTGTCGGCTGCGTAGCCGTGCGCGTAGATGTCCTTTGTCTGCATATCGACACGCATAAAGTCTGCCTTGAGGTTCATACCCTGATACGTCACATCGCCACTCTTGTAGCTATATATCATCTTGTTCGTGGCGTCGAATACCACCGAGTCCACGGCTTTACCCTCGATGATATCGGTGAACATTGGGGCTGAAACACGCCGACGGTTCTGATTGTCGCCAGTTGTGTCCCTTACACCCTCAGTACGGTCGACGCTATCGCGGCTCTGGAAAAGACCAAAACCACCTGCACCGGCACTCGTAAGGCCCAGCGTAAGGCACATAAACACTACAACGAGCAGCGTAGACGTGAGATATTTTATAAATAAATGTCTCAAAATTCAATAATTTTTCGTAACTTTGCCGACGATGTCGGCAAAACAGCCCGAGGGTAGGGGGTTAGTCTCCTTTAGTTCGGGTGGTCTCTCCGACGCCATTGCGGTTACAACTCGCAAAGATAGTAATTATTTTGCATAAAATTCACTAATTTATGAGAAATCTCATAATTGCCCTATTGCTTTTAGCAATGTTCCCCATCGGGGTAAACGCCGAGGATGCCGCTTTTGTTGCGTCGCCGGAGCGAAAAAGGGTGGTTGTCATCGACCCGGGACACGGCGGTCCGCGTCCGGGTAAGGTGATGAGGGATGTCGTTGAGGCGGACTACGTGCTCGATGTCTCGAAGGAGGTGCAGAGACAGCTCGGTGAGAAGATGTCTGATTTGGAGGTATACCTCACCCGCTCGAGCGACTCGGCATATCACGAGAATCAGGCGGCGGATAACCGTAAGCGCGCAGAATTTGCAAATAAGAAGGGGGCGGATCTCTATGTGTCGATTCACGCTAATGCTCACAAGAAGACGACAGTTACGGGCTGCGAGGTGTGGGTGCTGACGCTCAACGACAAGCTGATGAGTCAGAATCAGGATAAGGCTGCAAGTTATGCCGATGATGGCGACTTTATCAACCTCGAGGATATCGACCGTACGTCGCAGGGTTTTATGATGGCCGTTGCGCGACAGCTTGATAACGAGCCGTTTAGTCGTTATTTTGCGGAGCTGTGCTGCGAAAATATCTCGAAGTATGGCCTTGCTAACTTGGGTGTTAAGGCGGGTCCGGTGTTTACCGTCTTGTACTACTTTGAGGGTCCGGGTGTAATTGTCGAGTTGGGCTACCTGACCAACACAAATGATTACGACTATCTTACCTCTAAGGGTGCGAAGAAGGAGATGGCAACGGCTATAAGCGATGCTATCGTTTGTTACTTCAAGGCTCTCGATGGTATTGCCGATGAGGAACCTGCGGTGGAGGCTGCTGAGGAGTCTGCGGGGGTGGCTGTGTCGCATAGTGTTACGGTGAATGCCGTGGAGGCTGATGCTGTGGCTGATGCTGAGCCGCTTACGGAGGGTTATACCATACAGCTCATCTCGAGCACGGTGGAGGTGCCCACGGACGACTACCAATTTAAGGGCTACAAGGGTCGTGTGGCTCAATATATGGGTACGGGACGCTATAAATATAAGTATTGTTACGGCAGCTACGCTTCGGCCGAGGAGGCAAAGGAGGATCTTGCCGAGGCTCGTAAGACCTTCAAGGATGCCTATGTGGTGCGATTCAAGGATGGAAACATCGTAACTAAATAGTGTGAAAAGATAGATCAGAGCGTAAGAAAAAATTAAAAGTTCAAAGGATATGAAACTGAGAAGAGAGTTTAAGATTGGCATATTTGCCGTTATCGTTATCGCTGTTGCGTGGTGGGGAATCAAGTGGCTCGGAGGCCAGAACATCCTGCTTCAGAGCAATATCTACTACGTCTACTACGACGATGTGTCGGGCTTACAGGAGTCCTCGCGCGTGAACCTTCGTGGCGTGGAGGTTGGTAACGTTCGCGACATCAGCCTCGAGCGAGATCGTGTTAAGGTGGAGATTGCCGTGGAGAGTAAGTATGCGGAGTATATCCCTGCAAACTCGGTGGCAGAGATTGGCTCGGCGGGCCTTATGGGTGGTGTTGAGATATGTATCATCCAGGGCGATGCGGCTGAATTCATCGAGGATGGAGCAACGATCGAGGGTCGTATCAAGCCCGATATGCTCGGCTCGCTTGCCGATCAGGGCACGGAGTTGATGACGGGACTTACGGAGACGATTGATGGTGTGAATGCCCTCATCGGTGGCAATAGCCAGAACATTACGGATCTTGTGGCTAACCTCGAGTCTATGTCGTCGTCGATCGACGCAATCCTCACTTCATCTGCACCCAACATCAACAGTGCGATGAACGACCTCAGCGCGTTTACTGCAACACTTGCTGCGAACACCGAGCGTATCGAGTCGATGCTCTCGAATCTCGATAACTTCTCGGGCGAGCTTGCCGAGGCTGATGTTGTTAATCAGCTCACGGCTACCGTGGCGTCGCTCAATCAGTTGCTCGCCGACATCGAGGGTGGCGAGGGCTCGGTAGGTAAGCTCCTCACCGATGACGAACTCTACAACTCGCTCACTACGGCGGGTGATAACCTCGGCTTGTTGCTCGAGGATTTGAAGGCTAACCCGATGCGTTATGTCCACTTCTCGCTCTTCGGTCAGTCGGAGGAGAAGGCCGAGGCTAAGGCTGCGCGTAAGGCTGCAAAGGCCGAGAAGCAGGAGGGTAAGGCTGAGTAATATAGTGATAATCAGGGAGCTGTGCGCGGGTGATAGATACATCCAACGTACGGCTCTCGGTGGTAAGATAGCATAATAGTCTAAAGATATGATATATCCGTCGAATTTCGAACAGAGGGTGGGCTTCGATCGTATCCGCGAGGCGGTGATGTCGCGCTGTACGATGGAGTCGTCGCGCGAGGTTATCCGCAGCGAGGGCTTCGCGCGCTCACGTCGCGAGGTGGAGCGCAGGCTGACTCTTGCCGACGAGATGCGACTGATGATATCTATGGAGGCGGGCGCAGCTATCGGTGAGCAGGAGGACCTGCAAAATATCGTCGATAAGGTGCGTGTCGAGGGATCGTACCTCACGGTCGAGGAGGCGGCGACGTTGTTGCGCGCCCTTAAGTCGGCGGCCGAGATCGTGGGCTTCATCCTCTCGCGTAAGGAGCGTAGCTATCCTGCGCTTAAGGCACTTAGCTCGGGCGTTACGATATTCCCCGAGCTGCAACGCGCCATCGAGCGCGTGGTGGACGAGACGGGTGAGGTGCGCTCGAGTGCATCGCCCGAGTTACACGACATACGACGTGCCATCCGCGAGCACGAGGGGCAGGTCGCTAAGCGTCTCCAGCAGGTGTTGCAGAGGGCTAAGTCTCAAGGTATTGTCGATGCCGATGCTATGATCTCGATACGCGATGGCCACGCCGTGATACCCGTCGCTGCTGCGAATAAGCGCAAGCTTTCGGGCTTCATCCACGACGAGTCGGCCACGGGCCGTACTTTCTATATCGAGCCTGTCGAGGTCGTCGAGCTTAACAACGAACTTAGGGAGTTGGAGTATGCCGAGAAGAGGGAGGTGGTGAGAATCCTCACCGAGCTCACGGCGGTGCTCAGGGTCGATGTCGATGGCATCGCACGTATCGAGGAGTACCTCACGGCTATTGATGCCCTGAGGGCTAAGGCACGCTGGGCCTTGGACTACGGTGCCGTGCGTCCGATAATCTCGACCGAGGGTCGACTGTTGCTACGCAAGGCACGACATCCGCTTTTGGAACAGACACTTAGGGAGCAGGGTAAGGCTATCGTGCCGTTGGATATGGAGCTCAATGCCGAGCGACGAATACTCGTAATCTCGGGACCCAACGCTGGTGGTAAGTCGGTCTGTTTGAAGACCACGGGAATATTGCAGTATATGGTGCAGTGCGGCTTCTTGGTGCCCGTGTTGGAGAACTCGGAGTTCCCGATGTTCGACGCGCTGATGATCGACATTGGTGACCAGCAGTCACTGGAGAACGATCTTTCGACCTACTCGTCGCACCTTGTGAATATGAAGATGATGTTGCAGGAGGCCTCGGAGCACACGCTCATCCTCATCGACGAGTTTGGTTCGGGCACGGAGCCCACGATTGGTGGTGCGATATCCGAGTCGATACTCGAACGCTTCGTCGAGCGTCGGGCTTATGGCGTGATTACGACGCACTATGCCAACATCAAGTACTTCGCATCGCGTAACGAGGGCGTGGTAAACGGAGCTATGTCCTTTGATGTTAAGAATATACAGCCACTCTTTAGCCTCGAGATGGGTAAGCCCGGAAGCTCGTTTGCTATCGAGGTGGCACGAAAAATAGGCCTGCCGGAGGATATTGTCCGCAAGGCTATGGACAAGGCTGGCGAGGACCATATAAACCTCGAAAAGCAGTTGAGGGAGATTGCACGCGATAAGCGTTACTGGGCCGAGAAGCGCGACAGAATCCGTGTGACGGATAGAAAGGTCGAGCAGCTCGAGCAGACCTATACCGATAGGTTGCAGAGCATCAAGGACGAGCGTAGGGAGATACTGGATAAGGCACGTAAGGAGGCTGAAGAGCTTATCGCTGAGGCTAATCGCCAGATTGAGAATACGATACGTACCATCCGCGAGTCGCAGGCAGAGAAAGAGCTCACGCGTATGGCGCGTAAGGAGCTGGAGTCGTTTGCCGATGGGGTCGATGGTGCAAAGGGTGCTAATGACGACCGCATCGAAAGAGAGATGGAGCGTTTAGCACGTCGCCGTGAGCGACGCGAGCAGAGGGCCGAGAATCGCGAGAAGGGCATCGAGCAACCTAAGGTTGCGGAGCCTAAGCCCCAGAAGATTGAGGTGGGCACGAAGGTGAAGATGGAGGGTCAGACGGTGCCTGGCGTGGTGGAGTCTATCAAGGGTAAGCGTGCGCAGGTTACCTTCGGGAATATGCGTATGATGGTGGAGCTCGCGCGCCTGAGGGCAGTGTCGGGTGCGGAGTATCGCGAGTCTACGCGACCTACGGCTGCACGTACCGTCGTGTCGGTCGACATCCGCGAGCGCAAGCTCAACTTCCGCGACACGATTGATGTGCGCGGTATGCGTGCGGTGGAGGCATTGGAGGCTGTCGAGGATTTGGTGGATGATGCCTTGATGGTCGGTGTCTCGAGCGTCACTATTCTCCACGGCAAGGGCACAGGTGCCCTGAAGGAGGAGATTCGTCGCTATCTGCGTACGGTGAAGGATGTGGCTACGATTGCTGATGACCACGCCGATCGTGGTGGCGCAGGTATCACGCTTGTAACGTTCAAGCAGTAGATAAAGGCGATACCGGGGCGTTGTGAGATGTGCGCGTGGCAACGAATGTTTAAGGAAGAATAAAGCGTAAAGATATGAATTATCTATTGTCGGAGATTGCCCAGATTGTGGGCGGTGAGCTTCGGGGCACGGATCTGAGAGTCAGTGAGATGGCTACCGACTCGCGCAGTGTCGTGGCCAGCGATGGGGTGGTCTTTGCCGCCATCGACGGAAAGAACCACGACGGCCATAACTACATACGTCGTATGACGGAGCGCGGTGTCGAGGCCTTCATCGTGGAGCACGACGTCGAGCTGCCGACAAAGGGTTGTGGTATGGTTAAGGTGGCATCTACGCTCGAGGCTCTGCAACGCCTCGCCGCGCACCACCGCAACCAGTTCAAGGGTACGGTCGTAGCTATCACGGGCTCAAACGGCAAGACCATTGTCAAGGAGTGGGCGGCACGCTCGATGCCCGACGCGGTACGTTCGTTTGCCTCGCCTAAGAGTTATAACTCGCAGCTCGGTGTGGCTCTGTCGCTCCTTATGCTCGAAGGTACGGAGCAGGTGGCATTCATCGAGGCGGGTATCTCGGAGCCTGGCGAGATGGAGCGTCTGGAGAGGATGATACGCCCCGATATCGTGGTTGTCACTTCCATTGGTGATGCCCACTCGGCAAACTTCGCCTCGGAGGAGCAGAAGCTCGACGAGAAGCTACTCTTGGCGCGTGCGGCGCGCACGGTTATATATAGCAGGGAGTACCCGACGTTGGCCCGCCGCTTGGAGGAGTTGTATGCCGATCGCGAGCTGGTGGACTCGAGCCGTGAGACTGTCGACGATGCTATGGAGCTAAGCGACGCTCTGATGGTAGATGCCTACCACGTACAGGCCCTGATGCGTAAGTTGGGCTACGGTGTTGATAAGGCGATATTCTCGGCTAAGGTGGCTATGAGGCTCGAACTGAAGGAGGGTATCGACGACTCGATGGTTATCGACGACACCTATAACTCGGACATCAACTCCGTGGTTGCGGCACTCGATGCCCTGCACTTGCAGTCTATGGGACGTAGGCGTGTGGCCGTGATATCGGATATTCGCCAGAGCGGTATGGCTCCCGAGGAACTGTATGGCCGTGTGGCAGAGGCGGTACGTAAGGCGTCGGTCGACCACCTTATCGGTGTGGGCGAGACGATAGCCTCGTTCCAACACCTCTTCCCTCGAGGCTCGTCGTTCTATCTCTCGACCGATGAACTTATCGAGAACTTCGCGCGTGAGCGTTGGGCTAAGTCGGTGATCCTTGTCAAGGGTAGCCGTGATAGCCGCTTTGAGCGTGTGAGTCGACTCTTGGAGCGTAGGACCCACACGACAACACTCGAGGTGGACCTCGCCGCGATGAAGAAGAACCTTAACCACTTCCGTCGTCATCTGCCGCAGCACCACCCCGTTGTGGCTATGGTCAAGGCCTCGAGCTACGGCACGGGCGATGTCGACGTTGCGCGTATGTTGCAGCACGAGGGGGTTAGATACCTCGCTGTTGCCTTTGCCGATGAGGGTGTTGTGCTTAGGTCAAAGGGTATCACGATGCCTATCGTCGTGCTCAATGCCGATGAGGATAGCTTCGATGTGATGATTGCTCACGACCTCGAGCCTGAGATTTATAGCTTCCACTCGTTGGATGCCTTTCGTCGTGCCGTGCATCGTGCCCATCGCGAGGCATATCCCATTCACATAAAGCTCGATACGGGTATGCACCGTCTGGGATTTATCGACGAGGATGTCGACCTCTTGGGCCGTGCCGTGCATCACGATGCTTCGTTGCACATCGCCTCGATATTCTCGCACCTTAGCTCGGCTGATATGCCTGAGGAGGATGCCTTCACGCGTCAGCAGATTGCCGACTTCGACTATATGAGCCAGCAACTTACCGAGTGGCTCGACTATAAGCCTCTGAGACATATCGCCAACTCGGCAGCTATCGTGCGCTTCCCCGAGGCGGCGTTCGATATGTGTCGCTTGGGTCTGGGTCTCTATGGCTTTGGCTTCGAACATAACGAGGAGCTTATCCCCGTGGCTACGCTCTCAACGCGCATTGTGCAGATACGCACGCACCGCGCTGGCGAGTCGGTAGGCTACGGACGCAGTGCCGTTACGGAGCGTGAGACGACTATCGCTACGATACCCGTGGGCTATGCCGATGGCCTCGACCGTCACTTGGGTGGTGGCCGCTGGGAGGTACTTGTGGGTAGCCGGCGTGCCAAGATTGTGGGACGCGTATGTATGGATAGTGCGATGATCGACCTCACGGGCATAGAGGGAGTCGCCGTAGGTGATAGGGTGACGATATTTGGCCCTACGGCGGGTAATACGCTCGAGGATATGGCCCGCGTATTGGATACCATCCCTTATGAGATAATGACCTCGATATCTACGCGCGTAAAACGCATATACACAGAACGATGAGTAAAGGAACGATATATATGATACCCTGCCCCATAGCCGACTCTCGTCCGTTGTGGGATGTGCTTCCGAGGGCGAACTACGATGTGATGAATGTGCTGGACTACTTCATCGTCGAGAACGTGCGCTCGGCACGCCGCTTTCTCTCGAAGGTGGGCGTCGAGCGTAGGATCGAAGAGCTGGAGTTTGTGGAGCTCAACGAGCACACCACACGCGTGGAGGAGGTGGAGCGTATGCTCAAGCCCGTGTTGGAGGGCCGCTCGGCGGGTGTTATCTCCGAGGCGGGAGTCCCTGGTGTTGCCGACCCGGGTGCCGATATTGTGGCACTGGCACACCGTCACGGCATCAGGGTGGTGCCGCTCGTAGGCCCCTCGTCGATACTTATGTCGGTGATGGCCTCGGGTCTCAATGGTCAGTCGTTTGCCTTCGTGGGTTATATCCCCGTTAAGGATGGCGAGCGTCAGCGTCGCCTCAAGGAGTTGGAGCGTAGGGCTGTGGAGGAGCGTCAGGCTCAGCTCTTTATCGAGGCTCCGTACCGTAACCTTAAGCTCTTCGAGGCGTTGTTAAAGACCTTGTCGCCGAAGATGCGCCTGACGGTTGCGGCCGATATAACAGCCCCTGAGGAGTATATCCGCACGCTGAGGGTCGAAGAGTGGCGTAAGCTCCCCGTGCCCGACATTGCCAAGCGACCGACAATATTTGTATTAGGCATATAATTTGTTCATTATAATATGAAACAATTTAATTTTAAACGATTTATGAATAAGCAAGCATCTGAGAAAGAGAGAGATATAAACGCTAAGGCTGAGAATGTGAATATGGAGGAGCCGCTGATGACGGACCTCGCTGATGACAATGTGGCAGACGAGGAGGCTAAGGCTACTGACAATGTGTCAGTCGAGCCGTCGCTTGAGGAGCAGTTGGCCGTGTGGCGTGATAAGTACTTGCGCTTGCAGGCCGAGTTCGATAACTTCCGTAAGCGCACGGTGAAGGAGAAGATGGAGCTCGTGGAGCGTGGCTCGGAGGGTGCTTGGAAGGCGATACTCCCCATAATCGACGATATGGAGCGCGCTATGTCAGCGTCGAGCAAGAGTACCGACGTTGAGGCATTGCGTCAGGGTGAGGAGCTCGTGATGAAGAAGTTTGAGAGCGTGCTGAGTAGCGCGGGAATCACCCCCATAGAGTGCATCGGCGAGCCCTTTAACGAGGATGAGCAGGAGGCTGTGGCCCGTTTTGCTGCGGGCGAGGATAAGCGCGGATTGGTTATCGACTGTGTGCAGCGTGGCTATAAGATGGGCGAGCACGTGTTGCGCTATGCAAAGGTCGTGGTTGGCGAGTAAGCCGTTGTAAACGAAGAAGATAAAAGATAGATATATGGCAGAGAAGAGAGACTACTACGAGGTGTTGGGCGTCGAGCGCAATGCCGATGCCGATACGATTAAGAAGGCCTATCGTAAGGCCGCCATCAAATATCACCCCGACAAGAACCCTGGCGATAAGGAGGCCGAGGAGAAGTTCAAGGAGGCAGCCGAGGCTTACGATGTGTTGTCGAACGACGACAAGCGTGCACGCTACGACCGCTTTGGTCACGCTGGTATGAATGGTGCTGGCAGCGGTGGCTTCGGAGGCTTTGGCGGTGCTGGTGGCTTCACAATGGATGACATATTCGAGCAGTTTGGCGATATCTTTGGGGGCGCGTTTGGTGGCTTCGGAGGTAGTCGTGGAGGTGCTCGTCGTCAGCGTGTCAACCGTGGTAGCGATATACGTGTGACGGTTAAGCTCTCGCTCAAGGAGATCTCCGAGGGTGTAACCAAGAAACTCAAGATAAGCAAGACCATCGCTTGTGATAAGTGTGGTGGCACGGGTGCCAAGGATGGCGCGGCATATACGACCTGCCCCGATTGTAATGGCTCGGGATATGTCATCACGGTGCAAAACTCGTTCTTTGGCCGTATGCAGACACAGAGCGTCTGTCCGAAGTGTCAGGGCCAGGGTCGCATCATCAAGGATCGCTGCGACAAGTGTGGCGGCGAGGGTACTTCGCGTGGTCAGGAGGTTATCGAGGTTAAGATTCCCGCAGGTGTGCAGGAGGGTATGGCCATCCGTGTCGAGGGTCGCGGTAATGCGGCACGTCAGGGTGGCGTGAATGGCGACCTTATCGTGGTTATCGAGGAGGAGCACGACTCGCAGTTCCGCCGCGATGGCAACGACTTAGTCTACAATCTGAATATCACGGTTACGACCGCAATCCTCGGTGGCGAGGTGGAGATTCCCACGATTGACGGTCGTGTGCGTATTAAGATTGCTCAGGGTACCCACGCGGGTAAGGTGCTGCGCCTCAGAGGCAAGGGTCTGCCCGATGTGAATGGCTATGGCCGTGGCGATATCGTGGTTGTGGTGGATGTGACCATCCCCGATGAACTCACGAAGGAGGAGCGCAAGCTCGTCGAGCAGCTTGCCGAGCAGCCCCACTTCAAGCGCGCCGAGAATGTGGAGAACCAAAATATCTTGGAGCGTCTGAAGACTATCTTCCGTGGATAGTTTAAGCGCAGTGCTCCAGAGAGATAATGAAACACAATAACCATAACGAAGGATTAAGATGTCGTTTTTTAGACCACCTAAGACCAAGCCGCGCCAGTTCAACTATATCCCGCGCTACTACGACCCCGTGAAGGAGGAGCGTGATCGTAGACGTAGGGAACTGCACGGAACATCGGCTACGGACGATGAGCCGTATGCTCCGGGAAAGTATATCCGTACCCAGCGCGAGGCACGCGATGCCGCGAGTGGCGACAGAGGTAACTTCGCGGGTGTAGGTCGTATAGTCCTTGTGGGTATTTTGATGGTCGTGGCCATCATCTTCTTCCTGCCTCGCTTTGTGAGCTTTGCGGAGCGCGCGGCAGCAGAGAAGGAGGCTTTGCGCGTGGTTGTGGCTGAAGATGCTGTGGCCGAAGGTGATAGCGCGGATAATGAGCGCGTGAGCATCACGCTCTACGAGAAGCACGGCGACATCGACTTCCGCGAGTTCGAGAGCCTCACGCCCGAGGCCCTGAACGAGATTGAGGAGTGGCAGAACTCCGTGGGTGAGATTACCATCTACGATGACGATGTGGAGATTGTAGATGGCCGAAGAGTAGAGGACTAACCCGTTAACAGGTAGCAAGAAAGAGAGGTAGTCCCTCGGGCCCTCCCGAGACGTTACAGATAAGTAATAAGGATGGATAGAATAAAACTGCTTCCCGAGATTGTGGCAAATCAGATTGCCGCGGGTGAGGTGGTGAATGCCCCCTCGAATGTCGTCAAGGAGATGATGGAAAACTCGCTTGACGCAGGGGCGCAGTGTGTGCGTGTGAACTATCGCAACGGCGGTAGGGATCTGATACAGATCGTCGACGACGGCTCGGGTATGTCGGCCGTGGATGCGCGTATGGCCTTCGACCGCCACGCCACGTCGAAGATAACATCTATCGAGGATGTCTACCAACTCCATACCTTTGGTTTTCGTGGCGAGGCGTTGGCCTCGATTGCGGCCGTTGCGGAGGTGGAGCTGCGCACACGCCGCGAGGAGGACGAGATAGGCACCGTGACCCAGATATCGGGTGGTGAGTTCCGCTCGCAGCTGCCCGTCGCCTGCTCGAAGGGTTCGCAGTTTATCGTGCGTAATTTGTTCTATAATGTGCCGTCGCGACGGAAGTTTATCGACGGCGATAATTCGCGCTTGAGTCAGCAGATTAAGAGCGAGTTCCACCGTGTGGCTCTGTGTAATCCCGAGGTGGAGTTTCGCTTAAGTCACAACGACTTGGAGCTTCAGGTGCTGCGCCCAACCACGCGACGAGGACGTATCGTCGACGTGATCGGTAAACACATCAAGCAGAACCTTTTGGACGTGGAGGTGTCGACCTCGGTGGTGCGTATCGAGGGTTTTGTCGGGCGACCACAGGCGGCGAAGCGTCGTAATCACGAGCAGTATCTGTTCGTCAATGGTCGCTATTTCAACTCATTAGCTATACAGCGCACAATCGTGCGTGCCTACGAGAGGCTTATACCTGAGGGGTGTATGCCCTCGTATTTTATTTATCTCACGGTCGACCCCGATAGGGTGGATGTCAATGTGCATCCGCAGAAGACTACCGTCAAGTTTGCCGACAACGACGTCATCCTCGAGATACTTCAGGCGGCAGTGCGCGAGACTCTCGTAAAGACCGGTGCAGTGCCTATGATGGACTTCGAGTCGTCGGGCGTGGATATCCCCGTCTACGATGGCGAACGACGTAGCTATGCCGAGCCGCGTATTGCGACAAATAGTGCGTATAACCCCTTCAACGATGAGTATATCGACCCCACGGCCCCCGTGCCTGATGTGCCGTTCACGGGCTTCGATGTGCCCTATACCGATGCGATGATAGCACCGGCTGGAGGGGCGAAACGTTCGGAGGCTCTGCCAAATACCGTGGGCGATGATCAGGAGATCTATACGCTTAGCAACTCCGAGGGTTGGGCCTCGGCCGGAAGTGTTGTGGAGTATATCGACGAGGATGAGGAGGATGAGACGCTGTTCGACATCATCGAGTCGCGTATGGAAGTGGAGGAGCGTCGCACGTTTGGCGAGGCGATAGTGCTTCCGGGTGGTTATGCCGTGGCAACGTATGGTGGTCGCGGTGTCGTCGTTGCGTTGCAACGTGCCTACGAGGCGTTGTTGTATGAGGATATCGTGAAAGCTTTGGGCGCGGGCAGTGCACCATCGCAGCGTATGTTCTTCCCCGACGAGTTGGAGCTCTCGACCGAGGAGTATGAACTTATGGAGGGCCACGCCACGGAGTTCGCGGCTCTTGGCTTCGAGGTAGATTATCGTGGCGATGGGCGTATCGCCGTCATTGGACGTCCCGCGATGCTCGATGCGGATGCGCCGCTTGATGAGCTGATTTATGAATTGTTGCACGGCATCGAGGGTGGCAGGCTACCACTCGATGAGGAGCGTCGACGTCTTGCGGAGCTTATGGCACGCCGCGGGGCGAGAGGCTATGGCCGTGGTATGACAAGTTGTGAGGCTATGGAGTTGTTGCACCGATTGGAGAAGTGCTCAAACCCGAGCTTCACGCCTTCGGGTGCTCCTATAATTGCCGAACTTACGGAGGATGAACTTCGCTTGAAGTTACAGAAGAAGAGTTAGACGAGGCGCAAATCGCGCGCTGATTTATATAGATAAACAAAGAACAGAGGATAATATGTCACCCTTTCGAACACACAATATGACACCTCCCGTGGTAATGAACCTGATGATTGCAAATGCGGTTGTCTTTCTTGCTACGGAGCTGCTCGATTTTAATATGGTGCAGTTTGCACTCTTTAATGTCGACCTTCGCCACCTGGAGCCCGATGCTACGCTTTTCCGCATCTGGCAACCCGTGACCTATATGTTTATGCACGGCGGCTTCTCGCACCTATTCTTTAATATGTTCTCGCTCTGGATGTTCGGACGCACGCTGGAGTATGAGATGGGCTGGAAGCGATTCCTTACCTACTATATGGTCTGCGGTGTTGGTGCTGCGCTGTTCCAGATGGGCATCGCGCAGATCGACTTGGCACAGATGGAGGTGGGCTCACCCGCGTGGTATGCCTATATGTCGACCCCTACGGTGGGTGCCTCGGGAGCCATCTTTGGTCTGTTGTTGGCCTTCGGTATGCTGCATCCCAATGCCATAATATCGCTAATCTTCCCGCCTATTGCTATGAAGGCTAAATGGTTCGTGATTGTCTATGGTGCTCTGGAGCTTATGCTCGGCGTATCGGGCACGATGGATAACGTGGCGCACTTTGCTCACCTCGGAGGTATGTTTTGGGGATGGCTGTTGTTGCTCTGGTGGAAACACCGCGACAGAAACCGCATTTACTACTACTAACAATACACAAACTTTAAGGACACTACAATTATTAACCGAGCACCTCGGTGTTCACAAAACCCTCTACGCTATGTCTAAGAAACACGAGACCTACAACAACGAACCCTTTGGGAAACCACGACATAGAGAGAAACGAACGTTCCTCGGCGTGCTATTCGTCATCGTGCTGCTTGCCGTCACGATGTCATTCTCGATAGCCCTCGTCATTGCATACCTAACACCCTACGTGTCGCCCTCGACCTTCGGGCCGCTGACCATCGTGGGTATCTTCGCACCTATATTATACCTGTGCGTCTTGGTGTGTATGTTGCTATGGCTGGTCACTGGCCGCTGGAAGACTGCGGGCATCGTGGCAATACTACTCATCCCCGGACTCTTCCGCATATCTGACTTCTATAACGTTGCCTTCAACCGCGAGGTGGAGGCAAAGCCCGAGCGTCAGTCGTTCACGCTCGTTACGTATAACGTCCGCGGCTTCTTCGACGATAGCTCGCAGAACTCGGTGTCGGGCATTGTCGATTATTTCAACCAGATGGAGAATTACGACATTGTCTGCTTCCAGGAGTTCACGCGCGATGCTCGCGGCGTGGAGCGTCTCGATTCGCTATTCGATGCTCGCGAGCTTAGCTATAAGGCTGATGCTGTGGAGTTTGGTGAAGTTGTATTACGTACTTACAGCCGCTATCCTATCCTCAACAGCGGTGACATCTCGGGTGAGGGCCGTGGTACGTCACAGTGGCTCGATATTATGATTCGCCGCGATCTGCGCAGTGCTACCGACACGTTGCGTATCTTTAACAACCACCTCCACACGATGAGTATCTCGCCCGGCGATAGCGAGGATATATCGCGTGGAAAGATCCTTCAGGATGGCGAGCGTATGCTTAGCATCGTCGAGCGTATTGCAGATAACTCGACGATACGTGTCGACCACGTAGATACGTTACGTATGGTTATGGATGCAACGCCCTATAAGCATATTGTCTGCGGTGACTTCAATGACACGCCTATGTCGTATGTCTATGGCGAGCTTATAGAGGGTAGAAAGGATGCCTTCGTGGAGTCGGGTAAGGGCTTCGGCTTTACGTTCCGTCCGATGTACGGTACGTTGCGTATCGACTATGTGCTCTACTCCGAGGGTATCGAGGCTCTTAAGTACGTTGCCGACGAGAGTGCCGAGTACTCCGACCATCTACCCGTGGCCGTGACTATGAAGGTCGAGAGCAATATCGAGATCGTTCAGTAGTCTGGATTGAGCTCAGTGTTTGCAGATGTTGTTTGGTGCCGTTAGTGCCTCGTGGGCAAAGTCTGCTCTGCGAGTGAAGAAATGGCCCCGTGAGTTGAAATCGAGTGGAAAAATTGAGATTATTTTTGCAAAATAGAATATTATTCTTACCTTTGCACGCTATTATTAACTAATTTAACTTTTGTAACAATGCCAAAAATGAAAACAAATGCCGCTGCAAAGAAGCGTTTTTCTTTCACCGGCACAGGTAAGATCAAGCGTAAGCACGCTTATCACAGTCACATCCTGACCAAAAAGACTAACAAGCGTAAGCGTAACCTTTGCTACTCAGGTATCGTTTCACCAGCCGACGAGGCTAAGATCAAGCAGTTGCTCGTGAAGTAATTCGCGTAGCGAGGCTAAAGAGTAAGCACATTAACAAATTTTTATTAATCGGAGCGCAGTAGCCCCAAAGAGTGGGAGAGAATCACACCGCTACCAGCTCTATCAAAAACTTTAAACTATGCCACGTTCAGTCAACGCTGTTGCGTCACGCGCAAGAAGAAAGAAGGTTTTGAAACTTGCCAAGGGTAACTTTGGTTCAAGGGGAAACGTATGGACAGTTGCGAAAAATACTGTCGAGAAGGGTTTGCAGTTTGCCTATGCACACCGTCGTGAGAAGAAGAGAACATATCGTTCGTTGTGGATCGTTCGTATCAACGCTGCGGTTCGTATGCACGGTATGACCTATTCTGAGTTTATCGGCAAGATGAATGTTAAGGGTATCGCCCTCAACCGTAAGGTTTTGGCTGACCTCGCCCTCAACGAGCCTAAGGCATTTGAGGCAATCGTTAATGCAGTTAAGTAGTTTACCTATTAGATAGGAGAGAGCTGGTTCCATTGGGACTGGCTCTTTTTTTTGTTGGTGTGGGACGGTAGTGTGCGGTTGTGGGAATGTGAGGAATTTAAGGAATTAAGGGAGTTTAAGGAGACGCGGTCTTGAAACACGCGAACATCCCTAAACTCCCTTAACTCATTAGCCTTATTAAACTCTCTACTGACTACTAATTAGCTTAGCTCACCACCTCGGCGTTGACCTTCACGTAGTTGTAGCCCAGGCGGCGGAGCGATACCGCAACACCCGCCTCGAACATCACCTTTGTGGTGCGTGCAAATACGTGAAATGCCATAACACTCTGAGCCTCAACTTGCTCCTTGCGGATTAGTGATAGAGCGCGCTCGGCTGTCGAGCGGATGAGGTCCTCGAGCTCCTCGGCATCCTTCGAGCCGAGAGGCATAGCGAGGAGTACCTCGGTGATGTACTCGTCCATACAATCGAAGCCGCGGGGCTCGGTGAACATCTTGTGGAAATCCTCCGTGTCGGCATATCGCTTCCACTCCTTATCCCAGAGCACTGCGGCAGCCATACCTTCGTACATCGCCCACGCTATCGCCACAAGCGGATATTTGCCAATCTCGGGCACGGCATCGGCCATATATGACGGTGCCGAGGTGCGCCACTTCTCGTTTAGCTCCTCAACCTCCAAGAGGCGGCCATCAAGAGCCTTCTTCTCGGTGAGGTGCTTGGTGAGGGCATCGCGCAGCCCCTCTTCGTATTTGTTTAGTAATTCGTGTTGCTGTTCTGTCATAAGCCTTCGACTAATATAATTAATTAGTGATTAGTAATCGTAATCTTCTTTAATTCTATCCCTTAATTCTCAACGCCCAATTCTCAATTCTCACCTCTCGACGCCCAATTCTCAATTCTCACCTCTCGACGCTCAATTCTCACTTCTCGACTTCCTCCTCCTGATTCCTAATCTCTTACCTATTATTTACGTCTTTTTGTTGTCTTCTTTCGTACCGACCAGCCGAAGTGGCCGATGAGCTTGCCGAGCGTGTAGTACTCGCCGTGGGAGTAGACTATCGGCGCAGCCTTATCGAGGTGGAACTTCCCGGTCTCGGGGTCGATATATCGCTCGTCTGCCTCGATGCCCACCACGCGTGCTATGAACATATCGTGCGTACCGAGCTCCAGCACCTGTTCCACGCAGCAGCAAATCGAGAGTGGCGACTCGGCGACGATGGGCGCAGAGATATGGCTCGTGGCCATTGGCGTAAGGCCTGTGGCCTCCCACTTATTGACGTCGCGACCCGACTTCACGCCACACCAATCCGTGGCGCGCGCCATAGCCTCGGTGGTGAGGTTTATGGCAAACTCACCCGTGCGGCGAATGATATCGTAGGAGTGGCGCGACTTACGCACTGATATATAGCACATTGGCGGCTCGGTGCATATCGTCCCTGTCCAAGCTACGGTAAGGAGGTTGTACTCCTCCTCGGTGGCACCCACGCTCACCAGCACGGCGGGCAACGGGTATATCAGCGTGCCGGGCTTCCAGCTCTGTTTAGTACTCATAACGCTTTGGTGGTGTTAAGGTTAGTTGCCGTCGTAGCCGACGTCCTCGAGTAGTTTTGGACTCAGTGCCGCAGCCACGGCCAGCTCGTCGCAACGGTTGTTTTCGACCGTCGAGGCGTGGCCCTTGACCCATATGAAACGGACGTTATGGCGGCGATAGACGCGCAAGAAGCGCATCCACAGATCGGGGTTTTTCTTCCCAGCGAAGCCCTTGCGCTCCCAGCCAAACAGCCAGCGTTGGTTGACCGCCTCGATTACATACTTCGAGTCGGAGTATAGCGTGACGTTCGACCCCTCGAATTTGAGGGCCTCGAGTGCGACGCACACGGCAAGCAGCTCCATACGATTGTTCGTGGTGAGACGATATCCCGCCGACAGCTCCTTGCGATGCGGTCCTGAGAGGAGCACGACGCCATAGCCCCCGGGTCCGGGGTTGCCACGTGCCGAGCCATCGGTGTATATCGTTATATCTGCCATCTGCTTTTATGCGGGTATCAGTTAGCGTGCCGTAGCTATGTCGAGCTACGTCGTGGAGTAAAGGAAAAGCGGCCACGGGCAGGCGTGCGGGAACTTGGGTATGTGAAAACGAGAAAAACCGTAGTGGCTTGTCCCGTGGCCGTATCCTTTGGGAGTTGTTGTTTCTATGTTGCTATTAGCTGAGTGCCTCGATCTGAGCCTTGAGTGCTGCAATCTTTGCCTCGGCATCGGCCTGTTTAGCGCGCTCGTTAGCAACCACCTTCTCGGGTGCCGACTGCACGAAACGCTCGTTCGAGAGTTTCTTCATTACCGATGCCAAGAAGCCCTCGATATACTCAAGGTCGGCGCGGAGCTTCTCGAGCTCGGCCTCCTTGTCGATCGAACCCTCCATAGGCACAAAGTACTGCGTAGTCTTTACGATGAAGGCTGCAGCAGTGGGGTCCTTCGCCGTGGTGGTCGTCACCTCCTTGAGGTTGCCCATCTTGGTAATAACGGCCTCGAACTCCGTGGGGTAGTTATCATCGGCAATGTAGCGTAATGATAGTGCCTCTTTCTGCGCAATGTTCTTCTGCTTGCGGATGTTACGTATAGCGGTGATTACCTCCTCGGCAAGTGCAAAGCGTGCGATAATCTGCTCGTCGGCCTTACGCTCGGCCTTAGGCTCCGCAGCGATAGTGATCGAGCATACGTCCGTCTCGGGCTTCAAATCCTGCCAGATCTCCTCCGTGACGAATGGCATAAACGGATGCAACAGACGCAGGAGCTGGTCGAAGTAGTGCTTCGTGCGAGCGATGGTCTCGGCGTCGATAGGCATCTGGTATGCTGGCTTTACCATCTCGAGATACCAGCCGCTGAAGTCGTCCCAGAAGAGACGATAGAGCTCGGTGAAGGCCTCCGAGATACGGTACTGCTCCATATCGTGGTTGATGCGCTCGATACGCTCGAGCATAACCTCGTCGAACCACGCGATGGCCTGCTTTGCTGCTGCGGGCTGAGCGATGGTAGTGTCCACCTCCCACATATTCACGAGGCGGTAGGCGTTCCAAATCTTATTGCAGAAGTTACGTCCCTGCTCGCAGAGAGCCTCGTCGAACATAACATCGTTACCGGCTGAGGTAGACATAAGCATAGCCACGCGCATACCGTCGGCACCATACTTAGCGATGAGGTCGAGCGGGTCGGGCGAGTTGCCGAGCTGCTTAGACATCTTACGTCCGAGCTTGTCGCGCACGATACCGGTGAAGTAGACGTTCTTGAAGGGACGCTCGCTGCGCCACTCGTAGCCCGCCATAATCATACGTGCCACCCAGAAGAAGATGATATCGGGACCAGTGATAAGGTCGTTAGTGGGGTAGTAGTACTCGATCTCGGGGTTGTTGGGATAGCGGATGCCGTCGAATACCGAGATAGGCCACAACCACGACGAGAACCACGTGTCGAGCACATCCTCGTCCTGACGAAGGTCGGCCATAGTGATTGCAGGGTCCTTCTCCTGAGCAAGACGCAGTGCCTCCTCGGCAGTCTCTGCCACAACGTAGCCACCCTTAGGCAGGTAGTACGCAGGGATGCGCTGGCCCCACCACAGCTGGCGCGAGATACACCAGTCCTTGATGTTCTCCATCCAGTGGCGGTATGTGTTCTTATACTTTGCGGGGACGAACGAGATGATATCCTCCATCACGGCCTTCGTTGCGGGCTTGGCAAGCTCCTCCATCGAGAGGAACCACTGCATCGAGAGCTTAGGCTCGATGGCAACACCCGTACGCTCCGAGTAGCCCACGTTGTTGGTGTAGGGCTCGACCTTCTCCATAAGGCCGGCGTCGGTAAGGTCCTTCTCGATCTGCTTGCGGCAGTCGAAGCGGTCGACACCTACGTACAGGCCCACCTTGTCGTTGATGGTGCCATCGTCGTTGAAGATGTCGATAGACTCCAAGCCGAACTTCTCACCGAGCATATAGTCGTTAACATCGTGTGCGGGCGTAACCTTCAGAGCACCGGTACCAAACTCGAGGTCGACATACTCGTCACGGATGACGGGGATTGAGCGGCCTACGAGCGGCACGATAACGCGAGCATCGGCTGCGAGGTGCTTGTAACGCTCGTCGTTGGGGTTCACGCAGAGAGCCGTATCGCCGAGGATGGTCTCGGGACGTGTTGTAGCAACGACGATGTAATCCTCCGAGCCCTCGAGCTTGTAGCGCAAGTAGTAGAGCTTGCCGTTCGACTCCTTATATATAACCTCCTCGTCCGAGAGGGCTGTCTTTGCCGATGGATCCCAGTTAACCATACGCACGCCGCGGTAGATGCGACCCTTGCGGAATAGATCGACAAATACCTTGATAACACCCTCGGTGCGAGCCTCGTCCATAGTAAAGCAGGTGCGCTCCCAGTCACACGAAGCACCGAGCTTACGCAACTGCTTGAGGATGATGCCGCCGTGCTTCTCCTTCCACTCCCAAGCGTGACGGAGGAACTCCTCACGTGTGAGGGTCGACTTGTCAATGCCCTCCTCCTTGAGCTTAGCCACAACCTTAGCCTCGGTAGCGATTGAGGCGTGGTCGGTGCCTGGCACCCAGCAAGCATTCTTACCCTGCATACGTGCGCGACGCATAAGCACATCCTGAAGTGTGTTGTTGAGCATATGACCCATATGCAACATACCCGTTACGTTTGGTGGCGGGATAACGATGCAATAGGGCTCTCGAGCATCGGGCTCCGAGTGGAATAGGTTTTTCTCCATCCAGAAGTCGTACCACTTCTGTTCGATGTTTTCGGGTGAATACTTATCTGCTAACTGCATAGTTTATAACGTTTTAGTTTTACTCGTTGGCTATTTGCTTGTTAATCCTTGCCGTTTGGTTTGGTGTTATCGACCTCTTGTTTTCCCTACCCTCGGCCTTGTGGTTATGGACTTATCCTCACGCCTCGAACAAGCACCGGCGTTGCGCACACGCGCATCAACGGACAAAGATAATAAAATTTTTTTAAAATACGAAAGTAATTCAATATTTATAGCGAGCAATGTGTAATTTGTGCAGAGCAATTCGTAATAGCTGTATCGAGGTCGGATGTGTGTGGCTTTGGGTGGGTGATATCGGCTATGGTGATGATGGTAAAATATTGCTAAATTTACTATGTTTATCCGTGTTGAATCACTCTGTTTATGTTCCAAATTAAGTGCAAAATTCTACTCTTGTAGGTAGGTTTGTTTATGTGTAATTATAAAATATATGTACTATAATCAGAACAATATAAAAATAGAGTAGTGCAATATTCGGATGGTACTCTTTGTCTGGTTATATAACTCTTGGGTGAGAAAATCTGTCAGCCTATATCAGTTGAATATGGTCATTATTTCCGTTGGATTATATGCTCGATGTGGCTGGTGTTGGTGGAAAGATATATCGTCGGATGCCGCCATTTTTTATATTCCATAATGCTCCTCGGGTGCTATTTAATTTCATCGCTGTTGGCGTTGTTGCCAATTGACGAAAATCTATTGCTGATGGGTATTTGGTAATTAGCACTCTTTTCTTTTGCTAAATGCAAAATTTTGACTATCTTTGTGTGATTTACGCGCGCAGGCGTGAATTTTATATGTGCGCACGTGCGCAGGCTTAAGTCCTCAAGCGATAAGCGAGGCTTATGAAATGAGCAAATTAATTAACTAAAACTATAAACTATGCAAGAACAACCCAAGACATCGCTTCCCGAGAACGCCTATCGCGAGCTCGCAAAGGGTGAGGAGTATCAGCCTGTTATGGGTCCGCAGGAGTCGCCTGTGGAGGTGACACCTTACTCCGTTACCTTAGGTATCCTTATGGCTGTGCTATTCTCAGCTGCAGCTGCCTACCTCGGCCTCAAGGTCGGTCAGGTATTCGAGGCAGCCATTCCCATCGCCATCATTGCCGTAGGCCTCGGCCAGATGCGTGGCAAGAAGAATATGCTTGGCCAGAACGTCATCATCCAGTCTATCGGCGCATCGTCGGGCGTTATCGTGGCGGGTGCAATCTTTACGCTCCCTGCGCTCTATATTCTCGGTCTCGATGCACAGTTCTATCAGGTGTTCCTATCATCGCTCTTGGGCGGTGTGTTGGGCATCGTGCTCCTAATTCCGTTCCGCAAGTACTTTGTTAAGGAGATGCACGGTAAGTACCCATTCCCCGAGGCTACGGCTACCACCGAGGTGCTCGTGTCTGGCGAGAAGGGTGGCTCGGAGGCTAAGATCCTCGTGGCCGCAGGTCTTATCGGTGGTCTCTACGACTTCGTGGTGTCGACCTTCGGTGCGTGGGTGTCGTCGCTCTCGACCTCGATGTGGGGCTGGGGTAAGGCTTTGGCCGCAAACTTCAAACTCACCTTCGGCCTTAATACTTCGGCTGCGGTGCTCGGTCTCGGTTATATCATCGGTCTGAAGTATGCTCTTATCATTGCTGCGGGCTCAGCCCTCGTGTGGTTCTTTATTGTGCCCCTCGTAGGCTCGTTGGAGGGTGCGCTCAATGCCAGCGAGACGATCGCGCTGCTGGGTATCACCGACGCTAAGCTTCTCGCAGAGCCATCGCTTATCTTCACGCCCGAGAACCTCTATACCTACATTGGCCGTCCCATCGGTATCGGTGGCATCGCTATGGCGGGTCTTATCGGTATCGTGCGTCAGGCAGGCATCATCAAGAGTGCACTGTCGCTTGCTAAGAATGAGTTTGGCGGTAAGAAGACTGCAACGTCGGAGCCACGTACTGGTCAGGATATCCGTATGAAGACTATCCTCTCGGTGCTTATCGCAGCTTTGGTGGCTACGCTTGTCTTCTTCCAGTTTGGTGTCTTGCACAACTGGACACAGACCATCGTGGCTCTTGCCATTGTCTTTGTCATCGCCTTCCTCTTCACCACCGTTGCGGCAAATGCTATCGCAATCGTGGGCTCGAACCCCGTGTCGGGTATGACGCTTATGACCTTGATTCTCTCGTCGTTGGTTCTCGTATCTATCGGTCTTGAGGGTAAAAGCGGTATGGTTGCGGCGTTGGTTATCGGTGGCGTTGTATGTACTGCGTTGTCGATGGCTGGTGGATTCATCACCGACCTTAAGATCGGCTACTGGCTCGGCACAACACCCCGCAAGCAGCAGACTTGGAAGTTTGTCGGTACGTTCGTTTCGGCAGCTACCGTTGCAGGCGTTATGATCATTATGAACGAGACCTACGGCTTCACTGCAGAGGCTGCTCAGGCTCTGGGTCATAACGAGCCCCTCATTGCGCCCCAGGCAAATGCTATGGCAGCAGTGATCCAGCCCCTGATGATGGATGGCGTTACGCCGTGGTTGCTCTACGGCATCGGCGCAGGTTTGATCCTTGTGCTTACGCTTATCGGCGTCCCCGCTCTGCCCTTCGCCCTCGGTATGTTTATCCCTATGAGCCTCAATGCTCCGCTCGTTGTGGGTGGCTTGGTATCGTGGGCTGTTAACCGTCATAAGAACCCCGCACAGGCTAAGGCAAACAACAACCGCGGTACACTCATCGCCTCGGGCTTCATCGCCGGTGGTGCGCTGATGGGCGTTGTGAGCGCGATCATTGCCTTCACGGGTGCTGACTGGATGCTCACCGAGTGGTCTAAGTCGATGGGTGCAGTATACTTGGGCATCGTTGCCTACGTAGCACTTATCGCCTACTTTATCTGGCACTCGCGTCGTGCTAAGATTGAGGAGTAGGGTGTGATTATTCGTTAAAAACTAAACGCTATATACACTATGGATTTAAAAGAACGCTTTTTGAAATATGTTGCATTCGACACGCAGTCGGATGAGACGAGCACGTCGTTCCCCTCGACGGATAAGCAGCTCACGCTTCTTAAGCACCTCAAGGAGGAGCTCGAGGCTATCGGCCTCGTGGAGGTGACAATGGATGAGTATGGCTACGTTATGGCCTCGCTGCCCGCAACTAAGGGCTACGAGAATGTTCCTACCATCGGCTTTATCTCGCACGTCGACACGGCTCCCGATATGAGCGGTGCAAACATCAAGCCCCACATCGTCGATAACTACGATGGTCGCGATATCCGCCTCGGTGGTGATGTATGGCTCCGCGTCGAGGAGTTCCCCGAGCTCTCGTTCTTCAAGGGTCATACACTGATCCACACCGACGGTACGACGCTTCTTGGTGCCGATGACAAGGCCGGCGTTGCGGAGATCGTCACCGCCATCGAGTGGCTCAAGGCTCACCCCGAGGTCCCGCACGGCAAGATTCGTGTGGGTTTTACTCCCGACGAGGAGATCGGCCGCGGTGTCGACTACTTCGACGTCAAGCGTTTCGCTGCCGACTTTGCCTATACGATGGATGGCGGTATGGAGGGCGAGCTCGAGTACGAGAACTTCAACGCCGCAGGTGCTAAGATTACCATCGCCGGCCGTAACGTCCATCCCGGTATGGCGAAGAATAAGATGATAAACGCCATCGACATCGCCTGCGAGCTCAACGCTCTGCTTCCGGCATCGGAGCGTCCTCAGCATACGGAACACTACGAGGGCTTCTTCCACTGTGTGGGTATCAAGGGTACGGTCGAGGAGGCTGAGATTAGCTATATCATCCGCGACCACGACTCGGATAAGTTCGAGCACAAGAAGCAGCTTATGTGGGATGTCGTTAACTTCCTCCAGCGTAAGTATGGCGAGAAGGTACTGACGCTTGCTATGCGCGATCAGTACTACAATATGCGCAAGATGGTCGAGCCGCATCCTCAGGTTATCGAGAAGGCACGCCGTGCAATGATCGAGGCCGGCGTTAAGCCTCAGGTTAAGCCCATCCGTGGTGGTACCGATGGCTCGCGTCTCTCGTTTATGGGACTCCCTTGCCCTAACCTCTTCACCGGCGGTATGAACTTCCACGGTCGTTATGAGTATGTCTCGCTTACGACGATGCAGAAGGCTACGAATACAATTATTAACCTTGCACGCATCTGGGCGGAGTAGAGAACAATGAGTAATGAGTAATGAGGAGTGAGTAATAAAGGTTTTTATTTTAACTAAAAATAAAAATTCCACAACTACTCACTACTCACTCCTCGCTCCTCGCTCCTAATTAAACTTTGAAGCTATGAACAATCAATATGGATATGTGAGAGTTGCGGCGGCAGTGCCTCGCGTGCATATCGCCGATGCCCGACGCAATGCCGAGGGTGCTCTCAAGATTATGGAGGATGCCTTCAAGGAGGGTGTCGAGATTGTCGTTATGCCCGAGCTGTCGCTCGTTGGTTACACCTGTGGCGATATGGTCCTCCAGAATAAGCTCCTCACGGATGCTGAACGCTCGTTGGCGTGGCTTATGCAGGAGACTGCCGATATCCCGACGATAGGTATCGTTGGCCTTCCCGTAGTCTTTGCCGACCGCTTGTATAACTGTGCTGCAATCTTTGGTCAGGGTCAGCTTTGGGGTATCGTCCCCAAGTCGTACATCCCTAACTACGGCGAGTTCTCGGAGCTCCGCTGGTGGGTGTCGGGCTACGCCATCAAGGATCGTGTGATACGCTTTGCCGGTCAGGAGTGCCCCTTCGGTAGCGATCTTATGTTCGACCTCCACGGCGTGGAGTTTGGCGTTGAGATTTGCGAGGATATGTGGGTACCCGTGCCTCCTTCGTCGATGCAGGCGGTGCAGGGCGCGAAGCTGCTGTTCAACCTCTCGGCCTCGCCCGAGTCGGTATGTAAGCACGACTACCTCATCTCGCTCATCGCCGAGCAGTCGTCGCGCACGATGTCGGCCTATGTCTACGCCTCGTCGGGTCACGGTGAGTCGTCGTCGGATCTGGTCTTTGCGGGTAATGCTGTCATTGCGGAGCTTGGCCGTGTGCTGGGCGTAAGCGAGCGTTTCGTGCGTAACGATCGTATGGTCATCGCCGATATCGACGTCGAGTATATCTCTACACGCCGTACGGCACGTAATACGTTCTACTACCCTGAGGCTCCCGAGATGCGCGTCGTCGAGGTTGAGGTTGATGACATCTGCTATCAGGGCGATGTCCGCCGCCATATCGAGCCCTTGTACTTCGTTCCTGAGAACGAGGCCGACCGTGCTATCCACTGCCGCGAGGTATTCGCTATCCAGAGCGCAGGTCTTGCCCAGCGTCTCGAGCACACCTCGTGCTCGAAGGCCGTTATCGGCATCTCGGGTGGCTTGGACTCTACGCTTGCACTCTTGGCCGTGTGCGACACGTTCGACCTCTTGGGTCTCGACCGTAAGGGTATCATCGGCGTTACGATGCCGGGCTTCGGCACCACGGACCGTACCTATCAGAATGCCCTCACGATGATCAAGGAGCTCGGCTGTACGCTCCGCGAGATACCTATCACGGACGCCTGCACACAGCACTTCAAGGATATCGGCCTCGATGCTGCGGAGCGTTCTGTTGCCTATGAGAACTCTCAGGCTCGCGAGCGCACACAGATCCTTATGGATGTTGCGAATATGTGTGGCGGTATGGTTATCGGTACGGGTGATATGAGTGAGCTCGCTCTTGGCTGGGCTACGTATAACGGCGACCAGATGTCGATGTACGGCATCAACTCGTCGGTGCCTAAGACGCTCGTTCGCTATATGGTCGAGTGGTACGCCGAAAACCGTGCCGAGGGTGCCCTGCGTGAGTCACTTTTGGATGTTGTCGCTACACCTGTCAGCCCCGAGCTTCTTCCCGCCGATGGCAATAATATTGCCCAGAAGACCGAGGATATCGTTGGTCCCTACGACCTCCACGACTTCTTCCTCTACTGTACTCTACGTCGCCGCTATGCTCCGTCGAAGATCGCTATGCTGGCAACTATCGCCTTTGAGGGCGTACACGATAAGGCTGCAATCATCAAGTGGCTCAAGGTATTCTTCCGCCGCTTCTTTACCCAGCAGTTCAAACGCTCGGCTATGCCCGATGGCCCGAAGGTCGGTGCCGTTGGCCTCTCGCCACGTGGCGACCTGCATATGCCTTCGGACGCCCACGAGCGCGCTTGGTTGCAGGAGGTTGAGGATATGGAGAGGGAGCTCGACAGCCTTTAATCGTGGCAGACTCCCTGTGCGCTATAATTGATGATTATTGTATTTTAAACGCTTATAAATTAAGGTTATGAAACGAATTATCATACTCTGCGTTGTGTTGTTCGCAACGGCAGCTAACGCCTCGGCCCAGTCGTGGTTGGACGCGCTCAAGGGTGCTGCTACGGAGCTTGTCGATGAGGTTACGGGTGGTAAGGCTACCGAGGCTCTATTGCCGGGTAAGTGGAGCTATGCGGCTCCTGCCGTGCGCCTTGTTAGCGACGATCTTATCGCCTCGACACTCTCATCGTCGGTGACCGCACCTATCGAGCAGAAGCTCCAGAAGGCCTACGACTACGCCGGTATCAAGGCTGGAAGTTGTACCTTCACGTTCAATACCGACGGTAGTTTTACGGCCGTGCTTGGCAAGAAGACGCTTGCGGGAACGTATGTCTATGCCTCTGATACACACGCTATTGAGCTTAAGTTTACGTCGACGCTCCTCAACCTCGGCTCTATGCGCGGCTATGCCTACCTCGATGGCGAGAACTTGGAGCTTGTCTTCGACTGCACAAAGCTCTTTAACTTCCTCACAAAGCTCGGCTCTAAGGTGTCGCTCCTTAGCCCCATCACGCAGCTTGTGGAGACCTACGACGGTATGATGCTCGGTTTTGGTTTTAATAAGTAAACGTCTATCTATGAAACGATTAACTATTATCGCTGTGCTCTTGGTGGCGGCTCTTGTGGGGCTGCCTGCCGAGGCATCGGCGCAGTTTGACCTCTCGCGTGCCCTCGGCGCGTTCCTCGGTGAGCCGGAGGATCCCAATGCCGAGCCGCAACCTACGCCTTACGACCTCCTTCGTGAGAATGCTCCGCAGCCCTCGAAGCTCACGGGTGTATGGCTCTACGATGCTATGGCTCTGGAGATGCTCGCTGTAAATCCGCTTGCCGAGGCTGCTCTAAAGCAGATGGAGGGCTACCTCCAGGCCGAGCTCCGCGGTGCTGGCATAGGCCCTGGCTACTTCGGCCTCACGTTGCGCCGCAATGGTGTTGCGTTTCTGAGCCACGAGGATCTGGTCTTTGAGGGTCGCTATATATATAAGGTAGAGGATGCCTCGGTGCGTGTCGAGGCTACTATCGAAGGTGTTAGCCTCTCAATTGGCGGCTACGTCAAGATGATGAAGGGTGCGCTTGTACTCCTTCTCGATGCCAAGGATATCGTTGCTGCTACGCTCAAGCTCTACCCCGAGTACGCTGCGGACCCAACGGTTGCGACGGCACAGGGTATGCTTCGTAGTATTGAGGGTGTCTACTTAGGTCTGAAGTTTAGGAGATAGGGCATTGCTGCCGACTATGTAAAACAGATGCTGGAGTCCTTCTGGGGCTCCAGCATTGTTATTCTTGGGTGTCTGATAGTATGGGAAGAGTATTTCCTAAATGTCAGTCTATAGGCGAAACCACTATGACGCTACCTATACCAACATTGTTAATTATCTATTACTCACCACTAATTATTTGGCTGGCTAAGCCACCATTCGGCCCACGCCATATCCTCTGGCGTCGTGAGCTTTAGGTTCGACCTCTCGCCCTCGACAAGCGCGATACGTCCGCCTGCCATCTCTACAACCGAGGCATCGTCCGTAAATCGTGGGTCGTAGGGTAGCGCGTAGGCGCGGCGCAATAGCTCGGCACGAAATACCTGTGGTGTCTGCACGGCACGAAGCTCGCTGCGCGGCACAATGAACGACTCCTCGCCCTCCACGCGACGAATGCTATCCGTTACATTCACTACGGGGATGACGGCATCGTGCTCGTCGGCTGCAAGCACAGTGCGCAGGATTAACTTCTTCGATACCAGTGCCCTTACGCCATCGTGCACGGCGATGAACTCCACCTCCGACGATAGTGCCTCGATACCTCGCTTTACGGAGTCGAAACGCTCCTTGCCTCCCGCCACACACTTGTGTACCGCAACGTCGAAGCGTGCCACAAGGCTACGCCATAACTCGATGTGCTCCGCGGGAAGTACGACGACAATCTCCGCGCCGGGCAGCACCTCGGCAAAGGTGTTTATCGTGCGTGCAACGACGGGCTCGTTACCGAGTATCATAAACTGCTTGGGTAGCGACGATTGCATACGCCGCCCCGAGCCTCCTGCTACGATTATTATTCCTCGCTTCGCCATATCAGTTTTGTTCCAAATCCTAAGGTGTTGTCGGTAAGTTTGAGCATCGTGGGACGTACCATCCAAAGTGTCAGTGGTGCCACGGCTGCATAGGGGAATCGCTTGATATATACACTCTTAGCCTCGCTATCGCCAGCCTCGGCAACGCCCTCGACCTGTAAACCCTCGACACGTCCCACTACGCGCGTTTCGAGTACGATTGATAGTGCCACGCGACCATCGCGAGCCATCTCGCTACCGTGGCGAGTTGTGGTGTCGGAGGTGAATACGAAGATATTGCGCTTGGGGTCGTAGGCGTAGAAGCAGTTTGCCACGTAGGGCACGCCGCTTTCTCCCACGGTTGCTACGGTGAGCACGTGGTGCTTGGCTATAAATTTAGCGAAACGCTTATCTATTAAGGTGTTACTCATTCTATTTTGCTTCGTTTTGAGTCTCTGCCGCGGGTGTGGCCTCTGTCGCGGGCTCAGCCTTTACGGGTAATATATCCTCCTCCGAGATAGGTGTGAAGCCATCGGTTTTACCCTCAAGCTCGGCAATCACGCGGTCGCGTACCGCCTCGAAGCGTGCGCGGTGCTCCTCCGAGATAGGCTCGGCAGGCTCCTGCGGTACCTTAAGCGGGTCGATGGCCGTGCCGTTCTTCCAGATGCGGTAGTCCAGATGCGGACCTGTTGATGTTCCCGTCGAGCCGACGTAACCGATGAGCTGGCCCTGTGATACGCGAGTACCTACGCGGATGCCCTTAGCAAAGCCCTTAAGGTGGAGATATCCCGTTACGATGCTTCCTGCGTGCTGAATCTTGATGGTGTTACCGCCGCCACCGCCCCAGCCGGCGAAGATGACTACGCCATCTGCCACGGAGTGTACGTGAGTGCCCGAGGGTGCTGCGTAGTCGACACCGTGGTGCGGACGATAGACCTTGTGCACGGGGTGGAGACGCGAGTTCGAGAACTTCGAGCTAATGCGTGTATATTTCAACGGAGCCTTCAACAGTTGCTTGCGTAGCGACTCGCCGTTAGCCTCCCAGTAGCGGAGCTTGCCCTCCTCCTGAGCGTAGGGGATGGCGTAGTAGGTCTTACCTCCGTGGTTGAACTCTGCACCCCAGATGCGGCCGATGCCAACTGACTGATCGTCAACAAACTTCTCGTCGTAGATCACCGTGAATGAGTCGCCCGCCTGAATACCGAAGAAGTCGACGGTCCACTGATATATATCCTCGAACTCGGCAGCAAGGGCGTAGGGTAGATTCTGCTCCATAATAACACCCCAAAGCGACGAGTTGATCACCGCCTCGCGACGCTGACGTACCACGGTCACGGGACGCTCGCCGAGGCTTACGCTTACGGAGTCGCCAACGAAGCCAAAGACCACGTAATCAATGGCATTGCGATGATATACCACATAGTCCACAACGTCGCGCTCACCGAGCGAGTCGACCTCGTGGCGTGTGAACGTTGTATAGGCATTGTCGGCGCGAATCTGGCGTAAGGGGAATACCTCCATCGCAGCCCTATCTAAGCGGTCAACCATCACGGCCGAGATACCTCGGCGGCCGAGGATTCCGCCTACGGTCTCGCCGAGGCGTACGGTGTCGTTTTCGATGGTGTAGCCCTCTATGTCAATGCCATAGAGCAACTCGGGCTCGGGCTCTGCGATAGGTTCTGGGGTCGTGTTGCTCGTATTGTCGGTCGAGCTGCCGCCACACGCCACCATCACAAGCACTACGAGGAGTGTGGTTATTCGAGTTAATAATTTCATACTCTGCAAAGATAACATTTATTTTGCTTTTTACCTAATGGGCCGCTCTATTAATTTGGTCAATTTGGTTTAGTATGCTGTTTTGAGCAGATTTCTTGTTGACATATATAGCTGTTTAACGTCAAAACTGCGCGATTATTTGGTTATTACAAAAATAAATATTACCTTTGACCGAATTGTGACGCTACGCGTCTTACGAATCGCTGTGCAGTATGAAGTTTTTGTTGGGCATATTCGCGTGGATATACACGATGGTGATAGCTATTCGCCATCGCCTCTACGATTGGGGTGTGTTCAAGAGCTACTCTTTCGATATACCCATAATCTGCGTGGGCAATATCACTGTCGGTGGCACGGGTAAGACCCCAACGGTCGAGTACCTTATCTCAATCCTCAGCTCCGACTATACCATCGCCGTGCTCTCGCGTGGCTACGGACGTCGTACCAAGGGCTACCGCGAGGTGCAGACCTCCGACTCGTATCTCGATGTGGGAGATGAGCCGTTGCAGATGAAGCTCAAGTCGCCTGGTACGGTGGTTGTGGTATCGGAGGATAGAGTTGCCGGTATCGAGCGATTACGTAAGGAGCACCCCGAGGTGTCGCTTATCATTATGGACGACGGCTTCCAGCACCGCAGAGTCAAGGCTAAGGTAAACGTCATACTCATCGACTCGACACGTCCTGTCGAGGAGGATTCGATGTTACCGCTCGGACGCCTTCGCGATCTTAAGTCGCGACTGAAGGCTGCGCACATCTTCATCGTCACGAAGTGTAACAAGGAGATGGCACCGCTCGATAAGCGTCTGTGGACCAATAAGCTACGCTTCGTGGCCTACCAGAAGATCTATTTTTCGACTATCGAGAGCCGCCGTATATGCCCGCTCTTTAGCTTCAGCGACCGTGAGGAGGTGAACTATGGCCAGCAGGCAATCTTGCTATCGGGCATCGGCAATCCGCGACCATTTGTCCGCGAGGCGGAGGTTAGGTTCAACGTCGTCGACAAGATGCTCTTCCCCGACCATCACGACTTCTCGGCCGAGGATATGCGTGCGCTCTACGAGAAACTTAAGCGTAACCCGCGTGCGGTGATTATTATGACCGAGAAGGATGCGGTACGTTTGCGCCGCTCGAAGTTGCCCGAGCCGCTGATGCGTGCGATGTACTTCCTGCCCATACAGATGGCCTTCGTCGAGGGTCCCGATACCGATATGAAGGGCAACCTTATCGCCGAGATAAAGTATACGTCGAAGCCCAAGAAGAGTGCTCAGGGAGCTGAGCCTACGACCGAGGCTGGCGATAACGAACAAAAACAATTTGACATATGATAAATAAGGTAATATTAGTGGGAAATGTGGGTATGGACCCCGAGGTTCGTACTCTTGAGACGGGTGTTAAGGTTGCACGTGTGCGCTTGGCAACAACCGAGCGTATCTTCAATCGCCAGACTAACGAGACTACGGAGCATACCGAGTGGCATACCGTGACCCTCTGGCGCGGCTTGGCCGACGTTGCAGATAAGTATGTTCGCAAGGGCTCGCAGATATATGTCGAGGGCAGCCTCCGCACGCGAGAGTGGGAACGCGAGGGTGTTAAGCATTATGCTACGGAGATCGTCGCCGATGAGATGAAGCTCCTCGGTCGTCGTCAGGATGGCCCGGTGCTGGGCGGATACTCGCAACCGGCTCAGCCTCAGGTCGAATATTCTCAGCCTCAGGGCGGATACCAGCAGCCTGCCTACCAGCAGTCGCAGGGCGGTTATGGCCAGTCGGCTCAAGGTGGTTATTCTCAGCCCGCGCAACCTCAAGGTGGTTATTCTCAGTCTCAGGGCGGCTATCAGCAGCCTGCGCAGCCGAGCTATCAGCCCCCGCAGCCTCAGCCCGTGGCTCCAGCGATTCCCACGGAGGATCCCGACGACCTCCCGTTCTAAGCGATTCAGGCGGCTAACTCCGATGTTAGTCGCCTCTTTTTCCCTCGGGGCCAACATCGGTACTTACCCACCCAGTAGAGTGTAGATTCGCTCCATCGCCGTGCATATTATCCCCCTCTGAGCGCGGTAAACCCAAAATGCATAGTTGCAAGTTTATTCCTAAAAAATCAATTATCGGGTGAATAAATTTGTGAATCCAAATATTAATTCATATTTTTGCATTTTGGTTATCTATCAATACGTTGTATTGATTGCGATAAGACAACAAACTATTTAAAAATAACTATATGAAGAAGTTTTTTATGAGTATCAAGGCTGCGGTGGCTACAATGACCACAGCAGCTATTCTGGCCTCTTCTGCGGTATCTTGTTCGTACGACGATTCGGAGTTGTGGGGCGAGATCAACCAGATTAAGCAGGAGGTTGCCGACCTGCGCACTCAGGTCGAGAATGAGCTTAGCGCGCTCAACGAGCTCGTTAACGGCTTGGTGACTATCACCGACGTTAAGCAGCAGAGCGACGGTAGCACGCTCGTGACCCTCTCGGATGGTCGTAAGATCACGATCTATCCCAAGAACGAGCAGAAGGTGCCCACCGACGTGATTACTACCTACGAGGAGAATGGCGTTCTCTACTGGGCTAAGTACGACGGTCTTGGCAACCCTCAGCCTATCCTTGTTAATGGTAAGAAGGTCCCCGTTGCCGATGTAGCTCCCCAGACAAAGGTTAATGCCGAGACTGGTGCTATCGAGGTATCGTTCGACGGTGGCAAGACTTGGATGACTACGGGTTATAGCGAGTCGGTTGCCGATGGCCTCTTCGCCGGTATCGAGGTTGTTTACTCTGACTGGCAGGTAGACGGCGACGGCAATCCGTTGGCTCTCTACGCCATCATCACGCTTAACGACGGCACATCTATCAAGGTGGGTATGCAGAATGGCCGCCTTATCTTGCCTATCGACTCGGTGTTTGTTGCCTACGGCGATACGACTACCATCACTGTTGAGGTTGAGGACGCTGCCGACTTTATGACTCAGGTTCCGCGTGGCTGGACTTGCGAGGTTAAGCACTCGGCTAAGGAGGCGCGTATGACCCTCGCCTACACAGCTCCCACGTACGAGAGCGTACAGGCAGGTTATGCCGATCTCGGTGGCGTATCTAAGTTGATGGTTGTATTCAATAATGGTACATCGGCTATCGCCAGCATCAAGGTGTCGACTAACCCCGCAGCTGTATACTTCACTGAGGAGGGCGCATATATCGAGGCGAGCTTCGGTACCAACTACCTCCTTTGTGGTATCCTTCCCACTTCGAGCTTCAAGCCCGCAACGCTTGTAAGCTACTGTAATAGCATCCTCGATGGCTCGGCTACTGATGGCAGCAACGCCAAGAAGTATGTTCGCGAGGTAGCCTTTATGGAGGAGTACTCTACGTTTATGTCGTATGCCGACCTATCGAACGCTAAGATGACGGCTGGCACGCAGTATACGTTCTGGTATGTTGTTCCTCGCACGGATGCCGAGAGCAATATGTACGTTGTTGAGAACGAGATGGTTGCTTGTCCTTACACTCACAGCGTATCATCGTTTGAGGTTACCGAGGCCAGCTTCTTCGACGTAGATATTAAGTTCAGCGCAGCAGGCTCGCTCGGCTACTTCTTGGGCTACGACCTCGCTTCAGAGTTCGATGCTTCGGAGATTGCCGCTTACTATACCGAGTACCCCGACTACCTCTACTTCAATAAGACCGAGCAGTCGTACGAGGGTTCGTTCCTCTCGCTCTTCGATCCCTATACCGCAAGCCTCGTTCCTGGCACGGAGTACACCGCTTGGTATATCACTAAGGGTTCGTCGCTCGTTATCCTCGAGGATAACGTTCGCAGCTGGAACTTCTCGACTAAGCCCTTCGTTGATGGTGGCGATGTGGAGATCATCACCTCGAACGACGTTGTAGAGTACACACGCCTCTCGACTACGCTCTCTACTACTGCTGGCCACGTTGCTATCTACTACAACATCGTGCCTTCGTATATGGCCACTGCCTACCCCGACGATACATATCGCAAGGAGATGCTTCTTACGGAGGGTACACGCGTGATTACCGATAAGAGCGTTCCCGTATCTTACGACAAGGCTAAGGCTGGCGATAAGCTCACGCTGTTTGCTATGGCTGTTGATTCGGAGGGTAAGTTCGGTAAGATCCTTGTTAAGGAGTACACCACCAAGAACTTCGAGTATAACAACATTGAGCTCAAGCTCAACCTTACAGATTATAAGGTTGACGACACTAAGGTCGAGGTTACAGCCGAGGGTGCTGAGAAGTATGTTTACGTTTACGCTATGGTCGAGAGCGAGGAGTGGACCGAGGTATATGGCGGCACTAAGAAGAAGGCTGGCGAGTTTATGATCGCTAACCCTGCTGATAGCCGCATCTGCGATACGTCGAAGGCTGACAATGCTCTCGTTGATGGCAAGATCCAGATTACGGGTCTCAATATGGATGAGGAGTATGTGATCGTTGTTATGGCTGTTGCAGCCGATGGTAGCTACTCGCAGCCTCAGGCCGTGTACTTCACGCCTATCGCTAACATTGGTGTCGTTGTTAAGAAGAGCGATGCTAACTGGGCAGAGGGTAAGCCCGAGCTTATCCTCGGTGCTACGCAGAACGTCGAGTTCTTCAACATCACTTGGTATATCGTGCCTCAGGAGGGCTACGATGCCTACACCGTGGCACTCCATCCCGGCAACCTCGTGAACGAGGACCTCGGCACAGCTATCGACACTACCGAGAAACTTATCGCCTACATCGTATCACAGTGCGACACTGGTAAGACTGACCAGGGCCACAAGTGCGTATATCGCGAGGATGGTAACTACTCACGCACTTGGAAGACTATGGAGGACTTGAATGGTGATGGTCGCTTCACCTCGGACGAGTGGGTTGAGCACACGGAGGATGGCCTTCCCGGTGTCTACAACTTCTGCTTCTACGGTACCGAGGAGGAGACTATGCTCTTTACTACTTGGGTAGGCCCCGATGGTAACTTCCACGAGCCCTTCGTCTACAATCCTACCGAGGAGAAGGAGTTGGTTGACTGGACTCTCGAGTAATCGGTTATTGTTGACCATATAATAAGAGCACCTGACGTTTATCGGGTGCTCTTGTTGTTTATGTGTCGAGGTTTGTTGATAGGTCTTAGATGGTATATGGCTAATTATCCGCTACCTAACAATTATGCTTCTCACGATATTATGTCCTGCACGTCGGTTCAGCTCCGCGGCGAGCACATCGCGCTGGTAGAAGAGCTCTTGACGCACGACGCCCGAGCGCACACCTATATATAATACGCCGCGCTCGAGGTGAAACTGTGTGGTCTCCGCAGCGATCCTCTCGCCAACAATCTCTCGCCAGTAGTCGGGTAGATGACCCTCGGCGAGCTTGCGTGCAACATAGGGGCGTTGGAAGAACTCCTCGAGTATCTCGCCTATGGTCTTTGGATGCGTTCGTTTCATCGTGCAACGTGGCCCTCGGTTATGTGAAATAGCTGATAGTCTGCCTGAGCCTCGCTTAGCGTGTACTCCAGACGGTGTTTGTTGCAGTCGGTGATGAGTATCTGTCCGAAGTCGTCGCCACCTACGAGCTTGAGAAGTTGTGCCACACGGCGCATATCGAGCTTGTCGAAAAGGTCATCGAGCAGGAGCATCGGTCTCTCGCCCACGTGGTCTGCGAGGATGGTGTACTCCGCGAGCTTGAGGGCTATGAGGAACGACTTTTGTTGCCCCTGCGAGCCATACTTACGTAGCGGATGATCCGAAATGGTGAGCACCATATCATCGCGATGCACGCCCGAGGTGGTATGCTCGTTGATGAAGTCCTTTTGTCGGGCTGCCAGAAGAAGCTCCATAAGTGGTGCTGTTTGCAGCTCCGAGCGATACTCAATGCCCACCTCCTCACGATCTTCGGAAAGGAGCGAGTAGTAGCTCCTAACGAGCGGCAACATACGCTCGATAACCTCCGTGCGACGACGGAAGATAACATCAGCCGCTGCGGCAAGCATCGTGTCGTAGATGAGGAGCATATCCTCCGCAGGCGATGTCTTTAGGAGCTTATTACGTTCCTGAAGAGCTGTGTTATAGCGCATTAGGGCTGCTAAGTAGCTACGGTCGATCTGCGAGATGAAACGGTTGAGATAGCGTCTGCGCTCCTCGGCCGAGTCGCTGATGAGCGATGTGTCGGCGGGCGATACCACGACAATGGGGAAGTGACCCACGTGATCCGACAGTTTATCGTACTCCTTGCCGTTGCGCTTGAGGGTCTTGCCCCCGCGTCGTGCATAGGCACATACCACCTGCTCGATGCGGTCGTCGTCGTGGCGAAAGAGACCGTCGACGATGAAGCCCTCCTCGTTGTGCCTTACGCTCTGCGAGTCGGTGATGGTGTGCATCGAGCGTGCGAGGGATAGGTAGTGCACGGCGTCGAGGATGTTCGTCTTGCCGGCACCGTTGTCGCCCACGAAGCAGTTGATGCCGCGCGAGAGACGTAGCTGCTCCTCGCCTATATTCTTGAAATTGAGTATCGAGAGTGTGTCCAGTATCATAGTGTGCCAGTCGTAGAATTTCCTATAATCCCCCTCGAGGCAACGCCTTTGGGGTATCAATTTTCGACAAAGATAGGAAAAAATATCGATTTTTTTGGAGAAAGCTATGAAATTAGAAGTTTTTGTTATACTTTTGTAGGTCAATTGCGAAAGATAAAAAATAATTAAAATATTAAACTATTTATGGCAAACAAAGTACAGACACCCGAAACCGACATTATGGTAGAGACCAAGGGTAAGTTGGAGTTATTTTTTGACAAGTATGGTAACAAGCTCCTCTGGGGTCTTGCGTGCATTACCGTTATTGCAGTAGCAGCGTATGCTTGGATCAGCATCTCGTCGAACAGCGACCTTGAGGAGGAGAACGCAGCACAGGCTGCCCTCACCGTAGCATTGACCGCCGAGACTGCCGACGTTGTAGCTTTCGAGGCTATCGTTAAGGACTACGCTGGCACTAAGGCTGCTAACACAGCTGCTTACCTTGCCGGTGCTGAGTACCTTAAGGCTGGTGACTTGGCTAATGCTAAGGCTATGTTGGAGAAGTATGAGAATGTTGAGGGCCCCGCTGGTGAGGTTATCAACGCTCTCGTTTACACTCTCCGTGGTGATATCGCTGTTGAGGAGAACGACCTTCTCACTGCTTCGGACCTCTTCGGTAAGGCTATGGCTGCAAGCGCAGATGAGTTCACCTATGAGACTAACGCTAAGAAGCTCGCTCTCGTTTACGAGGCTCAGGGCGATGTAGCCAAGGCTCAGCAGGTTTACAAGGACCTCGTTGAGAAGTATCCCTCGCTCAGAATCCAGTACGCTAAGTATATCCACGAGTAATCGCCGCCCACAAGCAGGGAAAGGGGAGATGTAGCAGAGAGGGCAAATCCTGATGACTATGATGGCCGAGGGTACAGCTTCGAATATGAAGTTTGGTATCGTTATCTCGCGTGAGATGGACTCACATAACGAGCTCTTTCTGATGCCACTTGTCGAGCGACTCTCTCAGCTGGGGTGTACAGCACAAAATATCATAGTTAAGCGCGTGCCTACAACCCACGACGTGCTGATGGCTACGCTGTTCTTGGCAGAGTACACCGACTGTGATGGCGTCATAATTTTGGCCCCGAAACAAAGTATTATGGAACACCTCCCGCTGATGAACGGCATCGTCCAGATTCAGACTCAGTGGAATATGGTTGTGGAGATTGGGGGTATCGAGTGCGCTGATAACATCGTAGAGATGATCACGCTCCAGAACGATATGGAACTTGAGGCTCCCGAGATGTTGCGCCAGCGTGGCGCAGGTAGTATCTCGTAATTCGCCACCAACCAAAATTTAGAGCTTCCCGCGAGGGAGGCTCTTTTTTTGCGATTGTCGCAGGATGGCTCGGTACTGTCATACTATGCCGCGCACGTAGATAGAATATTTCATCACACGCTGAATAATATTTCGGTACTTTTGATGCCCACGATAATAATTTTTTTCGTACCTTTGCATTTATGGACAGACGTTATAAGTACGATGACATAGACCTCGCATATAGCATTGAGGGCGAGGGTGATACGATAATCCTGCTGCACGGCTGGGGTTGCGACCGTAGTATCTGGCAATCTACCGCCTCGATACTCTCGGCGGCCTATCGTGTCGTTTCGGTCGACTTCGCGGGCTTTGGCCAGAGCGCGGAGCCTAAGTCGGTGTGGGGTGTCGAGGAGTATACCCGCTCGCTCGAGGCTCTTGTCCACGAGCTTGGCATCGAGCGTCCTACGCTTGTGGGCCACTCGTTCGGGGGTAGGGTGTCGATACTCTACGCTTCGCGTAACGAGGTTCGCCGTGTGGTTCTTGCTGATGCTGCGGGTGTTAAGCCACGCCGCTCGTTTGGCTACTACCGTAAGGTCTATACCTTCAAGCTTATGAAACACCTGCTGCCCGTGCTTATCGGTCGCCAGAAGGCCCAGATGCTCATCGACCAGCGTCGTGCGACTTCGGGCTCGTCGGACTATAACCGCGCTACGCCTATGATGCGTGCGATACTTTCGAAGTGTGTGAACGAGGATTTGCAGCACCTGATGCCGAGCATCAAGGCTCCCGTGTTGCTCTTCTGGGGTGATAAGGATACAGCCACACCCCTTGCCGACGCCTATGTTATGGCGCGCAGGATGCCTGATACGACGATGGTCGTAGCCGAGGGTGCTGGCCACTTCGCAATGTTGGAGCAGCCCGAGTTGTGGTTCACCTCCCTTAGTTCGTTCCTAAAAAATGAGTAACCGCGATGGATATCCTAATGCTTAAATTTCTGGGCATCGTCTACCCATTCTTCCTGATTGCCACGGTGCGCTATGCGACGCAGATGTTCCAGCAGAATAGCTACCGCGTGGAGCGTTATAACCGCTGGTTGCGACAGACGGGCGAGTGGCACTCGCGAGCCAACCTCTTGGCTCTCGTGGGTGGCGTGGCTCTGCTCTTCACGCACCACTGGGTGCTCACGCTGTTGCTGGGATTGTGGATGCTGGTCATCGCCGTTGCCGAGTTCTCGATCCAGTATAAGATTAAGCTCGCCTATACGATGCGTGTGCGTCGCCTGCTATTTACGCGCCTTGCACTCGTTGTGGTGGCATTTGTCGTGGCTCGCTATGTCGACGAGCGTTACGAGGCATCGCTGCTTCTCTTTATGACCTTCGACTATTGGGTTATCCTTGCCAACCTTATTAACCGTCCGCTCGAGGCCGCCATTACGCGCTGGTACTACAACGATGCCAAGCGTCGCCTGCGCTCGATGCCACACTTGAGGATCATCGGTATCACGGGTAGCTTTGGCAAGACATCTACCAAGCACTTCCTCTATCGCGTGCTCTCGGAGCGATATAACGTCCTTATGACCCCGGGTAACTTCAATACGACGCTTGGCGTTGTGCGTACCGTCCGCGAACATCTGAAGCCCCACCACGAGGTATTTATCGTGGAGATGGGTGCCAAGCAGCGTGGCGATATTAAGGAGATATGCGACCTCGTCAAGCCCGAGATGGGTATCGTTACGTCGGTGGGCGAGATGCACCTTGAGACCTTCGGCTCGGTGGAGAATATCGCCCGCACGAAGTTTGAGCTTATAGAGGCTCTGCCCGAGGGAGGCTTCGGTGTTGTGAACATCGACTCGGAGGCGGCGTTCGACTATCTCAAGCGCGAGGGTGTTAGGGCTACGACCTACGGCGTGGATAATGCTCAGGCAGACTATCGTGCGGTGGATGTCCGCTACTCGGAACTCGAGACGAGCTTTGCGATTAAGGCGGGTGATAGGGTAGATGAGGGCTACGCTACGCATATTCTCGGTCGTGGTAACATCCTGAATATCACGGCTGCACTGGCTGTTGCCGAGCATCTGGGCGTGAGTCTCGAAGGTCGTCGCCGTGCCGTTAAGCAGATCGAGCAGGTGGAGCACCGACTGAGTATGCGTCGCAATGGCGGCATAACCATCCTCGACGATGCCTATAACTCGAACCCCACGGGTGCGCGTATGGCCTTGGAGGTCCTCGCGGGCTTTACTACCGAGGGCCGCAGGTATGTCGTCACGCCGGGCTTTGTGGAGATGGGTGCGAAGCAGTATGATAATAACAGGGCATTTGGCCGCGATATAGCTTCGGCAAAGCCCGATGGCGTGTGGGTCGTTAACGAGGTAAACCGCGAGGCCATTACCCGCGGTCTCGAGGATGGAGGTTATCTCGGAGAGAAGGTGTCGTCGGTGGCATCGTTCAAGGAGGCTATGGCCGAACTGCAGCCGCGCTTGAAGGCGGGCGATGTGGTGCTCTATGAGAACGACCTGCCTGATTCGTTTAAGTAACAGAAAGTTACGACTGTAAAGAAGAGTAAACAAAACAAACTATAAAGCGATGAAGATTAATGTAGGTGTAATTTTTGGTGGCCGTTCGGTTGAGAATGAGATTTCGGTAATCACGGCGGCACAGACTATGGCAGCGATGAACGAGGAGAAGTATAACATCGTGCCTATCTACATCTCAAAGGAGGGACATTGGTACACGGGCGATAAGCTCCGCCAGACGGATAACTATCGCGATATGAAGGCGTTGCTGGCCTCTGTCGACGAGGTGTATCTCCGCCCCGTGTTTGGCGATAACAACCTTTATAAGGTACATAAGTCGATGTTTTCGAGCGCGGTAGTTACCACCATCGACGTGATTCTCCCCTGTCTGCACGGTACCTCGGGTGAGGATGGCTCGTTCCAGGGCCTTGTCGAGATGACGGGTATCCCGTACGCCTGCCCCAATACGCTGGCCTCGGCAAACGGTATGGATAAGATTACGATGAAGATGATCCTCAAGGAGAGTGGCATTCCGGTTGTCGACTATGCTTGGTTCTCGGACAAGGAGTGGCTCTCGGACCGTGAGGGCTGCATCGCACGCTCGGAGGCTCTGCGCTTCCCGCTTATCGTCAAGCCTGCTAACCTCGGCTCGAGCGTTGGTATCAAGGCTGTCCACAACCGCGAGGAGCTTATCGCTGCTGTGGATAACGCCATCAAGTACTCGAAGCGCATCATCGTCGAGCGTCTCGTCGAGCGTCTAAAGGAGATAAACTGCTCGGTGCTCGGTGATTACTACGATTGCGAGGCCTCGGTATGTGAGGCTCCCGTGCGTAGTGGCGAGATCCTTAGCTACGAAGATAAGTACCTCGGTGGTGGCAAGAATAAGCCCTCGGAGGGTATGCACTCTACCGTGAGGGAGATTCCCGCGAAGCTGCCGGAGGAGGCTACGCGCTTCATCCGCGAGACGGCGTGCAAGACCTTCCGCGTGCTGGCGTGTGACGGCGTGTCGCGCATCGACTTTATGATAGACGAGGCAACGGGTGATATCTTCGTTAATGAGATTAACACCATCCCCGGCTCGCTGTCGTTCTACTTGTGGGAGGCTACGGGCGTGAAGTTCGACGAGCTTGTCGACCGCCTCATCGCCATCGCCTTCAAGCGTAAGCGCGACTCGGAGTTTAAGACTACGAGCTACTCGGAAAATATCTTTGCCTATCAGGCTAAGCACGGTGCAAAGCTCGGTGGCGCAAAGGGTTCGAAACATTAAATTTAAACACTATGACTTCACTTTACGATAATATTATCTTTGGTCCGGTGCGTTCGCGTCGTCTGGGCTTGTCGCTGGGTGTCAATCTGTTGCCCATCGAATCGAAGCTATGCAGTTTCGACTGCATATACTGCGAGTGCGGCTGGAATGCCGACCACCCGGGCAAGCGTCGCTTCAATGCCCGCGAGGATGTCAGCGCAATGCTCGACGAGACCCTTGCGCGTATGGTTAAGGAGGGTACACCGCCCGATGTCATCACCTTCGCCGGCAATGGCGAGCCTACGATGCACCCCGAGTTTGAGCAGATCATCGACGACACCATCGCCCTCAGAGATAAGCACTGCCCCGCAGCAAAGGTCTCGGTGCTCTCGAACGCTACGCAGATTCACCGCGAGGATGTATGCCGTGCGCTCCGTCGTGTGGATAATAACATCCTTAAGCTCGACTCGGCCTTCGACGCTACGGTACAGCTTGTCAATAAGCCGCAAGGTGCATATACCGTTGAGCGTACCGTCGAGCTGCTTAAGGCCTTCGAGGGTAACCTCATCGTGCAGACGATGTTCCTCCGTGGTGAGTACGAGGGTAAGCGTGTGGATAACACTACCGACGAGGAGGTGTCGGCGTGGCTTAAGCTCATCGCCGAGATTCGTCCTAAGCAGGTTATGGTCTACTCGCTCGACCGCGACACTCCGTGCCAGACGCTCGAGAAGATCGAGAAGGATGAGCTCCGCACTATCGCTGCGCGTGTCGAGGCCCTCGGCATAGCCTGTTCGGTGGCGTAGTAACCGGCAAAACACTTGAACCATTAAAAAGGAAATTAACTTAACTGTAGTCTAATAATATGGAATTTGAAGGTAAGGTATTAGAGATTCTCGCTCCCGTGTCGGGTCAGTCGGCACGTGGTACGTGGGAGCGTCAGACGGTTGTCTTCGAGCAGCCGAACAAACAATATGGCAAGGAGCTCGCCGTGACCTTTATGAATAAGGGTCAGGAGGTTGCAGCCTTGCGTGTTGGCGAGAGCTATATCGTCTCGTTCGACATCGAGTCGCGTAACTATCAGGGTCGTTGGTATACCGACGTGCGTGCTTGGCGTGTGCAGCCCTTGCAGCCTCAGGCTCAGCCTCCTATGCAGGATATGCCCCCCTTTATGGAGGAGCCACAGGCTGGCTACTCGGCAGGTGCTGCGGCGGGCGTTATTGACGATATGCCATTTTAATTTCTTGTGATAAGGGGTCATCTTAGACCTATCCCTAAAAGTAGACTACCACGGGCTGTACGTCAAAGTACTATTCCGTGGTAGCCTCTTTTGTGATAGGCCAAATCTAACCCCTTCTCGCAAGAAATTGGGGTGTGCTATACCAAACGTTATATTCTCTGTTTTTCCCGAGCCAACGACGTACCCCCCCCAAAAAAAAATCCTATTCAAAAAATAAAGACCGACACGATTGCCGGTCTTTATTCTCTTTGCCCCTGTCGCTTAGCGTAGGCCGAGGCGGTCTGCGCTATAAAGGTAACGCTTGATGCTTCGCTTCGGGGTCTTGACGAACTCCTCCTTATAGATTACGATGTTCGACACCTTCTCGTAAGAGGCAACCATCGTGTTGAGCTCCTGAAGGTTCTTATCCATAATCTCCTGAAGGTTATCGAGGCTCACACCCTCGGCATTCGCCAACTCGTAGTCGGGCACAACGAGAGCCGTGAGGCGACCATTATTCTCGATGATAAGCGACTCGCCAACCATATATAGGTTATTCAGACGCTCCTCGATCTCCTCGGGGTAGATGTTCTGTCCCGAGCCCGAGAGGATCATCGTCTTGCAGCGGCCGCGGATATAGAGCGTGCCATCCTCATCCATAGTACACATATCGCCCGTGTGCAACCAGCCCTCGGCATCGAGCACAGCCTCCGTGGCCTTCTCGTTCTTGTAATAGCCGTTCATCACGTGCTCACCGCGTACGAGCAACTCGCCGGGGACGTTCTGCGGATCGCGCGAGCAGATCTTACCCTCCAACAGGTTCGAGGGCAGAATCTTACCACACGATCCCGACTTGAAGAGCGTCGGTAGCTCGAAACTGATGAGCGGTGCGCACTCGGTCATACCGTAGCCCACCGTGATCGGGAACTTAATCTTTCGCAAGAAGTCCTCGGTCTCGCGGTTAAGCGCAGCACCTCCCACGATGAAAATCTCGATGCAGCCGCCAAACTGTTCCATAAGGCGTGCCTTGATTGTCGAGTAGATTGCCGCATTGATAAGCGGGATACGCATAGCGATACTCATCGGGCCCTTCTCCAGCATCGGGAGGATACTCTTTCTGTACACCTTCTCGAGGATGAGCGGCACCGAGCATACGATATTCGGGCGCGTAACCTTCATAGCCTCGATAAGAATCTTGGGCGAGGGGATGCGGCCGAGAAGCGTGATGTGAGCACCACAGGCCAAAGGCGCGAGGAAGTCGAACGTACAGCCATAGGCGTGGGCCAAGGGTAGGAACGAGAGCGTGCGGCCTCCCTTGCGGAAGAAGTGCTCGCCCGTCTCGGGGTTGACCATATCCATCGCAAAGCCTACGTTACCAGTGAGGTTGTTCACCGTGAGCATCACACCCTTCGACGAGCCGGTTGTTCCCGACGTGTAGTTCAGCAGGCACACCTCGCTATTCGAAATCTCGGGGTACTTGATGTCGTCGACGCTGAAGCCTCGGGGGTATGCCTCGCGGTAGTGCGCAAGGATATTCTTCATATAGTCGGTGAGCTTGTTGCCCTCCTTCTCGTAAATCACGTGGAAGTCGGTGAGCGAGAATACGGCGTCGATGGCCGGAATCTGGTCGCCCTCGATGTCGTCCCAGAAGTTATCGCCGAGGAATAGGAGCTTACTCTCCGAGTGGTTCACAATGTTGATGACATCGGTGGGGTTGAAGTCCTGAAGGATTGGGACTATGACTGCACCATATGTAATCGTTGCGATATAGCTTATGCACCAACGTGTGTTGTTTCGGCCGATGAGCGCGATCTTGTCACCCTTCTCAATGCCGGCCTCCTTGAATACGAGGTGAACCTTGGCCACCTCCTTAGCCAATTCGTAGTACGAGAAAGTCTCGCCCTTGAAGTAGTCGGTGAGTGCCGACATCTCGCGATTTTCGCGGAAACTCTTCTCGTAGATCCTTATTAAATTCCTTTCTAACATAACGTTATCTTGGTTTTAAATGATAGTTCTTTGATGCAAATATATAACTTTTTTGTGAGTAATGAAAATATTCAACCGATTTTCTCATACTTATTTTGTGCTAATTATGCTATATTGGTAGAAAATATATTGAGATTCAGGAGCTTGAGCGATGTTTTAGGCTGGTGTAATTTTGGTAAAATTTTTCTACAAGTGAAGTTTGTGATGGTAAATAGATGCCAAAAAGACCTATTTCTGATACATTTTTCGCAATAGACTTGTGATTTCTTATTTTTTCTTGTATCTTTGTACCCACTTGGCTCTTTAGTTCAAGGGATAGAACGAAGGTTTCCTAAACCTTAAATCCGGGTTCGAGTCCCGGAGGGGCTACGGATTAATATGGGTAACTAACTGCTTGATAGTTAGTTACCTATATCCATAAAGTCACTCATCGCTCTGAAAAGGGAAATACGCTTAAGTATGTCCCCATCCGTGTCGAGTTCGACTTGTTGCCATATCTGCACTTCCCTGACGATTTATCATTAAGTCTCTCTCGCCATCGTATGTCATTCTGAGCGATGCGAAGAATCTGATGGTTAGCACCTGCGAATCAATGGCTTACAAACAGGGAGATCCTGCCACTCCACTTCGTTCCGCTCAGTATGACAGTACAGACAGCTAAGGCATTCTGGATGATAGTGCAAGCAGCAAAGTATTCTGAATGACAGCGTGTGTCACTATGCCCGAATTCCATCAACCCATTACCACTATTTAAATCCTTGCAACCACTCTGCATACTAATTTCTCGGGGAGCGTGATAGATTTCTTCGGCCGAGATTATCTTTTATTATAAATATGTTGTATATTTGCAGAATGGCAAGATATTGTACAGAGTGTGGCGAGGCATTGACCGAGCCTATGAGACGGTGTCCGCGATGCGGTGCCGATGTTGTTGCGCGCCCTGCGGAGGAGGATGGCATCATACGTAAGTTGATGATTTTCTTGGCGGTGCTGATGGTTGTGACCACGCTCTTTGCGTGGTATTCAGTCCACCTGAGTATTGACGGCGGAGGTAGCGTGGATGCTGCGGCAAACTTCCTTACGCGCATTCTTCCGGGTTACTCGGGAGTCTCGACACCCTACGGTATTGCAACCTTCGCGCTGGCTCTTGTGCTTATCCTCGCATCGGTGGCGCGACGTCGCGTGATAACGCTTATAACCACATTGTTGGCGGTTGCTTTAGCGGTTGTGGCTATGATTGCTACGCCTGACTTTATCGCACTTAACGAGGTGCAGCCCGCTGATGGCGTTACACTTGCGGAGACGCTCGAGGGACCCTTTGGCGAGGTTATGGCAGATGAGCGTAACACGCTTCGCAAACTCTCGACGGCTATTGAGATGGCCTCGTCGTATGTCGTTGTTGACTTAAGCTATGGCCTCTATATGATGCTCCTTACGTCGATTACGGCCTTTATGTTGGCCCTATATGACCTGATGCGTGGTCGATTGGGGCGAAAAACGAGTGGCGTGACGAGAAGAGAGTAATAAATCGCCCGCGGCAGAGTTAGCTATTTGAGAGGCTACGATATATGGGCGGCATAAAAGATATCAAGCGATATAAATAATAATAAAAAATAATTACAGATTATGGCAAACTTTGTTTCATCCCAAACCGCTACGCAGTCGGTGGTGGCTACACTCTTCAAGAGTGTTTATATGCAGATGGCTGCGGCCCTCACGGTCACGGGCCTTGTGTCGTATTTCCTATCGCAGTCGGTCGACTTCTTGTATTTCTTGGCCGAGAACCCCTCGGTTCTCTGGATCGCCTTCTTTGCGCAGCTCGGACTCGTTATGTGGATGTCTGCGGGCATTACACGTATGTCGATGACCACGGCGACGATACTCTTCATCCTCTACTCGGTGTTGATGGGCGTCACGATGTCGTCGATATTTATGGTCTACACGATGGGCTCTATCGCCTCGACGTTCTTCGTCACTGCGGGCACGTTCTTCGCTATGAGTATCATCGGTTACGTCACACGCCTCGATCTGACGAAGGTTGGCAGTATCCTGTTTATGGCACTTATCGGCCTGCTTATCGCCACGGTTGTCAACATCTTCCTCGGCTCGGAGACGCTCTACTGGGTTATCACCTATGTTGGTGTTCTAATCTTCGTGGGCCTCACGGCTTATGATACGCAGAAGCTCAAGCAGATGTTTGCGGAGTATGGCTCGGCCGATGAGATGGGTAACAAGCTCGCACTCCTGGGTGCCCTTACGCTCTACCTCGACTTCATCAACCTCTTCTTGTTCCTCCTTCGCATCCTCGGCGACCGCCGATAGGGTGTAGGGAGTGGCGTGTAAAATGTGCATATAGAACTATTGTGGGCCGGCTACACGGGTAGCTGGCCCGCTTTTTTTGTTGTGTCGTAACAAAGCTTTTGCAATGATGTTAAGATTTTGTTACATTTAGTAAGAGCTATTGTGCAATTCAAGAAATGCAGATATTTTTGCCATCGAAAAGATGAAAAAACTAAAACAATTTTATAAGTTATGATGCAATTATTGACACTTCTTGGTGCGCTGGGTATGTTCCTCTACGGAATGAACCTGATGAGCTCGGGTCTTCAGAAGGCCGCGGGTAGTAAGATGCGTAGCTTCCTTACGGCGATGACCTCAAACCCCTTCAAGGGTGTGATGACGGGTCTGGGTATCACCTCGGTGATACAGTCCTCTTCGGCCACTACGGTTATGACTGTGGGCTTTGTGAATGCTGGCCTGCTCACTCTTTCGCAGGCCGTGGGTGTGATTATGGGAGCAAACATCGGTACTACGGTAACGGCATGGTTGGTTGCGTGGCTTGGTTTTAAGGCAGATATCTCACTCTTTGCTGTGCCACTTATGGCAGTAGGCTTCATCTTAAGTCTCTCGAAGCAGGATAAGCGTCGCCACATCTCGGAGCTTATCGTCGGTTTCTCGCTCCTCTTCCTCGGCCTCTCGCTTATGAAGGAGTCGGTGCCCGATCTTAAGGAGACGCCCGAGGTGCTCGCCTTCATACAGGATTGGACGAGCTATGGCTTTGGCTCTGTACTTATCTTCTTGGTGTTCGGTACAATTCTCACGCTTGTCCTTCAGTCATCATCGGCCACTATGGCACTCACGCTCATCATGGTAAACATGGGATGGATTCCGTTTGAAATGGGTGCAGCCATGGTTCTTGGTGAGAATATCGGTACGACGATTACGGCCAACATAGCAGCGTCCGTAGGTAATGCTAATGCACGCCGCGCAGCACTGGCACACACGCTGTTCAATGTCTTTGGCGTGTGCTGGGCATTGGCTCTCTTCACCCCCTTCCTTAACCTCATCGGCGAGACAATCACCTGGATGGGCTTGCCTAATCCCGTTGATATTGTGCACTCATCAGAGATAGCTATGACTTCGGACGAGAGTATGTCGACGCTCTACGGTATCTCGATGCTCCACACGCTCTTCAACGTGTTTAATACCTTTATCCTTATCTGGTTCGTAAACGTGATCGTGAAGATCGTGACACGTGTGATTAAGGATAAGAAGGGTACGGAGGAGGATGTCGTGAAGCTCAAGTATATCAACGCTGGTCCCCTCTCTACTGCCGAGGTGGCAGTAGGCCAAGCGCGCAACGAGGTGATCCACTTCGCCGAGATATCACGCCGTGGCATAGGCTTCATTCGTCGCGCTATCGAGGCAAAGAACGACAAGGAGTTCGAGGAGGCACGCCAGAAACTCGTCAAGTATGAGGAGATTTCTGACCGCATCGAGTACGAGATTGCCGCGTTCCTAAACTCTCTTCCCGAGGATAGCATCTCGGAGCAGACACGTACCGAGACAAAGCGTATGTACAAGATTATCGGTGAGCTCGAGAGCCTCGGTGATTCGGGTGAGAGCGTAAGCCGCATCCTTGCGCGCCGCAACAGCCACAAGAAGAACTTTACCCCCGAGCAGAAGGCTAAGCTCGAGACGATGCTCGCGGCAGTGGATAAGGCCTATGGCATTATGATTGACAACCTCAAGGCTGAGATCTTTGAGCCTATCGGTCTCCGTATGGCTACCGACTGCGAGATCGAGATCAACGATCTGCGCAACAATATCCGCGAGGAGGAGATTCTCAAGATTGAGAACGATGGTGCCAACTATCAGTCGAGCGTCTACTATCTCGATACCGTATCTGAGATTGAGCGAATGGGAGATTTCATTATCAACATATCGCAGGCCCTCGATAAGTAATTTCTTGTGATAAGTGGCCTACTTCGGCACCTCGATCCAAAGAGCGAATGGGAAATACTTCAAGTATGTCCCATCCGCTCTTTCTCTTTATTGGCACCAAATTAGGTGTGCTATCCCGAACGTTATATTTCCAGTTATAATTATTACTCACTACTCACTACTAATTGTCAAAGCGTGCCTTTCCGAGCGAAAGCGGAGGATGACAGCGCAGTGCCGCGCCTGTTCGGGATAACAAATCCTTCTCGATTTACCAGTCGTGTCATTTGCATTTTTATATTTATTTGCATATATTTGCACGGATATACAGACATAAGTATCAGATATTGAAACACACATATTACACAATTTAACCAAATTTCTATTATGAAAAACGTAAAGTTTTTATTCGTGGCTCTGATCCTGGCTGTGGGGTTTGCATCGTGCGAGAAGGAGCCATCGCCCGAGCCCGTGAAGCCGATAATCGAGTTTGAGGCTACGGAGGTGGGCATTGATGCCTATGGTACTCCCAGTAGTCTGATATACTCAATCAAGAACATCGAGGAGGGCGTAGCCGATAAGCTCACCGCTACCTACGACGCCAGCTGGCTCAGCGTGGAGATTGGCGATGACGCCGTCACCCTCTCTGCCGAACGTAACGAGGCTGAGTCGCACCGCACGGCTGACGTCGTGTTTAGCTACAAGGGTGCTGACGATGTCACGGTACGAGTGCTTCAAGCTGGAGGTGCCGAGGAGGATATCGCAAAGGTTGAGATCGAGGTTACATCGGTGGACTCGACAATGATCACCTTCAACGTCACGGCGTCGCATCCCGACCTCACGTGGATACCTATGGTTACGTATAGTAAGTACTGGACCGAACCTGTCAACGATGAGGAGATATATATCTACGACCTCGAGTACTTCAAGTACTTGGCCGAGAACTACGGCGTGAGCCTCGAGGAGTTCCTCTCGGAGATGCTCGGCAAGGGTTCGCAGGAGGGTATCGTCATCGAGCGTCTCGATCCCGAGACCGAGTATGTCATCTATGTCTATGGCCTTGCTCTCGATGGCACACGTCTTACCGATGTCGTTTGGACTACGGCGACGACTGCCGAGGCTTATGAGGGTGATGTAACCTTCGAGTTCGATATCAAGGAAGAGAACTACGTTATGGAGTTCGTTGTGACGCCTTCGCACCTCGGTGTCGACTTCTACTATGGTGTTGCCAGCGAGGCCGAGATCGCACAGTGGAAGGCCGAGACGGGTGGCGACGATTTGGTTGCTGCAATCCAGTATGGCGATATCGAGTACACTATGCAGCTCTTGATGGACTACAACTTCATCGACGAACGTATCGACTACTACGATATGTTCAACTGCTACAACGTTGTGGATGATGGCTGGGCCGAGGTAAATGCCGGCACGAAGTATATCCTCTACGCTGCTAAGTGGAACGAAAACTGTGAGCTTCAGGGCCCGGTATCTACCGCTGAGTACACAACACCGCGTGCCAACCTCTCGGATAACGTCATCACGCTCGATATCACCGAGATTACCCAGTCGTCGGTATCTGTCGAGATGACCACCACGAACAACGATCCCTATGTCGTATTGCCCGTGAGATCGGATGTCATCGAGGGTATGACCGACGAGGAGATCTATGCCTTTGTTGTGGATGAGTATAGCGTGCTTGTCAACGAGTATACCTTCTACGGCAACTGGTCAAAGACCTTTGGTCGTATGCGTCCGGGTACCGAATACACCATCCTTGCCTTTGGTAACCTTGCAGGTGTGCAGACCACCGATATGATTAAGCGCGAGATCTCGACCATTGAGTCGGGTGATCCGAAGGATTGTACCTTCGAGACGCTCTGCGTTCCTGGTGCCGATAACGTATGGCTCGAGATAATCCCCTCGGATAAGGGTCACCACTACTTCTACGAGATCTATCCTGCCGACTACACCGAGGAGGATGCCAAGTCGTTCATCCGCTATGTCATCAGCGAGGACTACGAGGGTAGCGTCGCAGCCTTCTCATCGTGGCGATTGTATCAGGGCGACCTCACAACCACCGAAGAGGGTCTTACTCCCACGACCGACTATAAGCTCGGTATCATCATTATGGACTACGACACGGGTGAGTTCCTTAGTGATATGTATTTTAGCGAGGTGTTTACCACTACGGAGATGACCTATGCCGATGTCTCTATCACGGTGAATTGGGATAAGTACTACGACGCCAACGAGTTGTGCGACGCTGGCTATACGCAGTTTAACAGTAGCAAGGGCAACTGCATCGTGCCTATATCGCTGGATATCGTGGGCGACTACTCGGAGTACTACTTCGCATTCTTCAACCGCGACCTTACCGACGAGGTGCTCTATCCCGACGACATCTTCTATCAGGAGCTCCAGAACAACGGCTTCAGCCAGAAGAACATCATCATTGACCTGCCGTATGATCAGGAGATGACGGCAACGGCCGTGGTCTACGACTTGGGATATAAGCCCGGTAAGATATTCCGTAAGGTGGTAACCTTCACGAAGGAGGGTGCTTCGCCCGCCAGCGAGTTCGGTGGTTCGAAGCAGTCGCTGCTAATCCCGCAGTCGCTCGTCGTTGTCGAGGAGCCAGAGGTTGAGACCGTAGGCTCGGAGCGCGATGTGCAACTTTTGTACAACGACGATGAGGCTATGAAGCACGAGGCTCGTGCCTTTGTTCGCGAGCTACGTCTGGAGAAGGCTCTCGGTGAGGTTGAGCGTCGCACGGAGGATATGGATAGCTTCCGCCGCCGTATGGTGCGATAACTTCGAATATATATAATGTAGATGTTACCTCGGGTTTCTTGCCCGAGGTAACATTTTTTTATGCGTATCTCGAAATTAAATTCAGGGGTTAAAAATGCGTTAACTGATTGATTGATAAGCGATTGACTGTTTTGCTGAAAAAAAAGATTCTGAGAGGTGTTGTAACTGTTAAAAAATGTGTATCTTTGCAGGCCCGAAATAGTTGTTTCGGGAATGGATTACAATAAATTAAGTATTAACTAAACTTTTAACAAAGTGGATTCAAAGAGTTACAAGACAGTCTCGGTCAAGGCAGAGGACGCTCAGAAGGAGTGGTTCGTCATTGACGCTACGAACGAGATTTTGGGACGTCTTGCATCGCAGGTGGCTAAGATCCTCCGCGGCAAGAACAAGCCCAGCTACACCCCCCACACAAACTGCGGTGACTATGTTATCGTAATCAATGCGGATAAGGTGAAGCTCACGGGCGCAAAGATGACCGATAAGGTCTACACACGTTACACTGGCTTCCCCGGTGGTCAGCGTTTTGCTACACCTGAGGATTTCTTGACAACAGGCAAGAAGCCCCAGTTCGTTGTTGAGCACGCTGTACGTGGTATGTTGCCTAAGACCCGTCTGGGCGAGGCAATTATGAAGAATTTGAAGGTTTATGCTGGCGCAGAGCATCCTCACGCTGCACAGAACCCCAAGGAGATTTAG
>JAGBCY010000028.1 GCA_017937765.1 Alistipes sp.
ACACACCTATGCTGATAGTAATAGCGATGGTAAGGCTAATACAGATAAAATAATGGCTCGCTCGGATAGTGACTATTTCTCCGCATTCAAATGGTGCCGAGCAAAGGGAAATAGTTGGTATCTGCCTTCACTTAATGAGTTAAAGAGTATATACAATAATAAAAGCAAGCTTAATACCACTTTGCAGAAGTATGGTACTTCTTTAAAAGATGAATGGTATTGGACATCAAGGGAGGATGTTAATTATAAGCCTAAGTTCTGCGCGTGGAGTGTCAATCTGGGCAATGGCTACACCAACTACTACGGCATTAAGAACGGCAGCCGCTTTGTGCGCGCCGTGTCCGCTTTTTAGAATTAGTCTTTGGTGGTAAGTGGCTGCCGCGTTAATACCTCTCCTCGCAACTTTGGTTGCGGGGAGTTTTTTGTTGGCCACGACGATATCGGCACAATATTCTCACATCGAAAATCCAAATGAGACGAAAAATTTAGCGTTTTATTTTTGTATATCATAAAATTTGACTATCTTTGTGTGACTGTAAATGGCCACACGTGCGGCCCCGCAGAGTAAGTGACACAGAACGAATAAAATATATAATTTTTTATTTACCAATACAAACTTAAAAAACGCTTAAAACTTATGAAACACAATTTCAACGCAGGTCCCTGCGTACTTCCCAGACAGGCCGTTGAGGCAGCTATCGAGGCTATCCGCGACTTCGACAACACCGGTATCGGTATCCTTGAGATTTCGCACCGTACTCCCGGCTGGGAGCGCGTAATGGCTGAGGTTGAGCAGCTTTGGCGCGACCTTCTTAACATCCCTGAGGACTACGCTATCTTCTTCCTCGGTGGTGGTGCTTCTACTCAGTTCTTTGAGGTTCCCGCTAACCTTCTCAAGACTAAGGCTGCTTACTTGCAGACTGGCGTTTGGGCTAAGAAGGCTATCAAGGAGGCTAAGTTCTACGGTGATGTTGAGGTTGTTGCTTCTTCTGAGGACAAGACTTACAGCTACATTCCTAAGAACTACACTATCCCCACTGATGCTGACTACTTCCACATCACTACCAACAACACTATCTACGGTACTGAGATCCACGAGGATATCGACTCACCCGTAACTTTGGTTGCTGATATGTCATCAGACATTATGTCTCGTCCCGTTGACGTTAAGAAGTATGGTATGATCTATGGTGGTGCTCAGAAGAACGTAGGCCCCGCTGGCGTTACCTTCGTTATCATCCGCAAGGATCTTCTCGGCCAGTCAGGTCGTAAGCTCCAGACTATGGTTGACTACTCGACTCACTATCCCGAGGAGGCTCGCAACCGCTCAATGTTCAACACACCTCCCGTATTCCCCATCTACGTTATGTACCAGACCCTGAAGTGGGTTAAGGAGCTCGGTGGCGTTGAGGTTATGTACAAGATGAACAAGGAGAAGGCTGAGTTGCTCTACAACGAGATCGACCGCAACTCTATGTTCATTGGTACTGCTGCTAAGGAGGATCGTTCGTTGATGAACGTTTGCTTCGTAATGGCACCCGGTAAGGAGGAGTTCGAGAAGGAGTTTATGGAGTTCGCCAAAGAGCGCGGTATGGTAGGTATCAAGGGTCACCGTTCAGTAGGTGGTTTCCGTGCATCTATCTACAACGCTTGCCCCAAGGAGTCTGTTGAGGCTTTGGTAGCTTGCATGAAGGAGTTCGAGGAGCTTCACAAGTAATACGTAAATCGAATTAATTAGTTAATTAATTATGTTACGGTGACCGCCCGATCTTAGGGTCGGGTGGTCGCCATAATTTAAAATACTAAAAAACAAGAATAGACCTATTATGAAGGTACTTATTGCAACCGAGAAGCCCTTTGCAAAGACTGCAGTTGAGGGTATCGAGTCAATCTTGAAGGAGGCTAACTACGAGGTAGTACGTCTTGAGAAGTATGCCGACAAGGCTGAGCTTTTGGCTGCTGTTGCCGATGTTGACGCTCTTATCATCCGTAGCGACAAGGTTACGGCTGAGGTTATCGAGGCTGCTAAGCAGCTTAAGATTGTTGTTCGTGCAGGTGCTGGTTTCGACAACGTTGACCTCGCTGCTGCAACTGCTAAGAACGTAGTTGTTATGAACACTCCCGGTCAGAACTCTAACGCTGTTGCTGAGCTCGCTCTCGGTATGATGGTATATATGGCTCGTAACCAGTTCAACCCCGGCACAGGCTCTGAGCTTCAGGGCAAGACCCTCGCTATCCACGCTTACGGTAACGTAGGTCGCTTGGTAGGTTTGAAGGGTAAGGCTCTCGGTATGAACGTTATTGCTTACGATCCCTTCATCACTGATGAGGCTGTATTCGAGCGTGACGGCGTGAAGAAGATGAACTCAATCGCTGAGCTCTACGCTGCTGCCGACTACCTCTCACTCCACATCCCTGCAACTGCTGAGACTAAGGGCTCTATCGGCTACGACCTCGCTATGTCTATGCCTAAGGGTGCTACCCTCGTTAACACCGCTCGTAAGGAGGTTATCAACGAGGAGGGTCTTATGAAGGCTATGGAGGAGCGCGAGGATCTCAAGTACATCACCGATATCGCTCCCGATACTAAGGATGTATTTGCTGAGAAGTTTGGCAAGCGTTACTTCGGCACTCCCAAGAAGCAGGGTGCTGAGACTGCTGAGGCTAACGTAAACGCTGGTCTTGCTGCTGCTCGTCAGATTGTTGATTTCTTCGTTAACGGTAACCGCCGTTTCCAGGTAAACAAGTAATCTGATTGGATATCTTGGCATCTGCCTTGTATAAAAATTGCTCATTTACTAAGGTAAACTCTGCATTTTTATCCTTCGAGCAGTTTCAAGCTATCTCAATCATATTATTGTTTCTCTTATCGGAGATATTTTTAGGGTGTCAATTTCGGTTGACACCCTTACAAAGACAAATAACCAAGCTAAAAACTACAAATAAATATGGTAAGAATTAAGCCCTTTAAGGGTATCCGTCCTCCGAAGGAGTATGCATCGGAGGTAGCATCACGCCCCTACGACGTATTGAACTCTGTTGAGGCTAAGGCTGAGGCTGGCGAGCGTTCATTGCTCCACATCATCAAGCCCGAGATCGACTTCGACCCCATCGCTGATGAGCACTCTGACGAGGCTTATGCAAAGGCAATGGAGAACTTCCGCATCTGGAAGGAGAAGGGTTGGTTGGCTCAGGACGGCGAGGAGTACTACTACATCTACGCTCAGACTATGAATGGTCGTACTCAGTATGGTATCGCTATGTGCTGCCACTACGACGACTATCTCTCAGGTGCTATTAAGAAGCACGAGCTCACTCGTCCCGATAAGGAGGAGGACCGTATGATCCACGTTCGCAACCAGAAGGCAAACATCGAGCCCGTATTCTTCACTTACCCTGATAACGCCGAGATCGACGCTATCATCTCTAAGTGGGTAGCTGAGCACAAGGCTGATTACGACTTCGTTGCTGAGGACGGCTTTGGTCACCATATGTGGGTTATCCGCTCGAAGGAGACCAACGATCGCATCACCGAGCTCTTCAAGGGTATCCCCGCATTGTATGTGGCTGACGGTCACCACCGTACCGCTGCTGCTGCACGTGTAGGTCAGGAGTGCGCATCGAAGAACCCCAACCACACTGGCGACGAGGAGTACTGCTTCTTCTTAGCAGTTACCTTCCCCGCATCACACCTTCGCATCATCGACTACAACCGCGTAGTTAAGGATCTCAATGGTCTTTCGAAGGAGGACTTCTTGAAGGCTATCGAGGAGAACTTCGTTGTTGAGAAGAAGGGTGCAGATATCTACACGCCTAACGCATTGCACAACTTCGCAATGTACATCGACGGCGAGTGGTACTCGATGACAGCTAAGGAGGGTACTTACGACGATAACGATCCTATCGGCGTTCTCGACGTTACGGTTCTCTCTAACCTCGTATTGGACAAGGTTCTCGGCATCGCTGACTTGCGCACCTCTAAGCGCATCGACTTCGTTGGTGGTATCCGCGGTTTGGGTGAGTTGCAGAAGCGCGTTGACAGCGGCGAGATGAAGGTTGCTTTCGCATTGTATCCCGTATCAATGCAGCAGCTTATCGACATCGCTGACACTGGCAACATTATGCCTCCCAAGACTACTTGGTTCGAGCCTAAGTTGCGTTCAGGCGTTGTTATCCACTCTTTCGATGAGTAATTTAGAATTTTCGTGGTTGCCCTAATCCAAGCAACCATTCCCCGTATGTGAGGTGTTCTCGTTTCCTTGCATACGGGGGTTCTTTTTACAGCTACACAAAACGAGAGAGCAATGGGGTAGAGAGTAACGAAAACAACCGCAACAACAACCGGAATAACCAGGGCCAATCGAGACTCGCACAAATTACAAAAGATTGGGCGGACTATGATGTAGTCCGCCCAATCTAATTAAGACACAACTCGTTACTCCTCCTGTACGCAACGGAGCGAGCAGTAATAATCAAAGGCATTCTGCCCGCTAAAGTAGATGTACGAGTCGTAGAACTCGAGCGTCACGCCACCATAAGCACCCACCGAATCAGACACCCAGTAATAACCGCGCTCACCTGTGTAGTAGACCGACTTCAGATTGCAGAGTCCACGCGCACCGAGGAAGATACTTGGCACACCCTTACTATACGGCTGACTACCAGAGAAGTAATAGCCGCTATTCCACTCCGAGTGGTTCTGAATCAGGGCCTCCATCTCCTTGCGCGTAGGGGCGCGCCAGCCATCGGGACACTTATCATAGTAGCTGTTACCGGGGTGGATAAAGTGGTTCGGGAACTCAGCCGTTGGGACATATAGATTCGTAGGAGCCCAAACCGTATTGTCAATCCTTACGCCCTTACCATAGTCTACGCCATCGACAACGAAGTTGGCAATAGGCGAGTAGCCAACGATATTATCGGCATAATACTTCCACGGCTCAGCACTCTTGTAGGCGTCAACCGAACCGCTTGGCACATAGATCTTTAAATTTGCCGAGTTGCCGAAATAATAACGAGATGAGTAGGGATCGCACTCAGTAGGTGTTGGCGACTCCATATATAGAGCCTCAAGGCTCGAACACCCCTCCAACACATCATTATACATCACCGTAACACTCGCAGGTATGGTTATGCTTTTTAGCGACGTACACTCCGCAAATGTTTCATACTTAATTTCTTGCAGACCATAGCTAAGCGTTACGTTCTTGAGGCTATAACAATTACGGAAGTTATCATAGAGCGAGGTCACCTTTGAAGGCACATTCACCGTCTCAAGTGCCGTTGCACCCAAGAACGACGACTGACCTATCACCTCCACACTCTCGGGGATGACCACCCTCTTCAGATTGCGAGCGTGGTAGAAGGCATATGGTTCTATTTCGGTGAATGTATCAGGAACAACAAACTCGGTATTCGGATGGCTCGGCGCGTAACATACGAACCTTTCATTATGATAGATATAACTTCCATCCTCTGAGGTCCATCTACCTGTCACCTTCTCGAGGTTATCAGATCCCATACATATCATACTTCCAATAAGTTCAACGCTTTCCGGAATATGTAGCTCTTTAATTTTCAGATTTTCAAATGCATAGTTCTGGATTTGAATAACACCATTTGGCATCACCACACTTGCAAGGTTAGAGCCAAAGGCATTGTAAGGGATGTTCGTCACGGTATCCTCGAAAACAAGCCTACCAACGCCGTCGACATATGTATTCGAAACCAGAGGGTTATAGCTCGTATTATAAGAACCGTATGAATATCCCCATCCTCCCCAGTGACGGCCATTATAATAGTCATCACTTATGTTTATCTCCACAATTTGTCCATCCGTTGAAGTGTACCACACCTCGTTCAACGGTGGTACTCCGGCAGTGATATCCACAGCAATGGCCTTCATAGGCTGGATAGTGTTGCGGTCGATGGTAACCGAGCGTGATGTCGACTTCTCAAAACGGCCGAAGTTAGTGTCGTTGACAACAATGGTAAAGCCGTTCTCGAATGTAACCTCGGGGATTACAAACCAGAACTCGGTGGCAGTCTCGGGCGTTGTGCCGAGCTTCACACCGTCGCCGCAATTAATTGAGACAGAGGTTTCTGCATCATCTGCCATAGTAACCTCGGGCAGGCCACCGTGCTCCATAACCACGGTTGCCGCACCGGCGATACGCTCATCGTTGTTACCGCGAAGCACAACGCTCCTAACCGTAACATCCTCGCCATAGAGCTGCACCTTCAGATATCCGCCAGCATTTCTAAAGCCCAAGTATGTATCCGCCACGCTCTCCGTAACAGCAATCATCGTATTCGCACCCTTACCAAACGTACCCTCGGCATAGCCCTGCATACTCGGAAGCGTGAGCGATAGAACGCCTGTGTCGCTGATTTTCACAGCTTTGTTATGGGGATACACCGCGTATATTGCCTCAAGGTCGTTTCCCGTACCAAGCATACCGCTCGGTACCAACGAGAAGGTACCGCTATTATCACCCGTCTCGCCATTGAACCTATACGCCTGATTCAACGTATTACCAAAGAAGGCGGTGATAAGATCTGCCTTATGCCAGTGCAGATGGTTATCCCCATCTATGTACGTACGCGTATCATCCTTAGCGTCAGCAAATTCCGCCGTCAAATCAGGTAGAGTAGTAACCTGATCGGGAGAATAACGACTATCCTCGAAACCATTTGTACACCCCACAAGCAACACAACGAGTGTCGCACAGAACAAAAATCTTCTCATAATAATACCTATATAAATATACGTAGCCATTAAACGGCAGAGCGAAGATAATACATTTTTTTGGATTGCGCACACATCGTCGACACTATTTAGCCATCGCGAATAAAGGCTCTCAAACACGACACAAAAAAAAGGGATAACAATGGCGCAAAGACAGATTGCAAGAAAAGTTCTATGATTAGATTGTATTTGAAAAATTAGTAGTATCTTTGCGCTACCCGCCGAGTGGATGGAATCGAGGGGCTTAGCCAACAAAAATGCGCCGGCAGATGCCGACGCACGCGTGACCCCGAAAGGATTCGAACCTTCATCGTAAGAACCGGAATCTCAAATTCTATCCATTGAACTACGGGGCCGTGGTGCAAAGATAGATATTTTTTTGCAATGTCGGTAGTTTTTACGGTAATTGATTTGAATAAAACATAAACCACAACAACGTTGCATCTATGACCAATAGACACGATAACTGGCGTCGACTTCTGCAAGTGATTGACTGGGCTGGTATGACCGTTAACTACTTCGCAGGATATATCGGTCTGCAACGTGCCGAGAACCTATACCACATAAAGAAGGGTAACTATGGCATATCTGCCGACTTAGCCGACAGAATCGTGCATCACTTTCCCGCCATCGACCGCACGTGGCTAATCTCCGGCGTAGGATCTATGCTCCTTACGGACAACGGCGCAGATAAATCGTTGCCGTACTTCCGTCGCGACATAACGGAGGTCATCCCGCAAATAAGCGAGCTTGAGCCCGACAGTCGCTTCACGCTGCCGTATAACGCCGAGTGCGATTTCGTTGCACGTTCGTCGGATGAGGCTATGAATGAGACACTTGCAGCAGCCACAGACCTATTTCTACGCGAGGTAGATGCCCGCGAGATGGTGCAGGGTAACGAGTATGTCTTGGCCTATGACGATAGGGTAGTGTGGCGTAAAGTACGCCTTGTTGCCAACGATGCCCAGAGGTGGCGATTGGTTGCCACAAACCGCGAGGAGTTTCCCGATATCTTCGTAGATAAGTCGTCGGTGGCGCGTGCTTGGCGCGTAGTTGTGCGAATGGCAATCCTTGAGAGTTAAACCTAAATTGACAAAACATAATATGATGAATGCGTTAGCAATAGTTTGGAATTGGGACCCGACCTGCTTTATGCTCGGTAGTCTCGATATTCGTTGGTATGGTCTGATGTGGGCATTGGCAATCCTTGCCGCCGAGCGCGTCTGCCACTACACCTTCCGTCACGAAGGGCTGCCACCACGCACCCTCGAGTCGGCATTTATATGGATAGTCCTCGGCACCTTTATCGGTGCTCGCGTGGGCCACTGCCTATTCTACGAGCCTGAGACATACCTCGCCGAGCCGTGGCGCATAATCACCGATATCCGCGATGGCGGTATGGCCAGCCACGGAGCAACGATAGGTATCATCCTCGGCATCTGGTTCTTTGTCAAGCGCAACCACCTGCCCTTTATCTGGGGGCTCGACCGCATCGCCATCGTCGCCCCATTGAGCGGTGCAATTATTCGACTGGGCAACCTCTTTAACTCGGAAATCGTTGGTAATGTGACAGATATGCCGTGGGGCTTTAAGTTCATCTACCACGATGCCCGACAAGCGTGGATGCAGTTTAGTGGGGACGTACCTCAGCAGATCATCGACCTTGTCCCTGCGCGCCACCCGGCACAGCTCTACGAGGCATTATGCTACCTTATCACCTTCGCCATCATCATTACGCTCTACTATCGCAAGGATTTGGGCCGTCGCCGTCCGGGCTTCCTCTTCGGCATCGCGATGATTGGTATCTTCCTCACGCGCTTCTTCATCGAGTTTATCAAGGAGCGTCAGGTGGACTTCGAGGAGGGTATGACTCTCGATATGGGTCAGTGGCTCAGCATCCCCTTCATTTTGCTCGGTATCTATATGATATTCAGATCTATGCGCCGTCCCGAGGTTAAGGATGTAGGTGCAGTCGTTGCGCACGCCAATAGGGAGTATGCGCGCGAAGATAAGAAAGCTAAAGAGAAGAAATAACGATGGTAAACGAGGTTAACTCACTAATATTCAATACACTCATCGCCGAGCGCGCCGTACATCTCCCCGAGATCGGCACGCTTCGCATCGAACGTAGGGCAGCCGAAGCAAAGGGCGATAGGATTACTGCCCCGGAGTACGTCGTCACGTTCTCGTCGCACCATAGCGCGACATCCATCACAAGAGTCATAGCCACAGTGTCGGCAATATCGCAGGCCGAGGCCGAGGATATCTACACACGCTGGCGCGATAAGTCACAGAACGGCAACGAGTTAATAATAAGCAACGTTGGCACACTTCGTGGCAAGAGTTTCGTTGCGGACTCTGAGTTGATGGCCGTTCTCAACTATGGTCGCAAGCCCTCGGTACGCATCAAACGTCGTCGCAATATGACACCGTGGGTAGCAGCTTTTGTGCTGATTATTATAGTGCTTGGCGGTGTACTGTACATACATCTGCAAAAGGGTAGTGCTGATACCGTTAGCGAGATACCGGAGGGTGATATATACGCTGAAAATGGCGACACAACCACAGAGGACATCATCGCGCAAGAGGCTGTAACTGAGGATATCACCGAGGCTATGACATCTGACAACACGATCATTGAAGAGACAACCGCCGAGGAGGATATTGAGGCAGGGAGTACGACTCCCGAGGTAACAGACTGGCGAACAAACAACGACATCCGTCACCGCGTGGTTGTGGGTAGTTACTCAACAATCGAGAATGCCGAGCGTGCCGTGCACAACATCGAAGGCTCAATGCCCGAGCTCAAGTGCGACGTGTTCCAGCTTGGCTCGATGTACGCCGTGGCAATATTTGGAAGTACTGAAAGGAATGAGTGTGTAGAGTTCCAACGTAGCTATTCAGAGAGCTTCTCACAACTCTGGATTCATACTCCAAAACGCTTTAGATAACATTGCGTATGTCACTAAGTAAGACACTAATATCGCTTATCGATTCGCTCTACATTTCCCCTGTAAGGCGCATTGTCTCGCGCGATATTTTTGGCTACTTTCTATGCGGAGGCTCGAATATGGTGCTCGACGCGCTGTGGTACTTTATAACTTACCATTACGTTGTTGCCGAACGTTATGTCGACCTCGGGATTGTTGTTGTGTCGCCACACATTGCTTCGCTAATCGTTGTATTCCCGATAACCTTTTTTACAGGCTTCTGGCTCAACCGCCACGTTGCCTTCCGTGTCACGCACCTTAGCTCGCGTCCGCAGGTTATTCGCTATGCTCTGAGCGTCCTCGGCTCGATACTGATCAACTATGTGTGTATGAAACTCTTTGTCGAGGCACTCGGAATTTGGCCAACACCGTCGAAGATACTAACCACGCTTATATGTGCTGTGTATAGCCTTATCGCCGCAAAGTATTACACCTTTAGAAAATAGACAATTCATTGGCTACCCCAACGCAATTTAACATAATATAAATATTACGCCAAAATTAAGAAACACAATAAAGAACAGTTTAGGACGTTAACAAAATAAACTTACAAAAAATGGAGACGACTTTGGCAATCATAGGCTTAGCAGCCGGAATCATAGGACTTATCGGTGTTATCGTTCCCGTCTTACCCGGAACAATACTCTCATATGCAGGACTTGTCTGCCTATACTTTACACCGACAACAACCATAACAATGACCGAACTGATAATCTGGGGCGTGATATCCGTCATCGTCGTTGTCCTCGACTACATACTTCCCGGATACTTCAGCAAAGTATTTGGCGGCACAAAGTCCGGCATCACGGGTGCCACGGTCGGAACATTCGTCGGCATCTTCTTCGGACTTCCCGGCATCATCCTCGGCCCATTTGTAGGGGCTGTTGTTGGCGAGATGATCGGCGGCAAAATATCATTCGGCGAGGCTCTAACCGTAGGCTTTGGCTCTATGCTCTCGTTCCTCGTGGGTTCGGGCATCAAACTAATCGTTGGCGCATTCCTAATGTATTATATCGCTAAGGACTTTATCGCCGTGATGGCCGCATAACATAAACCGTTAAAAATCAAGAAGTCTATAAACGCTTCGTGTCTCAGAGATTGAGCGCAGCTCCTCGAAGTGCCACCACTCCCTGCGGTATGGCACGAGGCCAGCTTCGCACATAACCTCGAGGAGTAACACCCTATTTTTTGCAGCCTGTTCACTAATTATACCATCTGCCGCAAGCCCCATAACATAACGTCGATAGACATCGATCGTACGTGTCGAGGCATCGCTCGTATCCGGCGTACCCTTCACCGCGGCCGCCAGCGTAAAGTCATCAAAGCCGGTTCCCATATCTAAAGGTTCGCCATCGGGGGAGGCAATCGTAAGGTCAACAGCAACGCCATAATTATGACGGCCACCGCGAGTACCATCCGCCACAAAGCCCTCAAGCTCGGTGCCTTGAACCACTCGACGCATAGCTCGCTGAACGCTAATAGGACGGGCGGCATCGTAAACAAGCAGTGTATAATGAGGGTGTCGTTGTTTAAGAATGCGCTGAGCTTCAACAACTTTCGCCGCAAACTCAGGGACAAGATATGCGCGCTCAAGATCGCCATACATATCTACGCCGACAAAGTTATCCTCTGATGAATATTTCAGCTCGACAAGAATATCGCCATCCAACGACTGCAGATCCACAAGACCATACTCGACCATCTTTCGATCCCAGTCTACCGCCTCTTGAGCATAAAGAGCCATCGGAAGTAGAACCATAGCAACAAAACAGACTACCCTACTCATAGAAATAACATTTTAATCAGAGCAAAGATATGGATAAATATCATAAAAATATATAATCCTATTGTCTAAAATCAAAAAATATTATTATCTTTGCCCCAAAGGATGTAAAAAACCTAAATGAGAGTGTGAACTAAAAACAAAATTACCAAACGATGAAGAAGATTTTTGCTTTTCTTACTATTGCCGCAATCCTATTTGCCGCTTGTGAGGAGATAACCAACGGCGGCGAAGGCAACAACGGCGGCGGGGATAACAACGGTAACAATACGACAGACGGACCGCAGATTGTTCTTAAGTCTAACGAGAATATCACCGTTGGCAACGGCAACGTAATGGGATTCATTTCGTATACTCTGATTAATCCCGAAGAGGGCTTGACGGTGGAGGCTACGGCTAATGTTGACTGGATTGGCGAGTTCAGCTATAAGGATATGGGTAAGGTGGGTTATAAGGTCGAGAAGAACCCCAACATCGAGCCACGCACCGGCGTTGTCACCATAACCTATGGCGAGCAGGCTGTTAGCGTCAACCTTACACAGGAGGGTAACCCCGAGCCAACGAATATCGTGGTTGATGTTCCCATACTCACTGGTCACTACTACGGTAACGTACAGGGTCTCTACAACTTCTACCTCGTATTCTCGGATAAGGGTATGAGTTCATATGAGGCAATCCTCAACCACAACTACTTCAACGTGCCCAACGCTTACTACTACGTTGTAGACCTCTACCTCACCACCGCAGCTTCGAACGCCGAGTGCACCGTTCCCAACGGCACCTATGGCTTCGACCGCAACTCTAATGGTTGGCCCGATCAGTTTGGCCACAAGTTCAGCTGGTTACAGATCAATGATGAGGGTGGCTTTGCAGCATCACAGACTCTGTTCGAGACTGGTACGCTCACGGTTGAGGATGGTAAGGTAACCCTATCTGTGACTATGAACAACAAGGCTCAGGAGGTGGAGTCACACACCGTAGTATTCGAGGGTGACTACTCGCTCGTTGATATGTCAGGTTTGAGCTATATGTAATCATCTCAACACAAAAACGATCCGCCTAACCAAAAGTTGGGCGGATTTTTTGTGCCTATTTATCTGCTATTGCAGATTTATTTGTACATTTGTAAGCTCAAAACGCAAATTATTATGACTATTCAGGAGAGACTACATAGAATTTGGGCGACGCTACCCGAAGGTGTACAACTCGTTGCGGTATCCAAGTTTCATCCCGCCGAGCGAATTCAGGAGGCTTACGACGCTGGCCAGCGCATCTTTGGCGAGAGCCGTCCGCAGGAGATGGCCGCCAAGGCCGAGATTCTACCCAAGGATATTGAGTGGTCGATGATTGGCCACCTGCAGACCAACAAGGTTAAGATGATAGCTCCGTTTGTCTCGATGATTGCCTCGGTCGACTCCGACCGTCTTGCCGTGGAGATCGAGAAGCAGGCTGCGAAATTCAACCGTACGATAGATATTCTCCTCGAGGTTCACGTTGCGGACGAAGAGACTAAGTCAGGCTGGGATATCAACGAGCTCCGCGCCTATATCGCATCGGGTGCCTTCGAGTCGATGCCCCACGTGCGCGTACGCGGCGTTATGACCATTGCAACGAATACCGATGATGAGCAGATCATTCGTCGTGATTTCCAAAATATTCGCGACATCTTCAATGAGTTTAAGCCACTCTTTGGCGCGACCTTCGACACGCTGTCGATAGGAATGTCCGACGACTACCCCATCGCCCTTGAGTACGGATCGACGATGGTACGCATAGGCACAGCAATCTTCGGGCAGCGTGAGTATTAGTCAAAGCTGCAAAAGGAGATACACAAACGATACAAATAGTAATAGCATTTTGTCGAGTGGTTATCGCCGACATAAAAAGGGCTACTCCGCAGGGTAGCCCTTATTGTATAAACTGCGGATTAAATATCCGAAAGTTGCACTATGTTATTTAGCACAGCGTAGATCGTGAGTCGCCCTATGGAGCGCGTCTGAAGCTTCTCGGAGATGTTGTTTCTATGGAAAATAACGGTTGCTAACGATATATTTAACCTTTCGGCTATCTCCTTATTTATAAAACCCTTAACCACCAGCGCAAGCACATCGCGTTCGCGCGCCGAGAGTAACGGTTGCTGCGCCTCCGCCTTAGCTGCACATTGTGGGTGAGGGTTATGGCCGTTGGGATGGCCCGTGCTATGAATCTGAAGTATCGAGCGTACAATCTGCTGCTCCGAGGCCATAGCATCAATCGTATGAAAGCCCGACTGCACGAAGGGCGACGCCTCACCCTCAGTTATCACAATCGTGCGACGCATAATAGGCTGAAACATCTCGGCATTGTGAAAGAGTATGTTTGCCGAGATAAAGAAATGTGCCACAACGGGATTGGCCTCACGAAACTCCTCCACACTGCCGTAGCACACCACATCAATACCGGGCGCCATATCCGACAGAAGGCTACGCAGAGCCATCGAGCTCAGCGTATTTTCGCATATTATAGCCATCTGCGGATGCATACCCATTCTATCTCTTTATATAAACCTCCATTACCTTAGCATCGCCATCGATCTCTACGTCGCACACCTCGGCAGGTATGAGCACCACCTCACCTTCGGCAAGACTCTCCTCCACACCATCGGCAACGATACGCACCGAACCATTCAAGGCGATATAGATAATAAACGAGTCGAGCATCGAGCGGTCGAGCTCCTTTCGTCCAGCGACATTATGAAGCGACATCGTAAAGTACTTCGACTCGATAACCGTCGCCTGACCACCTCTCTCCAACTCATACTGACGGTGGAGCAGCTCAGCATCTGCCTCGAAGTCGATAGCATCGACGGCCAACGCCGTGTGCAACTCGCGCCCCTTACCCGAAGCATCCACTCGATCCCAATCATATATGCGATAGGTGATATCCGAGGTCTGCTGTACCTCCACAACTTCGATGCCAGCACCAAGAGCGTGCACCGTACCCGCTGGGATAAAGAAGACATCACCAGGCTTGACCTCTACCCTATTTAGCAACTCCTCGAGGCGCGACTCAGCAACGGCCGAGATATACTCCTCGCGCGTAAGCTCCAGATTTTTAAAGCCGAGATATATAGCTGCACCGGGCTTACAGTCAACCACATACCAAGCCTCTGTCTTACCGTAGCTGTCGTGACGCTCCTCTGCAAGTTCATCGTTGGGGTGCACCTGAACCGATAGCTTATCGTTGCAGTCGAGATACTTCACAAGCAACGGGAACTCCAAGCCGTACTGCTCGAAATTCTCCTCGCCCATAAGCTCACCCATATATACTTCGATGACCTCCTCGAGGTTGTTACCCTTAAGAAAACCATTGGCCACGACCGAGACGTCGCCCTTTACCGACGACAGGTCCCAGCTCTCGCCATATAGCTTATCCTTCGACAGACGCGATACAGCCTTGCCCTTCTTCTTCAATATTGCCTGACCGCCCCAGATGCGCTCCTTGACGCGGGGCTTAAACTTCAACGGATAAAGCATATCTACAACGATTAGAAGAGTGTCTCGACATAGCTTACTACCTCGTCGACGTTGGGCGTCAACGAGAACACCTTGCTCGGCTTGAGATAGAAGATCTCGCGATTCTGCTTTGCAGCCTCCTCGCCAGCACCCGTGATATTGAGCATAATGCAGGCATCCTTCTCAATCGTGCCGGCCTCCACCATCTTGATAAGCGTAGCCAACGCAACACCGGGAGCGGGATAGATGTCGATACCCTCGAGCTCCTTGAAGAGCTTGCAAGCGCGACGCGACTGTGCATTCGTAGCAACCATAATATCGCCACCCGTAGCCTTCAGTGCATCGTACAAACCGCCAGCCAAGCCATAGGGAGGCTTACGATTTGACAACACCTTTGCATCAATAAGCTCTGCATCGCGGCGAGCCTTCTTCGTATCATACTCCAACATCTCGCGCGAATCGGCACGCCACGCGTCGTACATAGGCACAAACGGAGCATTCTGCGACACCATCAAGCGCATAAGGTTACTACCAAAGCGGCCATCCTCCACAAGGCGCATATTTGCCTCCCACGCCGCAATGGCACCAGTACCGCTACCAACGGCCTGGAAATAGTAATCGGGGATACGGCCAATCGTTGTCACGGCAGAGAGCACTGTCGTAGACATACCGTCACGACGCGCAATATTCTTAGCACCACCCTCGGCGTAGAATTTCGACGACTTGAGCGCGAGGTTCGAGAGGTTGATAGCATCGAAATAGTCGCCACCCTTATCGCAAGCGATGAGCCTCACACAGTCGTTGATAGGCTCGGTAAACCAAAGAGCATCAAGGTTATCCGACGGAACTGCAAGGAGCAACTTGATATTGTTATCCGAGCATACGCGAGCGAAGGCACGCGCCGTATTTCCGGCCGAAGCTACGACCAACACGCGCTCCTCACGCTCGTCAATACGAGCACACACGCTGTACGCCTCGGTCTCCTTGAACGAGCAAGTGGTCATCTTCACACCACGCTTCGGGCAGTATCCGTTAAGCGTGATCCAGAGATTCTCCAAACCAAGATGCTTAGCCAGAGCCTCACTCTTATAGGTCACGGGGGCAGACGAGCCCTTGAGCAAGCGTCTTACAGGGAGCCAGTCGCAGAACTTATAGAATCCGTAGTCATCGGACTTAACCTCAATCTGTTTCTTCTCATACTCGGCACGCACGAGCGAAGGACTCTTGTACTCGGGGTCATCCAAAATCCATCCGCTATCTTCAAACTCGCGGTTGGTAGCAACACACTTCAGGGTGTACTTCGTAGGCTTGAAATTTTCCATATTTAAGTTTTAGTTATATTCGAATACAATGACTAAATAATCACGCAAAAATACGCTTTTTTTTGGGAATCTCAATAAGTAATTATACATATTCGCAATAAATTATCGTTTCGATTAGCAGTTTGAAAAATTATTCGTATATTTGTAGTGATAATTTCGCCGCTCCGCAAGCGGCGAATTGACCCAAGAGTGATAGAATCGACCGCGTGTCGCAGTCTATAACGATATAAATGAGTTAAACAATAATATTTTAAGTGATGAAAAAGGGTATAATTCTATGCTTATCGGCCATTGCAGTAGCTGCCGTAGCAGCATTTGCCGTCATTACCATCTATGACGCAGGCCTATTTAGTGGTTCAAACAAGGGCAAGATCGAGGCGCGCACGGCTCTTAACGAGCTTGTCGTTGGCTACATCAACATCGACCAGCTTGTAACAAAGGGTGCTTTCGACGACTATTTCAACGAGTCTAACCGCAAGATGGCGGCAACAGCCATCACAAGCGAGATCGAAGATAAGGCCATCGCCGACCATATCACAGCTATTTTTAAGGATCCCAACGCTTCGGGTATCAACTTCAAAAAGCCCGTGTACTTCTACGTCGAGGAGACGGGCAACGTCATCTTCGTGCTCGAGGTGAAGGATGTCGCTAAGGTAGACAAGACCTTCGAACTCCTATCGCAGTTAGCCGAGGAGCAGGGCGGCGAAAGCCTCGATATTGAGCGCGATGGCAACAACCGTATCATCGACACCGACGAGGAGGCAATCATCGGCTACAACAAGAGCCGCTTCATCGTGGTAGTAAGCGAGGATGAGTATATGGTTGAGGATGCTCTCTACAACGCACTGAAGAAGCCTCTCGCCGACCTTTCGATCTTTGGCAAGAGCGACATCGCTGGATATGTCAACTATGAGAAGATGATGGCACTTGTTCGTCCTATGATCGAGGAGGAGCGTGATCAGTATCTCGAGTACATCGAGGAGGAGCCCTATTATGCCGATTACTATCAGGATGAGCTCGACCAGATGAACTACATTCTTGCTCAGTTCGACGAGAGTAAGAAGTATATGAGCAAGAACGCCAATGCAGTCGTATCGCTCACGTTCGACCCCGGCCGCGCAACATTCAAGACTGAGGTCAACGGCATCGATGCATCGCTCTACGGCGACCTCATCAAGCGTCCGAACAACGCTCATTTGAAGTATATCTCTGCGGATGCTCCATTCGTAATGAACGCTGCTCTTAACGGCAAGAAGCTCGTAGAGGTATTGGATACCGTTCTCGAGAGCGACATCTTCGCCAATTCGGAGCTCAACACCAACGAGTTTAATATGGTAATGGCAATCGCTCGCGACGCCCTTAAGAGCATCGACGGCGATATCACCATCGCAGTTGAGGACCTCGAGGGTCGCTACGACAGCTACTACGACGACTGGTATGAGGAGTGGCGCGGCGAGCCCGTATTCGACAGCGCATCTGCTGCAATTATGATCGACGTCAACGACGACTACATCATCTCGAACCTCGGTCAGTATGCTGGAGCAATTCTCGGTCGTAAGGACAGCACCCACTTCTCGGGCAACCTCGAGGGCTTCGCCGTCACCCTCGGTCAGGATGACGGCGTATTGCACGCAGGCATCAACGCACCCTACACCACCAAGGCCAAGTCAGCTACCGACACCGATTGGTTCAAGGATGTCAAGGGCGCGATGTCATTTATCGTTCTCGACATCGAGAAGTTCCTCGAGTGTAGCTTGATCGACGCTGGCTATCAGGATATCATCAACAATATGGACAGCCAGGAGATCGGCCTATTCAACACTTGCATCAAGGCTTGTGACTACGCCTACATCTCGGCAAAGGATATGACAACATCGGAGATCGTCCTTGTTCTCGACGACAAGAAGACCAACTCACTCAAGCAGGTGACCGACCTCTTTATGCCTTTGTTAATGCAGGAGATAATGCTCAATATGTAATATCGAAATATTGTGAATAACATAACGTTAAGCAATGTCGTACCGGAGATCTTCGCCTCGCGCGAGGATCTCCATTCTGACATATGGCATACCGAGGTTACGCTCGAGCGTGGCAAACGCTACCTTATCGAGGCGGCCTCGGGTACGGGTAAGTCGTCGCTATGCAGCTACCTCTATGGCCAACGTGGCGACTACCGCGGTGATATTCTCTTTGATGGCGAGAACGTTGCCTCGTACTCAACAAACACGTGGTGCGACATACGCCAGCGACATATAAGCATACTCTTTCAGGACCTCAAGCTCTTTGGTGAGCTCACGGCTCTGGAGAACGTGCGCATCAAGAACGACATCACCCACACCAAGGACTTGAAGAGCATTGTCGATTGGTTCGAGGAGCTCGGCATCGGTGACAAGCTACACTCACGCATCGACCGTATGTCCTACGGTCAGCAGCAGCGCGTAGCCCTTATCCGCGCACTATGTCAGCCTTATAGCTTCATCCTACTCGATGAGCCAATTTCGCACCTCGATGATAAAAATAGCGACATTATGCGCGACATTATTCTCCGCGAAGCAGCGGCTCAGGGTGCAGCAGTCATCGCCACGTCGATTGGCAAGCATATGAATATTGACTACGATAAATGCCTGCGCCTATGAGACTTATATGGAAGCTTCTAAGAAAGCATATTAGCGTATTTGAGTTGGCTGTATTCTTCGTTGCCAACCTCATCGGTATGGCTGTCATCCTTGCTGGCGTGCAGATTTATAGCGATATTAAACCAATGCTCACGGGCGAAAAGTCACTCATCGGTAACGAGTATATGATCGTGACACGCCCCGTCGAGCGCGTAGGTATCGGAGCACCAACATTCAGCGCAGAGGATATTGCCGACCTTGAAGATCAGGACTTTGTAGTAAACCTCGGACTCTTTGCTGCATCGCAGTTCGAGGTCGACGGTAGTATTATGTTCAACGGCCGACGCCTCTCGACAATGATGTTCTTCGAGGCCGTGCCCGATAGCTTCATAGATGTTACGAGCAAGGATTGGCACTTCGAGGCTGGTGATAAAAGCATTCCTATCATCCTTCCCCGTAACTATCTCAACCTCTATAACTTCGGCTTCAGCCAGACACAGAAACTCCCGCAAATCACCGAGGATATGATCAAGCGCGTAGAGCTCGGCATACGACTCAGCGGTAACGGACATCGCGACGACTACGTAGGTCGCGTTGTAGGCTTCTCGGATCGTCTGAATACAATCCTCGTTCCGATGGATTTTATAACGTGGGCAAATAGTTACTATGCTGAGGCTAAGGCCGATAGGCCAACACGCCTAATCCTCGAGGTTGCCAACCCTGGTGCTCCCGAGGTTACCAACTATCTTGCCGAGCACGGCTACGCTGCTGAGGATAGGCCCGCGGAGAGCAGCAAGGCTCTGTTTTTGCTCAAGGTTTGCGTTGCGGTCATTGTCGGCATAGGTGCCATCTTTAGCCTGCTGTCGATGATAATCCTCACTCTTAGCATCTACCTGCTACTTCAGAAGAATATCACAAAGCTCGAGAACCTTGTGCTAATTGGTCACAAGCCCTCGCGCGTTGCGATGCCATATAACCTGATGACCCTTATCTTGAACCTCTCGATTTTGGTCATCAGCCTCGCCGTGGTCTATATCGCGCAAGGTAAGTATATGGGCTATCTTTCGGATATAGCAGGTCATAGCCTTTCGGCTACTCCTACTGCGGCAGTCATTGTGGGCATACTCCTCACGTTGGTCATTGTCGCTTTCAACTTCCTTATCATCTATCGAAAGATCAGAGAGATATCCAAGAAACGATGATTCGCCGAGCAAACATTGAGGACATTGATACGATATTGAGCATCATTCACGATGCTCAATTATCGTTACGCGACCTCGGCATCGACCAGTGGCAGGATGGCTACCCGTCGCGCGAGGTTATCGAGGATGATATGCGCGCTGGGGTTGGATATGTTCTCTGCGATGAGCGAAACACTCCGATAGGCTATGCCGCCATTGTGCTTAGTGGCGAGGAGGCGTACGCACAAATCGAGGCCGGCAAATGGCATACACCCGCGGAGTATGTCGTTGTCCATCGCCTATGTGTTGCGGGCTCCGTAAGACGTCGTGGCATTGCAGTAGAGTTTATGCGCTACGCCGCCGAGTGTGCCAAGCGTGCCGGCTACTCAGCATTTCGTATCGACACACACCGCGGCAATGTGCGTATGCTGTCGATGCTCACGAAGTTAGGATTTTCCTACGTTGGCATCATCTACTACACAAGTGGCGAACGCTTGGCCTACGACCTAAATTTAGATTTAACTAACACACTGTAAACGTCTACTTTATGGCAAGTTACCTTCAAGTAGAAAATATCTCAAAATCCTATGGCGACCGCACCCTCTTTGAGGGCATAAGCTTCAACATCAACGAGGGCGACAAGATTGCGCTCGTTGCTCCGAACGGCACGGGCAAGTCATCGCTACTAAAGATTTTGGCTGGCGTTGAGCACTCCGACCGTGGTGGCGAGGTTAAGTTTATGCGCGATATTCGCGTTGCATTCCTCGACCAGAACACGGCGTTTAACCCCAAGAATACCATCTTCGAGGAGGTCTACTCACGTATGGGCGACCTATCGCCCGAGCTCGGCGAGTATGAGCGTGCCGTGGCCAGCGGCGACAGTCGACGCATCGAGAAGGCCATTGCAGCGATGGATGCCTCGGGTGGCTGGAGCATTGAGCAGAATATACGTCAGGTGCTCTCGTCGCTAAAGATCGAGCGCATCGACCAGCCTATGGGCGAGCTCTCGGGAGGCGAGGCCAAGCGTGTTGCATTGGCTTGTATGATGCTTCAGAACGCCGAGTTTCTCATTATGGACGAGCCCACGAACCACCTCGACATCGACATCATCGAGTACCTCGAGGGTTATCTGCAACGCTCGCGATGCACACTACTGATGGTTACGCACGACCGCTACTTCCTTGATCGTGTGTGCAATACCATAATGGAGATAGACCGTGGCAAGCTCTACACCTACCGTGGCAACTACACCCAGTATCTCGAGAAGCGCGAGGAGCGATACCTCAATATGCAGGCCGAGGTTGATAAATCACGCAACCTACTGCGTCGCGAACTCGAGTGGATACGAAGCACGCCACAAGCCCGCACAGGCAAGGCGCGCTACCGCATCAATGCCTTCTACGACCTTAAGGATAAGGCATCGGTGAACCTCAGCACACAGAGTGTCGAGATCGACGTTGCTACCTCACGCCTCGGACGCAAGATCATCGACTGTATGGAGGTAAGCCTATCGTTTGGTGAACGTAGGATGCTCGACAGCTTCTCATATAAGTTTAGTCGTGGCGAACGCGTGGGTATCGTAGGTCGTAACGGTGTGGGAAAGAGTACGTTCCTAAACATAATAACGGGCAAGCTCGCTCCCGACTCGGGCATCGTTGAGCTCGGCGAGACACTGCGCATCGGCTACTACTCGCAGCGCGGCATATCGTTCAAGCCCGGGCAGACGGTACTCGAGTGCGTTCAAGAGATAGCGGAGGTTGTCAAGGCCGCAGATGGCCACGCCGTCTCAGCGACGACATATCTCAACCGCTTTCTCTTCCCGCACGACAGCTTCAACAAGCGTATCGACATCCTCAGCGGCGGCGAGCAACGACGCCTCTACCTGCTCACGGTCCTTATGCACAACCCCAATATGCTGATCCTCGATGAGCCCACGAACGACCTCGACATTATGACGCTCAACGTCTTAGAGGAGTACCTCCACGAGTTTAAGGGGTGTCTGCTTATCGTATCGCACGACCGTTATTTCCTCGACAAATGTGTCGACCACCTATTTATATTCGAGGGCGACGGCCGCATCAAGGACTTCGTTGGCCAGTATAGCGAATACCGCGAGTATGTCAAGGAGCGAGAGGCCGCGGAGCGCAGCGAACAAAAGAGCATACCTGCGCCAAAGCCTCAGCGCAACGATAGTGTGCGCGAGAAGCGCAAGCTGTCGTATAAGGAGCAGCGCGAGCTTGAACAGATCGAGGCCGACCTTGCCTCGTTAGGCGACGAGCGAGCAAAGATCGAAGAGGAGTTATCCTCGGGCGCGCTACCCTACGGCCGTCTTACCGAGGCATCGAAGCGCATCGAGGAGATTATCGCGATAATCGACGAGAAAGAGCTTCGCTGGTTAGAGCTCAACGAATAGACACAACAATGGACACAAACAGAGGGTGCCGGCTTCGAAGCCGACACCCTCTATTTTTAATATTGCACACGCGCGTTATTCGCGATTCTCGGCCACCCACTGCGTGAGCTCCACAAAGTCAGCAACCGACAGTTGCTCGGCGCGCATCGTAAAGAAGCGATGCTCACGACCACCAAAGTTGCCAAACGCCGCCTTCAACGAGTTGCGCAACATCTTACGACGCTGGCCGAACGACGCCTTGACGACCTTAATAAACAGCGTCTCGTCACAATCAAGCTGTTTAATATCGTTACGTACAAGACGTACAACGGCACTCTTAACCTTTGGGGGCGGGTTAAAGACCTTCTCGCCGACGGTGAAGAGATACTCTATGTCGTACCACGCCTGAAGCAATACACTTAAGATTCCGTACTCCTTAGATCCCGGAGGCTCGGCAAGACGCACGGCCACCTCGCGCTGAATCATACCCACGCACTCGGGCACTATATCTCTATTTTCCAATACCTTGAAGAATATCTGCGACGAGATATTATACGGAAAGTTTCCTATGATTTTCAGACGCTCGCCATACGTAGCCCTAAGGTCCATCTTTAGGAAGTCGCCCTCCGTAAGACGCTCGCTAAACGCCGGGAAGTGGCTGTGGAGGTACTCCACCGACTCGCCATCAATCTCGGCACCATAGGTGATGATATCGTTGCGTTCGAGCAGAAATTGCGTGAGCACACCCATACCGCAACCCACCTCCAAAACCTTATCGGGAGTATCGGGCGAGCCCCCCGAAAGCGATGTTGCTATCTTACGAGCTATATTTAGATCGGTCAGGAAATGCTGGCCGAGAGCCTTCTTTGCGCGTACCTCTGTCATAATCGTAACTCTTTGTGGTGCAAAGGTAACACTTTACCACTAATTATCGCGCATATTTACCAATAAATATCGTGTTATAATCCCTGAAATATACACTTTGCAACACGTCATCGAAACCGTCGTGGTTCGTCACACTAACTCCCACGGTTGGTCACATTCGACATAAAAATCGTAGGTCGTGCGATTTTTACTCGCTATATTTGCAGTAGGAAAACCGATAAAGATAATGATACAACCCTCGTAACGGAGGTACAAACCAAGACAAACAGACAACACAATATTAACTTAAAAAACAAAACAGATGAAAAAGCTTTTAACAATCGTCAGCATTTTTTGCGCAGTGGCAGCTACCAGCTGCACAGACTATGAGACACAGATCAACCGCGTAGACCAGAAGGTCGGCGACCTTGAGGTTCGTGTAACAGCTCTCGAGGAGCTCTGCCGCACGATGAACACCAACATCTCGGCATTGCAGGATATCGTCGAGGCGTTGCAAAAGAACGACTATGTCACGGACGTGACCCCCGTAATCGTCAATGGCTCGGCTATCGGCTACACTATCTCGTTCACCAACAGCGACCCCATCACTATCTACCACGGCGAAAATGGTGAGGATGGCGATGACGGTCGCGACGGTAAGGATGGCAAGGATGGTTACACTCCGCAGATTGGCATCCGCGAGCATAGCGACGGCAACCTCTACTGGACGCTCGATGGCGAGTGGATGCTCGACAACAACGGCAATATGGTTAAGGCCGTAGGCGTTGACGGCGAGGATGGCCAGAATGGCAAGGACGGTGTCGACGGCAAGGACGGTATCGACGGCGAGAATGGTAAAGATGGCGAGAATGGTAAAGATGGCAAGGACGGCATCACTCCCGAGCTAAAGATTGAGAACGACTACTGGTATATCTCGTACGACAATGGTGCAACGTGGACAATGTTGGGCAAGGCTACCGGTGAGAATGGTGCTGATGGCCAGGATGGTGCAAACGGTGCTGATGGTAAGGACGGTAAGGATGGTGATTCCTTCTTCACATCGGTAGAGATGGACGAGAACAACCTCTATCTCACGTTGGCCGATGGTACAGAGATCACACTTCCTTTGGCATCGAGCTACCTCTTTAACCGTCTCCAGTCGGTATGCTTCGTACCCCGTTACACCGACGGTATGGCATCGGTTTACACCTCGGGTGCAATCAGCGCGAGCTACGTCGAGATGGACTTCGAGGTATCACCTAAGGATGCAGCCGCAGAGATCGCCGAGCAGTGGGAGTCGATTCTCTCGATGCAGGCAGTAAACACTATCACACGCGCCGTGAGCTTCGTTGCTCTTCCCGTAACATCGTGTGTAGCAGATGCTGAGACTGGTGTTATCACCGTCAAGGCTGCTGCCGAGAACCTCGGCGAGGAGTTCTTCACAGGTGAGGCAACTTTCAGCGCACGCATCGGTATCTCGGATGGTAACACCGATATTAAGTCTGAGTACATCTCCCTTATCGCAACCGAGATGGAGCAGCCCTACAACGAAATTTGGTACACCGCAACTGAGTTCCTCGGCTACTTTATGTACCAGGAGGAGTACTTCGGTGCAAACATCGTCGACCACGTATACGACGAGGAGACGGGCAACGGTATCATCACCTTCGATCGCGATCTCGAGATGCTCGGCAACCGCGCACTTGCAGGTCGTGGTATGCTTACAGGCATCTCACTGCCAAATGGCATCACGTCGATTGGCGAAGAGGCATTCGACAACAACCGCCAGATGGTTAAGGTAAAGTTGGGTAAGCGCGTCACAACGATTGGCAATAGGGCATTCTACGCTTGCTGGTCATTGACCGACATCAATATCCCCGAGGGCGTCACATCTATCGGCCAGTTGGCATTTGGTCAGTGTTTGGCTCTTGAGCACATCAACCTTCCCAATAGCATAACACACATTGGTAAGTGGGCATTTGACGATTGCCGAGTGCTTAAGTCACTCATCATCCCCGAGAAGATTACTATCGTCGAGGAGGCTATTGCACGCAACTGCTACGAACTCGCAGAGGTTGTAATTCCTGAGGGTGTATCCACCATCGGCATCCAGGCATTCGCCAGCACAAATCTTACGGAGGTTACTATTCCCTCGACAGTAACAGAGATTATGAATATGGCTTTCAACAACTGCACTAACATTACTACGGTATATTGCAAACCTACTACACCTCCCGCAACAAACTGGACAATATTTGACAACACTGGCGTGTTTGGTGACAAATCGGGCGTTATATATGTCCCCGCAGAGTCATTAGATAAGTATCAGGCATCTGAGGACTGGAAGCGATACACAGACAAGTTTGTTGGCTACGAGTTCTAACCGTCACCTATAACTAACCCAAACGTAAATAAGTGTGGCTATCCCCGAGGATAGCCACACTCTCTGTTTATTTATGTTTGCACTACGTTTGTCTAATCCCTCAAAGATGACTTAGTTATCCAACCTCTGTCGCACAGATAGATTAATTATCCACCCCTGGCGCACAGATAGATTAATTATCCACCCCTGGCGCACAAGTTGTTTAGTTAGCCACCTCCGAGATAAACTTGATACGCACGAGGCGAATCTCCTCCTCGCTATACTCCGAGCCAAGCTCCTCGATGGCATCGTCCAACGAGTCGGTCTCGGCATCCTCCTTGAAGTATAGGTAGATATCCTCGACCTTATCCTCATCCATAATCGTATTGAGATAGTACTGGATATCGAGGCGCGTGCCCGAGTTGACAATAGCCTCAATCTCGGTAAGCAGCTCGTCCATATCCAAGTTACGTGCGCGCGCAATATCCTCGAAGTCCATCTTACGGTCGATAGACTGGATGATGAATATCTTATTGTTCGACTTATTCGCCACGCCCTTAACCACAAGATCCTGCGGACGGATAATCTCCTTCTCCTCGACGTAGGTCTTGATGAGCTTGATAAACTCCGCACCGAACTTCTGCGCCTTACCGGCACCTACGCCCGATATCGTCTGCAGCTCCTCCATAGTGATGGGGTACTGGATAGACATATCCTCGAGCGAAGGGTCTTGGAAGATGACATATGGCGGCAGGTCGTTCTGCTTAGCCACCGAGCGACGCAGATCCTTAAGCATAGCGAAGAGCTCCTCGTCGGCAGCACCGCCACCCTTCATCGGACCTCCTGCCTGAGTGTTCTCCTCCTCCGAGTCATAGTCGTGGTCGAGGGTAATGGTCACACTCGTAGGATGTTTGATATACTCCTTACCCTTAGCATTCACCGAGATAAGGCCATAGTTCTCGATATTCTTATCCACAAGGCCCATAATCAGAGCCTGACGAATAACGGCGTTCCAGAAGCGGACATCCTTGTTCTCGCCAGCACCAAAGAACTCCGACTTATTATGGCCATAGCTCTTGACCATAGCCGTAACCTTACCCATAAGCACTGCCACAAGGTGGTCAATCTTGAACTTATCGCCAATATCCAACAGAGCCTCGAGCGCGAGTTGCATATCCTTCTTAGCCTCAATCTTAGGCTTCGGATTGCAACAGTTGTCGCAGTTACCGCAGTTAGTCTCGGGATATGTCTCGCCAAAGTAGTGCAGAAGCGACCTACGACGACACATCGAGCTCTCGGCATACGACACCGTCTCGAGCAGTAGTAGCTTACCAATCTCCTGCTCGGCGACGGGCTTACCCTGCATAAACTTCTCGAGTTTCTGAATATCCTTATAACTATAATAGGTCAAGCAATAACCCTCACCGCCATCACGACCGGCACGTCCCGTCTCCTGATAGTAGCCCTCCAGCGACTTGGGGATGTCGTAGTGGATAACGTAGCGCACATCGGGCTTGTCGATACCCATACCAAAGGCGATCGTAGCCACAATAACATTAACCCTCTCGTGCAGGAAGGCATCCTGATTATCGGCTCGCGTCTGAGCATCCATACCAGCGTGGTAGGCCAGGGCCTTGATGCCGTTAGCCACGAGCAGCTCCGCGAGCTCCTCGACCTTCTTACGGCTTAGGCAGTAGATGATACCGCTCTTGCCGTCGTGTTGCTTGATGAAGCGTATGATGTCGTGGTCGACATTATTCTTCGGGCGTAGCTCGTAGTATAGATTCGGGCGGTTGAACGACGAACGGAATACCGTAGCGTCGGTCATACCGAGGTTTTTCTGTATATCCATCTGCACCTTAGGCGTCGCCGTGGCTGTAAGGGCGATGAGCGGTGCCTGACCGATATCATTGATGATAGGACGAATACGGCGATACTCAGGGCGGAAGTCGTGACCCCACTCCGAGATACAGTGCGCCTCGTCAATTGCATAAAACGATATCTTTATCTTTCTAAGGAAAGCGACATTATCCTCCTTCGTAAGCGACTCGGGTGCAAAATATAGAAGTTTTGTGCGCCCCTCCAACACATCCTGTCTCACTTGCGCAATTGCCGACTTGTTAAGCGACGAGTTTAGGAAGTGTGCGATACCCGACTCCGTGGAGAAGGTACGCATAGCATCCACCTGGTTTTTCATAAGAGCGATGAGCGGAGAGATGACGATTGCCACGCCATCCATAATGAGTGCCGGAAGCTGGTAGCAAAGCGACTTACCACCACCCGTAGGCATCAGCACGAACGTATCCTTGCCTGCAAGTACGTTGCTAATAACCGCCTCCTGATTGCCCTTGAACGACGAAAATCCGAAATATTCGCGTAACTTATCGTGCAATAATACTCCTTGTTCGGTGTCCATAATTTTTCGTTGTAAAGAAAATTTACCCAAATATAATATATTTTTTTGAAAAATAGTAATAACTTTGTGAAAAATTTGTAAAAAAATTATGCGACTATTCACAAGCGAATTAGTAAAATCCTATAAATCACGCACTGTCGTGAATCACGTAACCATCGACGTTAACCAGGGAGAAATCGTGGGTCTGCTCGGTCCTAACGGTGCTGGCAAGACGACGACCTTCTATATGATCGTAGGCCTTATCAAGCCCAACGAGGGCCGCATATTCCTCGAGGACGACAACGGCAAGGTTACCGATATCACCTCAGAGCCGGTCTATCGCCGTGCACAGATGGGCGTGGGTTATCTTGCGCAGGAGGCCTCGGTATTCCGCCGCCTTACGGTCGAGGACAACATACGTGCCGTACTCGAGATGACCAACTACTCACGTCAGTACCAGAGGGAGCGTGTCGAGAGCCTTATCGAGGAGTTCCGTCTGCAGAAGGTGCGCAAGAGCTACGGTAACCAACTATCGGGTGGCGAGCGTCGCCGTACCGAGATTGCCCGCGCCGTGGCTATCAACCCCGCCTTCATCCTCCTTGACGAGCCCTTTGCGGGTGTCGACCCTATTGCCGTGGAGGACATCCAGAGTATCGTAGGAACGCTCAAGGATAAAAACATCGGTGTTATCATCACCGACCACAACGTCGACGAAACTCTCGCCATTACCGACCGCACCTACCTCCTCTACGAGGGTAAGATTCTTAAGACCGGTTCGGCCGAGGATCTTGCCAACGACGAGATGGTACGTAAGGTCTACCTCGGTAGCAACTTCGAGCTCCGCACATCACCCCAGATGGCACGCCAGCGTAAGGAGCGCGAGGAGCGCGAGCGTGAGGAAGCACTCCGCGCCTTAGGACATACACATCAGCCCTCGGAGGATGAGGATGATGAGGAGGATGAGTAACGACGAACAACAACACAATATATGGATGATAGTACAGTCCCTCTCGGGAACCGTTTATGCGGAGCTATAACTCCGCCCTGTTCAAAGAGCTATGCTCAGCGTGCGTTAGCGGCAGCACTTCTCGCCCAAGGGCGCACCACACTTCGCGGCATCGAGCTATGTCGCGATACGCGCTCGGCAATTGCCACAATCGAGCGACTGGGCGCAAAGGTTGAGATTGTCGACCAAGAGACCCTTATCATCGATGGTGGTCTCAACCCTAATACCGATCGTCTTAACGTTGGCGAATCGGGCCTTGCAGCACGTCTATTTACTCCCATTGCAGCACTTGCCGACCGCGCCATAACAATTGATGGCGAGGGCACTCTGTGCCACCGTCCTATGTCGATGATGGTCGAGCCGCTCAAGGAGCTCGGCGTGCGAGTACGCGACGGTGGCGGACGTTTGCCTATCGAGGTGCGCGGTCCGATGCGCGGTGGACGTGTGACGGTCGATGGCAGTATGTCATCACAGTTCGTCACAGGACTGCTTATCGCCCTGCCGCTTGCCGACCGCGATACGACTATCGAGGTTGAGGGTGCCGTGTCCACCCCCTACATAGATATGACCCTCGAGACGCTCGAACGTTTTGGCGTGGAGGTAATGTACAACGAGGGTGACTACACACAGTTCTACATCGAAGGGGGCCAGAGCTTTAAGCCCATAGATTACACCATTGAGAGCGACTGGAGTGCAGCAGCGATGATTATGGTTGCTGCCGCCATTGCTGGCGAGGTTACCATTCGCAACATATCTACCCTATCGCGTCAGGCCGACACGGCCATATGTCATGCGTTAGAACGCGCCGGTGCCTCGCTAATTATTGAGGAGCATAGTATCACGGTTGCCCATCGCAATCTCGAGGCCTTCACCTTCGATGCCACACACTGCCCCGACCTCTTTCCCGCACTTGTTGCCCTTGCAGCCGCGGCCGATGGAGTCTCCACGATTAGCGGCATAGGTCGCCTTCGCGGTAAGGAGAGTGACCGTGGCGAGGTGCTTAGGGAAGAGTACGCCAAGATCGGCATAGACATCGAGCTCGACTACGACGAGGATGTTATGCGCATCGTGGGTGGTATGCCCCACGCCTCGGAGGTCGACTCGCACGACGACCACCGCATAGCAATGTCGCTTGCCGCAACGTCGCTACGTCTGGACGAGGAGATCGTGATACGCAACCGCGAATGTGTAGCCAAGAGCTACCCTTCGTTCTTCGAGGATATGGAATCATTGAAACAGCGCGAACGTGAATAACTCATTTGGCGAAATATTTAAAATAACTATCTTCGGTTCGTCGCACGACGAGGAGGTGGGAATCATCGTTGATGGTCTACCTGATGGCCTCAGACTAACCCCTGCGATATTCGACAACGACCTTAACCGTCGTCGTCCATCGCTTCGCGGTGAGACCACCCGTTGCGAGGAGGATATACCCACGATCGAGGGACTCAATAACGTTGGCACGACGTGCGGCAATACCATACGCATCACATTCAAAAATCACAATACTCGCTCGAATGATTACAGCCATCTGGAGCGTCACCCCCGCCCCTCTCACGCCGACCTTGTGCAGCGTAGGAAGTATGGCAACGAGTACAACCTTGCAGGTGGCGGTATGGCCTCGGGACGTATGACCGTGGCACTTGTAGCAGCAGGTGTCGTTGCCAAACAGGTGGTCAGCGAGACAGAGTTCGAAACGCGCCTCATAGAGGTTGGCGGATGCAATAACCCAATAGATTTTGAGCAAGTTATAGCTGAAGCATCACGCGCTGGAGACTCTGTTGGCGGCATAGTTGAGTGCCGTGTTAAAGGCGTAACACCATACATCGGCGAGCCATTTTTCGACTCAGTTGAGAGCGTCATTTCGCATCTTCTCTTCTCTATACCCGGGGTCAAGGGTGTAGAGTTTGGCGATGGTTTTGCAGGGACGCGCAAGCGTGGATCGGAGCGAAACGACACCATTATTGACAGCGACGGCCACACTCTCACAAACAATGAGGGCGGGATAAACGGAGGTATTGCCAATGGCAATGACATCATTCTTCGCGTTGCCATCAAGCCCACGCCGAGCATCTCACGCGAGCAACAAAGCTACAATTTCGACAAGAATGCCATCGCTCCGCTAACTATTGGTGGTCGTCACGATGCCTGCATTGCACGACGCGCGGCTGTGGTTATCGAGGCTATGGTTGCCGTGGCTTTGGCCGATCTGAAGCTACGAGCAAAATAACCAAAAAACTATGGCTACACGACGCGAGATATTTCAACAGCTGCAACGCGCAGCCGAAGAGTGCTACCCCGCTGAGGAGGCACGTCAGATCGCCGAGATGATCACAACTAAGCTTGGCAGCATATCGCGTAACGACCTTCTTATCGAACCGAATATACCATTAGAAATCAACAACATAGACACCATCTGCTCGGAACTACGCTCGTGGCGACCCGTACAATATATCATTGGTCGTGCCGAGTTTCAGGATATGGAACTCGAGGTGAACGAAGGAGTACTCATTCCCCGCCCGAGACCGAGGAGCTCGTTGAATGGATAGCGAGCGAAATGCCCACGGCGCGCCGTGTGCTCGATGTCTGCACGGGAAGCGGCTGCATAGCCATAGCACTTGCTCGGCGCATCACCGGAGCTTCGGTCTTAGCCATAGACATCTCGAACGAGGCCCTCTCAATAGCTCACCGCAACGCTCTGTGCTATGCACCGAGTGTAGAATTTTTCGAGGCCGATGCACTCGCAGATTTCTCTAATATTGCAGGTGGCGAGTTCGATGTAATTGTCTCAAACCCACCCTATATTCCCGAGACCGACAAGACTCTTATGCGTCCCAACGTCATGCACTACGAGCCCAGCATCGCTCTCTTCGTTCCCGACGATGACCCACTTCGATTCTACCGCGCGATAGCTCGCCAAGCACGCACAATGCTCTCGCCCGACGGTCGACTATATTTCGAGATATACGAGTCGTTGGCCGAGGAGATGAAGCGTATGCTTAAGAGCGAAGGATATGGCGAAATAACTGTACGTAAGGATTTTAGAGGAAAACCAAGAATGATATGCGCAAAGGTGAATTTGATAGCGAGATGAGCCCTGAGCCTAAGAAGCGACGAGATAAGAGCGCGGCCGAGGCACTGCAGTCGCTGATGCGACTATGCGCGCGTGCAGAGAAGTCGTCGGGCGATGCTATGCGTCTGATGCGCACGTGGGGCGTGGCGGAGGCTGAGCGACAAGGAGTTTTAGACAGACTTGTTACACAGCGATTTATCGACGATCGACGCTATGCCGAGGCCTACGTCCGCGAGAAGTCTACACTCGCAGGATGGGGTGTGCGTAAGATAGCCCAGCAACTAAGACTAAAGGGCGTGTCGAAGGATATAATCACCGAAGTACTGGCTACGCTCGATAGCGACGATGCACGCACTCGATTGACAGACAAGCTTCAACGCAAGCTCCGAACAACAAAAGCCGCCAATGACTACGAACTCCGCGGCAAGTTGCTGCGCTATGCCCTATCGTTGGGCTATGAGTATGACCTCGCAATGGAGACGATCAACAACCTATACCGAGAGTAATTGACACTGAGCGATATAGGATAAGAAGCGACTACAAATGGTTCCCCCGTATTCTTGTCTAAAGTCGTAGGGCGGAGAGCTAATAACAAGAGCCCCGAACTGGATATATTTAGGTATCATCCGTTCGGGGCTCAAAGTATGACATTGTTAATATGTCGCTATCACAAGAGACTACTCGATACCAACACGATTAAAGATAAAGTCAACATTCTTGAGATAGTACTCTAACGTGAAGCAACCATCGAGCTCCTCGCGCGTAAGGACTGCCATAACCTCAGGGCTCTCGGCGAGAAGCTCCTGATAGTCAGCACGCTCGCTCATAGCACGCATAGCGATAGGCTGCACGGTGTCGTAGGCCTGCTCGCGAGAAAAACCCTTCTCGATGAGAGCGTTCATCACGCGCTGAGCAAAGATAACCTTACGTGTGCGATAGATATTCTCCATCATAACATCCTGGAACACAACAAGATTCTCGAGGATACCACGGAAGCGATTAAGCATATAGTCCAAGAGCATCGTCGCATCGGGGAGAATGATACGCTCGGTTGACGAGTGCGAGATATCGCGCTCGTGCCAGAGAGCAACATTCTCATAGAACGCCGCCATATAACCACGCATAACGCGCGCACACCCACACATATTCTCACTCGAGATGGGGTTACGCTTGTGAGGCATAGCACTCGAGCCCTTCTGACCCTTACCGAACGACTCCTCCACCTCGTGAACCTCAGTGCGCTGCAAGTTACGAATCTCCATAGCCATCTGCTCGATGCTCGATGCTATAACGGCCAACGTAGCCATATAGTAGGCGTGACGGTCGCGCTGGATAACCTGCGTAGAGATATTTGCGCTATCGATGCCGAGTTTCTCGCATACGTAGTCCTGAATGAAGGGAGGGATGTTAGCGAAGTTACCCACGGCACCAGAGATCTTACCCACCTCTACACCGCGTGCTGCCGTAGCAAAGCGCGCAAGGTTACGCTTCATCTCCTCGTACCACAACGCCCACTTAAGACCAAAGCAGGTAATGTCGGCGTGAATACCGTGCGTGCGGCCGATGCAAGGCGTCGCCTTGAACTCGATAGCACGACGACGCAACACCTCGAGCATCTTCTCGATATCCTCCAGAAGGATTGTGTTTGCCTGCTTAAGTAGATAGCCGTTTGCCGTATCTACCACGTCGGTACTTGTAAGGCCATAGTGCACCCACTTGCGCTCCTCACCGAGGGTCTCGCTCACGGCACGTGTGAAGGCCACGATATCGTGACGTGTCTGCTGCTCAATCTCAGTGATGCGGTCGATGTTAAACGATGCATTCTTCCACAGCTTCTCGACATCCTCCTTAGGCACAACGCCCAACTGGCTCCAAGCCTCCGATGCCAAAATCTCAACACGCAGGTAGGCATCGAACTTATTTTGCTCGGTCCATACCCTACGCATTATCTCTCTGCTATATCTCTCAATCATAGGAATGTAAGGTTAGTTTGTTTTATTTGTTAATTACTTGCTCATTCTATTAATATATGCCTCCACGGTATTCTCCATTAGGCAGGCAATCGTCATAGGACCTACGCCTCCAGGGACGGGAGTGATGGCAGCCGCAATGTACTGAGCCTCATCAAAGTCGACATCGCCACAGAGCTTACCGTTGCGTGTATCACGATTTACGCCCACGTCGATAACAACTGCACCGGGCTTAATCATATCCGCTGTAACGAAACGCTCGCGACCGACGGCCACAACAAGAATATCGGCACGACGCGTGATTGATGCAAGGTGTTTAGTTCGTGAGTGTGCAACGGTTACCGTAGCATTGGCATCAAGAAGGAGCTTAGCAACAGGCTGACCCACGATGTTGCTACGGCCAATAACAACGGCCTCCTTACCAGCGATATCCACACCCGCAAAGTGCAACAACTTGATGATACCCTTAGGGGTGCAAGGGAGCATACAAGGCTGCTTGAGCCACAACTTAGCGACGTTCATCGGGTGGAACGCATCGACATCCTTCTCGGGCGATATGGCTGCGATAACCTTGTTCTCGTTGATATGCTTCGGCAGGGGCAACTGAACGAGGATGCCGTCAACATCATTGTCGTTGTTGAGCTGGTTGATAAGCTCGAGAAGATCGGCCTCCGAGATTGTAGCATCACGACGTAGCGTCGTGTTGCGAATGCCAACCTGATCGGCAGCCTTGGCCTTACCAGTCACGTACGACACGCTTCCCGGATCGTCACCAACGAGGATCACAACGAGATTGGGCGTGCGGCCGTACTGCTTACCGAGCACCTCGACACGCACCTTAAGTGCCTCTTTAATTGACACCGATAAATCTTTACCTTTTATAATCATAACTCTACTTTTTTAATTATTTAAACGCTTTATTGCCGATATCGGTGCGATGAAATAGATTCTCACACTCGATCTTGGCAATCTCTTCGCGAGCCTTGGTCTGCGCCTCCTTGAGCGTCGCTGCCGCGGCAACAACAATCATCACACGACCACCAGCCGTGACCAAAGCTCCATCCTTCATAGCAGTACCCATATGGTAAATCTTAGACTCCACACGCTCCGTACCACCAATCACGTAGCCCTTATCATAACCTCCGGGATAACCCTTAGAGGCAAGGACGATACCCAACGTGGCCTCGTCGCTCCACTCTGCCTCGGGCTGCTCGTCGCTTGCAACCGCCATAAACAGATCCACTGCATCGCTCTTCAAACGAGGCAATACCACCTCCGTTTCGGGATCGCCAAAGCGCGCATTGAACTCGATAACCTTGATACCCTGAGGTGTCTTCATAAGACCACCATAGAGCACACCCGTGAAGGGGCGACCCTCCTCGACAAGGGCATCGGCAACACGCTGCATAATCTTTTCCATAGCATAGGCGTGATCCTCGACCGTAACAAACGGTAACTCGGTATATGCACCCATACCGCCCGTATTCGGACCCTCGTCGTTGTCGTAAGCTCGCTTATGATCCTGAGCCACAGGCATAGGACAAATCTTCGAGCCCGCCACGAAGCACATCAACGAGAACTCCTCGCCGGTAAGAAACTCCTCGATAACTACCCTACCATCACCATACTTCGTATCGAGAAGCATATCGCGAAGTGCAGCCTCAGCCTCCTCCATCGTGGTGGCAATTACCACACCCTTACCTGCGGCCAAGCCATCATACTTGAGTACCGTGGGGAGCGTGCCACGACGAACATATGCCATAGCCTCCTCATAGTCTGTAAACGTAGCATAGTCGGCCGTGGGCACGTCGTACTTCTTCATCAGTCGCTTAGCAAAATCCTTGCTCGACTCGATTTCGGTTGCCGCCTGTGTAGGGCCAAAGATCTTGAGTCCCGCCTCGCGGAAGCGGTCCACCACACCAACTGCCAAAGCTGCCTCGGGGCCTACGACCGTGAGGTCAATGGCATTTGTCTGTGCAAAGTCAAGGAGCTTATCTACCTCAGTATCCTTGATCGCCACACATTCGGCCAGCTGTGCTATACCAGCATTTCCCGGCGCGGCATATATCTTTTCTGCTTTAGGCGAGCGTGCGATAGCCTCGACAATAGCGTGCTCACGTCCACCCGAACCAATAACTAATATTTTCATCTTACGCATCTAATTTTAATGCTTAAAATGGCGCATTCCCGTCATAAGCATAACCATATTACACTCATTAGCCTTCTTCACCGAGTCCTCATCGCGAACGCTGCCACCGGGCTGAACGATAGCCACAACGCCATACTTCTGGGCGAGAGTCACCGTGTCATCAAATGGGAGGAAGCCATCCGATGCAAGCACAAGGCCCTCGGTAAAGCCTGCTGCCTGAGCCTGCTTCAGAGCGATCTCCGCCGAGCCTACGCGGTTCATCTGACCGGCTCCAACACCCACGGTGTGACCATCCTTGACAACGGCAATGGCATTCGACTTAACGTGCTTAACTATCCTCCAGCCGAAGTTCATATCCTCGAGCTCCGAAGCCGTGGGCTTACGGTCAGTTATGCACATATCGGCCACAACCTCCTTAGTCTCGGTATCGAGTTCCTGAACGAGGAGACCTCCATTTACCGATACGTACTGCGTCTGCTTCTCGACCGAGGCGGCCATATTTACCTGCAACAGACGAAGGTTCTTCTTCGTAGAGAGCACCTCGAGAGCCTCCTCAGAGAATGACGGAGCCATAATAATCTCGAGGAAGATAGGCTTCATAAGCTCGGCAACCTCCTTCGTAAGCTCGCGGTTGACAGCCACGATACCACCAAAGATGCTCACCTTATCGGCCTCGTAGGCCTTCTCCCACGCCTCCTTGATATCCTTACCAATAGCCGCACCGCAAGGGTTCATATGCTTGAGACCCACAGCAAATGGTTCTGAGAACTCGCGCACGATGCAGAGCGCAGCATTGGCATCCTGGATGTTGTTGTACGACATCTCCTTACCGCCGAGCTGCTTAGCCGTAGCCAACGAGTATGATACCTCGTCCGCCGTGCGGTAGAACTTAGCCGACTGGTGGGGATTCTCGCCATAGCGCAACGTCTGCACGAGGTCGAACGATGCAAAGAGCTTCTCGTTGAGCTCGGCCTGCTTGCGCATATACGTAGCGATACACATATCATACTCGGCAGTGTGGGTGTAGGCCTTTGCCGAGAGCTCGAGACGTGTTGCACGCTCGGTGTTACCATTAGCCTCAATCTCGGCGATGATGCGAGCATAGTCCTCGGGATCGCACACAACCGTCACATCGCGGTAGTTCTTGGCCGCCGAGCGGAGCATTGAGGGGCCGCCGATGTCGATATTCTCGATGGCATCCTCCATCTTAACATCGGGCTTCGAGATTGTCTGGCGGAAGGGGTATAGGTTTACGCACACCATATCAATAAATTCGATGGCGTTATCCTTCAAAGCCTTGAGGTGGCTCTCATCATCGCGACGTGCCAACAGGCCGCCGTGAACCTTAGGATGGAGCGTCTTAACACGGCCATCGCAAATCTCGGGGAAGCCCGTAACATCGCTAATGCCGATAGTCTCCACGCCGCTCTCCTCGAGGAGCTTCTGCGTGCCGCCCGTGGCAATTATTTCCCAGCCCAGACGACGAAGGTCCTTACAAAAATCTACAACGCCCGTCTTATCGCTAACGCTAACTAATGCTCTCATATCTTATAATCTGTATTTCTTTGTTATCAGTTTGTTAATGGTCTTAACATAGAGCTTATGTTCTATGCTGTGAATCAGGTTTGTGAGCTCCTCGATATCGTTACCCTCATAGACAACGGCACCCTGGTCGATAATGCGGCCACCATCCAACGTTTCATCCACGAAGTGTGTCGTAGCACCAAAGATCTTTACGCCGTAATCGACAGCATCTTGAATGGCGTGCGCACCCTTAAACGAGGGCAACAGCGAAGGGTGGATGTTTACGATACGCTGCTCATAACGCTCGAGCAATACCCTGCCCACGATACGCATATAGCCGGCAAGACAAACGAAGTCTACGCCACGCTCGTCGAGCATATCGGCCAAAACGGTCTCATAGGACTCCCTCGACTCATAGTCCTTGGGGTTAAAGGCGAAGCTCTCCGTCGCATAACGCTTAGCGCGCTCGAGCACCTTAGCTCCAGGCTTATCACACACCAAAAGCACCACGTCGCCTTCGATGCGCCCATCGCGGCAAGCCTCGACAATAGCCTCGTAGTTACTGCCACTACCGCTTGCAAACACAGCAATCTTGGCTCTCTTCATAGCTCTTCCTATTTTAGATGATAGTTACACCCTCACCCTCCGTTACACGACCGATGACCGAGGCCTTCTCGCCACACTCCTCGAGGATGGCAATAGCACGCTGGGCATCACTCTCAGGAAGGGCGATAACCATACCTATACCCATATTGAAGATGTTGAACATCTCACGGTGGCCGACCTTGCCATACTTCTCCAAGAGGCGGAAGACGGGAAGAATCTCCCACGTACCCTCCTTAACCTCTACGCCCTGACCATCCTTCAAGATGCGGGGGATATTCTCATCGAAACCACCGCCCGTGATGTGGCTGATTCCGTGGACATCGCACTCGGCAATGACCTTCAGTACCTGCTTAACATAGATACGCGTGGGCTCCAACAACGCCTCGCCGAGCGTACGACCAGGAATCTCGGGATACGTCTCGCCCAGTTTAAGACCGTTATCGCTAACCACCTTACGCACGAGGCTGAAGCCGTTAGAGTGAACACCGCTCGAGGCGATACCAACCAACACGTCACCAACCTTTACACGCTCACCGGCGTCGATGAGCTTCGCGCGCTCGACAACACCCACCGTGAAACCAGCGATGTCGTACTCGCCATCCTGATACATACCAGGCATCTCGGCAGTCTCGCCACCAACCAGTGCACAACCAGCCTGACGGCAACCCTCGGCGACACCCGAAACAATGGCCTCAACCTTAGCAGGCTCGTTGTGACCGACAGCCACATAGTCAAGGAACACAAGGGGCTCGGCACCCTGAGCCAACACGTCGTTGACACACATAGCAACAGCGTCGATACCAATAGTATCGTGCTTATCCATCTCGAACGCCAACTTCAGCTTCGTACCGACGCCATCGGTGCCACTAACGAGCACAGGCTCCTTGATATTTAACTCAGCGAGGTTGAACATACCGCCAAACGCTCCGATATTACCCATCGAACCAACACGCTTGGTTGATGCCACGTGCGACTTAATGCGTCGTACCACTTCGTAACCGGCCTCGAGATTTACACCGGCAGCTTCATAACTCTTTGCCATACCTATATATTTTTATTTATTATTCAACTTATTCTGATATAACGACGTCGGGTAACAGCCATTAAAGCAGGCCATACACAACTCTTGTCGATTACCCGCCTTAAGCAACGACTCTTCGGTAAGGAACTCCAACGAGTCGGCCTCGATAGCCTTACGGGCCTCATCCTTCGTATGTCGAGCACATAGAAGCTCCTCTCTTGTCGACATATCGATGCCGTAGAAGCAGGGATTAGTAATCGCGGGGCTGGCGATACGCACGTGAACCTCCTTAGCTCCCGCCTCCTTTAACAGACGTACGATTCGCAACGACGTCGTGCCGCGCACGATAGAGTCATCGATCAGCACCACCGACTTATCCTTAACCAGCGAGCGCACGGCCGAGAGCTTCATACGCACGCCCTTCTCGCGCATCTCCTGCGATGGCTGGATAAACGTGCGGGCGATATACTTATTCTTGATGAGTCCCATCTCGTAGGGTATGCCGCTGGCCTCCGAGAAGCCGATGGCAGCACTGATACTCGAGTCGGGCACGCCGATAACCACGTCGGCCTTGATGGGCGACTGCTCGTATAGATAGCGACCCGTGAGCTTACGGAACGAGTGTACGTTGCAACCCTCGATATCGCTATCGGGACGAGCAAAGTAGATATACTCCATAGCGCACATTAGGTGACGCTGGAAGAGCGAGTAGTTGTTCGAACGAATGCCGTGGTGGTCGATAGTAACGATCTCACCCGGCTCAATATCGCGGATAAACTCCGCACCGATGATATCCAAGGCGCAGGTCTCCGAGCTAACAACATAGCCATCACCGAGCTTACCGATAGACAGAGGTCTAAGGCCGTGCTTGTCGCGGCAAGCATAGATACGATTCTTGGTCATAATGAGGAAGGCAAAAGCACCCTCCAACATATTCAGAGCCTCGATGATGTTGTCGATACGGTTCTTCTCGCCCTTATCCTTCTTGATAAGGTGAGCCAGAAGTTCGCTATCCGACGATGAGTGGAACAGCGAACCGCGCACCTCCAAGTAATGCGCAAGCTCCTTCGAGTTCACGAGGTTACCGTTGTGTGCCAGCGCGAAGTCACCCGTATAGTGGTTAAACGAGAAGGGCTGCACGTTGTTCGCACCACCGCCACCCGTTGTCGAGTAGCGCACGTGGCCGATAGCAATTCGCCCCTTAAGCGTCGAGAGTTTCTGCTGGTTAAAGACCTCCGTAACGAGGCCCTCGCCCTTGACCGTATGGAGCTTATCGCCATCGAAGGCCGAGATACCGCACGCCTCTTGACCACGATGTTGCAGAGCGTGCAGACCGTAGTAGACAAGGTTCGGCGCATCGTTAACACCAAAGATACCAAAGACACCACACTCCTCGTGCAGGTCGTCGCCATATATATCCAATGAATCCTTTAGCATACCTATTATTTATTAAGTACGTTAGCGAGGCGGTCTGCCACCTCCTGATATACCTCTCCTACGCGGCCCAAGTCGCGACGGAAACGATCCTTATCCATACGCTCGCCGGTGGTCGCATCCCACAGACGGCAGGTGTCGGGCGTGAGCTCGTCGGCCAGTACAAGCGAGCCATCCGCCGCACGACCAAACTCGATCTTGAAGTCAACGAGACGTATGCCCGCCTTAGCGTATAGCTCCATAAGCAGAGTATTAACTCGTGTCGATACCTCGTAGATAACATCTAACTCCTCGTAGCTAACAAGTCCTAAGGCCACGGCGTGGTGGTCGTTGATAAGCGGATCGCCCAACTCGGTGTCGCGAAGGCATAGGTCGAATACCGTGTTTGCGGGAACGATACCCTCTTCGATGCCGAGACGCTTAGCCATAGAGCCGGCTATGACGTTACGGACAATGACCTCGATGGGGATATGCTTCACGAGACGGCACTGCTGGTCGCTATCGCTGAGTCGCTTAACGAAGTGTGTCGCAATGCCACACTCGTTAAGATAGCCAAGCACCATCGACGAGATGCTACAATTCATCTTCGCCTTATTCTCAATTCTTGCCCCCTTGATATTGTAGAAGGCGGCAATGTAGTCCTTGAAGCGGATGACGATATCCTCGTCGCCCTCGCCTTTGTAGACCACCTTGCTACTGCCATTATATAGAATCTGCGACTCCATCATATTATCTCTTGGTAAAGTAGTTAACGGCATTCGAGAAGATATCCTGAACCTTCTCGCCGTAGATATTCTTCATAAGGTCGCGCTCGTAACGCTCGGTGTGGCCCATCTTGCCGAGGATTTGACCACTGGGGTCGATGATACCCTCGATACCGAAGCTCGAGACATTGGGGTTACAGGGCGAGTCGGTCGTAGGACGGCCCTCAGCATCTACATACTGGAACGCCACCTGACCATTGCGGAAGAGCTCCTCGGCCAACTCGTCGCTAACGACGAACTTACCCTCGCCGTGGCTCACAGCGATAGAGTGGATATCGCCAACCTCAAACGACTGCAACCAGGGCGATGCCACGGTGCCGACGCGTGTAGATACCACCTGCGAGATATGGCGGTTGATATCGTTACGGAACAGCGTGGGCGATGCCTTTGTGACCATACCCAAGCGGCCATAGGGCAGAAGGCCCGACTTAACCAACGCCTGGAAACCGTTACATATACCGAGCATCAAGCCGCCACGATCGAGCAACGCGTGGATAGCATCTGCAACGCTCTTATTATTCAATACGTTTGCAATAAACTTACCGCTGCCATCGGGCTCATCACCTGCCGAGAAGCCTCCGGCCAAAGCCATAATATGGCAACGCTCGATGCACTTGGTCATCTCCTCGATTGAGCTAAGGACATCCTCACCCGTGAGGTTCTTGAACACCGCGACCTCAACCTCGGCACCTGCACGCTCAAAGGCACGAGCAGTATCGTAATCACAGTTGGTGCCGGGGAATACGGGGATAAAGACTCTCACCTTATCAACCCTCTCACCCTGATACTCCTTGGCGTGCAAGCGACCCTCGCTCACACGTGTGGGCTCGCCAGCCTTACCCTTATCGGCATAGACCGCAGTGTACTTTGTGGTGTTTGCCTCCAACAATTCGTCGATATGCAGGCGTGTGCCATTGATGAAGATTGCCTCCTCTGATACGGTCTCACCGATAAGCTCTGCCGCGGGGAAATTAAGCGTACGGCGTGCTTCGACAACAATAGAGCCGTATGACAAGTTATAGAGCATCTGCTCGTCGCACTCCAGCGCAGCACCTACTCTATTACCAAACGACATCTTCGCAACGGCCTCCGCAACACCACCGAAGCCTACGGCATAGGCCGAAACGATATCGCCCTGAGCGATCTTATCCGACACGAAGTCGAAGTTGCGCTTCAGCTCGTCAGTCGAGGGCATATAGTTAGCCTCGGGCGTATGGCGAATGATGTAGAGCTTATGACCAGCCTCCTTAAACTCGGGGCTAATGACCGTGCGTGCATCCACCGTCGTGATACCAAAGGCCATAAGCATAGGGGGCACATTGATATCGCGGAACGTACCGCTCATCGAGTCCTTACCGCCAATCGACGGGAGGCCCAACTCCACCTGCATCTTCAGAGCACCGAGCAACGCAGCAAGGGGCTTACCCCACGACTTAGCGTCGGTCATACGCTCGAAGTACTCCTGATACGAGAAGCGCATACCGTCGTAGCGAGCACCTGCTGCCACAACCTTAGCACAAGCATCAACCACTGCATAGGCGGCACCGTGATAGGGGCTCCACTTAGCGATATAGGGGTTATAACCAAAGGCCATAATACTTGCCGTATTTGTATAGCCGCCACCAACGGGCAACTTCTGAACTGACACCTGTGTCTCGGTAGTCTGAGTCTTTCCACCATAGGGCATCAAGACAGTCGAGGCACCGATCGTCGAGTCGAACATCTCGATAAGACCCTTCTGCGAAACGACGTTATCGTCCGCAAGGTTGGTCTTCATACGCTTAGTGGTGGTAGCTCCCTCCACCTTGCGCTCGAACGGATTGCGGTTCTCCACCTCACCGAGGCAGATCTTTGTATAGTGCTTGGCACCTGCCGAGTCGATGAAATCGCGCGAGAGGTCAACAACAACCTTATCGCCCCAGTACATACGCATACGGCGCGTGTCCGTAACGTCGGCAACATAGGTAACCTCCACATTCTCCTCGTGACAGAGAGCCATAAACTTCTCCATATCCTTGCGTTCGATAACCACCGACATACGCTCCTGCGACTCCGAGATAGCGAGCTCCGAGAAGTTCAAGCCATCGTACTTCGTAGGCACGCGGTCGAGGTAGATATCCAGACCATCGGTAAGCTCGCCGATAGCCACGCTCACACCTCCTGCACCAAAGTCATTCGACTTCTTAATAAGGCGTGTCACATCGCCACGGCGGAACAGACGTGCGAGCTTGCGCTCCTCGGGAGCATTACCCTTCTGCACCTCCGAACTACACTCCTCCAGCGAACTAAGCGTATGCTCCTTAGACGATCCCGTAGCACCGCCCACGCCATCACGGCCCGTGCGGCCGCCGAGCAACAGCACAACATCGCCCGCAGCAGGACTCTCGCGACGTACGTTCTCGGCCTTTACAGCACCGACAACGGCACCCACCTCCATACGCTTAGCCACGTAGTCGGGGTGGTAGACCTCGCGGACGTGTGTCGTAGCAAGACCAATCTGGTTACCATAGCTCGAGTAACCGGCAGCAGCCTTGGTCGAGATGATACGCTGCGGCAGCTTACCCTCCATAGTCTCGCCCACGGGCTTATAGATATCACCTGCACCCGTCACACGCATAGCCTGATATACGTAGCTACGGCCTGACAACGGGTCGCGGATAGCACCGCCAAGACAGGTTGAAGCACCACCGAAAGGCTCAATCTCAGTGGGGTGATTATGTGTCTCGTTCTTAAACTGCAACAGCCAACGCTCCATAACGCCATCTACATCCACATTCACAAAGATGCTACAAGCGTTATTCTCCTCGCTCTGCTCCATATCATCGAGCTTACCGCACTTCTTCAAGTAGCGAGCACCAATGGTTGCAAGCTCCATAAGGCAGAGGCTCTTCTGCTCGCGGCCAAGCTCCTTGCGGATACGGCGCATAAGCTCGAGCGACTCCTCGAACTCCTCGCGCATAAACGACTCGTCGAGCGTGATCTCCTCGATCTCGGTTGTAAATGTTGTGTGACGGCAGTGGTCGCTCCAGTATGTATCCAAGATGCGGAGCTCGGTCTCCACGGGGTCGCGGCCCTCCTCACGGAAATAGTTGACAACCTCACGCAGATCGTCGGCATTCATCGCAAGACCGTTAGTCTTACAATAGGGAGCCAACTCCTCCTCTTTCATATCGCGGAAACCCTCCAATACAGCCACGGGCTTAACCTCGGCACTCTCCATATCCGAGAGCACATCAAGATTCTTTTTGCGCGACTCCACGGCGTTGATGAGGTACTTCTCGATGCGGGCCATAGCCTCCGCATCGACACTCTCGTCGAAGATATAGAGGCGCGATGACTTGATCTTCACCTCGGCATTAGGCTCGATAAGGTGAACACAATCGACAGCCGAAGCGGCACGCTGGTCGAACTGACCGGGGAGATACTCTACGGCGAGCATAGGCTTACCCTCAGCATCGCACTCGTCGGTAACCGAGTCGGTAACGACCTCACCAAATACGCTGTAACGGCTCTTCTCAAGAAGCTCGTCCGAGAAACCAAACAGGTCGTACACATTTACGAAGCGCAGATGCTCGATGCTAAGACCGAGGTTCGTATTAAGCTCCTTGCGCAACGTCTCGGCCTCGACCTGGAAGCGCGAATACTTCTCAACAAATATGCGGCGATTCTTCATAATCAATAGTCTGATGTTAGGGGATTAAGATTATTACAACTCCGAAGCAAGAACCTTATCGGTCTGTGCCTTACGGAACGCCAAGAGACGCTCCTCGAGAGCCTTATCCGTGAGCGCGAAAATCGAGGCTGCGATGAGAGCAGCGTTCTTTGCACCGTTGATTGCCGTTGTCGACACGGGGATACCGCCGGGCATCTGTACGATCGAGAGCAATGAATCAAGGCCGCCGAGAGCCGAGGTCTTGATAGGCACACCGATTACGGGTACGGTGGTAAGAGCCGCAGTAACACCCGCAACGTGGGCTGCACCACCGGCACCAGCGATGATAGCACCAATGCCACGCTCACGAGCCGTGGTGGCATACTCAAACATAAGCTGAGGAGTACGGTGCGCACTAATCACACGCTTCTCATACTCAATACCCAACTCCTCCAAAGTCTCGACTGCGGCCTTCATAATATCCCAGTCGCTGGTTGAACCCATAATAACTGCTACTTTCATAATCTCGATATTTTAATTACACATATTTACAAAACAAAGACCGCCAACACACTATGTATCAGCGGTCTATCTCCTATTTATCAACTCCATTCATCATCTGAACAGCCACAATATATGCGCCCAACATCTGACCCACCTGCTTTTGACAGGCTGCAAACTCAGAGCCCTGCATCGCGAGTCCTTGAGCCATCAACTCGCCCTGATTTACAAACGAGTTCAGTCGTGGGTGTTCAGTGTAATAGTTCATAGCGACAAAGGTAGCATTTTTTTCGCGATTTAAAAAGTGCCCGACACACTTTTTTCAACTTTTTTTTAACAATCCTTGTCGCCCGCTCCGGCTTTAGCCGGCCATAACCCTACGACACTCCCGTCGCCAACGCATATAACCGGCCACAGCGAGCACGCAGTAGAGCGTGTAGAGCAGTGCCGTAAGCGGGATGCCCTTGTAGAAATAGAGCCCCACGCTAATCATATCGACGACAAGCCATACGAGCCACTGTTCCACCAACTTACGCGAAAGCATCCACGTAGCCACAACGCATAACGCAGTCGACATCGAATCGAGGAACGGAACGCTACTATCGGTAAACTGCGTAAGAACGAAGTAGATCACAACGTGCAACACAGCATAGACAGCGACGAGTGGCAAAATCCACCTAACGGGCGTATGCTTGATGCTTCCCGACTTCTCGTCCTTAGAATTACGCTTCCACACCACGAGGCCGTAGATTGCAGCCAGCAAATAGTAGAGTTGCATCGCCGCATCTGCATAGATTCCCGAATTGAGATAGAGCGTACCGTGGGTGATAGCCATAAGAGCACTTACGACCCACACCCAGATGTTCGCCTTATACTCCAGCCACAGATATATTAGGCCGAGCGTCGTACCCACAATTTGCAGTATCGATGACCAATCCATCGTAGAGTTTATATAGAGTTTTGTTAAAAGTTAATTGTCACGTTTGCCAAAAAGTTAATCGGAGCCTGCGGGAAGTAGAAGGCCTCGTCGTAACGCTCCCCGTCCCACATATACGAATAACCATAACCATTTGACTCATAGAGTGTAGAGAATAGGTTTTCGATACGTAGTCCGAAGCGAACCCTACGCTCATCCTTCGATTTAAGCGTGTATCCCAAATCGACGTTTGTGACACAGTAGGCATCCAACGACAAAGCCTCTATTTCGTTATTAGTAAAGTACTGTTTACCAACATACTGCGTATGCCACAAGGCATCAAAGCCGCCAACGTGAAAATCTGCCGACACCGAGCCCATAACCGAGGGCGAATAGGAGATTGTCATCGTACCGAGATTTTTACCAAATGTTGGGCTATCTTTCAACTCATCGATATAGTTGCGAATCTTATTCTGCGACAGCGTAGCATTGGCCGCAAGCGTCAGCCATCGTGTCGTTCTCCACGACACCATAAACTCCACACCGCGACGGAAGCTATCCTCGACATTCGTATTCAAAGCATCGTCGCCATCGTTGACCATACCAGTGGCCACCAACTGGTTGTGGTAGAGCATATAGTAGAGATTCACACCTGCCGTCACGCGCGACGAAGTGAAGGTGTATCCAAGCTCGATATCGACGAGGCGTTCGGGCTTAGGATAGCTATCATCGGCCGAAAACATATAGCGGTCGGTAAAATCCGAGCGCGTAGGTTCGCGGTGCGCCACAGCCACCGAAGCAAAGGCATTGTGTCTGTCCGCCACGTAGCTGATGCCGAGACGAGGATTAAGGAAGTCGTAGCATTCATCGACGTCGATAGGCTGCATCGCCACACCCTCATCACCCCAGATAGCATTATCGTTAGTGCCCCACGCCTTGTAATGGACGTAGCGATACTGCATATCACCAAAGAGGTGCAACTCGCCGTTACCGCTATGCACCACCCAATCGGCACGCACAAAGGCATTGGCATCCTGCTTCGTCACGTCGTTATCGTACCAACGTCCCGCAGCGTCACTCGTAGCTAAGCCATCAACCCACGACAACGTACCCCAGTGCGGGCAAGTATAGTAACTCCACGAGCCTCCAAAGGTAAGGTTCAGACGAGAGGTGTTGTAGGTAGCCGCAGCATTCAATCCCCCGAGGTGGTTGCGCATAATCTTATGGCGAATAAGGTCGGCCTGCTCTATATCCGTTCTAAGGTTGGTATATCCCGCCAACCACGCATCCTCCTTGTACTGGTTGTAGTAGCCGTAGCCATAGGTATAGAAGAGCGTAGCGTTTAGCTGCCAACGATTATCGAAGCGGTGGTTTACGACGAGCTGATTATTGAGCTGAAGGTAGTTATCCGTCTGGTCGTCGTAGTAATCCACGTGCGTACCATCTGCCAAGACGTAAGGACCATCCGATGTGGTGTACTGACCCGAGGTGTGATACCTACGGCCATAGAGCCTCATCTCCTCCCTCGACACTCCGTTGTAGGTAAGATAGGTCTTTGCCGCGCCACCAAACGACAACAACTTTATCTTGGTATTATCGTCGTAGTAGCCTGCCTGCACCATATAGCTCTTCAGATCCGTGGCTCCGCGGTCGATATATCCATCCGAGCCGATATGCGTAAGGCGAGCATCAACAACCCAGTGGTCGTGCATAAGCCCCGAGGAGATATGCAACGCCTGCTTATTGGTGTTGTACGAGCCATACGACAGCGATGCCGAGCCGTTGAAGTGTGTGGTGAGGGCATCCGTCGTCATCGACACCGAGCCACCAAAGGCTCCCGTACCGTTTGTCGATACACCCGCTCCGCGTTGCACCTGCACCGAGCCTACCGACGAGATAAGGTCGGGCGTATCGTACCAGTAGACCGAGTGCGAGTCGGGATTATTCATCGCCACACCGTTGATGGTCACATTGATACGTGTGGCATCCGTACCGCGCAGGCGAATGGACGTAGCACCGATGCCGATACCCGTCTCGTTGGTTGCAATCATCGAGGGGGTAAGCGCGAGGGCCGTGGGTATATCCGTGCCATAGCTCGAGCGCACGATGTCAGCTTCGTTGAGTATATTCTGCGCGACAGGTGTCGAGCGTCGCGCCGAGGTGGTCTGCACCTCGACAAGTTCGATGTCGTAGTTACGTAGTGAGTCAATACTCTCCTCCACGCCCTCGGCGCGGAGTGCCGTCATAGATAGAAGTGTTACGGCAAAAAAACAAAAAATCCTTTTCATACTTTTAATTAGTTAAGTTGAAAAGGGGCAATAATAAGATATGTCCTATCCCGGTCTCGGCATTACCCGTATCCGGTGCGATGGGTCTAATCTCAGCCACTTGGCTTCACTACACTCGCCGCGTGGCTGACCAACACTATCTGTTGACTTACCACAATAGGCGCAGATTGCCGGCTTAATCTGCGAAGTAGTGAAGGAGTAGCACCCCTTATGTAGCGACAAAGGTAAACCATATTTTTGAAAAGTGCAAACCTTCATTAAATATTTACAATTAATTCCTTGATTATCTCGATTACTTTTCGTAACTTTGCCGTTGCTACGACAATCCTACTACATTATGGCTCTACAACATCGAAAGTCTCAAGTAGTGGGAGTTCAGCAGTTTTTTTCGTATTTTTGCAATGTGTATTGTTTAGCCACCAATCTAAATATCCATCGACTATGAAACGTCTCCTAATCATAATAGCTCTGCCGCTAATCTTGGCATCGTGCTGGAAGGAGTGGACCGAATCCGACACACCATCGAAGCACGTGATCTACTACACGACATCGGATGGCGAGGTCGCACACCTGCATATGCAACCCTTAAGTGCTCTATATTTCAACCTCTTCTCCAACACCTACGAGAATGGCATAGGTACCATAACCTTCAGGCGCGACATCACGGCCATCTACGACGATATGTTTGAGTACGCCCGTCTTACGAGCGTGACACTCCCCGAGAGTGTAACAAGCATTGGAGATGGTGCATTTCGGTCGTGCGACAAGCTCGCCCTTGTAACGATTCCCGATGGTGTAAGCCATATCGGCAGCCACGCCTTTAGCTGTTGCAATAGCCTCACAGATATCATTACCTCCCCAAACATAACCACAATCGAGGAATACACATACGTCAGATGTATGAGACTAACCGAGTTAACAATCCCCGAGGGCATCACCACGATAAATGGGCACGCCTTCGAGGACTGCTACAACCTCAAAAGCATCACACTCCCCGAGAGTCTTACTACGCTACGCGAAGCCCCCTTTTCGGGATGCGACAATCTCGAAGCCTTTAGTGGCAAGTTTGCATCCGACGACGGCAAGTATCTCCACAGCGCGAGCACACTCCTTGCCATCGCCCCGGCAGACGTTACAGAGTACTCTATACCGGAGTCGATAACCGAGATAGGAGATTACGCCTTGAGTGGTTGTAAAAACATCACGTGCATCACGCTCCACGGCGACGTAACCGCGATTGGCGAGGGGGCGTTCTATGGTTGCGAATCGCTCGCAAGCATAAACCTTCCCCAAGGCATCACACGATTGGGCACAGAGGCATTCAGCGAATGCCATAATATTAAGGATATAGTTATTCCGAGTAACATCTGCACAATTGAAGCTCTCACCTTTTTCAACTGTCATAGTCTAAAAAGAGTAACGATTCCCGAGAGTATTAAGTCAATTGAGAACAACGCATTTAGTGGCTGTGCCTACCTTACAGACATCACTATCCCAAAGAGTGTGATAGCAATCGGAAGCGGAGCATTTTCCAACTGCCACAGCATTAAGGATATCATCATACCGGAGAGTATTACAAAAATAGATGAATACACGTTCCAAGGCTGTCAATCCCTCGAAAGCATTACCCTACCGAGCAGCCTCCGAACCATCGGATACAAGGCCTTCTTCTACTGCCGCGCCTTACGCGAGGTGACCATCCCTGAGGGTGTAACGACTATTGGTGACTCGGCATTCGCGCACTGCGAATGGCTCGAGGCAGTACACTGCACATCTACCACGCCTCCAACTATCAGTGACAACACATTCTCGGAGTGTGCCAAAGGACTTACGATATACGTACCCGTAGGCTGCGGACAAAATTACAAGAGCACGAAGGGCTGGAGCAACTATGCCGACGCCATCGTAGAGCGTAACCCGTCAGCCAATTAATCGGTAAGCGAATGCGAACAACAGATAGAGATTGCCAGCCCGCGAGGCGAGCAGTCTCTGTTTTTATTCTCCTTCCACGCCATCCTATACGCGCGTGCGATTTGCTTATTCAATTTTTATTTGTATCTTTGTCAAAATATAAAGATACAAAGCCTAAAACAACCTAAGACTATGAAACGAATTATTGCACCGTCGGTACTCTCGGCCGACTTCGGAAACCTCAACCGCGATATGGAGATGCTCAACCACTCGCAGGCCGAGTGGGTACACGTCGACGTTATGGATGGCGTCTTTGTACCCAACATCTCGTTTGGCTTCCCGCTTATGAAGCCACTGCGTAAGGGTACCGAGAAGGTGCTCGACGTGCATCTTATGATTACTGCTCCCGAGAAGTATGTGGAGCGTTTCGTTGAGGCAGGTGCCGACTATGTCACCTTCCACTACGAGGCTACGGAGAATATCCAGCAGTGCATAGACCTCATCCGCAAAGCGGGTGCTAAGGTGGGCATCTCGATCAAGCCCGGCACCGAGCCCGAGGTCCTCGACAAGTGGCTCACGCAGCTCGACCTCATCCTTGTGATGAGCGTAGAGCCCGGCTTCGGTGGTCAGAAGTTTATGCCATCGTCTATTGCCAAGTGCGAGTACCTCTCGAAGAAGAAGCAGGAGCTCGGCCTCGGCGACCTCATTATAGAGGTAGATGGCGGCATTTCGGCCTCGAACTCACGACTACTCTTCGACGCAGGAGCCGAGGCATTGGTTGCTGGCAGCTCTGTATTTGGAGCCGAGAGCCCCGAGCAGGCAATCATAGATATGCTCAACTCATAATCCACCTACGATGATTTCGCTCGACAACCTATCCATAAGCTACGGAGGCTGGACCCTCTTCGACGGCATATCGTTTATGATCAACCCTAAGGACCGCATAGGCCTTGTGGGTAAAAATGGTGCAGGCAAGACCACACTCTTGCGCGTCATCACTGGCGAGCAGCAGCCCACCGAGGGTGCTGTCACCATCAATGGCGAGTGTACAATCGGCTACCTCCCGCAGCAGATGCGCGTGGCCGACACCACCACGCTTGTCGCCGAGACTGCTAAGGCCTTCGACGAAGTGCTCCGTATCGAGGCCGACATCGAGCGTCTCACTACCGAGATCGCCTCGCGCACGGACTACGAGACAGAGGAGTATGCCGAGCTTATTCATCGTCTTAACGACGCCAACGACCGCTACCACATCCTCGGTGGCGACACACGTGAGGCTGACATCGAGCGCACGCTCCTCGGCCTCGGTTTTAAGCGCACCGACTTCGAGCGTCCCACACGCGAGTTCTCGGGCGGCTGGCGTATGCGTATCGAGTTAGCAAAGTTGCTACTTCGCCGTCCCTCGATTTTCCTCCTCGATGAGCCCACGAACCACCTCGACATCGAGAGCATCCAGTGGCTGGAGGAGTACCTCAAAAATTATAACGGCGCAGTGCTTCTAATCTCGCACGATAGAGCCTTCCTCGACAACGTGACGACCCGCACGGTGGAGCTATCGTTAGGCAAGATCTACGACTACAAGGTGCCCTACTCGAAGTATGTAGTGCTGCGTGCCGAACGTCGAGAGCAGCAGATGGCGGCCTACGAGAATCAGCAACGTATGATCGAAAAGACCGAGGAGTTTATCGAGAAGTTCCGCTATAAGCCGACGAAGAGCAATCAGGTGCAATCGCGCATCAAGCAGCTCGAGAAGATCGACCGCATCGAGGTCGACGAAGAGGACCTATCGCGTCTGAACATCAAGTTCCCACCTGCGCCACGTTCGGGCCAGATCGTTGCCGACATCAAGGGCGTGGGCAAGGCCTTCGGACCGAAGCGCGTATTCAGCAATGCGGAGTTTACAATCGAGCGTGGTCAGAAGATCGCCCTCGTAGGTCGTAATGGCGAGGGTAAGACGACGCTTGCTCGTATGCTTATCGGTGAGTTGGAGCCCACCGAAGGCGAGATAAAGATTGGTGCAAACGTCAACATCGGCTACTACGCCCAGAATCAAGATGACCTTATGGATGGCGAGTTCACGGTATTCGACACGCTCGACCGTGTTGCCGTGGGCGACATCCGCACGCGTCTGAGGGATATCCTCGGAGCCTTTCTCTTCCGCGGTGAGGATATTGACAAGAAGGTCAAGGTGTTATCGGGTGGCGAGCGTTCGCGCTTGGCCATGGCGCGACTAATGCTCGAGCCATACAACCTCCTTGTCCTCGATGAGCCGACGAACCATATGGATATGCGCTCGAAGGATATTCTTAAAAATGCCCTTCAGAAGTACGACGGCACCGTGGTCGTTGTATCGCACGACCGAGAGTTCCTCGACGGCCTTGTCGACCGTATCTACGAGTTCCGCGATGGCGGCGTGAGGGAGTATCTCGGCGATATATGGTATTTCCTCGAGAAGCGCAAGGTGGAGTCTTTGCAGGAGATTGAGCGTCACGACAAACCAGTGGCCAAGACTGAGGAGACGACAAACAGCGGCAAGCTAAGCTACGAGCAGAAAAAGGAGCAGGAGAAGCTCCTGCGTAAGCTACGCAAGACAGTGGAGACCATCGAGGCGGAGCTTGCAGATGTCGAGCGCGAGATTGCAGCATATGATGCTCGCTTTGCCATAGCAACGGAGTATAACGCCGATGATTACACCAAGTACAATGTCCTCAAGGAGCGTTACGACCACCTTATGCACGAGTGGGAGAAGGCCGTCTACGAGTTAGAAATTAGTAGTGAGTAATTAGTAATTAGTAACATATGGAAAACATTATTTTCGGTATTCGCCCTGTTGCCGAGGCTATCGAGGCACGCAAGCAGATTGAGCGCATCTATGTAAAGAAGGGTGCCGATGGTCAGCTTATGAACGATCTGAAGGACCTTATGGCGCGCCACCACATACGTTGGCAGGAGGTTCCCATCGAGAAGCTCAACCGCCTTACGCGCGGCAACCATCAGGGCGTTGTCGCCCAGATTGCCGCTATTGAGTATGTGGAGCTCACCGATATCCTCGAGCGTGTACCAGAGGATGAGACACCTCTTATCGTGGTATTCGACGGTGTTACCGACGTGCGCAACTTCGGAGGCATCGCCCGCTCAGCAGAGTGTGCCGGAGCTCACGGCCTAATCACTCCGTTGAAGAACTCGGCCCCCGTGAATGCCGATGCCATACGCTCCTCGGCAGGTGCCTTGCAGAACATCCCTGTATGCCGTGTGGGTTCGATACGCAACACACTCAAGGCTTTGCAGACCGAGGGTTTCCAGATCGTTGCCGCCACGGAGAAGAGTCGCAAACTGCTCTACGATGCCGATTTCCGTAAGCCTACGGCCATTGTTATGGGTGCCGAGGATAAGGGTATATCTAAGGAGGTTCTTAAGCTCTGCGACGAGCAGCTCGCCATTCCGCTCATCGGCCACACCGAGTCGTTGAACGTGGCAGCCGCAGCAGCCATTATGCTCTTCGAGGTTGTACGTCAGCGCATTGGCGACTAATGTCGTTTGTAATCTTTAACCCAATCGTTGGAGAGATTGAGTGTGTTGGTTCGACACGCTCCCGTTATGTGCGCATTTCGGTGCGCAGCGATGGTTCGTTGCTCCTCACATACCCCCGATTTTCGTCTGTTGACGATGCAATAGCTTTTGCTGAAAAGCGGGCCGAATGGATACGCACGGCACGTCGAAAGATGGCTGAGCGTGTAGCGAACTACCCCACCATCTCGCTCAAGGAGCGCGAGGCTCTGCGCCGTGATGCCCACAGTGTAATCCCCACACTCGTTGCAACGCTCGCCCAACGTCACGGCCTTAGCTACACGTCGCTACGCATCTCGTCGGCACATACGCGCTGGGGATCGTGTAGCACGAAGAACGGCATAAGCATATCGCTTTTTGTAATGCTTCTACCCGAGCATCTACGCGAGTTTATCATCCTCCACGAACTCTGCCACACGCGCCATCACAACCACTCCGCGGCATTTCACGCGCTACTTGACACTCTCACTAATGGCAAAGAGAAGGCCCTCAACCGAGAGTTGAAGGCCCATAGGATTCCGCGCATAAAGTCATAGTTGCTCGATGTGGATGAAGTCTGCGGTGTCGATCGCTGGAGACTCGGCAAAGAGTCCAAAGACGGCTGAACCCGAGCCCGACATTGCAGCATAGAGAGCACCGCCACGTAGCAACATATCCTTTATATTCTTAATTCGCGGATGCGCCTCGAATATGTGCGGCTCAAAATCATTCACAATACACCTCTGCCACTCCTCGATTGGACGACGTAGTACATCTACTAACGACTCCTCGGGAACGCGCGGCCTAACGCCACGATAGGCCTCCGCCGTCGACACACCCTCATCGGGCTTAACGACCACGAGCCACAAGCCGCGAAGATCGACATCAACGGGGGTCATAATCTCACCGCGTCCCGTACATAGCTGCGGTCGGTTGTAGACAAAGAACGGCGTATCGCTACCGAGCTCCGCAGCAAGTGATGCCAACGTAGGATTATCCAGACCGAGCCCATAGAGTTCGTTGATGGCCATAATGACCGCCGTGGCATCCGACGATCCACCGCCAAGGCCCGCTCCGAACGGCACACGCTTATCTAAATGGAGCCTAACACCTCCAACGCTGTAACGCTCCTGCATAAGGCGCGCAGCACGCACAACAATATTTTTATCCGCCTGGCAGTCTACGACGATGCCGGACGTTGTGAGCGATACAATATTGTCATCGCTTCTATCCACGCGGACAACATCATACAGACCACGCACAGGTAGCATCACAGTCTCGAGTTCGTGATATCCATCCTCGCGTTTACGCACAACCCTCAGTCCGAGGTTTATCTTACAATTAGCCCTTAGTTGCATCACAAAATCATTTTCACAAAGGTAGTAAAAATTCTCGTATTCGGTATAGTTGTTGGGATAGAGTGGTTACAAACCATAAAATTTTACGACTATGAAACGATTATTTACATTCATCCTCCCGCTCGTAGCACTGGCTCTGCCAGCAGTGGGCAGCGGTCAGCAGGCATCGAGGAAGCTAAGTGCCGAGTGGCGCGATGGCGACTATATCGTGCGTCGCTACATCGTTACCGACAACTCACCACACAAGGCAGAGTATGAGCTACACTACGCCATAAACTCCGCAGCAACGACGCCCGGGTATGAGCACAACGACGAGGAGCTCGCACGGCTCGACCGTTTCTTCCAGGAGCTTAAGCGCGACACGCTGCGCCACGTATCCGCGATAACAATCACGGGTTACGCCTCACCCGACGGCACCACGCCATTCAACACGGAGCTTGCGCGTAAGCGTGCCGAGGAGCTGAGCCAGATGCTTACAAAACGTTATGGACTCAAGGGCTATCGAGTAAACATAGCCTCGCACGTCGAGCCGTGGAGTGCAACTACTGGGGCCATCGAGGATTCGAGGCTCAAGAACCGTAATGACCTTGTTAACATCGTAAATGCCGCGGAGGCGCCGATGGTTGTCGACAACCGCCTCAAGCACGATGCGGCAGCTTGGCAGTGGATGAAGAGCGACGTGTTGCCCGATATGCGACGTGCTGTTGTGAGCATAACCTATACCGAGGATCAGATGATGGATAGCCGCGAGTATAGCCCCGTAAAGCGCGAGGTTGTCGTAGTGGAAGAGGTTGTCGAAAGGGATAAGCACGACAAGGATTCGAAGCACCACCATAAGCAGGACAAGCACAGCAAGCGTAAGCATAAGGTTGTCGACGAATGGGAGGGTGTAATCATCGATTACGGAGCATCATCGTCGGACGATGGAAGATAATAGTTGACGAAAAATTTGCAAAAAAGAATTGGATTTCGTATCTTTGCGTAATAGCAAATACTAAACCTATTATAACTATGGCAAATTTAAGAGTTTTAAAGAAGGAGATCGACTACCGTTTGGAGGAGTTTGTCTTTGATTGCGAGATGGCAGCATTCGTTCAGCCTAACAAGGAGGAGCAGATTGTGGAGCTTATGCAGAAGAGCGTAGAGTTGCGCAACGTACTCTATTGCAAGGCTAACAACCCCGCTGAGCCTAAGAACCGCTCGCTCGTGAAGAAGCACTACGCTGCTTTGCGTCGCGATATGGCTGAGAGCTACGCCGCTCTCTTCGCTGATCTGAGCGCAGTTTGCAACAAGTAGTCTCTCTGGCACTTTAAATAGTAGGGATCATCCATTCGGGTGGTCCCTATTTTGGTCTATGGAGCACGGTATCAACCGAGCTGACGAGGCCATAATGAAAACAAGAAGTGGGTCGCAGGATTTCTCCCACAACCCACCATAACAAGCGTTCAAATATCTAACGCCTACTTCACCACCTCCTTCGCAGGAACGGGACGCACCACAGGGCGACCAGCCTCAGGCTTCTGACCGGGACGTGGAGCAGGCATAATTGTCACGTTACCCTTGCCGGGAGCGGGAGCAGCAACAGTCTCTTCACCCTCCTCCGCGGGCTCAACGTAGACTACATCCTTAAGCTTCACGCGCAATACAACGCCATCGTTAGGACCTACGGCACGGTTACCACGATCGCCATATGCCAACGTCGAGGGCAACCATACGGTGATCTCGCCACCTACGCTAACCAACGACATAGCCTCTTTCATACCCTTCATCACGGTATTACCCATCGTCACGCGGAGGTTCTCGAGCTTCGAAATCTGAGCGTCGATCTGAGCAAGACGCTGAGCACACATAGTCGAGTCGGCAAACATTGGATCGTTCTCGGTCTGCTCGCGCATATACTTCAAGTCAGCAACACGGCGCGATGTAGACTCGACGGGAGCACCTACGCGTGTATATACCTCGTACTCGTAAGAAATGGTATCCAGATCGCTCTTGGGCTTACGGCCATCACCTGCTACATCAATACGATAGTAAAAGGTCTCGCCATCAACCTCAGCAGTATTAATGCCATCCTTCTTAGCAATACCTGCAAGCCACTCGGCTGTGCGCTCGGCGTTGTACTCCGTCCAGTCGTTAGTCACATAAGAGGAGATAGTCTCGCGAACATCATTAAGCGTGATTACCATCACCGAATCAATCTCGTTGTGCGACTCAACAGCCTCAGCATCCTCAAATGCCTTGTACATCCAGTAAGTATTCACGGGGAATGCCATACGACGAACGTAGGTAGCGATATCACGACCGAAGCACTCCGACATACCCTCACGAGTGAACTCCTCGTTATAGAGCTCGGGTAAGGTAAGAGTATCGGGACGATCGGTCTGCACAAAGGCATTCATTCGCTTAGCCATTGCATAGGGACGTGAACGCTCCGAAGAGAAGCGCGACATCATACGCGAGTTAGCGTTAACAGCATCGTAGTCCACCTCAGTCTTATTGAGCTCCTCTTCAAGAGTCTCCATAATCAGATCGTTAATAAGTTCAAAATCGCCATTCTGGAGCTTGAGGCTAAGGCCAACGTTCATACCCACAGCATAAGAGAGTGTGTCGAACTCTGCATTAGGATCGTTGTAGATTCTCGACGCATCTGAGTCGAAATACATCTGACGATCGCCACCGCCACACGCTGTGAGCATCACAAGGGCAATCGCCGAAAAAAGGATTTTCTTCATAATATAAATTAATTGTTAATTGTAATTATCGTCTTTCGATATCTACGAGCCACAACTCGTAGTAGAGCATCGTGTTAGGCGCGATGTTCAACGAGTCGCAGCCAGCCGACCCATATGCTAAATTCGATGGAAGCCAAGCCTCCATATGTCCACCCTCGCCGATAAGCTTAGCAGCCTCGATAACACCACGAGGCATATCGCCAACAGCAAGGCGCAACGTGTCAGCCTCGTAATAAGTGGTATCAATCACACCACCCGCCTGGTCCAAGATACGGTAGCGCATAAGTACCGTATCGCGATTATTGCGGATGACGTGCTTCATATCGCCAATGTCGGCAATCTTATAGGTGAGGCCCGATGTTGTTGCCACAAACTTACGATCCTGACGACGCAAATCCTCCAAGAACTGCTTCTCGAAGTGCTTGACACGCTCGTAGACATCGTAGTTCATATACTTAAGGAACGCAGCACGCGCCTCCTCATCACCGAGTTTCGGCTCTGCGGCATAGGCATCGCGAAGACCCTCGCACACCATATCTATATTTAATAGTGTGTCGATACCCGCGAGATTATAACCTAAATTCATACCTACGACGTAGGACATCGAGTCGGCACTCGTCTGCATCGTAGGCTTCACGACCGCGGTCTTTCTGCCACACGACACAAGCGCGACGAGTAAAAAGATTGCTATTAGCGACTTTCTCATTTGATAGTTAACTTATTACTCCACCCTTTGATTAGAAGGGGAGGAAGATTAGCTGAACAATGATATATACAGGGAGAAGTATCACCAGCGAGAACTTCAATATATATCCGAAGAACGACGGCATCTTAACACCTGCCTGCTCGGCGATGGCCTTAACCATAAAGTTGGGGCCGTTGCCGATGTAGGTCATAGCACCAAAGAGCACCGCACCGAGCGAGATTGCTGTGAGCAGCATCTCGGGAACACCTGCAACATAAGGAATACCCTCAACCATCGGCAGACCCTCGGCAACAGTATGGAAGGCGACAGCCGTAGGTGCATTATCGAGGAACGACGACAGCACACCCGTAGAGTAGAAGAACTGCCACGGCTCAGTAAGACCCAACTGCGTTGCGTGCTGATTGAGATACATCATCGCGGGGGTCATCGTAACGAAGATACCCACAAATAGGATAGCAACCTCCAAGATAGGGGCCCACGAGAAGTTATTTGCCTTACGCACCTCCTTACGTGTTGTCACCAACGAAAGGATAATGATGATGGCCAGGACTATATCGCGCAAGAAGGCGATATAGAAAGGAGCTCCCTCCTCGCGCATTGCAGGGATATAGCTACGGTTAAGGAAGAGCACGGCCAAGATAATCAAGCCCAAGTAGAAGAAGTTACGCACACCCGATATTCTGATAGGTTCCTGCTCCGTACGATCGCGCAGCAGGTTCTCAGCGGGCTCCTTGGCGTAGTAATAACGGTCGAGAACAAAGTAGATAGCCAACAACAAGCCACCTGCCAACATCCACTCGGGGAACATCGACGAGAACCACTGGAACTCGGCACCACGCAGGTAGAGGAGGAACAATGGGGGATCGCCAAGAGGTGTTAGGATACCACCACAGTTGGCCACAAGTGCAATAAAGAAGAGTACGGTATGTACCTTATACTGACGCTGCTGGTTGATCTGAAGCAACGGACGGATCAGCAACATAGCAGCTCCCGTGGTACCCATAAACGAAGCAAGCACAAAACCAAGACCCAAAATAAGAGAGTTGATAAATGGCGTTGCTGCGATATCACCGCGAATGTGGATACCTCCCGTCACGACAAAGAGGGCCAAAAGGAGCATAATAAATGGGATGTAGTCGTAGAGCAGATTGTGTACCACACTATGTCCCATTCCGAAGAACGACAAGATTGCAATCGTCACCACTGAGATTGCCAGCGTAAAGATGAGTTTATTGCGATTACTCTCCCACCAGTGCTCCGCAGCCAATGGCGCAATAGCGATGGTTAGTAGCATAATCACAAAAGGAATCACCATCCAAAGTTCTACCTGATACATAATAATTAATTTAGGGGCTAATTTGAGTGCCGCAAATGTACTAACTATTTCGTTAAAATATGAGGCTCTTGGTAGCGAGATATCGTGATCTAAAATTCCACAAAACAGTTCATAACTTCCACACAAAAGCCCTTACAGCACATCTATAACCCTACTTAGCGTTTTTATCTTATAATGTTTTACAAATGTTTATTTATTCAAATCCTTGTCTACAACACCTCTGGAGCCGCGTGATTCTTCAGTGCCATACTACACATAATGTAGAGCAGGCGCGCAGCGATCGAGGCATTGGTCTTATCGTTCATATCGGGCACAACCTCCGTAAGGTCGAAACCCACGATGCGACGCCCCGAGTCGACAATCTTCTCCATAAGGTACACAACCTCGGGGAAGCGCATACCGCCCGCAACGAGCGAGCCCGTGCGAGGTGCACACTCAGTTGTGAGGCCGTCGATGTCGAGTGAGATATATACATTCTCGGGCAGCTCGTCAATAATCTCGCGCGTTATCGTTGCCCACTTCTCGCCCTCGAAATGGCGCGACCATATAGACTGACCAGTGAAGAGTCTTATGCGCTCGTCGCTCGTTGCCCTCTCCCACTCCTCGGGACTAAAGGCGCGGACGCCGACAGCCACAAGACACTCAACACCTGCAACATCCGTCAGCACGTTGTGCATAACCGAGGCGTGCGAGTACTCGAAGCCCTGATAGCCATCACGAAGATTACACTTCGAGTCGATATGCAGGATGCCGATACGGCCGTGCTTCTCGGCCACGGCGCGGATATGTCCGTAGGCCGTAGACTGATCGCCACCAACAAGACCAACAATCTTACCCTCATCAAGCCACCTTTTCGACTGGGCATATATATTGGCATTCATCTGCGCCGAGCCCTCGTTCACACGACGCAGGCGACGCTCATAGACAAGGTGGTCGAAGGCCGTGCTACCTAAATCGTCGTGCACCTTGATGACACGCTCGGCATCCGAGCGCAGGCGGTGCGATAGGTCCTGAATCGAGTAGTCGATAGGAGCCGTGGCAATACCCTTGCGCCAGCTATACGGAGCCATCGGTTCGAAGAAGTCCACACGGCGCGATGCCTCGATGATGGCATCGGGAGCAAAAGAGCTACCCGCGCGCAATGCCAGCGTGGTATCCCACGGTGCCGAGATAAGCACCAGGGCAGCATCTTCGGGGTCGAGCGGGATACCGAAATAGTTACCATTATCGGGGATCACCGCATTAGGATCAAACTTCTTTGTAGCCATAGCCTCTGTCATTTGCACCTTTATAGGTTAAAATATCGTGCAAAATTAGTAAAATTTTAACATTTTTCATACATTTGCTAAAATTTTACTTCGTAAAAACTCATTTCACACAAATGAAGGTAGTCATTGACAAAGCCATACCCTACGTCAACGGACTCTTGGAGTCCTATGCCGGGGTGGAATACTACGACGGAAGAGAGATAAATAGCGACGCGGTAAAGGATTGCGATGCCCTGATGATACGCACAAGAACACGCTGCGATCGCACACTTCTTGAGGGATCGCGCGTGAGGCTTATCACCACAGCCACAATCGGTTGCGACCATATCGACGAGGCATATTGTCGCGAGGCAGGCATAATCGTGTGCAGTGCTCCGGGCTGTAATGCGCGCGGCGTATTGCAGTGGGTGGCTGCAGCCTTGAAACATATAGCAACTACGGATGGTAAGAGGCCAAACGATTATACGCTTGGTGTCGTAGGTGTGGGTAATGTTGGCAGGCTTGTTGCCGACTATGCCGCGAGTTGGGGATTTAGAGTGCTAAGGTGCGATCCACCTCGTATGGAGCGCGAGGGCGGAGACTTCGTCGAGCTTGAGACTATCCTGCGTAACTGCGACATCATCACACTACACACCCCGCTAAACGACACAACGCACCACCTGATTAACCGTGACACCTTAACCAAGATGAGACCCGAGGCAACCATTATAAATGCTTCGCGCGGAGGCGTTGTCGACAACAGTGCCGTGGCAGAAAGTGGCCACCGCTACCTCTTCGACGTATGGGAAGAAGAGCCCAATATATATCCCGAAGTGCTACAACGCGCTACAATCGCAACACCCCACATTGCAGGCTACTCGAAGCAGGGTAAGGCGAATGCCTCGGCGATGTCAGTAAGAGCCATAGCATCGCTATTTAACTTTCCGCTAACAAGCTGGTATCCAAGCGATACAAAGCCAACCACCCCACAGTCAATCAGCTGGGAGGAGCTATGTCGGACAATAGACCGATATTGCGACATTGCGGCCGAGAGCGAGCGACTCAAAGCCTCGCCGTCAGAGTTTGAAGATATGCGCAATAATTACAATTATCGCGACGAGTACTTTTAACACACGTCGCTATCGCGAGAATATCACCTCGTCGACCAAGATATCGTGCTTATCCGTAGGCAACGAATCGAAGATTTGGCAACCAAAAGCGATGCCTATCTTGTGGGCCCTAAAGCCCGGTAGCGACATATACTTATCATAGAAACCTCCACCACGACCGAGTCGCACACCCTCTACGGTAAAAGCGCGGGCCGGCACAATGATTAGGTCGATATCCGCCACATCACATTCGTCGCCACCCATAGGCTCCGCTATGCCATAGGCTCCGCTATGCATACGTTCGGGCGAGTAGTCGTAGAAGCGCATAACCTCGCCCTCGACACGTGGCACAACAACACGCTTACCCACGGAGAGCCATCTGTCGAGAGTCTCCGACGTCGGGACCTCATCCCGCATAGCCGCGAACACAGCGACACAGCGAGCCGAGCCAAAAATCTCGGTAGACTCCACACGGCCGAAAATCTCGCGTGCAGCGGCCTCACGAGCCTCCGCGCTGAGCTCCTTAATACGACTGCGCACCTCACGACGTACGGCCTGCTTTCGCTCAATTTGCTCCTCAAATGTCATATTCATCTCCATTAATATATATAAATAATGTAAAATTTATCAATTTTCCACACTTTTACTATGTAAAAAGTGAGTTTAGGTATTGTTATTATGCAAACAATTCTTATCTTTGCAGTATGTTTTGGCCGCATTTACTACGGGCCGAGACCACACAAACCCGATAAACAACAAAACTATTTACAAATATAATTAAAATTTTTACACTATGAGCTGTTTTTTAACTAATTCATCAGTGGGAAAGAAACTCGTTATGAGTATTTCAGGATGTTTCCTCGTACTCTTCATTCTTTTCCATATGTCAATGAACCTTACTATGCTCTTCAGCTGGCAGGGTTACAACGCTATTTGTGAGTTCCTCGGTGCTAACTGGTATGCACTCGCAGGTACTGCTTTGTTGGCAGCAGGTGTTCTCGTACACTTTGTCTATGCCTTTATTCTCACCATCGACAACTACCGCGCTCGTGGTAAGCAGCGTTACGCTGTAACCGTTCAGGAGAAGGGCGTTGCTTGGTCGTCGAAGAATATGCTTGTTTTGGGTGTTATCGTGATCCTCGGTCTCGGTCTTCACCTCGTACACTTCTGGTCGAAGATGCAGCTCGTTGAGATTATGGGCCAGCACGCTTCAGTTATCAACGGTCAGGAGTTCCAGGTTATCAATGGTGCGGCAATTATGATGTACACATTCTCACACTGGTACAACGTAGTGCTCTACCTCGTATGGTTTGCTGCTCTGTGGTTCCACCTCACTCACGGTGTATGGTCGATGTTCCAGACCGTAGGTTTTGCTAACGACACTTGGTATCCCCGCTTGAAGTGCATCGCTAACATCGTTGCTACGCTGATCTTCCTCGGCTTCGCAGCTGTTGCCGTATACTGCTACTTCACAAGTTCACCCCAGCTTATCGATGAGATGATTGCAAATCCGTTGGCACATTAGTAGTTCATAAAAGAAAACAATAAAAACTAAGATATATTATGGCTTATACATTAGATGCAAAAACTCCGGCAGGTGAGTTGGCTCAGAAGTGGAGCAATCACAAGGCGGCTATCAAGGTCGTGAGCCCGGCAAATAAGCGTAAGTTGGATATCATCGTTGTAGGTACCGGTCTGGGTGGTGCTTCTGCAGCTGCTTCACTCGGTGAGCTCGGCTACAACGTTAAGATCTTCTGCATCTCTGATTCACCCCGTCGTGCTCACTCAATCGCAGCACAGGGTGGTATCAATGCAGCTAAGAACTACCAGAACGACAACGACTCGATCTATCGTCTCTTCTACGATACAATCAAGGGTGGTGACTACCGTGCACGTGAGGCAAACGTATACCGTCTCGCTGAGGTGTCGAACCTTATCATCGACCAGTGCGTAGCTCAGGGTGTACCTTTCGCTCGTGAGTATGGTGGCCTCTTGGCTAACCGTTCATTCGGTGGTGCTCAGGTATCACGTACATTCTACGCCCGCGGTCAGACCGGTCAGCAGCTCTTGTTGGGTGCTTATGCTGCCCTGAACAAGGAGATCGCCGCTGGTTCAGTAAAGTCATACCCCCGCCACGAGATGCTCGACATCGTTATCGAGAATGGCGAGGCTTGCGGTATCATCGCTCGTAACCTCGTAACTGGTGAGTTGGAGCGTCACGGTGCTCACGCTGTTGTTATCGCAACGGGTGGCTACGGTAACGTATTCTTCCTCTCGACCAACGCTATGGCATCTAACGGCTCGGCGGCATTCCAGTGCTACCGTAAGGGCGCAGGTTTTGCTAACCCCTGCTTCACTCAGATCCACCCCACATGTATCCCCGTTCACGGCACACAGCAGTCTAAGCTCACGCTTATGTCTGAGTCGTTGCGTAATGATGGTCGTATCTGGGTTCCCAAGAAGATGGAGGATGTTAAGGCTATCCGCTCGGGTGCTAAGAAGCCGTCGGATATCGCCGAGGAGGATCGCGACTACTACTTGGAGCGTCGCTACCCCGCATTCGGTAACCTCGTGCCTCGTGACGTTGCGTCGCGTGCTGCTAAGGAGCGTTGCGATGCTGGCTTTGGTGTAAACGAGACTGGCTTGGCTGTATTCCTCGACTTCAAGACCGCTATCGAGCGTCTTGGTAAGGAGACTATCAAGCAGCGTTATGGTAACCTATTCGATATGTACGAGGAGATTACGGACGTGAACCCCTACGAGCAGCCTATGCAGATCTTCCCCGCTGTTCACTATACAATGGGTGGTATCTGGGTTGACTACAACCTTATGACTACAATCCCCGGCTTGTACGCAATTGGCGAGGCTAACTTCTCGGATCACGGTGCTAACCGTCTCGGTGCTTCGGCTCTTATGCAGGGCTTGGCCGATGGTTACTTCGTATTGCCATACACTATCGGCGACTACCTCTCGAAGAAGATTCAGGCTCCGAAGGTTAAGACCGACACTAAGGCCTTCGACGAGGCTGAGAAGGGTGTTCAGGCACGTATCGACCGTCTCTTCGCTATCAAGGGTACGCAGACTGTTGACGATATCCACAAGCGTCTCGGTCTCATTATGTGGGACAACGTAGGTATGGCACGTACTAAGGAGTCGTTGGAGAAGGCTATCGTTGAGATTCAGAAGTTGCGCAAGGAGTTCTACAAGGATTTGAAGCTCGTAGGTACGGCCGACTCGTTCAACGTTGAGTTGGAGAAGGCTCTCCGCTTGGAGGACTTCCTTGAGCTCGGCGAGCTTATGGCACGTGACGCCTTGAACCGTGAGGAGTCTTGCGGTGGTCACTTCCGTTCGGAGCACCAGACTGAGGATGGTGAGGCTTTGCGCCACGACGATAAGTTTGCTTACGCCGCTGTTTGGGAGTACAAGGGCATCGACAACGTTCCCGAGATGACTATCGAGAACCTCGAGTATGAGTTCGTACACCGCGCACAGCGTAACTACAAAGACTAATTTTGACGTTGAACTTTAATAAGATTAAACTATGAATTTTACATTAAAGATATGGCGTCAAAGAGACGCTAAGTCACAGGGTGCATTCGAGACCTATAAGGTGGAGAATATCTCGGCCGATACGTCGTTCCTCGAGATGATGGACATCCTGAACAATAACCTTATCCACGAGGGTAAGGAGCCAGTAGCTTTCGACCACGACTGCCGCGAGGGTATCTGCGGTATGTGCTCGATGCACATCAATGGCCACGCTCACGGTCCTTCACAGGCTGTAACTACCTGCCAGATGTATATGCGTAAGTTCAAGGATGGCTCGACCATCACTATCGAGCCCTGGCGTTCAGCTGCATTCCCCGTGATCCGCGACCTCGTTGTTGACCGCTCGGCTTACGATAAGATTCTTCAGGCTGGTGGCTTCATCTCGGTACGCACAAACTCTGTACCCGATGGTAACGCTATTCCTATTCCTAAGGCTGACGCTGACGAGAGTATGGATGCTGCGGCTTGCGTAGGTTGTGGTGCTTGTGCTGCAACTTGTAAGAATGGCTCGGCTATGTTGTTCGTGGCTGCACGTGTATCGTCACTCGCTAAGTTGCCTCAGGGTAAGGTCGAGGGTGCTCGCCGTGCTAAGTCGATGGTTGCTAAGATGGATGAGCTCGGCTTCGGTAACTGTACCAACACTGGTGCTTGCCAGGCACAGTGCCCCAAGCAGGTATCTATCGCACACATCGCACGTCTCAACCGCGAGTTCTTGGCTGCTAAGTTCCAGGACTAATCGTCTAAGAATACGAGGCCTTGAGCCTCAATTGAAAAGGCTGTCTGCATAGCAGGCAGCCTTTTTTTATGCAGGCTATGATCGGTCCGATATTGCATTGCTACGTTGGCCTTGCGCCGTCAGCGATGATTGTTGCAACCATACGTCCCCTCCTACTTGGTATAGCCCCCACTCCTACTCGGTACGACCAATAAGTCTAAAACAAAAACACCTCGATAGCCGAAGCTACCGAGGTGTCATACCTATATTATATACTACTTAATGTCGAGCTTAGCACGTACGGCACGGAGCATATCCTTTGTCATAGACTCCAAGTCCCACTCGGGCTTCCAACCCCACTCCTCACGAGCGCAAGTGTCGTCCAACGAGTTAGGCCAGCTACGAGAGATCTGATCCTTAACGGGGTCAACGTTGTACTCCATCTGGAAACCGGGAACGTGACGCTCAACAACCTCGCGAATGATCTCAGGCGTGAAGCTCATAGATGCGATGTTGAACGAGTTGCGGTGCTTGAGCTTCGCAGGATCAGCCTCCATAAGCTCAACCGTAGCACGCAAAGCATCGGGCATATACATCATATCCATATATACATCGGGAGCGATGTTGCAGACAAACTTATTACCTTTAACAGCCTCATAGTAGATCTCCACAGCGTAGTCGGTAGTACCGCCACCGGGGAGCGTTACGTTAGAGATGATACCGGGGAAACGTACCGAACGAGTGTCAACACCGAAGCGTGTGTGGTAGTAGTTCGAGAGAAGCTCGCCCGTAACCTTGCAAACACCGTAGATGGTGTTAGGCTGCATAACGGTATCCTGAGGAGTCTTGTCGCGGGGGAAGTCGCCACCGAAAGCACCGATAGAGCTGGGGGTAAATACCGCACAGTTCTTCTCGCGAGCGATCTCCAACGAGTTCTCCAACGCACCCATATTGATGCGCATAGCCAGCTGAGGATTCTTCTCGCCCGTAGCCGAAAGAAGAGCCACAAGGTTGAAGATAGAGTCGATGTTGTACTTGTTTACAAGCTCGGCATACTGCTTGGCATCGAGGGCATCCAACGACTCGAAGGGGCCAGCCTCGGCCAACACGGCATTGTGTTTAACATCGGTAGCAACGACATTCGATGCACCATAGATTGAGCGAAGATACGGTACCAACTCAGATCCAATCTGACCTCCGGCACCCAAAACCAAAATGCGCTTCATTGATAGTTTAACGTTAGTTATATGTTTTAGGTTCAATTAGTTACACCTACACGCCCAGTTTCCGGGCCATAATCATCAACAAAAATACACAAAATCTCGGAAATTGGTACACTCCGCGCCCATTTTTTTTAACATTTTTGCCCTCATTCGGATATTTGCACTATCTTTGTCTGAGTATAACTTAAGTTGTTATGGACGGACTTCTCGAATTCGGATACATAGGATTGTTCCTCGGCTCGCTGCTTGCGGCTACAATCTTTCCACTTAGCTCCGACGCTCTGCTCTTGGGTATGTTAGTTGCCGGCGGCGATCCCGTAACCACCGTGGTCGTTGCAACACTTGGCAACTGGATGGGTGGTTTGGTCGGCTATGGAATGGGCTGGCTCGGCAAATTAGAGTGGCTCGAAAGGTGGTTCAAGGTAAAGCACGAGACCATCGAAAAGCATCGGACAAAGGTGGCAAAATGGGGCGCGTTTCTTGCTCTTCTCACCTGGACGCCATTCGTTGGCGATGTTTTTGCCATAGTGCTTGGCTTCTACAAAGCTCCATTCCTCCCCTCGGCCTTCTGGATGTTTGTTGGCAAGTGCGGTCGCTATGTCTGCTGGGCCATAGGTCATTTCTACGTAAGCCAGTGGTTCTAAAAATGATAGCGCAATATCTAATTTTTTTTGAAAATTATGGGGCTAAGATATTGCGAGAAATCGAAAAAATGCTTACCTTTGCGCAAATTTAGAGTAACTATGAAGCGAGCGACAAATAATCAGCCGATAGCGAGACTGCGAAGCAAGCAGTTGGTTGGCAATTGTCGACGTTTCAACGTTTTGGGAATCACTGTTTTTAATTGATATTAGCGGCTCATTGGGCCGCTGTTTTTTTATATATGGCAAACGATAGAATAATCATCAAGGGAGGCATCGTCGTGGGTGCTGGGAAAGAGGATATTGCCATCGAAGGTGGCATCATTGCGGAGCGCGGAAATTGTATAGAGCCGAAGGCCGAGGATAGGGTTATCAACGCTGAAGGCCTGCTTGTAGCTCCTGCCTTTGTCGACGTACACGTACATCTGCGTGAGCCGGGCTACGGCTACAAGGAGCGCATTGCTACGGGTACTATGGCGGCGGCACACGGCGGATATACAACCGTATGCTCTATGCCCAACCTTAACCCCGTGCCCGACACCGTCGAGAATCTCAGGGTGCAGCAGGATATCATCGACCGTGACGCCAAGATCGAGGTGCTACCCTATGCTGCAATAACCATTGGCCGCAAGGGCGAGGAGCTCGTCGACATCGCCGCACTGAAGGATGGCGTGTGCGCCTTCTCGGATGATGGCAGTGGCGTTCAGGTGGATGGTATGATGGAGCGTGCTATGACCGAGGCGGTAAAGCACGACGCCCTTATCGCTGCCCACTGTGAGGTGGAGGAGCTGCTCAAGGGTGGTTATATCCACGATGGAGAGTATGCTGCAAAGAATGGCCACAAGGGCATCTGCTCGGAGAGTGAGTGGGAGCAGGTACGTCGCGACATCGAGATTGCCGAGCGCACGGGTTGCCGCTACCACGTATGTCACATCTCTACGAAGGAGACCGTTGCGCTCGTCCGCGAGGCTAAGGCTCGAGGTGTGAAGGTTACGTGTGAGACTGGCCCCCACTACCTTATCTTCACGGATATGGATCTCGAGGAGGATGCTCGCTGGAAGATGAACCCACCGTTACGCTCGGCCGAGGATCGTGCGGCTCTTATCGAGGGCATCAAGGATGGCACGATAGATATGATTGCCACGGACCACGCACCCCATAGCCTCGAGGAGAAATCTAAGGGACTGAAGGATAGCGCGATGGGCATTGTTGGTTTGGAGACTGCCTTCGCCGCGCTCAATACCCACTTGGTCAGCAAGGGTGTAATCAGCCTCGAGCGACTCGTGGAGCTTATGAGCTACAATCCACGCAAGGTATTCCGCATCGAGGGAGGCATCGAGGTTGGAGATCGTGCCGATGTAGTCCTGCTCGATACCGAGAAACGATGGACGGTGGATAGCGATAAGTTCTACTCGATGGGTAAGGTGTCGATGTTCGTAGGTCGCGAGCTTAAGGGCGAGGTTGCGATGACCATCCACCGCGGAAATGTTGTATACGAAAGATAGTAACAATAATAATAACAAACGAATTAGATGAAACCTTTTACAAAGAAACTTGTACTCGAAAATGGTAAGGAGTTTCCGGGCTACGGCTTCGGCGCATCGCGCAATGCCGTATGCGAGTTGGTATTCAACACCTCGATGGTGGGATATCAGGAGATCGTTTCCGACCCGACGTACACCGATCAGATTGTAGTTATGACCTATCCGTTGGTCGGCAACTACGGATTTATGGACGAGGACTACGAGAGTAAGTTCCCCTCGATGGGCGGTATGGTTGTGCGCGAGTGCTGCGATGCACCGAGCAACTTCCGCTACACGAAGACCATCAACGAGACCTTCGAGGAGCTCGATATTCCCGGCATCAGCAACGTCGACACGCGAATGATCACGCGCATCATCCGCAACGAGGGCACGCAGAAGGCTGCCATCGTAGACATTGATATGAGCCACGAGGAGGCTATGGAGCTGATTAAGAATACGGAGTTGCGTCACGATCAGGTTAAGAGCATCAGCTGCAAGAAGCGTTGGTTCTCGCGTACGCCCAACCACAAGTGGGATGTTGTGGCTATCGACTGCGGCATTAAGTATAGCTTCATCCGCCAGCTCAACGCCAAGGGTTGTAACGTGACGATCGTGCCGTTCGACTCTACGCCCGAGGAGATCTTAGCCTTCAACCCCGATGGTATCTTCATCTCGAACGGTCCTGGCGATCCGGCAGATGTGGCAGTCGTTGGCGAGGCTATCGCAGCGTTGCGTGGTAAGTTGCCAATCTTTGGCGTCGACCTCGGCCATCAGCTCATCGCTATGACATACGGTGCTAAGAACGACAGACTTAAGTTTGGCCACCACGGTGCTAACCACCCCGTTAAGTGCCTCGATACCGACAAGCTCGAGATCGTAACGCAGAACCACAGTTTCGTTGTCAACGAGGAGTCACTCGCCGACACAAAGCTGACGGTCACGCACCGAAACCTGCTGGATGGCACCATTGCCGGCGTGGAGTCTGTCGAGGATAAGGTATTCTCGATTCAGTATCAGCCCGACTGCACGCCCGAGGCCAGCAACACATATCTTTTCGATAAATTCATTAAACTGATGGAGGAGCAGAAAAATGCCTAAGAGAACGGATATAAAGAAAGTAATGGTTATCGGCTCAGGCCCTATCGTCATTGGCCAGGCTGCCGAGTTTGACTATGCAGGTACGCAGGCTTGTCTTGCACTTAAGGAGGAGGGCTATCAGGTTATCCTCGTTAACTCCAACCCTGCAACAATTATGACCGATACACATATTGCCGACAAGGTATATATGGAGCCTCTCACGCTGGAGTACGTGGCAAAGATCATCCGCTATGAGCGTCCCGACGCTATCGTTCCGGGCCTTGGTGGTCAGACAGGTCTTAACCTCGCCGTGCAGCTCGCCAAGAAGGGTATCCTCGAGGAGTGCGGCGTGGAGATTCTCGGTACGTCGTTCACATCTATCGAGGAGGCAGAGGATAGAGAGCTCTTCAAGGAGCTATGCATGCGTATCGGCGAGCCCGTTATCCCCTCGCGTATCACTAACTCAATCGAGGAGGGTGTGGCTGCTGCCGAGGAGATCGGCTACCCCGTAGTTCTGCGTCCCGCCTTCACACTCGGAGGTACGGGCGGTGGCTTTGCCGACAACGAGGAGGAGTTGCGCGACGTTATGCGTAACGCCCTCGCCCTCTCGCCTATCCATCAGGTACTCGTCGAGAAGAGTATCAAGGGCTATAAGGAGATCGAGTTCGAGGTTATGCGCGATAAAAACGATACGGCGTTGGCCATCTGCTCGATGGAGAATGTCGACCCCGTAGGTATCCACACGGGTGACTCTATCGTTGTGGCACCGAGCCAGACCCTCGCACACAAGGAGTACTCTATGTTGCGCTCAAGCGCATTGAAGCTCATCCGTGCCCTAAAGATTGAGGGTGGTTGCAACGTGCAGTTCGCTCTCGACCCCTTGTCGTTCAACTACTACATCATCGAGGTTAACCCCCGCGTCAGCCGCTCATCGGCCCTCGCTTCGAAGGCGAGTGGCTACCCCATTGCCCGCGTTACGGCAAAGGTTGCTGTGGGTATGACACTCGACGAGATACGCATTGCCAACACACCTGCGAGCTTCGAGCCCTCGTTGGACTACATCGTCACGAAGGTAGCACGCTTCCCGTTCGATAAGTTCAGCGACGCATCGAACGAGCTCGGCACACAGATGAAGGCTACGGGCGAGGTAATGTCCGTAGGTCGCACCTTCGAGGAGGGTCTGTTGAAGGCCGTTCGCTCGTTGGAGACTGGCGTATGTCACGTGTACCACAAGAAGTTCGACAATATGTCGGTGGAGGGTATCCTCGCCTATATCCGCAAGGGTACCGACGATCGCATCTACGCCATCGCCGAGCTTATCCGTCGCGGTGTCGATCTGTTGCACGTCTATGATAACACGAAGATCGACCTCTTCTTCCTCGAGAAGCTCAAGAATATCGTCGAGATGGAGCACGTCGTAGCAGAGGGTGTTCGCAATGCCGAAGTGTTGTACGACGCTAAGCGTATGGGCTTCAGCGATAAGTACATCGCCAAGCTCTGGGGTATGACCGAGAGCGAGGTGTTCCTCTTCCGCAAGGAGAACAACATCTTCCCCGTATATAAGATGATCGACACGTGCGCTGCGGAGTTTGACTCAAAGGTGCCCTATCTCTACTCTACGTACGAGGAGGAGAACGAGTCTATCGTTACGAATAACAAGAAGATCGTGGTACTCGGCTCGGGTCCCATCCGTATCGGTCAGGGTGTTGAGTTCGACTACTCTACCGTGCACGCCATCTGGGCTATCCGTGAGGCTGGCTACGAGGCCATCATCATCAACAATAACCCCGAAACCGTATCTACGGACTACTCTATCAGCGACAAGCTCTACTTCGAGCCACTCACGGTGGAGGATGTTATGAACGTCATCGAGCTCGAGAAGCCCACGGGTGTCGTTGTATCGCTCGGTGGTCAGACAGCCATCAACCTTGCCAAGCCGTTGGCCGACCTCGGTGTCGAGATTATCGGTACGGGTATCGAGGCTATCAACAACGCTGAGGATAGAAAGTGCTTCGAGGCTATTATGCGCCGCGTAGGCATTCCGCAGCCCGAGGCTGAGGCTATAACCGATATCGAGCGTGGCGTGGCTGCGGCTAACCGTATCGGCTACCCCGTGCTGGTACGTCCGAGCTACGTGCTTGGTGGTCGCGCAATGCAGATCGTATCGAACGAGGAGGCTCTGCGCCACTACCTCAAGACCGCCGTGGAGCTCAACGAGGATCAGCCCGTGTTAGTTGATAAGTATATTATGGGTAAGGAGTTAGAGGTCGATGCCATCTGCGATGGTGAGGATGTATTCATCCCCGGCATTATGGAGCACGTCGAGCGCACGGGTATCCACTCGGGCGACTCTATCAGCGTCTACCCCACTTTCAGCGTGAGCCAGAAGGTTAAGGATACGATCATTGACTACACCATCCGTCTCGGTAAGGAGATCGGCATCATCGGTCTCTACAACATCCAGTTCATCGCCGACGATAAGGATATGGTCTACGTCATCGAGGTTAACCCGCGCTCGTCGCGTACCGTTCCCTTCCTCTCGAAGGCCACGGGTATGCCTATGCCCAAGATCGCTACTAACGTTATGTTGGGTAAGTCGCTCAAGGCTCAGGGCGTGGATAAGGTTATCGCCGAGGAGAAGAAACGTTGGTACGTCAAGACTCCTGCATTCTCCTTCGCCAAGATTCGCGGCGTCGACTCATACCTCTCGCCCGAGATGAAGTCTACGGGTGAGGCTATCGGCTACGACACGTCGCTTCGCCGTGCACTCTACAAGTCGCTGCAATCGTCGGGTATGACCATTGCCAACTACGGCACCATCTTCGTATCTATCGCCGATGCCGACAAGCCACGTGCTCTGCCGCTCATCCGCCGCTTCTACGAGCTCGGCTTCAACATCGAGGCCACGGGCGGCACGGCTAAGTACTTGCGCGAGAACGGCATCCGCACTCGTATGCTCAAGAAGCTCAGCGAGGGCTCTACCGAGATCTTCGAATCGATACGTAAGGGTCACGTAAACTATGTTATTAACACCATCGATATCAACCAGCACAGCGCACGTCTCGACGGCTACGACATCCGCCGCTGCGCCGTGGAGAACAACGTAACGATCTTCACCGCACTTGAGACCGTGAGCGTTCTGCTCGATGTATTGGAGGAGATCACGCTGGGCGTATCGACAATTGATGCTGAATAATGTACAAGAAGGGAATATACACAGTTCTTAGTAACGAGCCTCTAACACCTGCGGTTTACCGTATGGTGTTGGAGGGCGATACTCAGTACATCACACGCTCGGGACAGTTCATCAACATCGAGCTTGAGGGTAAGTTCCTTCGCCGCCCTATCTCGGTGGCAGACTACGATGCAACGACCATAACTATTATATATAAGGTAGTTGGTCGCGGTACGGAACAGATGCGCGAGATGAAAGCTGGCAAGCAGCTCGATATCCTCACTGGCCTCGGTAACGGTTTCTCGACCGATAATGACGCTAAGCGTCCACTGCTTGTAGGTGGTGGCGTAGGTGTACCTCCGATGTATAACCTCTGCAAGCGACTCTTGGCCGAGGGCAAGCATCCGACGGTGGTCGTAGGCTTTAACACGCGCGAGGAGGTATTCTACACCGAGGAGTTCAAGGCTTTGGGCGTGGATGTATATTGCTCGACGGCCGATGGTTCTATGGGCACCAAGGGCTTCGTTACGGATGCAATCCGCGAGGAGGGCATCGAGTTCGACTACCTCTATACCTGTGGTCCGCTTCCTATGCTCAAGGCTCTGTACGACGCCACGGAGGTGGAAGCAGAGTTCAGCTTCGAGGAGCGTATGGGCTGCGGCTTTGGCGGCTGTATGGGCTGCACGTGCAAGACGAAGTACGGATACAAGCGTATTTGCAAGGAGGGTCCCGTTCTTAAACGCGATGAGATTATATGGTAAAGCACTATGACACAACGGTTGAGCTTTCGGGAGTAAAGCTCGACAACCCCATAATTCCCGCATCGGGAACCTTTGGCTTTGGCCGCGAGTTTGCGGAGTTCTACAACCTCGACTGCCTCGGTGCTATATCTATCAAGGGCACCACACGCGATGCTCGCTTCGGTAACCCCACGCCACGCATTGCGGAGTGTACCGCAGGCCTTATCAACTCGGTGGGTCTGCAGAACCCCGGAATCGACAAGGTCATCGCCGAGGAGTTACCTGCCTTACGCCAGATATTCCACAAGCCTATCGTCGCTAATATCAGCGGCTTCTCGCTCGATGAGTATGAGGAGTGCTGTGCGAAGATTGATAAGGAGGAGCAGGTGGAGATCATCGAGGTGAACGTCTCGTGCCCCAACGTGCACAACGGCGGTATGAGTTTCGGCACGCAGCCCGAGGCTGCCGCTGAGGTAACACGCCGTGTGAAGGCCGTGACGAAGAAGCCCGTATATATCAAGCTCAGCCCCAACGTTACGGATATCGTGGCTATCGCTCGCGCCTGCGAGGAGGCTGGTGCCGATGGTATATGCTTGATCAACACGCTGCTTGGTATGCGTATCGACACTATGCGTCGCCGTCCCGTTATCGCAAATAAGATGGGTGGTTTCTCGGGCGACGCTATCTTCCCCGTTGCAGTGCGTATGGTCTATCAGGTAGCCAATGCCTGCAAGATTCCCGTTATGGGCTGCGGTGGCGTGAGCTCAGCATCGGACGTTATCGAGATGATGATGGCGGGTGCTACTGCCGTGCAGGTGGGTGCCGCCAACCTTAAGAACCCCTATGCCGCAAAGGAGATCGTCGAGGCCCTGCCTCGGGAGATGGAGCGTCTCGGCATCGAGCGTCTCAGCGACATCATCGGCATTGTTAAGTAGAATATAATAATTTAAACACAAGATATTATGAGTAAGCGCGATGTAATTATTGCTTGCGACTTTAGCAGCAAGGAGCAGACCTTGAACTTCCTCGATAAGTTCACCGGCCGTAAGCCCTTTGTTAAGATTGGTATGGAGCTCTTCTATGCCGAGGGTCCCGAGATTGTACGTACGATCAAGGCTCGTGGCCACCGTATCTTCCTTGACCTCAAGCTCCACGACATTCCCAACACCGTGAAGAAGGCGATGTCGGTACTACGTAACCTCGACGTCGATATGACCAACGTTCACGCAGCGGGTACTATGGATATGATGAAGGCTGCAATCGAGGGCCTCACACGCGAGGATGGCACACGCCCCTTGCTTATAGCCGTTACGCAGCTCACCTCTACATCGGAGGAGCGTATGCAGAAGGAGTTACTCATCGGTGCCTCGATCAACGACACCATTGTTAAGTATGCCGAGAATGCTAAGGCTGCCGGCTTGGATGGTGTTGTGTGCTCGCCACTGGAGGCAGCTATGGTAAAGGATGCGTGCGGCAAGGAGTTTATGACCGTAACGCCGGGTGTTCGCTTCGCGGATGGCGATGTTGGCGATCAGGTGCGTGTGACTACGCCCGAGCGAGCTAAGGAGATTGGCTCTGACTTCATTGTCGTTGGTCGTCCTATCACTGCGGCCGATGATCCCGTAGCTGCATATGAGCGTTGTATGCGCGAGTTTGCCGAATAATTATTAACCAACTAAAACATAGAATATTATGGAAAAGAAGATAGCAAAAGACCTTTTGTCAATTGGCGCAGTATTCCTTCGCCCCGAGCAGCCCTTCACTTGGGCAAGTGGCATCAAGAGCCCCATCTATTGCGACAACCGCCTTACGCTCACAGCTCCCGAGGTGCGTAACCACGTGGAGGAGGGCCTCGCAGAGCTTATCCGCAACCACTACCCCGACGTGGAGGTTTTGATGGGTACATCTACCGCAGGTATCGCTCACGCTGCCATCACCGCAACAATCCTCGACCTGCCTATGGGTTACGTACGCTCAGGCTCGAAGGACCACGGCCGCGGCAACCAGATCGAGGGTAAGTTAGAGAAGGGACAGAAGGTTGTCGTTGTAGAGGACCTTATCTCTACTGCAGGTAGCTGCATCGAGGTTGTCGAGGCATTGCGAGCTGCTGGTGCCGACGTTTTGGGTATCGTGAGCATCTTTACTTACGGTATGCAGAAGGGCTTGGACCGCTTGGCAGCTGCCGAGGCTAAGAACTACTCACTCTCGAACCTCGACGCTCTGGTAGAGGTTGCAGCCGAGGAGGGATACATCAAGGCCGAGGACAAGGAGCGCATCCTTAAGTTCAGAAACAACCCCTCGGACGAGAGCTGGATTAAGTAATTATTAGAAATAGGTATAGAGAGATGAAGCATTTGATTGACCCCACAGACCTCTCCGTAAGCGAGATTGCGGAGATCATAGCTTTAGCCGAGGATATCATAGCCAACCGCGCAAGGTATAGCGAGGTGTGCCGCGGCAAGAAGCTCGCAACGTTGTTCTACGAGCCGAGCACACGTACACGTCTCAGCTTTACATCGGCAATGATGGAGCTTGGCGGTAATGTCATTGGCTTTGCCGATGCTAAGAGTTCGTCGGTATCAAAGGGCGAGACCGTGCAGGATACCGTAAGGGTCATCAACTGCTTTGCCGACATTATCGCTATGCGCCACAAGGTCGAGGGAGCACCCCTTGCCGCAACGGAGGTGTCGCGCACGCCCATCATCAACGCTGGCGATGGCTCACACAGCCACCCCACGCAGACGATGACCGACCTGCTCACCATCAAGCGCGAGCTCGGCACGCTCAACAACCTAACAATCGGTCTTGTTGGCGACCTCAAGTATGGCCGTACGGTGCACTCGCTCATCAAGGCGATGACGCGCTACGAGAACACCAAGTTCATACTTATCTCACCTCCGGAGTTGGCTCTGCCCGACTATATCAAGCACGACGTCTGCGACCGCTATGGTGTGGAGTACCGCGAGTCGGCTGATATCGAGAGCGTCATCGGCGACGTTGATGTTCTATATATGACCCGCGTGCAGCAAGAGCGTTTCACCGATTTGGAGGAGTACGAGCGCGTGAAGGATTGCTTCGTTCTGGATGCCGCCAAGATGCGCGGAGCTAAGGAGCGTATGGCCGTGCTACACCCGCTACCACGCGTCAACGAGATTGCGATTGACGTGGATGCCGACCCACGTGCGGCATACTTCCGCCAGGTGGAAAATGGCAAGTTTGTGCGAATGGCACTTATCCTTAAGTTGCTCGAGTGGCAAGATGATGCGTCGCGCACGTTCGACCACGGCGGCGAGGCTATGGCGTGCAAGTGCCCCAACCCGCTGTGTATCTCGAACCTCGAGCCCGTGCGTCCACGCTTCGAACGAGTGGAGGATATCGTGCGCTGCGTCTACTGCGAGTGGGAAGCACGATAACAAAGTAGTAAAAACGTAGGTACGCCTACAAAACAGCGAATAGTAGTAACAGACATTGAGTCTGTTACTACTATTTTATTTTAACGTACAAATATCTGATATACAATAAATTAACAGCACCACGCAGACAACGCGCGTAACTCATTGATAATCAACACTATGAAAAACTTGTCAAAATAGCCTTTATAACACATTAATAATCAATGCGTTACAAAACGAATCTGGAAATAAAAAAGGCTCTAAAATTTGGAAATAGCCAGCTACGTGTGTAACTTTGCAAAAAGAAATCAATCAAAAAAGCTATGAGATACCACCTACTTAGATTATGTAGCATCGTGCTTGTGCTCCTCGCCATAGTGGCGACAGCCGAGGAGTCGAGCGCGCAATACAGCTACAAATTTCGCGACTCGTTAGGTACCTACGAGGTACGATTCACGCCCGCGTCAGAGAGCTCGCGATTCACACAATCGCACACGAAACCTCTGTTACCACGCACACACGAGATACGCCTCTCGACATCGTACGGAGGAACAACGTGGTCGGGAGAGGTAGCGAACACCTTTGATGTTGAATACTACGGCGATGCACTCACCACACCGGTATTTCGTGGTCCTTCGCACCGCTACACCCTGACCTTCGACTACGGCTACTGGGTAAACGAGTGGCTGAGTATCGGAGCAAGTGTCACCTATATGGCAGGACTGCGCAACCTATACAACAGTAGCACGCAGGCGCGCGAGCTTACCATACACGACGATAACCTGAGCATTATGCCTATCGCGCGTTTTGCGTGGTATCGTCGCGGCATAGTGCAGCTATACTCGAGCGCGGGAGTAGGCCTCGGACTTAACCTCTGGAATCGCTACTACTACGGCCGCGAAGTGATGACGGAATTCTATTGCGCCTTCGACTTTAAGCCCTTAGGCATTGCCGTAGGACGCAAGTGGTTCGGATTCGTAGAGGTAGGCTACGGCTCACGAGGTATAGTAAACGCCGGATTTGGCGTACGTATCAACAATAAAACGAGATAGTTATGATGGCAAAATTACGATATATTATGGTGGCAGCGGCGATACTCTGCGCAGCACCACTCTTTGCTCAGGAGGTAATTAGCGACGAGCTTATCTACGATCGTGTATCGGGCTATATGGTCGACGCCGAGAGCTACAACATAGCACCAGAGCGACCAACGAAGAATATTCAGGAGATACGCCACAGACATACCCTGCGCCTCGGCTACGGAGCACCGGGTCTATTCTCGGAGTATATGCTCGGCAACGTGGCTGTTGGATGCGACTGCGCCATATACCAGAACTACCCGAACACCATCGAGCTTATGCGTCATAGCACAAGCCCGATGCGTCAGCTCTCGACACTTAGCCTGCAATATGCCTACTGCATAAAGCCCGGCTTTTGGCTCGGAGCGAAGGGTGCGTTTGCGGGCGTGTGGCAGTATGAGTATGACACCATCACAGGAGAGAGGCTCTACGAGAACAACATCTACAACGTGGCGGCTATGCTCGATGCTCAGATCGCGTGGCTGCGTCGCGACATCGTGGAGATGTATTCATCGCTAAGCGTGGGACTTATGGCTCATATCGAGCGTGCAAACGGTGGCCTAATACCGATGTTTGATGCTGTCTTTGTAGGCCTCAGCGTCGGCCGTAAGGTATATGGCTACGTGGAGATTGGCGCGGGCATAGGCGGTTCTGTGCGTGGTGGTATAGGCATAAGGTTTAATTCTAACAAGTAGAAGATTATGAGAAGAACGATAATACTTTGCATCGCAGCAATCGTTGCGCTCAGCGCGTGCACGGTCAACGAGGGCGAAAAACATAGCCCTATTCAGATAGGTCGCGGCATAGCCACGTGGACACAGGAGCACATACGATACATCAACCATAGCCTCTATCAGATAAGCGTCGTCGACCACTACCTCGCCACCGACCCCGCGTTACGTGAGGAGGAGATGGGCAACGACATCAAGAATCTTGTCATCGAGCGCGACGAGGCAACGGGCGTGATTCGAGTAGGCAGTAGCTATGACGATGGTGCCACCGTCTATTACTCTATGACCATCGCCACGGACGGGCGACTACTCTCGGAGGGTGGCACGTGGAACGTCAATAATAATCAGTACGTAGTTGCAACCAATAGCGATGGTATGACAGCCACGATTACTAACGACTATAAAGCAGACCTTCCCACGAAGGTACGTGCAAAGCTCACGTTCGAAGAGTTTGGCTACGAGCCAAACAAGGGTGCGAGATTTACGTATAACGGAGCGATAAATATTGAGGAGCAAGCGACCTATAAGCATACGTTAGCGATAGATATCATCGAAAGCATCGAGTACAAAGGACGTAGGATTGCCGCTGGTGAACTCGACGTGGACTATAACTACTCGGCAAATGGCCATATCGACGAGGTTTATATGACCTACGATGACAGTGGCGAGATTAAGGTTGACTTCCTCGGAGAGAGCTGCACGGTGCATCAGTAGCCTAAAACAGCCATCAATGAATAGATGGTGTGAAATACTCAAATTTATGCAATATGCAACTATTTATATGCTGAAGCACAAGATTGTTACCCCAAAATTTGCGGGGGGGGGAATTTTCATATCTTTGTACTCCGAAAGATATTAACCAAAATTTAGGAATTTTATGAAGAGAGTGATTCTATCTATTGTTGCAATCCTTGCAATGGCATTTTCGGCCTCGGCGCAGCAGAAGGGCGAGCAGTACGTGGGTCTTAACCTCGGCTACGAGACGGGTAAAAGCACCGTGGAGTTCCACGCCAACAGCATCTACGACATCCACTGGAACGAGAAGGTGACGGCGCGTAGTGGCGACGACGTTGGCTTCGGATTGGAGTATGGCTACTTCGTGGCTAACAACCTGTTAGTCAAGGCACACGTAGGTTACGGCTTCGAAAAGTTAGACGAGGATATCAGCCACTCGTTTAATATTACGCCTGGCTTGGCATACTACGTACGTCTGGCCGATGGTTTTTACTATACGCCAAATCTCTTGGTAGGATATGGACTTAGCTCAACAAAGCAGACCGACGATAGTTACCTTACGCTCCACGGCCTTGTTGCCGAGGTGCAGCCATTAGCCGTAGAGTTCCGCCCGGCGAAACGTTTTGCGATGACCGTGAGCCTTGCTTCGCTTCAGTTTGTGTACCTTAGCGGTAAGCTCGACGCGGGCGAGCAGCTTTCGACCACGGTAGATACCAGCGGCGTAGCCTTCAGTCTGTTGGCGAATGCTCAGGTGGGCTTTAAGCTATATTTCTAACATACGTCGGTAAGCGACCAAATGGTCAATATTTCTGACATTATAAATAATTAGAGGATTGCGGGTATTAAATTAATACCCGCAACCTGTTTTTAGAGCCCATTAATCGATGTAAAATTCCGTTATAGGGACTACCCCACGTTCGAATCAGTCTCTTAATACAACATTCTAATTGATAGCGTTTGCTCCACGAAAATATTAGAGTAGGAAGCCGATAGATATGCCCGCCTTGTTTGGCAGCCACTCGGCCGATGAGTTGAATGGATCTGGCGAGGTGGGATGCTTATCTTCGGGTCGCGAGGGATTCATATCAACAACGCCATCCATCGAGTAGCCGTTATACTTGCTGTGCATATATGCAAAGCCGACAAATACATCGAGCACCCAGCGGCGCGCAAACTGCCACTCATAGCCCACAACCGCACCAGCCATAAAACCATAGCCCTTGCAATAGCGATTCTGAAGGGCAATATGCCCGCCGGCAAGTTGCGGCTTCGACATATCAAAAGCCATCATACCTGCATTGACACCAGCATACAAGCCGTGCGTGCGCTCGGGTGCAATATAGCAGCGATACTCGTTAAGGAAGATGCCAAAGTGCATATGGTGGCCATCAATAGACTTCCACGGCGAGTAGACTATCTCGGTCTGAAATGCCGAGTGGGGCGATAGGCGAAACTCAACCTGAGGGTTCACCACACCAACAAGAGCATAGGCCGCATTGAGCTTTACGATAGGCTGAGCACCACACTCCTTAGCCGCCACATCGAGGGGCTCATATGGTTGCTCGGCACGGAGAGTATCCACACCCAAAAGCAGCGTTACAATGAGAGCTAACAATCTGACCCGGCGCATACTACCACACTTTAAGCAAACGTCACTTGTGAGGCATCACGCCAGCCGAGCAACAACTCACGCGTGGTCATACGTCGCTTGCCCGCAAGCTGCAACTCGTCGATATATACCCAGCCGTCCGAGGCAGCCACGCGAAGTTCACCACGGCCATCCGTCACAACCGTGCCGGGTGCGACATCCATCGCTTTGAGTTCTACGCGCGTAGTAAAGATCTTTATCGAGCCACACTCCTCGCCATCCTTGAATATGGGTGACCAAGCGGCAGGATAGGGCGATAGGCCACGCACAAGGTTATGGATATCCTCGGCACCACGGTTCCAGTCGATACGGCCATCCTCCTTGAAGATCTTGGGAGCGGGGCGCAGGGTCGACTCGTCGATGTGCATCTGCTCCACGGGGTCGACGTTGCCCGAAGCAATGCGCTCAACAGTCTCGATGACGAGTCCAGAGCCGATGTTCATAAGTTTGTCGTAGAGCGTGCCGATATTGTCCTCGGGAAGAATATCTACCTCCTCCTGGCCGATGATTGCACCCTTATCTATCTCGTGGTTAAGGAGGAACGTAGTCACACCCGTACGTTTATCGCCGTTGATTATCGCCCAGTTTATCGGTGCAGCTCCGCGGTACTCGGGGAGGAGCGAGGCGTGGAGGTTAAACGTGCCGTGCTTAGGCATAGCCCACACAACCTCGGGAAGCATTCTAAAAGCGATGACGATACCCAGATCGGGTTCCAATGCACGCAGTGCCTCGAGGAAGGCCTCGTCGCGCAACTTCTCGGGCTGCAAAATGGGGAGGCCGAGCTCCTTAGCCGTGAGCTTGACGTCGCTCTCGTGCATCCTCTGTCCACGGCCCGCAGGTTTGTCGGGCGTAGTTACAACAGCCACAACGTTGTACCCCTCCGCAACCAAACGTCTAAGCGACGTGGCAGCGAACTCTGGCGTACCCATAAATACAATCCTCAGATTCTTAGCCTCCATTATCTCTGTTTATTTATTTTGTTCGACTTCTTACTTTTCTTCATCCACTTGGGCAGACGCTTCGAAATGGCGCGGCGTATCTTGCGTATACGTACATCATACCAGTCGAAATCCAAAAGCGATGTATCGTTAGTCGCCTTGTAGGTAAGGTATATAGCCACGGGAGTGAGGATAAATACCGGCAGCCACATTCCGTAGATTGCATCGAGTGTACCCTCCTTGGTCATCTTCTCGCCAGAGAGGCTGATTACGTAGTAGATCACGAAGAAGAATACCGAGATAACGATAGGCGTACCCAGTCCACCCTTGCGAATGATGGCACCCAGAGGCGCACCGATCATAAAGAATACGATAATCGAGATGGGCAGCGTGAGCTTGCGATGCCACTCGGCCTCGGCACGATAGTACTGCGTGATAGCAACCTTCGATGAGTGCTCGTCGAAGGTGTAGGATCCCTGGGCCGAGCGTGCTGCATTTGATGCCGCGGTCATAACCTTAGCCTTGCTACGCATCGAGAGCGTGGGGATCGAGTCGTAGAAGTTGAAGGCGTGGTACTGCGAGCGGTCGATGCGGATACTATCGTTGGGGATGATGGTCGTATCGCGCGGGAAGAGCTGTCGCTTAAGCAGCGGCTGGTAGGTCTCAAGCGTACTCTTGTCGATGGTAATCTGCAACGAGTCCATAAGCTCCTCAAGCTCGACCATATTACGCGTCTGCGACTCGCTGAACTCCCTTGACATATCACCCTCGGGGCGCGCCACTTTCTCCACGGGGAAGGTGCCATCCTGACGCTGGAAGATATGCTGGCGCATCGTATTCTTGTCGTACCACTGCGAGCTTCGCGTATGTTCGTAGGTCTGGCCGTTGAAGAGCGTGACGTAGAGGTAGGCCTTGTCGTCGGACATACGTATGTAGCCCGAGTCCGCAAGCGTCGTTGTCATATCGCCATTGCTCGAGCGCGTATCGTAGATAATCACGTCGGTAAGCAGGCCCGTCTCGTCGTTCTGATGCCCTACACGGATACTCATATCGGGGAGGCCATTGAAGAACATTCCGTCCTGGAATTTCAACTCCTGACGCTGCTCGCGGATATCGAACAAGATGTCGTACATACGCTGGTTGGCGTAGGGCACAAGGTTGTTCGATATAAAGAAGCTACCCACCGAGATCATTGCAACGACGACGAGCAACGGCTTAAGGATTCGCATAAGCGACATACCGGCCGACTTCATCGCAAGAAGCTCGAAGTTCTCGCCGAGGTTACCCATAGTCATAATCGCCGAGAGAAGCATTGCAAGAGGCAAACCCAACGGCACCATATTGATGGTTCCGCAGATGAAGAGCTCGATGATGGTGCCCACCTCGAGACCCTTACCCGTGAGCTCGTCGATATAACGCCACACGAAATTAAGCATCAGCACGAAGAGCACGATGAAGAAGATGGCCAAGAGCGGTCCTATGTAGGCCTTGAGTACGAGTTTGTGTATCTTTTTCATTTGTTAGCAGTCCTCCTAATGGTTAAGAGTTTCACCACAACCAAGAGCGTGGCAAGAATAAATATTATGCAGCTGCCCGTGGGCAGATCATATTCATAGCTAAGGACAAAGCCAAAGACATTGCCCACCACGGCCACCACGGCCGAGTAGATTGCTATGCGGCGATAATCCTTCGTAAAGGTGTTGGCTATGACCGTAGGCATCGTAAGCAGCGACAAAAGCAGGATAATGCCCATAACCTTAATCGAGAGAACTATTGTGATGGCCACAACAACCGACATAGCGTAAGCCACCCTCTCGGCCGCAACACCCTGACTATAAGCATAGCTCTCGTCAAACGTCACAAACATCACCTTCCTAAGCCACCCCACTGCCCCCACAATTATAAACACCGTGAGCACGGCAAGCCAAGCGATATCGCGACCATCTACCAACAGGATGTTACCAAATAGGTAGCTCGTAAGGTCCGTGGCATAGCCCGGCCGCAACGACATAAAAACGGCACCAATGGCCATACCCACAGCCCAGATGATACCGATGGCCGAGTCCTCTCTCATACGCCCCTTGCGCGAGGCGAACTCAATGCCGAGCGACGATAACACCGCAAAGCCTAAGGCTCCGATTATGGGGTTAGCCCCTACGTAGAGTGCGATACCCAAGCCGCCAAACGAGGCGTGGGTGATGCCTCCGCTAAGGAACACCATCCTTCGAGCAACGACATAACTACCTACAACACCGCACGTTATACCCGAAAGAATACACGCAACAAAGGCATTCGTAAGGAAGTCGTACGAAAATATGTTCTCCAGCGTCGTAAGCATAAGCAATCTATAAACGTGCAAATTTACTTTTTTTTCGTGATACGACGAAAACTTTTTTCACTTTCGTGCAACTTTTTGTAACTTAGCACCCGAAATAGGCCTCTACGGAGGATTACAATGCAATTGTAAAACCTTGAGATTATGACTAAGAAAAGGGTTAGTTTTCACACGCTGGGCTGCAAGCTCAACTTCTCGGAATCATCTACCATCGCTCGCGAGTTCGAGCGCGGCGGATACACACGAGTTGACGCCTCGGAGCCCACGGATGTTGCCGTGATTAACAGCTGCTCGGTGACCGAACACGCCGACAAAAAATGCCGCAACATCATACGAAAAATACACCGCCGAAACCCCAATGCAATCATCGCCGTGACGGGCTGTTATGCACAGCTCAAACCCGAGGTAATAGCCGAGATAGAAGGCGTTGATATAGTATTGAGCAACAATGATAAGGGTGATTTATATAAACGTGTGATTGAGCTTAGAGACAGAAGCCAGACGGAGGTTTACAGCTGCTCCGTGGATGAGATTACACGCTTCTTCTCGGCATACTCATCGGGCGACCGTACGCGCTCGTTTCTTAAGGTGCAAGATGGCTGCGACTACAAGTGCGCCTACTGCACCATCCACTATGCCCGCGGCTCGAGCCGAAATATCCCAATTGCCGAGATTGTCCGCGAGGCCGAGGAGATTGCCGCAGCGGGTCAGAAGGAGATTGTCATCACGGGTGTAAACACAGGAGATTTCGGCCGCACGACGGGCGAGAAATTCATCGACCTACTGAGGGCCTTAGACCGTGTTGACGGCATCGAACGCTACCGCATCTCGAGCATCGAGCCCAACCTCATAACCGACGAGATCATAGAGTTTTGTGCCTCGTCGCCAAAGTTCGTACCACACTTCCATATCCCGCTCCAGAGCGGTTCGACACGCATACTCGGACTTATGCGCCGCCGATACACTGCCGACAAATATCGTGAGCGCATAGCAAAGATTCGCGAACTGATGCCCGATTCGTTCCTCGGCGTCGATGTCATCGTCGGCTTCCCCGGCGAGGGCGAGGAGGAGTTTATGGAGACGTATCATCTTCTGGAAGAGGTGGGTGCTTCGTTCCTACATATCTTTCCCTTCTCGGAGCGTCCCGGAACGCCCGCTGTGGATATGCCCAACAAGGTGCAATCACGCATATCAACCGAGCGCGTCGAGCGTCTCGAGGAGCTCAGCACAAAGCTGCATAATGCCTTTGCAAACAAGTATTTAGGCACCGAGCGCGAGGTGCTCTTTGAGAGTACCGACCACGACGGCTGGATGTATGGCTACACCGATAATTACTTGCGTGTATCAGCCCCCTACGACGGCGAGCGTATCAACACCATCTGTCGCGTTTTGCTCGACACTATTGATTCGGATGGGAACATTCGCTCGAAAATAGTTGGATAATTCACACAAAAGTATTACTTTTGTCCGAATTTAACCACAACAACGGGACTATGTTGGAAAGAGTAAAAAAGATATTCCAGATAAACTCCATCAAGCGACGTATGCAGCTCGCCTTCCTGAGCATCATACTGTTGCTTTGCTTCTCGGGAGCGATGTCGCTCTTTGAGCTCGAGCGCGTGAGTCACGATACGGAGGAGATTCTGTTGGCCAGTAAGCAGAATGTCGACCTCGCGGGCGAGATGATATCGGCCCTCAACGAGCAGAACGACGCGATGATTAATATGGCCGTCATTGGTGGCGGGTTCCACGACATCGCCCCACGCTTCCGCGAGTGTGAGGAGTCTATCGCACGCCTCTCGGCTGCGGTGGAGAAGGCACACCAGAGTATGAGCAATACCGAGACGCCAACGGCAACCGACTCGCTGGTGATGTTTAGCAACCGCATCAACGCTTTGGCTAAGGCCTACATCAATGGCGAGGTACATAGCGCAATCGCCACGGATACCCTCTCGCGCATCACAACCCATAGTTGGTATGTGGATAACTACAAGACCGAGTACGTAAACGTCTCGAACCAGATCAGAAAGTATATGACCGGTTCGGAGAGTACGCTCGGTCCCGATGTTAACCGTCTGAGTCACACGGCACGCCGCGCGGTAACGCCCGTGTTTATCTCGCTTGTCGTAATGCTCGTTGTGGTGCTTATGTTCTACCTCTTCATTCGCCACTACATCACCAAACCCATCCTGCGTATCAACCGCGAGTTGGGCGACTACCTGCGTTACAGGACACCCTTTGACGAGAACATCGCTTGTCGCGATGAGATTCAGACGCTACGCGACCGCATCGCCAGCCTTATTTCCAAGCAACGATAACACCTCAAAAGGATGAGAGTTCACGTAGTCATACGCTATATCGGAATGGTGCTACAATTCATAGCATCGTTTATGCTGGCGTCGGCCATCGTCTCGATGCTCAATGGCTACGACTCTGCCTATTATCCATTGCTGCTATCTTCGTTTCTCACGGCACTGCTGGGTCTCTTCCCGATGATCTTCGTCGAGAAGGTTGACGAAATTAAGACCAAGGAGGGCTATGCCATCGTCGTGGGCTCGTGGCTTGTGGCCTGCATTGTGGGTATGTTCCCCTACCTTATCTGGGGCGGAGAGTTCACGCTCATAAACGCCTGGTTTGAGAGCGTCTCGGGCTTCACCACCACGGGAGCGTCCATCCTCACCGACATCGAGTTCCTGCCGCGCGGCCTGCTCTTCTGGCGTGCATCGTCGGCCTGGATCGGAGGTATCGGCGTTGTTATGTTCGCCCTCGTAGTACTCCCTTCAATGGGTAAGAGTCGCCATATGTTGTCAAATGCCGAGATGAGTTCCATCGCCAAGGATAACTTCCACTACCGCTCGAAGGTAATCATCCGCATCCTCACTATGGTCTACGCAGGCCTCACGCTCGTCACTACCTTTGCACTGAAGTACTCGGGTATGACGTGGTTCGACTCGCTCACCCACGCGATGACGTCGTGCAGCACTTGTGGTTTTAGCACTAAGAATGCCTCGGTAGCGTTCTGGGACAGCCCCTCGATTGAGGCCATTATGATGGTGGCGATGATACTCTCGTCGATACACTTCGGCATTCTATATGCAACGATTACGGGCCGCAGGAACAATATTTTCCGCTCGGAGGTCGTTCGCACGTTCATAGGGATGATGGTTGTGGTAGCCGCGGTTATCGCCATCAACCTCTGGGCTGAAGGCATATACCCCACCTTTGGTGAGGCTGCACGCCACGCCTCGTTTCAGGTTGTCAGCTTAACGACAACATCGGGCTTCGCCACAGCCGACACGAATATGTGGACACCGCTGGCCATAGTGCTTCTGGTCTTCTGTTCGGTGATATGCGGCTGTGCTGGTTCAACGTCGGGAGGTATGAAGGTCGACCGCGTGCTCATAGCAACAAAGGTTATCAATAACCGCATAAAGGTGCAGCTCCACCCCAATGCCGTCATACGCACGAAGGTGGATGGCACGGTGCAGGACGATAGCGTACAGGGATTGGTGATGACATTCATCGTGGCCTACATAATCTTGGTATCGATAGGCACCATCATCTACACGCTCTTCGGGTGCGACCTTATGACGGGCTTCACCGCAGCGATATCGTGTATAAGCAACGTGGGCCCTGGCTTTGGCGAGGTTGGCTCGATGTCGAACTTCTCGCACCTGCCTGCGGTGCTGAAGTTCACCTCGACGATACTTATGCTCATCGGTCGTATGGAGATTTTTGGATTCATACAGTTGCTCTTTATACGTTCGTGGAGATAGGATTTGTGTGATAAAAACAGAATAGATTGAGAGATTAAGATAATGACAAAGGTACGCAGATACTTAATCGGGACGTTGATGCTGGTGCTCTCCGTGGCAGCCATTGCACAGGGTGATGAGCCCACATTCCCGGAACTCGAGAAGGACCCCGCATATGCCGAGCTCAAGCGCAAGAATAACGAGCTCCTCAATCAAGAGGACTCCCTCCAGAACCTTATCGACGTAGCACGCGATAGGTTTAGAGCGGAGCGCGACTCGGTGATGCTCGACCGTAACTTTATGGAGAATTTCTCGACATATATCATCGACCTCGAGCAGCGCATCTTCGAACTTCGTCAGGAGCGTGCCGACATCATCACGCAGATAAATATCGCCGAGCAACTCTATATCCTCGAGCATATGTACACGGTGCACGACAACGAGGATGATGCGTTTAGTGATGATGTGAATGCTTTGGAGACAACACCCACCCGTCATCGTGAGCTCACGAAGAACGAGATCTTCACGGAGTTGCTTGCCGAGGTGGACTACAACGAGTTACTCGTGGCACAAGCCGAAGATGTGTCGATGGAGGATATCGCCAAGGAGTATATCGAGACATACCGCAAGATGAGTAGCACGGTTGCAAGCTACAATGCAGCCTCGGATGAGGATGAGGCCGATGGCCATTATAGTCGCTATCTCATCCTGCGCGATAAGGCCGACTCGCTAAATCGCGAGATAGACCGTCGCTGGAACCACGTCCTCGACACCAAGTACTTCGCCTACGGCACCATCCTCGAGAAGCGTCTGCGCTACGATCTCTTGGATAGCTCGTCGGCCGACTTTAGCACTATGCTCCAGCAGTGTGCCGAGAACGACGGCATCTACGCCTCTGATGCCTTGATGCACTACGCCATCGGTCGCCCTACGCTCTTAGGCTATGAGATGGAGTTTGCCTCGGAGATGGAGCTTACAGAAGCTCTCGACTCGCTACGCGATGTTCGCGAAAATCTCTACATTCCCGACTTCCACCTCAACCCGATAAGCGTGGAGCGTCGCCTATTCTTGGACTACGCCCCGATAACAATCGGTCGCACGAACTTCTACAACGTCTCGAATCCCATCCCCGAACTCCGAGTTTTCGAGCGTGGCACGATCTACCGCATACTCCTCGGCTCGTTCCGCAACAAGCAGCCTCTGACGCTCTTCAAGGGTGTGCAGCCGCTCTATATCACGAAGGAGGAGAACGGCTTTTACAGCTACTATACCGGTGGTTTCGAGACACTTCGCGAGGCTGAAGAGGCGGCATTATTCCTCAAGGAGAAGGGCTTTAAGCGTCCCGAGGTATGTCGTTGGAAGGATGGTGAGATGGTAAATCTCAGCACCAAGGACAAGGATGATGAGGGCGATGACGAAGTTGGCGTAATACCCGCTGGCCACCGCTACATCGTGCTTATCGAGTGCGAGGACATCAGCGAGGAGCTCAACGCAACGATAAAGACAACGGCCTCGGACAAGAGGATATCGCGTATGGGCGATAAGTTTGCCGTGGGCACATTCACGGCACGTTCGGATGCCGACCTGCTAATTTCGGCGATTATGGAGAATCACCCCGAAGTTACGGTGTCGATTAAAGAGTTAGACTTGTAGTAAACGATTAGAACAGAGATAAGTAGAGATATGAAAAGAGCAATCTACAACATTGTACTCGTTATGGTATTAGGCCTCGTTATCGGAGCGTGTAGCAAGGAGGAGGTCAGCAACTTTGTAGTACCCACTGAGAGCATCCTCGTATCGAAGCCCGGAGAGACGGGCACCACCAACTTCGACAGTCGCAATATCACCTCCATCGAGGTGACGACACTACCCACAGGCTGGGTTATAAACGCCATCGACCTCTACAAGGGGACTATAACCGTGACCGCCCCTTCATCGTTTAAGGATGATGAGGTGACAGAGGGCGACCTTGTCCTTACGGGATATACCCCCACGGGAAAGAGTACGACGGTGACCGTCTACCTCGCAATACTTCCGAACGCTGATATCGACTTCACGGGCCAGAGCGCAAACTGCTACGTGGTGACGCAGCCAAATACGCGCTATAAGTTCGACCCCTTCATTGGAGGTGAATCGGAGGCGTTGGAGACTGCACGTGTCGAGCTTCTGTGGGAGACGCGCAGAAACCTTATCGAATATATCGACTTCAACCACGGCAGGGTCTCTTTCTACGTGGGCAATCAGGTTGGCGATGACGACGATGCAGAGGAGAAGCTATATCCGGGTAACGCCCTGATCGGAGCGTTCAATGCCGAGGGAGAGCTTATCTGGAGCTGGCATATATGGGTCACGAACAACGACCCGATGGCAGCGGAGAACATCACAACGATAAATGGTCGCGAGGTTATGAAGATGAACCTCGGAGCCATAAGCCTCAACGATGGCAGTGGTGACGAGGCCAAGATCCTTGCTTCGTATGGTCTCTACTTTCAGTGGGGACGCAAGACACCTCTGCCCGGTCCCTTTACTTGGAACTTTACGCAGAACGAGGATGCACGTCTCTACAACGCCGATGAGGAGCTCTGCTACCTCGCCTACGAGGCATCTACTGCTGACACCGGCACCGAGGCGTGGAGCAACCTCAACCCCATATCGGTAATCCTCGGCAACCCCGAGAACAACTACAACTGGCTGTACAGCGGCACGAACGATACACTTTGGAGCACGGAGGTAAAGACCAGCAACGACCCCTGTCCACGTGGCTGGCGCGTACCCGACAGCTCGCTATATGCAAACCTGACGATTGCCGAGAAGGATGATGCTATGAGCTGGCAGGAGGCACAGCCTATGTATGGCTGGATGCTGAAAGATACCACGACGGGTGAGGAGCACTTCTTCACGGCAGCAGGCAGACGTAACTACCTCGATGGCCGTCTGGACAATATGAATACCAACCTCGAGCTTCCGGTGCCCTGGTCGGGATACTACTGGACAACATCGACCGATGGTGCTATGGCCACGGCTATGTACTTCAACCTCAACACCAACACACGTACGTGGAACGGCTTTGACGCTGCACACCCAATGCAACGAGCCAATGCCCTGCCGATCCGTTGCGTGAGGGAGTAAGCGTGGCGAGATGGGTGCAATGCGTGAGGGAATAAGAGCAAAAATATATGCGAAACAAAGTGAGTAAGTGATTATGGCAGAGATAACATCATATCCACACCGTGTGGAGCCTCAAGAGGTAGATTTCACGCTACGAGCATCCGTGGCGTCGATTATAAACTATATGCTTAATGTGGCGGGCACCGATGCCCATAACAAGGGCTTCGGCGTGGATGTACTTCAGGGACAGTCGTTCACGTGGGTGCTTTCGCGCCTTGCCGTGGAGATAAAGAGTCAGCCTTGTCAGTATGACGACATCGTGGTCGACACGTGGGTAAACGAGTTTAACCGTCTGAGCTCTACGCGAAACTTTCGTGTGCGCAGAGGCGACGAGGTGATGGCCGAGGGTGTATCGCAGTGGTGTATGATAAATATGGAGACGCGTCAGGCGGTAGATATGTCTACACTGAAAGATGTCTACGAACGCGCAATGGTGGCCGAGCCATCGCCTATCGCTGTGCCTGCACGTCTACGCGCCATCGAACCTACAACATCTACATCGCGTCCCGTGGTATATAGCGACATCGACTTCAACCGCCACGTAAACACCTTGCGATATATCGACCTCGTATTCGACGCACTACCCATCGAGCTTATCGAAAATAACCACGGTATGCGCATCGACCTCAACTTCATAGCCGAGGCGCGATACGGCGAGACTCTCACAATCGGCGGCATAAACGATGGCAACGTTTGGCAGTTCGAGATATCGTCCGATTCTGATAAGACTCTCTGTCGCGCCAAGATTTCGTTTTAGAGCATATGGCAGCTAAGGTGCAAAAGATTGCTATCGTAGGTCCGGCACACCCCTATCGCGGTGGGCTTGCATCTATAATGCAGAGTATGGCGCGCGAATTCCAGAGCCGAGGCTCGGAGGTCGCCATCACCACCTTCACGCTGCAATACCCAAAGCTCCTATTCCCCGGTAAGAGCCAGACCGTCGACACTCCTGCCCCCGCAGATCTACATATCGAGCGCAAGCTGTCGACCGTGAACCCAATAACGTGGTGGCGCGTAGGTAGGGAGCTACACAAGGCAAAGCCCGACATCGTGCTGATGAAGTATTGGACGCCGTTTATGGCCCCCGCTTTCGGCACCGTTGCACGCCTCGCCCGCAAGAATGGCCACACGAAGGTTATCTGCCAGATAGACAACGTCGAACCACACGAGCACCACATCATCGACAAGCCGTGCAATCGTTACTTCCTGCGCTCGGTCGATGGCTTCATCTATATGTCGGAGCAGGTGCATAGCGAGCTTAAGGCCTACACCACGGCCCCTGCACTCTTCTCGCCGCACCCCATCTTCGATAACTTCGGCGAGCGTGTCTCGCGCGACGAGGCGTGTGCACGCTTGGGTCTCGATCCCACCGAGCAATATACCCTATTCTTTGGCCTTATACGCGACTACAAGGGCTTAGATACCCTCCTTGATGCGTGGGCCGATTATCGTCGCGAGGGGCATAAACTACTGATTGCCGGCGAGTTCTACGCCTCGCGTTCGAAATATATCGAGCAGATCGAGCGTCTGGGACTCCAGAGCGACATAATCCTCCACGACCACTTTATCCCCGATAGCGAGGTTAAGGATTACTTCTCGGCTGCGGACTGCGTGGTGCTTCCCTACAAGACCGCTACGCAGAGCGGCGTGACGCAAATATGTTATAACTTCTGCACGCCTGTCATCGTCACACGCGTGGGTGGCCTTGCCGAAATTGTACCCGATGGCCGCGTGGGATATGTGTGCGAGCCCACGAAGGAGGGTGTCCGCAACGCCATCGAGCGCATATATGAAGGCGATCGCCTCCAACGTTTTAGCGAGGCTATGCAGGAGGAGCGCAAGCGTTTTACGTGGGAGGCGATGTGCGACAAGATCGAAGAGCTATACCACTCCTTATAGTCGTATCTCGGTTATCGGCTGCTGCTGTACGGTATCCAACGGGTATGAGGCATACTTCACCTTCGAGAAATCAATACTCCGAAGATCAATCATACGTATATTATTGTTATAGGCCGTCTTATAATAGACGCGTCGTGCCGTGAGGTCGATGGCTGCGGTCCACTGCGTGGCACTTGGCAGACTCTTCTCCGCGGGATTCTCGATGGCTATGGGCACGTCGAAATTGTTGAGCAGGTGGAACGCCTGCAATACCGTCTCAAGCCCCGTGGCACGCTCAGGTGCAGTGTTCCGAAAGAAGGCGGCACGCACGAAGCGCGACGGAGGTGTAAAGTCTCCGGGCAAGCCCAACATCGCCGAGCTGCCGCCATTGGGTTCTATTGTCACCTCGCCCAACGTCAGATTCGGAGCGGTGCCAGCACGGAGGTTTACGTAGTTCTCAAGGTTAGCCATCTGCCACTCAAAGCCCGGGGCGTTGGTCAAAACACCTATCTTGTTCTCGTAGAAATGCACCTTGCCGCCGACAATCTCCATCACCACCTGCCGTCCCGAGGGGTCGCCTATGCGCCAGTGGATTACGGCACTCTTCTCGAGCCCCACAATGTCGACCTTGCCCACCGCGGCCATCAGCTCATCTATCGAGGCAAACTGCGTGAGCATCCACTGCACCACCTGAAGGTCGCCAAGCGTTCGGGCGTTATGTGCCGCATCGTAGGGCTGATAGCTGCCATAGCGCGGGAAGAAGAACAACCCCGCCGATAGCCCCGCTTCGTTGATTCCCTCGGCGATAAACTCCTTCTCCACCACGGCAAGGCCCACCACGCCATAGCGTGCCGTGAACTCGAGGCCGTTGGCACCCGTAGGCGTGTAGGAGCGTAGCCGCTCGCCGCGCGGTATTACGACATACTCGCTCTTGAGTGCGCCATAGGCCCACTCTATCGTTCGCGCCTGCACATAGCTTCCGTCGGTTGCCGTGAGCGATATTCCTGTGCAGGCAATCGCTGCGTGGGCAGTGCCAGCCATTGCCGCCACGCCCAACAATAAGTTTTTAATCTCTTTAACCATAGCTTACGTGTTTAGTTTCATCGCCCACGGAGCATAAACCGCGCCATAGTGTTTTTACTGAGAGAGTGAGGTTAATGGGGCAATGTGTTACGTGGGTTACATAAGTCAAGTGAACAAAAAATCAGTGTGATACTCAGCCCCACATAACCCATAATAACCCAATGAACCTATATAATCCAAAATCTATATCCCCACCGAACCTACCCCAAAAAAATCCTCACAAAATAAGATGCGGGTATTAAATAATACCCGCATCTGTCATATAGATGATATAAAATTTATCATCCTTAACATAATTATTTCCACAAACTTTACGAAATTTCCTAATTCATAAGATATCTTTCAAACTCTGACTTTATTTCATAAGTGTGATAATAAAACTCCCTTAAACACTTTTTGCCACCAGTGACACCAACAAAAGGATAAAAATTATCTACAGCTGGGTGAAGATGTCCCCACTGATATGATGTGATTATAAAACGTAATGTTATACAATCTTCACACATATGAATTACATAGTTATACATAACTTGGGCAGAAAAATAAAAAGTAATTTTCAAATTAACTTTTTCATTTAGCAAATATCTATTGTCATGATAGGTGTGGTTTGAATTAGCAACATATGGACTATACTCTATTCTTTTTGATAAATAGTCCTTTACAAGATTGTCTACCTCTTCCACATCAATGTTTACATACGGTATCTTGTATTCTATAAATATACTGGAATCTTGTATGGTATAGTATTGAGATAATTCTTTATAGAAACTCTTTTTCACATTTATGGGCTGTCCTATTGCAGGAATCGAACAAAGCACAAATAAACTAAATACAAATAAATAAGCTCTTTTCATAAAATAAAAGTTTGTGTCCGTCTCAACTCCAACAACGGGTTATAAAAAAAGAAAGTGTGGAGTCGATTAGTCTATCTGAATGGAGGTTCTGGAATACCTATATCGCAAATAAACAATACCCCACACTCGTATTGAGTGAGGGGCAAGAAATGCACCTTACTATACAATACGAAGTGACGAGTGTGTTGCTTCTCTTGACCATTGTTGAAATTTTCCAGATTTCGAACCAAGAATAAAAGCTAATACACTTTCATCAATAATATGTCATCGCAAGGCTAATTGCCTTACGACAACACAAAGATATAATAAATTTCCGAAACAAACAATACCCTTAGAGGCCCCGAGTGATATAGATACGGCCATACTTCTGGGCGCAGGCAGCTATCTACACGACAAAAAAAATCCGCCACGGCGTGCCGTGACGGAGTATGATTTTAGGTTGTTCGTAAACGTAAAGGGCCCAAGACTAAAAGTCGTCGTCTGAAGCATCGTCTGCTGCATCGGCCAACTCGTCGGCACCCTTCAAGTCATCCTCGTCGTAGTAGCCGTCGTTGTCGTCATCCTGACCATCGTCAACCTTAACATCAATCTTTACCATATAGAAAGTATCCTCGGTCTCGTAGGGTACGGTATAGAAGAATGTGCCATCGGGCTTGTCGTAGCGCATCATAACCTCGCTAAAACCAAGCGGATATAGTGCCTTAACCTCTGCCTGCTGCTCGGGAGTGAGGTTGTTGTAACTTGTAATCAAACGTCTCTTCTTATTCTCAGTAGCCATAAATCAAATATTTACGAGTATTCTTATTCCTTATCTATCAAATTTAGGTTGTCCAAAACACATAAGTGTTGCAAAATTTTCCGCAAATGTAGCTACAATTTGATAATGTGCAAGCATTGTATAATATTTTTTTTATTTTTTCGATTTTTCTTCGCCGTTCCAAACAAATTGTGTACCTTTACCAAGTATTATGTACATATACGAAAGTATGAACAGAGTAGAAGATATACGACGTATGCGCGAACTCGAGGAGTTGCTCGAGTATCATAGTCGTAAATACTATATAGATAACGCCCCCGAGATTTCGGACTTCGAGTTTGATGCGCTACTGCGCGAGCTTCAGGAGCTCGAGGCGCACTACCCCGAGGATGCTGACCCCAACTCACCAACAAAGCGCGTGGGTAGCGATCTTTCGAGTAGTTTCGAGAGCGTGGCGCACCGCTTCCCGATGCAGTCGCTGGCGAATACCTACTCGTCGGAGGAGCTCGGCGAGTGGATCGACCGTATCGTAAGGGAGCTTGGCGAGGTAGAGTTCGTGGCGGAGCTAAAGTTCGACGGCACGGCCATATCACTTACGTACGAGAATGGTGCATTGCTGCGTGCTGTAACTCGTGGCGACGGTCAGCGCGGTGACGACGTGACCGCCAACGTGCGTACCATCGGCTCGGTGCCGCTAAAGCTACGCGGCGAGGGTTATCCGCAGTTCTTCGAGATACGCGGCGAGATATATATGCCCTATGCATCGTTCGACAGACTCAACGCTGAGCGCGAGGCTCAGGGCGAGCCGCTCCTTGCCAACCCACGAAACGCCGCGGCAGGAACGCTCAAGCAGCAGTCGTCGCAGGTGGTGGCACACCGTGGTCTTGACTGCACGCTCTACCACTTAGCTGGCGAGGGGCTTCCCGCCGACAACCACTACGCAAACCTTATGGCGGCACGCGCGTGGGGCTTCAAGGTTTCGGACCATATACGCATCTGTCGCTCACGCCAGGAGATCGAGGCATTCATCACCTACTGGGATACCGAGCGCAAGAGACTACCCTACGCCACAGACGGCATCGTCATCAAGGTTAACAGCTACGCCAACCAGCGCACGCTCGGCTCTACGGCTAAGGCTCCGCGTTGGGCAGTGGCCTATAAGTTCCAGGCTGAGAGGGCATTGACACGCCTCATTAGCGTCGACTTTCAGGTAGGACGCACGGGAGCAATAACACCCGTTGCCAACCTCGAGCCCGTACAGTTAGCTGGCACGGTCGTAAAGCGTGCCTCGGTACACAATGCCGACCAGATAGCTGCCCTCGACATTCGCCTCGGCGATATGGTCTACGTGGAGAAAGGTGGCGAGATTATCCCTAAGATTACGGGTGTGGAGCTCTCAGAGCGACCGGCCGATAGCCGCCCATTCGAGTATATCACCCACTGTCCTGAGTGCGGCTCGGAGCTTGTGCGCTACGAGGGCGAAGCCAAGCACTACTGCCCCAACGAGGCGGAGTGTCCACCGCAGATTATTGGCCGCATCGAGCACTTCGTGAAGCGCAAGGCGATGAACATCGAGGGTCTCGGCGGCGAGACAATAGAACTTCTGTGGGAAGCGGGTATGCTTCACGACATTGCCGACATCTACTCGCTCGACCCGATTCAGTTGGCAACACTCCCGCGTTTAGGCGAGAAGTCGGCGGCCAACATTATGGAGGGCATACGTCAATCGCTCGCCGTACCTTTCGAGCGCGTACTCTTTGCCATCGGCATACGTTTCGTGGGCGAGACCACGGCGAAGTATCTCGCCAGCCACTTTCACACGCTCGATGCCATAGCGTCGGCCACGACCGAGGAGCTTGCCGAGGCCGAAGAGGTGGGAGCTAAGATTGCCGTGGCCATCACCGAATATTTCAGCGACGAGCTCAATAGGGTGATTATCGAGAGACTACGTCGGGCGGGGCTACGTTTCGAGGCCGAGCAGAAGCGCGTGGTATCGAATGCACTGCAGGGCAAGAACGTCGTCATATCGGGCAAGTTTTCGGGACGTTCGCGCGACGATATGAAGGCCTTAGTCGAGGAGCACGGAGGTAAAAACCTCGCTGCCGTCTCGGCAAATGTCGACTTCATTGTGGCGGGTGAGAATATGGGTCCTGCGAAGTTGCAGAAGGCCGAGAAGCTCGGCATAAAGATACTATCCGAAGAGGAGTTTATGGCCCTGATTGCCGACGGCGACAATACGGAGCCGGCACCGCAGGCAGAGAAAACAGCGGAGGCGCAAAGCGAGCCTACAAAACATAACAATATGCCGATACAAGGCAGCCTATTTTAATGGAACACAAACGATTATACTTATGATACAGGACAAGATCAAGGGTGTGGGCGTTGCTCTTATCACCCCGTTTAATAACTATGAGGTCGACTACGAGGCTTTGGCTCGTATGATCGACCACGTGATTGATGGTGGCGTCGACTACATCGTAGCTCTCGGCTCTACGGCAGAGACAGCCACACTATCTATCGAGGAGCGCAAGCAGGTGCTGAGGTTCGTTGTCGAGCGTACCGCGGGGCGTGTGCCCATCGTGGCAGGTATGGGTGCCAACGACACACGAGCACTTGTGAACCACCTCCGCACGTTCGACCTCTCGGGCACGGTGGCTATCCTCAGCGTTGTACCCTACTACAACAAGCCATCGCAAGAGGGCATCTATCGCCACTATATGGCCGTTGCCGAGGCATCACCCGTACCCGTTATCATCTACAACGTCCCGGGGCGCACGGGCGTGAATATGACGGCCGAGACAACGCTACGCATAGCACACGCAACCGATAAGATTTTTGCCGTAAAGGAGGCTTCGGGCGATATCAACCAGATGCAGCGCATCATCGACGGCAGGCCCGAAAACTTCGTGGTGCTCTCGGGCGACGATGGTATCACAGTGGAGCTTGTCAAGCGCGGGGGCAATGGCGTTATCTCGGTGGCAGCCAACGCTTTCCCAAAAAAATTCTGCCGCTGCATACACGATGCGATGGAGGGGCTACTGGCCGATGCTGAGGCTCAGATGGAGGGTTTCGACGAGCCTATATCGTTGCTATTCAGGGAGGGAAATCCCACGGGCGTAAAGACTATGACCGCAGCGATGGGCCTCACACGTAGCGAGGTACGTCTGCCATTAGTCGAGGGCTCTGAGGAGCTGATGGAGGCAACAAAATCTGCAGTTGCGAGATACGAACTACGTTAGTTGTGGCGTTTGCAAAAGAAAATCGCTATGCTACGACGACTGCTTTTATTAGCTGCATTTATCGCCACGATGCTCCCAGCGGGACTACGGGCTCAGGAGGTAGAGATACATACGCCTAATGAGGATGACATTCTCAACCAGACACTTTCTACAACGTCACCCTACTACTACACCAACCTGATGCTCGCCTACCGCAACGGCACAGAGCCCCTCGACCACAACGGCTATTACTACCTCTACTATGGCTACGCCTATCAGGAGGGTTATCGTCCCTTTGTCAAGAACGATGCCCTCGACCTGATGCTCGAAATAATGTCGGGCATCGACCCCGAGAAGCCAACCGTGGGACAACTCGAGGCACTCATCGAGCGAGGCACCGAGTCGATGGAGCTCGACCCGTTCAATCCCAAGGTACTCAATATGTTGGCATATGCCTACGGTGCATTGGGTGACACCAACCGCGAGCAGCTATATTTCAACCACCTAAACGGCATACTCCGCGCCATAGAGTCATCGGGAACGGGACGCGAGGAGAAGTCGCCGTGGCATATCCTTATGTTCTCGCACGCCTACGATGTCGTGGCGGCGAAGGGCTATGCCTACAACGAGGGTCGCATAATAAGTCGCACGGTGGAGTTTGTACCACTATTGCGTAGGGCAGCAGATAGGACCAAGGGGTTCTATTTCGATTATAGCCGTGTATATCGCAACAAGCCCGACGACGTGGTAATCAAGCGCGATAGGACGTGGCAGATTAACAACCTTAAACCACAAGAGTATAAATAACGGCCTACACCACAACAAGGTACAATAATATTCGGTGGGGGCTAACCAAAACAGCCTCAAGTGGTGGAAGTTCAGTACTTTTTCGTATCTTTGTCGTCGTAACGACGGTCCTACTACATTGTGGTTCTACAACATCGAAAGCCTCAAGTAATGTAAGTTCAGTACTTTTTCGTATCTTTGCCGTCGTAACGACGGTCCTACTACATTGTGGTTCTACAACATCGAAAGCCTCAAGTAATGTAAGTTCAGTACTTTTTTGTATCTTTGCCGTCGTAACGACGGACCTACTACATTGTGGTTCTACAACATCGAAAGCCTCAAGTAATGTAAGTTCAGTACTTTTTTGTATCTTTGCCGTCGTAACGACGGACCTACTACATTGTGGTTCTACAACATCGA
>JAGBCY010000029.1 GCA_017937765.1 Alistipes sp.
ATTAGTAAAACCTATTGTTTGCAGATATTCGCTTACATTTGTGATAGTGATGTCCTTGCTGCAACCATTAAGAAATACCACCAACGGCAATATATACAATGGTGTAACAAAACCTACATCAGAGAAATCAAGAGTAATTTTCTCATCAGAAGCCTCGTTAATCTGATTGATGGCATTCATTGCCTCCAGCAATCCATCAGATATGCGTTCATTTGCAATATGTGCTTTTAATTTAATGTCCATATGTATATTATACGAAAGATACCTAAATTTTGTTTCTTAACAGGGTATTATAACAATTCATTCTTAATATTATGTTATGTTCTTGTATTATAATTTAGAAACAATAACTTTGTCACTATCAAGTAGCCAACGCTCAATTAATCCAAACTCTGAAACCTCATATTTATCTAACTTAGAAAGGCTTTTAGGGCTCTCTACATAAGGGTATAATATTTTATTTATTGCTATCGAGGTGGTCGGAGATATGGCAAATAAACTACTTAATTCATCGCAGTACCCTTTTTCTTTACTTCGCTTAATTGGGATGACATAATTATCAAATAGTCTAATATCATCAAAAATACATCTTTTACTATCATATAGAGATGAAGTATACTTTATACCATCGCAATAGAATTTATTGGACTTATCATTCTTTCTAATCATACAATTTAAAAGGATTTGGGGGATAATGTATTCAGGCTTAAATGGCGATGTTTTATCGCTTGTTTTTAATGAGCATATTAAGCTCAGGACCATATTATACAAATCTGCCTCAATAAACTCTTCTGTGTACTTATTACTCAAAGACAGATCAATAACTTCCAATTGCCCGACATTCTCTAATGCAACAATATTGCACATTTCTACATCTGGACGGTTTAATTCCTCCCAGCACCCATATACTGAATTACCAAGATACAAACAAGGATAACCGGAAATACTATATCTCTGATTTGTAGTTAATGAACGCTTTTCAAAAGGTATATGAAACATCTCTAGCTGAGTATACAATTCGTATGTTTCATTACTTCGCATTCTAAAAAAAAGTGTATTAGTATGTATACTATCATATTTAAGCAGAATTCTTTTCGAATTATTTTCATCGAAAAAAGTTTTAAACATTATCTCCCTACTTTTATCAAAACGTCCATGAAAGTATGCTTCTATACACCCAATAGCATTTTCATAAATATATTTAATATTATCCCTTATTTTGCGTTCACTACTTCCTAGAACATCAAACTCATCATCATCTAATGCGTAAATATATGACAATAATATATCTCTTTGATCAACTAAACGGTTAATAATATATTGATCGGTCCGAACATCTCTTCTATGCAAGTTCTTAATTTTCCGAATTAACGTTTTGAGAGTCATATTGTACTTATTATAGTGTTTATTATGGTACAAAGATAGCGATTTAGTGAGAACAACACTATCCATTAGTGCAAAAAAACACTCAAAACCCAATAGCAAAAACAACTCTGATTCCGACCTCGGTTTCAGAGCCGTTTTTGTACCTTTTCGGGGTAAAAAATGCGTTTTTTTGCAAGTTTTTGTACCTCGGGTTTTGATATTCAAGAAATTACACTTACTTTTACATTCCAAAATGGAGGTACAAGGCGAAAAGTGCGTTGAAAATCACTAACTTACACATTCTCAACGACTTGCCAAATGACTGATTGTACCTTTTAGAGTGCTAAATGACTGATTGATAATCATCTACACTTTTTGCATCGGGAAATAGAGACATATATGATTGGGAAATACAGGGTTATTACACTTTGTGGAAGCACAAAGTTCAAGGAACAATTTATCGAAGCACAGAAGCGTCTGACACTCGAGGGGAATATCGTAATATCCGTCGGGCTTTTCGGCCACAGCGGCGATGACGAGGTGTGGACCGAGGGCACTAAGGTAATGCTCGACGATATGCACTTGCGTAAGATTGATATGGCCGATGAGATTTTCGTCATCAACGTAGGTGGCTACATCGGTCAGAGCACGAGCAACGAGATTGCCTATGCCAGATCGAAGGGTATCGCAGTACGCTATTTAGAAGATCAAGCATAACAATCTATGAGAGCACGATTAGCCATAAGAGGTCTTTCGCGATTCTTGGCCGGAATAATACTTATTACAGCAATGCTGTTTTGGTCTGCTGGATCGTGGGCCTATTGGAACGCTTGGTTACTAATGGGCGTTCTGTTTATCCCGATTCTCATTCTCGGCATCGTGATGCTCATATACTCACCCTCATTGCTCAGCAAACGCCTCAGTGCGAAGGAGCACGACGTGGAGCAACGGTGGGTAGTAGCACTCTCCGGGATAATGTTTATGGCGAGTTTTGTGGTGGCGGGCCTAAACTTCAGGTTCGGATGGACCACGATGCCTTCGTGGGTCACGTGGGTTGGCACGGCAATATTTCTGCTATCGTACATACTATATGCCGAGGTTGTGAGGGAGAATGCCTATCTATCGCGTACCATCGAGATTCAAGAGGGGCAAACGGTCGTTGACACAGGACTATATGGCATCGTTCGCCACCCGATGTATTCGGTCACAATTCTTATGTTTCTATCTATACCACTGATACTTGGCTCAATCATTTCATTTGCAATAATGGTGGCATACATTCCGATTATCGCCATAAGGATCAAGAACGAGGAGCGCGTGCTCGAGACTGGTTTAATGGGATATAGCGGGTACAAACAACGTGTACGATACAAGATAATTCCATATATTTGGTAACATTATGAAGATAATAATCACAGGCGCAACAGGATACGTCGGCGAGGGTGTTATGCTCGAGTGTCTCAACAACCCCGAGGTAGAGAAGGTGCTCAGCGTCAGCCGCCGCCCGAGCGGTCATAGCCATCCGAAACTCGAGGAGTATATCGTCGAGGACTTTATGACGTTGAAGGTAGGAGATCCTAAGTTGCAGGGCTACGATGCCGTATTCTTCATCGCAGGCATTAGCAGTGTGGGGGTTAAAGAGGAGCAATACAAAATAATCAGCCACGATATACCTCTGCACTTCGCCGATGTGGTTGGCCCTAAAGAGAGGCTTACATTTGTCTACCTCAGCGGAGCGGGCAACTATCGCAACACTAAACAGATGTGGGTACGCATAAAAAAGAGCACCGAGGATGCCCTCGCTACGATGCCGTTCAAGGGTGCGTACAACTTTCGCCCGGCGATAATGTGGCGATACTCGGGACAAAAGCATATCCAAACGATGCAATATATCTTCTGGGCGATGTATCCGCTGGTGAAACTCGTAGGTATGTGGAATACGATGAGCGAGGTGGGCCGAGCTATGATAGCTGTCACGAAGGGCGGCTACGCCAAGAGAGCTATCGAATGTAGCGACATTTCAAAGTTAGCCAGACGAGGATAAAGATAGAGGCTGCCCCAAAAGGCAGCCTCAAAACTTACTTATCGTCACTGGCGAAGAGCCTATTATTTTGCGGGCTCCCACTTGCAACGCACGGGCGACACGATCGAACCCTCGTCCTTGAGCTGCTTCATAGCCTTATCAACCTCCTTGCGGTCGAGGCCTGAAAGCTCAGCGATCTTACCTGCGTTCAGGGGCTCGCCTGCCTCCTTCATCGTTGCCAATACCTTATCCTTTGTCTCCATAGTCTCAATCTTTTATAATATCCTTTTAACTTAACCTACTACTCCTTCTCGAAGAGATCCTTACCTACGCCACACACGGGGCAAGTCCAATCATCGGGTAACTCCTCAAAAGGTGTGCCAGGCGCGATGCCATTCTCGGGGTCTCCAATTGCGGGATCATACTCCCAGCCACAAGGTGTACAAGTATACTTATCCATAGTCTCTATTGTTTTTAGTTTTTATTAGTTAATTATTTGTTTTCTTTTCTGGTGCAAAGGTAATAAGAATTTCTAATTCTACATCATAATTTCCATCATACTTTCTTATAAGCATATTACTTAAAATTATAATGCACCCAAACCCCGCGCCTCTATCTCGGCAATCACCTCGTTCGTCAGATGCGTCCAGCGGCCGACAATCACACCCTCCGTATCGACGAGCATAAAGCAGGGAATCTCCTCCACGCCATAAGCCAACGAGAGGTCGGCCTGCTCGGGGAAGTAGTAGCTATCGGCATCGTTGGGGCGACTAACTCTTAACTGTGGCCACGCATCGAGGTCGTATTGCTCCACCGCCTCGCGCCACTCCGTCTCATCGTGGTCTACCGACACACTAATAATCTGCAACCCCTCGCCAAACATCTCATTGAGCTCTTTCACACGCGGTATCTCGCCAATGCAGGGGCGACACCAACTCGCCCAAAAGTCGAGAAGAACAAAGCCCCGGGCATAGCACTCCGAGAGGCGCACTACCCCACCGCGCACCTCCTCGAGTGCAAAGTCCAAGGCGCAACCTCCTACACTGCCTCCGCACGTCTGCGCTATATCGCGCTTAATGGCGAGCAGTTCTCCCATTGCACTATCGCGTTGCACGTCCGAGAGATTATCGTACAACGCCTCCACCTCGCCATACTCAACAAGCCCCGCAATAATATTTGGCACAATCTTATAGTCGGGATGAGTCCGAACAAACTCCTCGGCCAGCTCCGGCCAACGTGCCGCTATGGCGTGATGCTCCAACACAAGGGCATAAAACTCCGCCCATAGCTCGTCTACATTCTCTGCGCCGCTATCATAGGCTGCCACCCACGCCATATTCTTCAACTGCACCTGATGTAGTAACTCATAAATTACCTTGTCGTACCCTCCAAATGCCACATTGTATTCAGCGATCTCATCGCCTATACTCAGCCCCTGCAACGTATAGTCGTAGAGAGCATCACGCTCCGCGCTGAAGGATATGCGCGACGGCTCGATATAGATCTTGGCATAGTCCATATTCTCGAAGTGCAGATACGCAGGCACGACATCCTCAACAACACCCTCAAAGCTAAACGAGCCATTCTCAACATAGGCGGTATCCACCTGCTCATACCACGTGTCACCCCGCTTCATAGGATACGACAGACAGACCATCTCGCCCTCCTCGGCACCACCGAGTCTACCCTCAAGTGTAAATCTCGCATCATCCCTACCGCACGCCACGCCCAAAAGCAGCGCGCACCAAATAATACTCTTTCGCATAAGGTTGTATAGATTATTGTTTACACATATTTATATATATATAACGCCCTCGTGCGGCTTTTATTATACGGTTCTAATCTTTTCACGATATTTATGCAATATGCTAAAAATTAGCACCCACGATGTTATTTTTCCACCTCAAAATTTGGAAAATTCGCGGGGGGGGGTAATTTTGCAGTAGCAAATCAAAAAACAATATTTATTATGAAAAGACTTATTTACGGCCTAATGGCACTCGCGCTTGTTGCGTGCAACACTAAGGATGACGACCAGTTCAAGGCAGACGTCGGCACCTACGCCTTTAAGCAGAGCGAGATTATTGTCAACGCCTCGGGAAGTGACAGTTTCCGCCTTGAGGCATACTACATCGACGAGCCCGACGCATCGCTACGCGGCACCTTCAAATTCCGCGTCAACGAGGAGCTATCAACACCCAACTGGGAGCAATATTTTGTGGTTGCTCCATTTGGCTATATGATTATGGAGGAGGCCGAGGATGGCACGTTCTTTAGCGACATCAGCATCTGGTCCGATAAGGTCGATAAGGAGGTCGTTGTCATCTTGGACACATTCCTCGGCTACAACGATACGGCAGTAGACACCGATGGCAACCGTCCCATCAACGAGCTCACCATCCGCCTACGCCCCTAAGTGCCGCGATGTAAGCAACGCCCAACCAACAGACTCCGCCAAACAAAGCGCGGAGTCTATTTGCATAATAGAAAAAGAATCGCTAAATTTGCAATAGTTGCTGACATCTAACCTCTTACAAATATCAAGTCCTATGAAACGTATATTCATACTCTTTGCCGTAGCACTTATGGGCATCGTTGTGAGTAGTGCGCAAAATATCCCCTCGGTACACAACGACGACGTCGAGCAGTCGCGCAAATATCTCCGTGGCAACGACTATCAACGCGATCTGCTTCTCTATGTCGATATGCTCACCAAAACACACCCCTACTATGCCGACGCCAAGCAGCGGGCAGAACTAAACAGGCGACTGCACACGATGCATAAGGAGTGTGGCGACATCACTGATCTTGCTATATTTAGAGCCTACTTGGAGCAGATAGCCTCGTCGCTAAACGATGGACACACGATGGTATCCTACTGGAATAAACCCGATAGGCTGTTTCCCGTAAGGCTCTCGTTCTCGGACGATACTATTGCCATCATTGAGGTTGCCCCCGAATATCAAAATACACTACTTGGCAAAGAGGTGACGGGCATCAACGGTAAGTCATTAGCTGAGATACTCCGCTTAGCAGCCCCGCTTATCAGTGCAGATAACGAGGTAAACTTCCGAAACATTGCGAAGGAGTATATGATGATATCCGAGTTCTGGTCGTTACTCGGAATGAGCGATGACACACTCGAACTCACGCTTACAGATGGCACCATAACCGAAGTTGCCGCCGTAAGCAAAAGCCAGCTAAAGATAGTTCAGCTACAAAAGAATACGGCAAACCGTATTACGGCTCAGCGCGGTGTACTCTTCGATTACAACATCTTTGAGGATGAGAGCATTTGCTATCTTCAGTTCAACCAATTTGCCGATAGAGTAACACACCCTCAGTACCCTCAGTTAGCGCGATTCGACGAGTTTGTCTGCGAAATGATGCACGAGATGCGCGAGAAAGAGGTTAGGACGTTGGTTATAGACCTGCAATATAACGGTGGTGGCAATAGCACACTTGGCGACGTGCTTCTCTCGTGGCTACACCCCTACCGTGATATAAGACAAGGTTCGGGAGAGCTGAGGATGTCGGAACTGCTATGCGAGCACTATCCCCACTATCGTGAATGTACGTTGGAGGGCGAGCCATTAGAGATGGGTAAAATCTACCAGCTGCGAGACTTCGATAGGAGCGGAGAGGACAATGAGGCTGACTATACCGCAGAGCAGGACTCAACGAAGCACATCCTAAACTTCAACGACGAGCACATCTTCCGTGGCAACGTGATCTTTGTCGAGGGTAAGGACTCCTTCAGCAGCGCGACACTACTGCTAACTACCGCACGCGATAACGGCATAGGCATCATCGTGGGTGAGATATCTGGCGGCCGCCCCTCGCACTATGGCGATATACTCTACTGTATGCTACCCAATACCCAAACCATAGCCACCGTAAGTCATAAGTTCTTCGTGCGTCCCAACCAGGAGTTGAAGGATTTAGAGTATATCTACCCCGATTACGTTGTAAAGCTCAACGACCCCAATCGCGATCTTCTCTGGGAGTGGATCGTGGAGAATTACGGGGCTAAGAAGTGAGACAAAATTAATTAAAGCAAGAGTTTATTTATATGTGATTAATAGCCTAACAAACAACAGACTACTCGATCACTTAACCGTTACACTCGGAATATCGCTCCACTTCGTAGTATAGTGGGGCGATTGCTTTTCGCTCGACGACAAGATGCGGCCACTACCCTGCACTGCAAACTTTACCGTGCCTTTGCCAAACGCACTATTCACCGCATCGACCACCGACGTTAGTTTATGTTCTCGTTCCACGGCCTCACGGTCCTCAAAGAGCGAGTGCATAACACTCTCCGCCGGAATGATGTGCGTGGCCACAACACCCGCCTTCTTATAGCCATAACCTCGGCGATAGAGCTCACGCGTTGCCGCCACCGCCCGCGTCACAATCACACGCTGGTCGTTGGTCGCCGCTGGCAGGTGTACGAGCTGCGTGCCATACATCTGGGGTGCATTGTCACGAAAGCGATTCGTGTAGGCAAACACCGTCAGCTCCGAGGCTGCAGAGCCCTGCTTCCTGAGCTTCTCGGCCACGGTCGATGCGAAGTTTGCCACCTGCTCCGTAAGCACTGCGACGTCGGATATCTCCTCTGAGAAGCTACGCGATACGCATATCGACTGCTTAGCCTCGAAGCCATCCTCGAACTCTATACACGCCTCACCTCGGAGCTCCTTCCACGTCCTCACGCCCGTGATGCCCATCATATTTCTCACAACACCCTCTTCAAGCCTCGTATAGTCATAGGCCGTAAGGATGCCTATGTCCTTAAGTTTCGGTGCCGAGCGTCGACCAATACCCCACACATCCTCTATCGGATAACGGCGTAGTACCTTTTCGATATCCTCAGGGCGGTGCATATAACACCCACCCTTGAGCTTGGGATACTGTTTACAGAGTTTCGAGGCAATCTTTGCGAGGGTCTTTGTAGGAGCAATACCCACGGACACAGGGATGGAGGTTAGCTGCCAGCAACGTCGCGATATACTCTTGGCATAGCTATCGAAATCCACGCCTTGCAACCCGCGCAGATCGAGGAATGCCTCGTCAATGGAATATACCTCGATGGAGGGTGCAAACTCCTCCAACACCCACCGCACGCGTTGCGACATATCGCCATAGAGAGCCATATTTCCAGAGAATACCGCGACGTTTTGCCGCTCGACTATATCGCGTATCTTGAAATAGGGAGCACCCATCTTTATGCCGAGAGCCTTAGCCTCGTTCGAGCGCGCAATAGCACACCCGTCATTACTCGAGAGCACAATGACAGGTCGCCCTTGCAAATCGGGTCGAAAGACACGCTCGCAGGAGGCAAAGAAGTTATTGCAATCGGCAAGGGCAAACATCCGCTACATCTTCTTGATTGTATAGGTAACAACACCCCAGATTATAAAATTGTTATCAGGTGTCACCTCAATCGGCTTGTAAGCTATATTATGCTCATTAGCAGGCATCAGGCGAACGCCGCCGTGCCCTATCTCCACGCGCTTGACGGTGTACTCTCCATCAATGAAACAAACGGCCTTACAATTATTATAGGGACTCACTGCTCTATCGACGATGATGATATCACCCTCGTCCATATCGGCATCGACCATCGAGACGCCGCTCACACGGAAGAAGAAGGTCGAGGCCTTGTGCTTAACGAGCAGTTTTACGAGATCCAACTTCTCGCGCACATCCTCCGCCGGCGATGGGAATCCAGCCTTTACATCACCGAGGAGTTCACTCTCAAACCCGCCATCGGTGTCGATGCTGTGGGGAATAAACTTATCCATACTACAACCTCCGTTTAACCCTTCAACCACGTATGCTTTGCCACCGAGTAGATGGGTACAAAGGGGATTATCAGCGGGCGACGCTTGATATAGGCTTGAAACTCTGGGTCGCGACCATAGACCTCAGCCTGACGGAGCTCCAAGCGACGGGCTCCACTAAACATAACATAGACAATACCCACGTAGCCGAGCGTGGCGATAACCCACTGCCACAACGTGCAGCACGCGCCAAAGCATATCACGAAGCTACCCGTCCACATCAGCACCTCGCCAAAGTAGTTGGGACAGCGCACCAAGCGATAGAGACCCGTATCCACGAAGCGCGAGGCATTGATCTTCTTTGCGGCACTCTTCTGAGCATCGGCAACCATCTCGATGATGACACCCACAGCCGCCACAGCCATACCTATCCACGCCCACGTGTGGTTCACAGCCTCGCCTTGCGCGAGGTTCGAGAGGTAGAATGTCACGGGGCTTATCTGTCCGATATAGAGCAGAGCACACGATATCCATATCATAAACATCACAAACACGGGCTTTCGCGTAGTATTGTCGGGCTGATAGAGAATCTTCTTATACGATGCCGAACGACGCTCGCGAATAAGCAAATACATCGCCAAGCGAATACCGTAGACAAAGAGCACACCAGCAAGCAACAGTGCAGGGAGTGTCACGACATCGCGGAAGATAACGACCGACGCCACCGACAAGGCGGCAATCGACAGACCATAGCCGATGCTAAAGAAGTAGATGAAGTATATCCAGCCGACGGCCGACACGGCGAACGATATCGCCAAAAGGATTAATAGGTAACTCATAGCTATTCTGTTTTGTTTTTTATTCGGTAAATATGCAAATATTAGCAAACGCTATCACTTGATGGTCCTCAAGGGGTAAACCACCTCGTTGCAGTAGGACCACCTAACGATTGCAAAGATACAAATTTATTTCATCATCCGCACATCATCGCACAATCATTGTGCCTATATTCTGATAGATTATGCAGCAGAGCCACAACCAAAGGATTGCAAATAAAGATATAATTTTATATCTTTGCATTCATAATGCGCACGTTCCATAGCGAGGCATCACTCTGAAGGGAACCTCCTATGCGACCGCCGTTTTACTTACAGAACGTTGACACTATGATAAAATACAAGCAAGCAACCCTCGACAACGGCCTCACCATTCTGGTAAACCGCGACCGCGCGTCGAAGCTCGCTGCCGTGAGCATTCTCTATAAGGTGGGTGCGCGCAACGAGCAGGAGACAAAGACCGGCTTTGCTCACCTCTTCGAGCACCTTATGTTCCGCGGCACGCGCCTTGTTCCCGACTTCGATATCCCCGTGCAGATGGCCTCGGGCGAGAACAACGCCTTTACGAATAACGACTACACCAACTTCTACATAACACTCCCAAAGGAGAACCTCTCCACCGCCCTATGGCTCGAGAGCGACAGAATGACAAACCTCGACATCAGCGAGGAGGCCTGCCGCACCGAGAAGCAAGTCGTCATCGAGGAGTTCAAGCAGCGTTACCTTAACCAGCCCTATGGCGACGAGCAGCTACTCCTGCGCGACCTCTGCTACACGACCCATCCCTACCGCTGGTCGACGATAGGAATATCAACGGAGCATATCGAGCGTGCCACGTTGGAGGATGTCCGCGCCTTCTACGCTCTGCACTATCGTCCTTCGCAGGCAATACTTGCCATCTCGGCCGACTTGGACGAAGATGAGATGATCGGTATGGCTACGGAGTATTTCAAGGATATCCCCGACAACGGTGGCAACATCGCGCCCGTCGCCGTGGAGCCCAAGCAGACAGAGCCACGACGTTTAGAGGTCGAGCGCAACGTGCCTGCCACCGACATAACCATCGCCTTTCATATGGGCGACCGTCTCTCGCGCGACTTCTTCCTCGGCGACCTCGCCTCCGATCTACTCGCTGGCGGCGAGTCGTCGCGACTGATCAACCGGTTAGTCAAGGAGCGCGGTCTATTCTCGAGCGTCAATGCCTACATCCTCGGCAGCCTCGACCCTGGGCTCTTCATCATCAAGGGACGCCTTATGCCCGAGACCTCGGAAGCAGAAGCCGAGGAGGCTCTATGGGGCGAGTTACGCGATCTTCAGCAGGGCAACATCTCGGACTATGAACTCGAGAAGGTAAAAAACAAGTTCGAGGCCAATATGCTTATGGGCGAGATTAACGTAATGAACAAGGCGATGAACCTTTGTTTCTATGCTATGACTGGCCGTCTGGAGCTTATCAACGAGGAGGCCGACATTTTCCGTTCCATAACACGCGACGAGGTGATGGACTTCGCCCACCGCACCTTCGACAAGAATAACTCATCAACCCTTATCTACCGAGCAAAGCGATGATTGAGCAACCCGAGATAATCACACCGCGCAGCGTGGATATGCCACGTGCCGTACAACACACCGCGAGCAATGGTGTAAAGATCTATGTCCTCGACACCGACGACTTCGAGGTCGTGCGCTTCACCTTTGTGTTTCGCGCCGGAACATCTATGCAGCTAAAGTCATTTACGGCATCTGCCACGGCGAATATGCTTGGCGAGGGCAGCACCTCGCTCTCGGCACAGCAGATAGCCGACGAGCTCGACTTCTACGGCTCGTACTTCGACGTAAACATCGACCGCGACTACTCCTACATATCGTTCGTGTCGCTCTCAAAGTTCTTCTCGGAGACTGCACACGTAGCCTCTGAGATCGTGCTACGTCCAGCATTCGAGGAGCGCGAGCTTCAGCGATACTGCCAGAAACGCAAGCAGAGCCTCGCCATAGAGCGTAAGAAGGTGGAGGTGCAGTCGCGCGAGCTATTCGCCGAGGCACTCTTCGGTGCTAACCACCCATACGGAATATCAGCCTCGGGCGACAGATACGACGACATCACGCGCGACGACATCATCGCCCTCTACCAACGACTCTATACCGCCGCCAACTGCTTTGTTGTTTGTAGTGGCCGTGTTGATGACACGGTGCTCCGCTCGATCGAAGAGATGGTTATGACGCTCCCCGCGGGCAATACCCCGCGCGTGGAGTTTCCCGACGTGGAGTCTACGCCGAGCATCCGCCGCGATATAGACGGCGCGCTGCAATCATCCATCCGCGTAGGACGTATGCTCTTCCAGCGCACACACCCCGACTTTGTGGGTATGCAGGTCGTTGCAGCAACGCTTGGCGGCTATTTCGGTTCGCGCCTTATGCAAAACCTCCGTGAGGAGCACGGCTACACCTATGGTGTGATGGCCGCTATGGTAAACTTCGACCGCGAGGGTTACCTCGCTATCGCCACACAGGTAGCTCGCGAGCATCGCGACGACGCCCTCCGCGAGATATACTACGAGATTGAGCGGCTGCGCACCGAGCTTATCTCGGAGGAGGAGCTCCAGATGGTCAAGAATATGATGATTGGCGAGGTGCTCCGCATCCTCGATGGACCTTTTGGCATTGCCGATGTCACCATTGAAAATATTATGTGCGGCGTAGGTAACGAGTATACCGAGCAGAACGTCGAGACTATATTTGCAATTACGCCCGAGGAGATACTGCATCTCGCCCAGAAATACCTCCGTCGCGAGGATCTCATCGAGACGGTCGTAGGATAACTAAACCATATGAGCTATGCTTAACCCCGAACTCAGAGAGTACATCGAACGCGAGATACTTCCTCGCTACGACCACTTCGACACAGCACATAGGCGCGACCACGTCGACACGGTGATCTCCGCGGCATTGGAGCTTGCCGATCACTACAACGTGAACAGGGATATGGTTTACACCATTGCCGCCTACCACGACACGGGACTACGCGCTGGGCGCGACACCCACCACACCGAGTCGAAGCGTATAATCCTTGATGACGGAGAGCTGCGCCGCTGGTTTTCCGAGGAGCAGATATCAACAATGGCCGATGCCGCCGAGGATCACAGAGCCTCATCAAAGAGCGAGCCCCGCACGATTTACGGACGCATCGTAGCCGAGGCTGACAGGGTTATCGATAGTCGCACGATAATTCGTCGCACGATACAGTTTACGCTCACCAACCACCCCGAACTCAACCGCGAGGAGGGCTACGAGCGTATGGTCGAACACCTGAACGCGAAGTACAACTACGGAGGCTATCTTAAGCTATGGATCAAAGAGTCGGCAAATGCCGCGCGTCTCGAAGAGCTACGACGCCTCATCGCCTCGCCCTCGGTCCTTCGCGCAACGTACGACGAGATATACAACAAGGAGACCGTAAAACAAGATTATTAACTAAATATGCTACACAGTATGAAGAGCGTAAAATTACTACTTAGCACCCTGATGCTTGCCACCACGACACTGTCGGCAACAGCACAGGAGGTTGCACCTGCCATCGCTCGCGATAGCAAGATCGAACGCAGGGTTGAGAAGATTCTCAAGGGTATGACCCTCGAGCAGAAGGTCGGGCAGATGGCCGAGCTCGGCATTGATATGTTTGGCAATAGCGTCACGGGCGTTGCCGACGACAAAAAATTCATTCTCAAAGAGGATGTCCTCGATGCCGTTGCCGAACAGTATATGTTTGGCTCGGTGCTCAACGCTCCGGGCAAGGCTCTCACGGCCGAGGAGTGGAACGAGCTTATCACTAAGATCAACGCCGCTTCAATAAAGCATACGGGTCTTCCCACACTCTACGGCATCGACGCCATCCACGGTGCAACCTATACCTGGGCATCACCCCTCTTCCCGCAGGAGGTGAATGCCGCAGCATCATTCAACCGCGCCCTGGTACGCCAGATGGCCGAGATGACGGCCTACGAGGTGCGCGCAAGCAATATCGCGTGGACCTACTCTCCGACGCTCGATCTCGGTCGTAAGGCATCGTGGCCCCGCCAGTGGGAGAGCTTCTCGGAGGATGCCTATCTCACGGCAGAGCTCGCTCGCGAGATGGTCCTCGGCTATCAGGGCGAGGATCCCAACCACATCGACCGATACCATATCGCCTCGTGTCCGAAGCACTATATGGCCTACGGTATGACCAACTCGGGCCAGGACCGCACACCGGCATACGTGTCTATCGCCGAGCTTCGCGAGAAGCACTTTGCGCCGTTCAAGGCAGCTATCGAGGCGGGCGCGTTGTCGATTATGGTGAACTCGGCATCAGTTAACGGCATACCCACGCACGCCGACTATGAGCTCCTTACCGTATGGCTAAAGGAGGGCCTCAACTGGGACGGTATGATCGTAACCGACTGGGCCGACATCGTCAACCTCTACACCCGCGAGAAGATCGCCACCGACTACAAGGATGCCATCCGTCTCTCGATAAACGCCGGCGTCGATATGTCGATGATTCCCTACGACGTCAACTTCTGCCCATTGCTTATCGAGCTTGTCAACGAGGGCAAGGTGTCGATGGAGCGCATTGACGATGCCGTTCGCCGTATCATCCGTATGAAGATACGCCTCGGTCTGCTCGACACACCGAACACCTACCTCGAGGACTACCCAAAGTTCCAGGGAAAGGAGATTCGCGAGGCCTGCTACGTGGCGGCAACCGAGTCGATTACGTTGCTTAAGAATAACGATAACATCCTCCCGCTGAAGCCCGAGACACGTATCCTTGTGGCTGGTCCCAATGCCGATCGTATGCGCCCCTTATGTGGCGGCTGGAGCTACTCTTGGCAAGGTGATATCGTCGACAAGGTTCTCCCAGAGGGCACCACGTTTGTCGATGCCATCCGTGCCGTCGGTGGTGATAACGTCAGCTTCGTAGCGGGCGTTGAGTACGCTACGGAGGGACACTTTGCCGGAGAGTGTAACATCGACATCGAGGCCGCCGTACGTGCTGCACAGGATGTAGACGTCGTAGTTCTCTGCATCGGCGAGAATTCATACTGCGAGACTCCGGGCAATATCACCGAGATGGCCCTCTCGGAGAATCAGCAGCAGCTCGCCAAGGCACTCATCGCCACGGGTAAGCCCGTGATCCTTGTTCTTAACGAGGGTCGTGGACGTATCATCTCGTCGTTTGTCGACGACACGGCAGCCGTTCTCCACACATACCTCCCTGGCACGGAGGGAGCCCGCGCACTTGCCGACATCCTCTACGGTCGTGTCAACCCATCGGGCAAGCTACCCTACACCTACCAGAAGTACTCGAACGCTATGACTACCTACGACCACAAGGTATCCGAGAGCGTTGGCACTATGGAGGGTGCCTACGACTATAACGCCGTGGTTGCCGTGCAGTGGGCATTTGGTTACGGTCTGTCGTACACCGAGTTTGAGTATAGCAACCTCCGAGTTCTCGAGGGCAAGGAGTTCAAGGCTGGCGACACCATCCGCATCGCTGTTGACGTGAAGAACGCGGGCGAGCGTAGCGGTAAGGAGAGCGTTCTACTCTTCATCAACGACGATGTGGCTTCGATCGTTCCCGATGCACGCCGTCTCCGCGACTTCGAGAAGGTGGAGATCGCAGCAGGCCAGAGCGCGACCATCGAATTCGAGGTTCGTGCCGAGGAACTCGCCTTGGCGGCAAACGACGGCAAGTGGCACTTGGAGGAGGGCTCGTTCACCATACAGTGTGGCAACCTCACCGAACGTATCCTCTGCACCGAGACTGCACATTTGGGCTATAACATTCGCTATTAACCATTAATCATTAGAACGACTATGAAACACTTAAGTATCTGTACACTCATCAGTGCAGCACTGCTTATGCTTGGCTGTGAGGCAAACACCGAGCCTCGCACAGTCGAGGACTTCAACTTCGACTGGAGATTCGCACTCGGCGACGACGTAGCGTACGCCACGGGCGACTACGACGACAGCCACTGGCGCGACCTGCACCTCCCCCACGACTGGAGCGTCGAGGGCGAGTTCGATGCCAACAACCCATCGACCCCTGCAGGCGGTGCTCTGCCCGGCGGTATAGGTTGGTATCGCAAGTACTTCACCACCCCTAACATCGAGAACAAGGTCGTAAGCGTTGAATTCGACGGTATCTTTATGAATAGCACCGTCTATGTCAATGGCAACGAGGTAGGCTTCCGCCCCTATGGCTACTCGTCGCTATCGTACGACATCACCCCCTACCTCAAGCCCGAGGGCGAGGAGAACCTTATCGCCGTGCGTTGCGATAACTCCGAGCAGCCCAACTCGCGCTGGTATGCCGGATGTGGCATCTATCGCAACGTGCGACTCGTTGTGACCTCGGATGTATTTGTCGATTACTGTGGCACCTATGTCACCACGCCCGAGATCGATGACAAGAGGGCGACGGTAAAGGCCGCTGTAACCATCACAAACAAGAGCGATGTCGACCGCACCGTTACCATCGTCAACGATATCCTCAATGCCAACGACAAGCGTGTATGCCGCAGCGAGAGGCGCGAGCGCGTGAAGGCTGGCGAGAGCGTTGAGGTGGAGATGGATATCAACCTCCCATCACCCCATCGCTGGGATATCGACGACCCTTATATGTACACACTCCTTACCTCAATCGAGGATCAGGATGTTATCCTCGACAAGTACACCACACCCTTCGGTATTCGTGAGTTTAAGTTCGATGCCGACACTGGCTTCTGGCTCAATGGCCGCAACGTGAAGCTACTCGGCGTGTGTATGCACCACGATATGGGTGCTCTCGGCACGGCTGTTCACCGTCGCGCACTGGAGCGTCAGCTCGACATCCTCGAGTCGTTTGGCGTAAATGCCATACGCACATCGCACAACCCTCCCACACCCGAACTGCTCGATATGTGCGACCAACGCGGTATCCTCGTAATGGACGAGGCGTTTGATATGTGGCGACGTGCAAAGACGCAGTACGACTACGCACGCTTCTTCGACGAGTGGCACGAGAAGGATCTCGTCGACTTCATAAAGCGCGACCGCAACCACCCCTCAATCGTGATGTGGTCGGTGGGTAACGAGATATTGGAGCAGTGGGATTCCGACGAGCAGTACAACCTCGACGACCTGCCCACCGAGCAGCGTAACCTCCTAATGAACTTCCTCGCAAAGAATGCCGATGGCGAGATCAGCGAGGCCGATATGAACCCCAACGTTCTGCTCACGCGCCATATCGTTGCCAAGCTCAAGGAGTACGACTCGACACGTCCCGTGACGGCCGGATGCAACGAGACACGCCCCTTCAACAACCTGCTGCGCTCGGGTGCTATCGACATCGTTGGCTTCAACTACCACGAGAAGGATTACGACTCGGTACGCATATGGTACCCCGGAATGCCGTTTATCGGTTCGGAGACAGCATCGGCACTCAATAGCCGCGGCTTCTACCTCCACCCCTCGAGCGAGCTCCACGTCGTCCCCGAGCGTTGGGACCTTCCTTACGACACCGACCACCACCAGTGTTCGGCCTACGACAACTCACGCGCTCCGTGGGCTACGCTTCACGAGGAGGCGTGGACCGTGGTACGCGACAGAGACTACTGTGCCGGCACCTTCGTATGGACCGGCTTCGACTATATTGGTGAGCCCACGCCCTACTCTTGGCCCTCGCGCTCATCGTACTTCGGCATCGTAGACCTCTGCGGCTTCCCGAAGGATTGCTACTATATGTACCGCTCGGAGTGGACCGACGAGCCCACCATCCACCTCTTTCCCCACTGGAACTGGACGGATGGCCAGCAAATCGACCTCTGGTGCTACTACAACACTGCCGACGAGGTTGAGCTCTTCGTAAATGGCGAGTCGCTGGGTCGCAGCCGTAAGACCGACACACGTCTCCACGCCATTTGGGAGGGTGTAACCTTCACCCCTGGTGAGATTACGGCCGTAGGTTATAAGGATGGCAAGGAGATTATGCGCCACACCCGCAAGACTGCCGGCGACCCCGCACGCATCATACTCAGCCCCGATCGCACAAGCCTCAAGGCCGATGGCTACGACCTCTCGTACGTCACTATCGACTGCGTGGATGCTGATGGTAATTTTGTGCCTACGGCGATGAATCAGCTCTACTTCAAGGTCGAGGGTGCGGGCGAGCTTGTAGGTGTCGACAATGGTAACTCGGCAGGCACCGAGTCACTCAAGGGCAACAAGATGAAGCTCTTTAACGGCAAGGCATTGGCCATCATCCGCACACTTAAGGATACAGCGGGAGAGATCACACTCACCGTCACAGGCGATGGTTTTGAGCCTACGACCGTTACACTCAAAAGCAAATAATTGCATAACATTCACAAAGAGAGTCGTCGTCAGCGTGGCGGCGACTCTCTTAATTCCAAAGACGATGACAAAGATAGAACGCGAGAAGAGAGTCGTGAGCCGAATGATTGAGCTCTACTGCCGACATAACCTCAAGCTCGACACCATTTCCGAGGAGTACCGCGCACTCGAGAGCTACGCCCACAAGCGACTCGATGGTTGCAAGTTTGGCGACAATAAGCCCGCGTGCAAGCGATGTCCGATACACTGCTATAAGCCCGAGATGCGCGAGAAGATTCGTGCCGTGATGCGTTGGGCCGGACCACGTATGATAATATACGACCCGATTGCAGCTATACGACACTTGCTAAACAAGTAATGCGCGGCTCAATGTTTGCATTCGAATGATAGACACTGACAACTATGAGTAAAAAGATATATTTTGCAGGAGGATGCTTCTGGGGTACGGAACACTATTTCAAGCAGGTACGTGGCGTCATCTCAACACAAGCAGGATATGCCAACGGCAATACACCCAACCCTACATACGACGAGGTATATACCGATACTACGGGCTACGCCGAGACGGTAATGGTCGAGTACAACCCCGAGGAGGTATCGCTCACGCTCCTTGTCGAGCTATTCTTCCGCTCGATAGACCCCACGTCGCTAAACCGTCAGGGCAACGACATCGGCACACGCTACCGCACGGGCATATACTATACGTCGGACGAGGACTGCGCCGCGATTAGCGATATTTACAGAGATATGGAGCGTATCATCGGTGAGCCACTCGCGGTGGAATTAGAACCGCTCGAGAGCTTCTACCCTGCCGAAGAGTATCATCAAGACTACCTCGACAAGAACCCCACGGGCTTCTGCCATATACCCCGCGTGCTAATGCTTATGGCACGCGAGGCAAACCGCGAGTAGTCGCTACAACAGAGGCCAGATTGTGGGTGGCTGTATCGACACCCACTCGGCACCGTTTCCGCGCGACGTGGCCGTGATTCTCACCGCTTTGATTGCCCTCGCTGGGCTCTCAATAAAGAACATTCCCGCCTCTAAATCACCCACACGCTCGAAGGCTACGCCGTCGTAGCTAACCTCCACATATCCATTTTCGAAGATGTATCGCGGCAGTTGGAAGTTACCCGTCGCCACCTTCATACGTCTACACCTTACCGGCTGATCGAAGGTAAACATCACCCAATCGCCAACATCTGCCGCTCGCGACGTGCGCGCAAGACGACCATAGCCTTGTGCCTTCTCAAACGAAAATGCCTCCCTATCGTCCATCGACGAGGTGATCTTAAAGGCTGGCGTTATGGTGCGGAAGTGCTGCTCAACAGCCGCCTCGGGTGAAGAGGCCTTGCCCCGGCGCGACACAAACGAGTAATGCGCTGGCGAGGTAGTAGCAATCGGCTCGGTATAGAGATACTCCTTATCCTCCGCATCTAAACGATAATATACCTTGCTGCCATCATCTACGCTCACACTAAGCCTTCCATCCGAATACTTAACCTTCGGGGGCACAAGACGATAGGCCACACCCATAGCGTCCATCCTCGCGTAGTGGGCAACCATACGCGAGTAGAACTCCTCCTTGTCGCGCTCATCGCCACCAACCCACGCAATCTCCGATAGAGCTACCAAGCGCGGGAAAGTCTGGTAGTGGAGATAGTCGGCCGTCTCGGGATTTCGCGAGGCGTAGGCTTCGCTGAAGAACGAGGCCTCGAGGCCAATGATGTTTTGTTGCTCCGAGGTAGTAAATCCAACACTCGCAGGGGTGAAGCCGTAGACCTTCGTCCAATCGAAGATTGCCGCCCAGTCGTGTCCCGGCTCACGTGGCGTTTGCTTCATATCGAAGTAGAAATATTGGCCGGGCATCACTACCACATCGTAGCCCGCGGCGGCCGCCGCACGACACTCCTTGATACCCTCCCAGCCATATACACGCGTTGCAGTGCTCAGTACGCCGCCATCAATAGCCTCGTTCCACACAGCCGGAAGTTTACCATAGTTTGCGAGCATATCGCCGATACGCGCCATAAAGTAGCGTTGCAACTCCTCGGTCGAGGTCATTCCCTCGCGCTGCATAAGAGCACGGCAATCGGGACAGCGACGCCACTGCGACATATCGACCTCGTCGCCACCGACGTGGATATACTCCGACGGAAACATAGCACACACCTCAGCAATGATATCCTCGATAAGCAGGTAGTTTGCCTCCGATGCCGGACAGATTGCCGAGCGTGTATCATAGCCAAATGCCGCGGAGGTGTTGGGCTCATAACGGCACAGTATCTCGGGATGGAGCGTCGCCAAGCAGAGGCTATGCCCCGGTAGGTCGATCTCGGGGATAATGGTTATGTTGCGCACGCGGGCATACTCCACAAGCTCGGCAATATCTTGCTTCGTGTAGTAGCCACCCCACCGCTCGTTCCACTTACCATATCGCGGCCATATCTTCGCATCGCCACCGCGGAAGCCACCATCGCGCGCGAGTTCGGGGTGCGACTCTATATCTATGCGCCACGCCTCATCGTCGGTAAGGTGCAAACGAAGGTTATTAATCTTATGATAGGCCAAAAGGTCGATATAATCCTTCACTGCCTCGACATCCATCCACGTACGACACACGTCAAGCATAAAGCCACGGTGCGACCAGCGCGGCTGATCCTCGATCTCGCAAAACGGGATGCCGATAGGCAATGTGCAGCTATCATCGTAGACGCCCTCGGGGCATAATTGCAGGAGGGTTGTTATCGCGTTAAAGACACCGCCGTAATCACCACCCGAGATCACGACACCATCTTCCGACACAACCACGCTATATTGCTCAGTGCCAAGCGTGCCATCAACGGCCAGCCTAACAACTCCGCCACTACGTGTAATGCCGATATTCAGATGCTCGGCCAAATAACGCGCCGCAGGCAACAGCTCCTCATCGCAGCACCCGATCTTCATACCCTGCTCGATACGACATACGCCATCCATAAGCTCTATGCTTCGTGGCAAGGGTATAATCTTTGGCTCCGCAGCACGGACATAACCCACCGCCACCATCAGCGCAAGGATTACGATAACAACTCTCTGTTTCATACTCAAATGATTTATTTAACAAAGTTACGCATTATTTCCCAATCGCACAACACATATATAAACAAGAGTGATGCGCCCGACATTTGTCAGGCACATCACCCAATATTCACCGATTAACTCCCCGCTATCGAACCCTCAGACGCTGACCGATACGAAGGATAGATGTCGATTTGATACCGTTGAGCTGGCAAAGCTTCGTAACCGTAGTACCATACTTACGCGCGAGAGCTCCGAGTGTATCGCCCGAACGCACCGTGTGGTACTGTATAGCTGCGGCAGCCTTGCGCTCGGCCTCCTCCTGCTTCTCTGCCTCGAGCTCATCGTCAAAGTCCTGCTCGAACTTGGCATAGATGCTAAAATGGCGACGCTTAAGCAGCAACTCATCACGACGAAGATCTCCAGTTGCAAAGTCGATAATACGCTCTGGGTCAAATGACTGACCGCGATATCTCACCTCAAAGTGGAGGTGCGGGCCGGTACTCTTGCCCGTACTACCACCCAGACCAATCTGCTGACCAGCAACCACCCAATCGCCAACCTCGACATCGCGAGCCGAGAGGTGGGCATAGTAGGTCTCGAGGCCATTATTGTGACGAATGACAATAAGGTTACCATAGTTACCCGCCACCTTCGACACACGCACCTTACCATCGAACGTAGCATACACCGGGTCGCCCGTCTTTAGCGACAGGTCGATACCCTGATGCGGACGGCCACGGCGCGGGCCATAGCGCGAGGTGATACGACCGAGGTAGGGATAGTGGTAGCTCTCCAACGAGTCGACAAGGCGTATGGCCGTAGCCTCGGGCAGAGAGTTCACGTCGACATCGCTATAAGCGTGCGTCGCCTCCGTATTCCAGTGGTCATCAAAGACCGTGGGGTCGTTCTTATAATCCTCTGCAAGAATATATCGCCAAGTGTTATCGTTAAAGAGGATGATGCTCAGCGCATCGTTAGCCGTGGGAAGTGTGTCGATAACCGCTACTTTACCGAGCGTACGCACGGGACGCACGGGTTCGGGCTTCTGCTGAGCAACGCTATCGCGACGCGTGGTATCCGCCACAACACTCATAAGGCTATCGGTCGTAGTGCGCGAGAGGCTATCGGTCTCTTGGGCATAGCACACGCACGACACCACAACGCCCACACACGCGAGAAGATATTTCAAACTATTAAACATAAGCATAATACATCGGTTATTTCATATCCTTGAGCATATCCTCGGCGAGCTCCAATTGCTTATAGAACTCCTCGCCAAAGGCTCGAATAATAGGCTCCTTAAGGCCGCGATAAACGGGCAAACCTATTCGCTTGCCACACTCCCTCGCCGAGCTACACACTGCCCAGCGGTGGTAGTTAAGACCTGCCGAGCCGTTACGAAAACGTGTAACACGTATAGGATAGAGGTGGCACGACAGAGGCTTAATAAACGAACACTTGCCCTCGCGATAGGCGCGCTCAATAGCGCAAAACGTGATGCCATCCTCCTCAAAGGCGTAGGCACACGCAGCATCATCGACGAGGGGTGTGGTGTAGTCACCATCGGCATCCACGACCATAAATCCCTGCTCCTCGACAGCGGCACGTCCCTCCTCGGTCATATAGGGCGAGTAGTTATCCCACTCCTCCTCCAAGATATCTACCTCGTCGATATCGAGCGGAGCACCCGAGTCTCCCTCGACACAACATATACCCTTACACTTACCCAAATCGCAAGCGAACGACTCGCGCAAGAGATCGAGGCTCACAATCTTATCATCAATCTCAATCATACCCACTATGGATTATAGATATCCTTATAACGGAACGACAATATCTCGTAGACCATATCGTGAAGCTGGCGCGCCTCCTCGTTCTCGGGCTCGAGCTTCATAGCTCGGTTGAAGTCGTTAATAGCTTTACCCCACTCGTTACGACGATAGAAGCACTTACCGCGCTCGATATAGAGCAGCGCACGCTCATCCCCCGCCTCGATCATCGACGTCAGACGCACGATATTTCCAGCCGTCGTCCACAACTGGTTGTTCTTGATATACTCGGCAACCGAGGGCGATACATAGGCCGAAAGATCCTCACCACGCTCGGCACGTGCTCGCACCTCCGTTGACGAGAAATCCATATACGGAGCATCAGCAAGCAACGTCACACGATCGGCGAACTTCTCCACCTCGTAACCCTTGCGCGGATAGACATAGATTTTATACTCGTTCAATATACGCTCGTAATCCTTCCACTCATCGAAGCGTGCCCAGATGTCGCTACCCGTGATTATCGAGAACTCCATCTCGTCGCCACACGTCTCCTTGAGATAGTCGAGCGTTTTAATCGTGTACGACGGCTTCTCGAGCACAAACTCTACGACCGAGGGCTTAATTCTCTCCGGGAAGCGCGACTCGCGAGCGGCCATCTCGGCCATCTCGTAGCGCGTATACTCGGGCGTCTGCAACACATCGGTCTTAAACGGGTTCTGGGGTGATATAATGAGTGCCACCTCGTCGGCGAGGTCGCGCTCAAGGGCATATTCGGCAAGTGCTATATGACCATTGTGAATAGGGTCAAACGAGCCGAAATATAGTAACATACGTTTTTTCATCTAATCTACTACTTTAAGAAGTTGGCAATGATCTCGACGGTCTCATCGACAGCCTCCTGAAGGTCATCGTTTACGACCGTGAAGTCGAACTCCGAGGCCTTCGACAGCTCGAACTCCGCCTTATCTATACGCTTACGGATGACATCCTCGGCATCGGTGCCACGGCCACGCAACCTACGTTCGAGCTCCTCGACCGAAGGGGGCATAATAAATACCGAGCAGGCGTCGTCGCCAAAGAGGTGCTTGAGATTAATACCGCCCATAACATCCACGTCGAAGAGTATCACATTACCCTTGGACCAGATACGCTCCATCTCACTACGCAGCGTGCCGTAGCACGTGCCGGCATAGACCTCCTCCCACTCAACGAACTCGTCGCGCTCAACACGCGCACGGAACTCGTCGTTCGATAGGAAGTAGTAATCGACACCATCCCTCTCCTCGCCACGCGGCATTCGCGACGTGGCCGAGATCGAGAACTCGAAACAATCGAAACGCTTAAGCAACTCTCGTACAATCGTTGTCTTACCCGAGCCACTCGGGGCAGAGAATATAACCAACTTACCCATAATGCAAATTATAATATATTGAGCACCTGCTCCTTAATCTTCTCTAACTCATCCTTCATCTGAACTACCAAACGCTGCATATTTGCCTCGTTCGACTTCGAGCCCATCGTGTTAATCTCGCGGCCGAGCTCCTGAGCGATAAAGCCGAGCTTACGTCCCGGGGCATCCTCCGTAGCCGCCACCTCGCGGAAGTAGTTGCAGTGGTTATCGAGGCGCACCTTCTCCTCCGTGATATCGAGCTTCTCGATGTAGAAGATCATCTCCTGCTCCAGACGGTTGTTATCCACCTCAAGCTGCAGCTTAGCGATATTCTCGCGGATACGGTTCTTGATGACATCAACCCTTGCACTCTCGAAAGGCTCTACCTCGTGGCGATACTTCTCAATAAGATCAATTCGCTTCAACAGGTCGGCGATAAGGATAGCACCCTCCTGCACGCGGAAGCTATCGAGACCATCAGCCGCCAAGCGCGTAGCCTCCGCGATGGCTGCGAGCTCCGCGTCCGACACCTCCTGCTCCTCGGTAGAGACAACATCGGGCATACGCATCACGGCCATAAGCAACGAGTCGCCATCCGCAGCGATAAGATTGCTATCACACACACGGCGCAACTCCTCGGCATATACCTTGAACGCCTCGGCATTGATGTGTGCTGAGGTCTCCACCGACTGCGACTCCACCGATATGAAGCAATCAACCTTACCGCGCACGAGACGCTGCGTAACGATGCTACGCACCTCTGCCTCGACGGCACGATATCTGCTCGGCAACTTAACGCTCAAATCGAGCTGCTTGGAGTTCAGCGAACGAAGCTCTACACGAAATCTCTTATCTCCACAAACGGCCTCACCCTTACCGAAGCCGGTCATTGACTTAATCATATATTGACACTCTTTTTATGTGCATAAACATTATCCCACAAAGATATGTAATTTATGCCAATTTGCCAAAACAAAATTTGCATTATGGCCACGAAAAAGTTGTTGCCGCTATCTCAATCGGACAACGGCAACAACAATACTCTGCTTAAACTACACTTACGCAAGCACCTCATCGGCCAGAGCCTCGAGAGCAGGGATATCCGTGGGCTTCAAGCGCGACATAATAGTCACCATCTTCTCAGCAACCGTCACACCCTTGAAGCCATCAATGATAGCGCGCATAGCACGTCCTGCCGTAGGTGCCCACGAGCCATTCTCGATGATGCCGATACGACGCTTCGAGAAGCCCTTGATAGCGAGGTGGTGTAAGAAGTCGTGCATCGGAGGGAACACATCAGCGTCATACGATGCAGCTGCCACAACAAGGCGACTATAACGGAACGCATCCTCCACAACCTTAGCCATATCCGTACGCGAGAGATCGCGAACAACAACATTCTTAGCACCCTTAGCGCGAAGAATCTCGGCGAACTTATTAGCCACCTCGGCCGTATTACCGTGGATCGAAGCAAAGGCTACAAGCGTACCATCCTCCTCGGGCTCGTACTTGCTCCAAGTGTCGTAGAGGCCGATATAGTAGCCCAAGTTCTCGGTGAGCACAGGGCCGTGCAAAGGACAGATGATAGCGATATCGAGGCCGGCAGCCTTCTTCAAGAGGGCCTGCACCGGAGCACCATACTTACCGCAAATGTTGATATAGTAACGGCGCGCCTCGTCAGCCCACGGCTCATCGGCCGAGAGAGCACCAAACTTACCAAAGCCATCAGCCGAGAAGAGAACCTTATCGGTGCTATCGTATGTAACCATAACCTCGGGCCAGTGAACCATAGGTGCCATAGCAAAGTGCAACGTATGACTGCCAAGCGACAGCGTATCACCCTCCTTAACACCAATAGTGCGGCCCTCGAAATTAACCTCGAAGAAGAACTGAGGCATCATCTTCACAGCCTTATCCGATGCAACGACCTGCATCTCGGGATAACGCTCCAATGCCAAAGCGATAGTACCAGCGTGGTCTGGCTCAAGGTGCTGCACAACGAGGTAGTCGGGCTTACGACCTGCCAAAGCGGTGTCGAGATTCTGTAACCACTCGTCGCTCTTGCGGAGATCAACCGTATCCATCACAGCCACCTTCTCATCAAGGATAAGATATGAGTTATACGACACGCCATTGGGCACTACATACTGGCTCTCAAAGAGGTCAATATCTGTATCATCTACACCAATATAGACGATTTTCTCGGTTATATTCTTAATCATTTTGCGTAAGTTTTTAAGTTTTGCTGGGCAAATATCTAAAAATTTATGGATATAACAAAATTTAATAACACTTTTTTATACCTTTGCGGCACATTTATTTCAGTAACGATTGATATTATGAGAAGAATAGCCATATTCATAGCTTCCGTCCTACTTATCGTGGGGTGCAACAGCTCGACGAAGGGAAACACAGAAAAGACCATATTCGTAACAATAACGCCGCTTAAGAGTCTTGTCGAAGCAGTTACCTGCGGAGACTTCGACGTGGAGGTACTCGTACCCGAGGGTGCAAGCCCCGAGACATATGAGCCCACCGCACGCCAACTCACGGCACTAAACAGTGCGCGCCGCGTATTTGCCATCGGTCTTATCGACTTCGAACAGTCGCTCATTTCGAACCTTGACTCGGGAAGCATTGTCGATCTATCGACGGGCATCGACCCGATGGAGGGCAGCTGTTCGCACGGCCACAAGCACCACAGCCACGGCATCGACCCCCACACGTGGACGTCGCCCCGCGCACTTAAGACTATGGTGCGCACCATCGAGCGCGCCATAATGGCCGACTATCCCGACTCGGCGAAGTATAGCGAAGCGGCCGATGAGCTCGTTGCACGCATCGAGGCTCTCGACAGCCGTTGCGAGGAGCGCATCGCAGGCAGTGGCGTCGAGGCGATACTCATCTACCACCCCGCCTACACCTACTACGCTCGCGACTATGGCATCCGCCAGATAGCCATCGAGCACGACGGCAAGGAGCCATCTCCCCGCCAGCTTACCTCGATCATCTCCACAGCTCGCGAAAACGGCATACGCACCATCCTTATCCAACCGCAGTATAGCCCAGATAAGGTACGTGCCATCGCCGAGGAGTGCGATGCAGAGGTTGTCGTGACCAATCCTTTGGCTGAGGATATCCTCGCGGAGATTGAACGTGTAACCGACGTAATATGCCGCCAAGATGAGTAGAGAGCCCATAATCAGAATCCACGACCTCGGCGTTCGTTACGATAGCACGATTGCCCTCGAGCACGTCGACTTGGAGATATATGCCGATGACTTTGTCGGAATCATAGGCCCCAACGGCGGTGGCAAGAGTACACTTGTTAAGGCCATAATGGGCATTGTCCCTCATAGCGGAAGTATCGAATATAGCGACAAGCTCCTCCGCGGTAAAAAGCCACATATAGGCTACCTCCCGCAGATATCCTCTTTCGACAAGGAGTTTCCGATATCTGTTCGCGAGGTGGTTATGTCGGGACTTCAGGCCGAGCGCGGCCTATGGCAGCGGTATGGGGCGAGTGACCGTAAGCGTGTGGACGAGACCCTTGAGCGTGCATCGCTTGCCGAGCTTCGCGATCGTGCCATCGGCGAGCTTTCGGGAGGCCAGCTTCAGCGCGTGATGCTCTGCCGAGCCATCATCTCGGAGCCCAAGCTCCTCGTCTTGGACGAGCCCACAAACTTCGTGGATAACCGCTTCGAGAACGAGCTATACAACCTTCTGCACCATCTCTCGGAGCATATGGCCATAGTTATGGTGTCGCACGACATCGGCACCATCTCGAGTGTCGTGCGTAGCATCGTATGTGTCAACCGCCACGTGCACCGCCACGATTCGAACATCATCACCGAGGAGCAGCTGCGCAACTACAACTGCCCGATACAGCTCATATCGCACGGCAATATTCCCCACACCATCCTCGGCAATCACGAGGAGTGCCCCCACTGCCACAAGTAGCAACAAGCGATGAAACAACATAGGGTGTCAACTATCACGTTGACACCCTATATCTTTTAGCAATTTACGCACGACCTTACTACCTTCGCGTGCAGAGTCTAACAACATCCGGAATCAGAAGCACCGGCGAGGTGATAAGCATAATCCATCCCCAGTCCGCGGCCGAGAGCGGTGCAACGTTGAACAACTCGCCAGCGAACGTCACGATTGCAATCTGTCCGCCAACGATCACCGCGAGAATCAACAAGAAATACTTGTTGTAGGACTCCTTTACACGCTGTGGCGCACGGAAGAGGTCGATTATATCGAGTATGAGGCTGCGATTTGTGCGGAAATACTTAGCATTAAACAAATTCCAGAACTGCATCATCACAAATACCGAGAAGAAGATGCCCATCTCATAGCCCGACATATGAGGTGCAAATCTGTTTGACTTAAACATCTCGGCAAAGAATACGTGGAACGACTCGCTCGTCAACAACTCCGACACACTCGCGATATCCACGTGGTAAAGCAGTTGCCACAATCCCACAAGGAAAACGAAGAAGAGTGAACCGCCGCCAATGATACGCATAAGCATACTGCGGTCGATAATATGGCTCTTGGGATTACGCGGTTTGTCGCATAGAACACCCGGCTCGGGAGGTAGCGACGAGAGGGCCATCGCGGCAAATGTATCCATAATGAGGTTCACCCACAACATCTGCGTCACGGTCAATGGCGAGTCGGCACCTATGAATGCACCGAAGAGCACGATGAGACAAGCACAAAGGTTGATGGTCATCTGGAAGATGATGAAACGGCGAATATTGAGATAGAGCGAACGGCCCCACATAATAGCCTTGTTAATGCTTGCAAATGAGTTGTCGATGATGGTGATATCGCTTGCCTCCTTCGCGCGTGACGTGCCATCACCCATCGACAGACCTACCTGAGCCTTACTCAATGCAGGGGCATCGTTGGTACCATCACCCGTAACAGCCACCACCTCGCCATTAGCCTGAAGAAGCATCACGAGGCGAGCCTTATCGTCGGGACGAGCACGCGAGATAATCTTGAGTTTCGAGCCACGAAGTAACTCGCGCACCTCGTCATCGCTGAGAGCCGCAAACTCGGGGCCGGTTACAATCTGTCCCGGCTCATCGCTGGTAATGAGGCCTATCTCGCGGCCTATCTCGCGGGCTGTACCGGGAGTGTCACCCGTGACGATAATCACACGAACACCTGCCGAGTTCATACAGGTGTCGATAGCCTCAGCAACATCGTCGCGTATAGGATCGGCAATACCCACAATGCCGAGGAATACCACGTCGCCGTGCGAGCCATCCTCCTTATACTCCTCGACCGCAAAACCGAGCGTACGCATCGCGCGACTCTGGTACGACTGCAACAACGCTTCAAACTCCTCGCGCGTGCGGCCCTCGGCAATCCTATTACACTTCGACAATATGATCTCGGGCGCACCCTTTAGGAAGCAAAACTTTCTCTTCGTCTGAATCTCCGTCGCCTCCGTTGCCATAAACTTTGTCTCAGTAGAGAAGGGTTCCACCTTTATGACGTGATACTTATCGCGTAGTGTAACATAATCCTCATCCTGCCCCTTGAGCCACATTAGCAGTGCGCCCTCCGTGGGGTTACCGATTGTCGACAGCGAGCCATCGTCGTTTACCGTGATCTCTGCCGTGGAGTTCACAGCAATGCTATCAACAATGATATCCTTTAATCCATCGTTGCAGGCTTCGAACTCCATCACGGTCATACGATTCTTCGTGAGCGTACCCGTCTTATCGGTACAAATCACCGTTGCAGCACCCATCGTCTCGCAGGCGTGGAGCTTACGTACGAGGCTGTTTTCCTTGAGCATTCGGCGCATACTCATCGCCAAGCTCACCGTGATACTCATAGGCAGACCCTCGGGTACCGCCACGACGATAAGCGTCACGGCAATCATCACAGAGCCGAGCACAAACTCTAAAATCTGGAGCCACGAAGCATCGCCCTCGAATCCGCCCGTCAGCCAGAAGTACAACATACGTCCTACGACGATGAGCACGGCAATCACAAAGCTCGCGCGCGACATCCATCCGCCGAGCTGATTGAGTTGCTTATTCAGCGGCGTCTCCACGTCGCTACCCTCGCTTGCGCGTACCACGCCGAGGCCCTCCTCTGTATGTATACCCACACGCTGCACGTGCATATAACCACTACCCTCGATTACCGTCGCGCCACGTAGCAGGAGGTTCGATGGGTATGTAGCATCCTTATCAAAGTCCTTCTTATCGACACACTTATTGGCATACGTCTCGCCCGTAAATATCGACTCATCGACACGCAGCTGCACGCTGTCAATGAGGATACCATCTGCCGGGATCTCATCACCCGCCTCCAGACGCACGATATCGCCCACGGCCACATCCTGCTTCTCGACGAGCATCATACTCGGGCGACAATCCTTGTCGGCAGTGGCTCTACGCAGCACCTTCACCGGGCGCGAATCCTTTACCTTATTTAATATATCGAACTCCTTATTAGCCTTGACCTCGAAGATAAATCCCACACCCGTGGCCAAAAGCAGAGCCAAGAGTACACCCGCAGGCTCGAACATCAGCGACCAATCGTCGCCCATAACGAAAATCTCGTAGAGCGACAGCGACACCGAAAGGAAGAAAACGACAAGGAGAACGATGATTATAGGGTCCTTGAATTTCTCGAGATATAGCTTCCATAGCGACTCACGCTTTGGCGGTGGGATGATATTCTGCCCCCTACCCTTTATCACCGCATCCGACGTAACTACAAGAGTTCTATTTAGATAGCCCTTCTTTTTATCCTGCTCCATACTCAACATTTTATGCCGCTCGGCTGCCCCGCGCTAATCCTCCACAGGTCTCTCCGATACGATTTAAATCGTATAGATGGCCGAGCGATTCGAAATCTATCACCCGACCATCATTTTTTTTATTATTTTTTTTCGGCGAGGTATGTCGCCACTATGCGCGCGGCCGATGCAACATACTCCGCACACGGACGCTTCTTGTAATACTCTGCCGTTCGTGCCGAGGGCATCGCCGTCTCCTTGCGCTCGGTCATAGGCTCGAGGCCGAGCAACCTGCGACACACGATGTCACCATTTTCCGCTCTGAAGCTCTCGGCGAAGCGTTGCACAAGGGCATAGTTCTCCTTTCGCTCCTCGAGGTTCTTGGGATCGGCCGACGGAGATATCGCCCCCGCCAACATAGCCATACCGCTCACCGTGCCGCACACCTCGCGCATACGCCCCATACCGCCACCAAAGGGTGCTGCCAGGCGTGCCAACGCCTCGGGATTCTGACCCATTATGTCGTCGAAGGCCATCACCACCGCCTGCGCACAATTATACCCCGCGGTGAAGTATCCGCGCGCACGCTCCACGCGTTCCTCTATATTTATATTCACTGTTTGCATTATTTTGTGTATCTTTGTGGCGCAAATATACACTTAATTTTGGAATAACCATAGCGATGGAGTACCCGCGACTACAATATCCACCCATACGGCTACGGGCACGGCGTGCGGCAAACGGCCGCACCGAGGTCTTTGACAAGACTCGCGGGCGATGGCTTGTGCTCACCCCCGAGGAGTGGGTGCGCCGTCACGTCGTGGAATATCTGAAGAGCCACTGCGGCTTCCTCGCCGAGCAGATTGTCGAGGAGTACCCCGTTACCATCAACGGTATGGCCCAGCGTGCCGACATCGTTGCCATCGGTTCCGACGCCCGCCCGCTCATCGTCATCGAGTGTAAGGAGCCGAGCATCGCCATTGGCCGCGAGACCCTGCGCCAGGCTGCGCGTTATAACACCATCCTCGGCTGTCGGTATGTTGTTGTGACTAACGGCCTTGCGACCCACTGCTTCACCCGCAACGACTCAGACGGCTACGCCCCCTTAGATCACTTCCCGTGCTTCGAGTAGTTCAGAGGCAGCCTCCTTAAAGAAAGAATAAAGAAAAACTCCCCGAAGCGAACTTGCGAGGAGTTTTTATTAAGCGGTAGCCACTTACCACCAAAGCCTAAATCTAAAAAGCGGACACAGCGCGCACATAGTTGCTGCCGTTCTTAAGGTTGTAGAGGGCGTCGCCACCGTACTTAGAGACATACCACGCGCAGAACTCACCCTCATCAACGCACTCCGTTGATGTCCAATACCATTGATTTAAAGTAGTACCATACTTCTGCAAAGTGGTATTAAGCTTGCTTTTATTATTGTATATACTCTTTAACTCATTAAGTGCAGGCAGATACCAACTGTTTCCCTTTGCTCTACACCACGCGAATGCCTCGAAATACTTACTATCCGAGCGCGCCATAATCTTGTCGGTATTAGCCTTACCATCGCTCTCACTATTAGCATAGGTACGTGTACCATTTTTAGTCACTCGTGAATCCCAAGTTGCTCGAGTCTCATCAAGGCTAACAATCTTTCCGTGGCGGCCACCATCCCATACCTCAAAGACAACACCCTGCTTGCCATTTTCGTTATAGTAGTCACCAATCTTATAGGTATTTACCTCTGGGGCAACAGGTTTCAGCTTACCCGCCTGCGAGATAAGAACCTCGAAACTTTGGTCGCCATACTTAACAGTAATCTTTCCGCTTCGGCTGCTCTCGCCATTATTTGCCGTAGTCGAATAACTGATTGTGCTACCCGAACGGCTGACACTAATCCAATTGGCATTGCTCTTAGCCGAGAGCTGCATATCATCGCGCGGATTGGTAAGGGTATACGTTATCTTTCCGCTGCCACCATCAGCATCAAGCGTAACGCTCGACTTAGACTTAAGCGTTAAGATCGGATCGGGAAGTTTAACTGGCTCAGGACTATCAACGGCAACGTAATCAGCAGGTTTCGTAGTCTCTTCCGCAGGAGCAGCATAGTACATATCCGCTGTCGAGGGAATCTCCTCTCCGTCGCCACCCATCAGCGCAATGCCACAAATAACTCCCACAACAGCTAACAGCAACCACAGCCACCACTTCGACATCTTAGGCTTGTCGCCCTCGGGCTTCGAGGATCGGGGCTCGGGGCGAGGCTCGCGCTGAGGCTGAGGACGAACATCGCGCTGAGGCTCGCGACGCTGTCCCTCATCGCGCTTAGGTCCGTCGACGAATGTCGTCTGGCCACCGCCGCGAACAAGCGACATAAACTCCTCGGCACTCGCAGGGCGGTCCTTACGTCTATACTGCATAGAGCGTTCGATGGCCGTGCACACGCCCGCACCGAAGTGCGACGGCAGCTCGTCGAGGCCATCCTCACCGACATTTGCCGCAGCAGGAGGCACCTTACCCATAGCAAGGTAGTAGAGTGTAGCTCCCATAGAATAGATATCGGTACGCGGCGAGAAGGTGCTGACGCCTCCCACCTGATACTGCTCGATGGGTGCAAAGCCGTGGCTGATGCCCAACGGCGTCGAGCTCGTCTGCATACCCTCCGAGTCGTAGTGCTTCGAGAGGCCGAAGTCGATGAGCAACGCGCGGTCGTCCTTAGAGCGCACCATAACATTTCCGGGCTTGACGTCGAGGTGGGCGATGTCGTGCGAGTGGATATAACCCAACGCCGCAGCGAGCTGCTCGATATACCCCACAGCCTCGTCGCGACCGAGAGCTCCACGGCGCGATACGATACTCTGCAACGACTCACCCTCGATATACTCCATAACGTAGTAGGCCGTGCCGTTCTCCTCGAACACGTCGTGGATACGTATGATATTCGGGTGGTCGAGGCCCGCGATGATCTGCGCCTCCTTCAAAAACTTTGTCTTAAACTTATCCATCATCTGACCGAAGCCGTCAGACGAGAGGGTTATATTGCGCGTGTCGCCATCGCGCTTGTAATAGTCCTTCGGGAAGAACTCCTTGACGCATACTTGGCGTCGTACCATAACCTGCTCGGCAAGGTAGGTAATGCCGAAGCCTCCGCGACCGAGGGTGCGGATTATGCGATAGCTGCCAGCCTTGAGCAGTGTGCCGGGTTGTAGTTGCATAGCGTAGTGTAAATTAAGTTGTGTAAAATACAAAACTCGAATTTGTGAAACAAAGGTAGGAATAATATCCGAATATCGCAACACACAAAGCCAACGACTGCCACAAAACCCGCCGATTAACAGGACCAACAACCCATTTTCCTATGACCAATGGCTATTTTTTGGGGCTAAGGTTTGCTATCTTCATTTAAGTTTGTAACTTTGCGGCATCATTCTATGAAGAATATGAAAGTAGTAAACACCGTAGCTGATCTAAATGCAGCTTTGGCCAACACCCCGAAAGAGGGCGTAGGCTTCGTACCCACGATGGGTGCACTGCACGCAGGACACCGTTCGTTGGTGGAGCGTGCTCGTAAGGAGAACAACACTGTGGTGGTGAGCGTGTTCGTAAACCCCACGCAGTTCAATGATAAGAACGACCTCAAGAACTATCCCCGAACCCCCGAGGCAGACTGCGCCATCTTGGAGGCAGCAGGTGCCGACATCGTGTTTATGCCAACGGTGGAGGTTATCTACCCCGAGCCCGACACACGTCAGTTCGACTTCGGGTTGGTCGACAAGGTGATGGAGGGTGCTACTCGCCCCGGCCACTTCAACGGCGTGGCTCAGGTCGTAAGTCGTCTCTTCGACCTCGTGCGCCCCGCACGTGCATACTTCGGAGAGAAGGATTTTCAGCAGATTGCCGTAATCAAGGCTATGGTCGAGCAGCTCGCCATCGACGTTGAGATTGTTGAGTGCGCTATCGTTCGTGGTGAGGATGGCCTCGCCCTCTCGTCGCGCAACGAGCTCCTCACACCCGAGCATCGTAAGGCTGCGCCCCACATCTACGCCACCATCAGCCAGTGTGCCGAGAAGATGGCGTCGATGACACCTGCCGAGCTTACGGCCTGGGTGGTAGCGACCATCGACTCAAATCCCCTACTTAAGACCATCTACTTCGAGGCCGTCGATGCCCGCACGATGCAGAGAGTTGAGAAGTGGAGCGACTCGGAGCGCATTCAGGGATGTTGCGCCGTGCAGGCTGGCAACATCCGCCTTATCGACAACATCAAGATTAAGTAAGAAAGCTAACGACCCCAGACTATGTTTATCGAGAGAATGAAATCGAAGATTCACCGCGTGCGCGTCACGGAGGCGAATCTCAACTACGTAGGAAGCATCACCATCGACGAGGATCTGATGGATGCCGCTGGTCTTATCGAGGGCGAGAAGGTGCAGATCGTGAATAACAACAACGGCGAGCGCATCGAGACATACGTGATTCGTGGCGAGCGTGGTAGCGGTTGCATCTGCCTAAATGGTGCAGCAGCACGTAAAACCGCCGTGGGTGATATCGTGATAATTATGGGCTACGGCTTTATGGACTTCGAGGAGGCTAAGACCTTCCAGCCTAAGGTCATCTTCCCCGACGAGCGCACAAACCGTCTGCTATAATAGCGTGAGCAATAGAGAATATTTAGCCAGCCGTCGTGCTGGCTATTTTTATGTCTACTCCTCTGCAACCACAAGCCTATACCCTACACCGCGTACCGAGACAATCTCGATACGGGCATCGTCCATAAGATAATTGCGTAGCTTGGATATAAAGACGTTTAGCGAGCGAAGGTTATAATAGCTGTCATCACCCCACAGATCGAGTAGCATTGCGCGCGAGCTAACCACACGCCCCACGTTTGCCGCGAGCAACCGCAGTATCGCAACCTCGCGGGCCGAGAGACGAATCGCACTTTGACCACAATGTAACGTCGAGTGCATAACATCAAACGTATAGGAGCCAATCGTATACTCCGCAAGCTCCGAGGCTGCCGAGCCGAGGCGCGAAAGAAGAGCCTCGATGCGCACCATAAGTTCGCTCATAGCAAAGGGCTTACGAAGGTAGTCGTGACCGCCCGTCCTAAAACCCTCGACGACATCCTCCGCACCGCTTCGTGCCGAGAGGAAGAGAAAGAGCGTGTCGGGGTGGCGAGCACGCATACGCCTAACCATCTCGAAGCCATCCATTCGTGGCATCATTATATCGGCAACAACGAGGTCGGCGTGACGCTCCTCGAAGCAACGCATACCATCCTCGCCATCACACGCCTGAGCCACATCGTAGCCCGCCGACTCCAACGCCTCGCAGACAATGCGTCGCAACGTCTGCTCATCCTCGACAACCAATATTCGTCTACTTGCCATAACGCGGAAAATGTAGCGTGAAGCACGACCCGCGCCCAACAGACGAGCGCAGCTCGACACGACCGCCGTGGTGCTTCACGATAGATTTAACATAGTACAACCCGAGACCATAGCCCTTAGTGTCGTGGCGATTGCCCGTCGGTATTCGATAGAACTTATCGAAGATGCGTCGCTGCTCCGAACGCGATATTCCCGAGCCGTGGTCCCCGACCTCGATAATCGTCTCGCCACCACGCTCCGTAGCCGCTATTCTCACGACAGCATCCGCCGGGCTATACTTTATAGCATTATCTACCAGCGCGCGGACAATACCCAAGAGGTGGAATCGGTCGGCTACGACCATAACACTCTCATCCATCTCAACGTTCCACAACACCTCGCGCGAGGCATACTTCAATCGCATCGAGGCAACCACCTCCGCAACCACCTCGCCCACTTCGCACTCCTCCATACGCAACGACGCTCGGCTATACTCCTCCGTCGAGCTGCGCAGTATTTCCTCAATCATCGTACTCAGATGCTCCAACTCGGCAATCGTCATACGCAGGTATTCACCACGTCGTTCACCATCGCGGGCGAGCTCCTCGTCACTTAGCAACATATCGGTTGCCGCATAGGCTGCAGCCACCGGAGTCTTGAGTTCGTGGGTAATGTTGTGCGTGAGGTCACGGCGTATACGCTCCAGACTCTTAGCACGAAACAGCGTACGTAACAGATATGCAAACGTAGCAGCAAGGACCACGACAGAGAGTATCTGCAAGGCGATAATCCAGCGCATACGATCAAGTATCTCGGCGTGAGGATCCTCCACCGTAAGGCGCAAGATGATTGGCGCGAGATACTTATCCACCGATATCACACCGCCATCGGCAGGCACTTCGCCCATAGCCATAATAACGATTGGCTCGGCATCCGTCGTCGAGAGCACCTCGACACGATACTCGGTCGTAAGTCCCGCAACGCGCAGACCGTCGTTGACGAAGGCATCGAAGCGCGAAATGTTACCTATGCTAATTTGCGCATTGCCATCCATCGAGGGGGTCGCATACCTCCACGTCGCCTCCTCCAGCACGCTGGATATCTGCAACTCGTAGCTTGTGCGCATATCGCGGTAGGCACGCACTGCCCATATCGCCTCGACTGCAACGAGCAGCACAAGCGACAGCACCACGACCATCGACACGATTTTAAAGTTCAACTCCTTCATATCCCAACGTCTCCTTCACCACAAAGGTAGCTAAAAAAATGTAGCCCGCGTAACACCACATCGCATTTTAACACTATTTAACAAAACTCTTAACACTCCTTAACATTTAAAATTAGGCTGCGGCTAATTATGCTATTATCTTTGCATCAGGAAAACAACAAAGAGCTCTTGTACTAAAACCTAATGTCTAACCGTAAAGAGAGAGATTATGAAACGGATACTTATTTTTATAGCGGCGATTGCTACGACCCTGAGTGCATCGGCCGCAACGGGTGTCGATGATCAGCAACCATTGGTTATCGTCGAGGGTAAGGTTATGGAATTGGAGGCTGTCAACTCGTTGGATATCGAGTCGATGACAGTATTTAAGGGAGATAGCGCGGAGGCACAAAAATTCAACCACCTCGGCAATACCGAAAACGGCGTCATTGTCATCTCGCTTAAGAGCAACGACGAGACAGAAGAGGTCTTTATCGCGACCGACGTAATGCCAACGTTTATGGGTGGCGACCTGCTCAGCTTCCGCGCCTGGGTGATGGAGAACATACGCTATCCCGAGCTGGCGATGAAGTGCGGAATGGAGGATTTGGTAGTGGTGAACTTCATCGTCAACCGTCACGGCTATATCGAGAGCGACAATATTAAGATCATACAATCGAAGTACCCGACACTTGTCGAGGAGGCTAAGCGCGTGATATGCTCATCACCACGCTGGACACCAGGCATTAACAACGGCCACCCCGTGCCCGTATCGTTTGTTCTGCCCATAAGTTTTAAGATTCAGGGCGAGAGTACTGGCGCGCCGCAAGAGAGCAGTAGCACCCTTCTTATAGGTAATGCAACATCAGATATTGTAGTAGTGGGTTTTGATGGCAATGTAAATCAGGAAGTAATCACCCCGATGTTCGTAATTGATGGTATTGTGTCCACCTCCGAGGAGGCCAAGAGTCTATCGGCGGATCGTATAAAGATGATGGCCGTTGCTAAGGATGACGACCTTGCAACGCTTTCGTACTACAAAGATTTTGGAGATATTTCAAACGGTATTGTCTTTATACACACCAAAGCCGATGGCACAACCATCGCGGATGACCCCGACACTCTACCCCGATTCCTCGATGGCGACTTCGAAACCTTTTACGAATGGGTAATGCAGAATACGCACTATCCTGCCAAGCTAAAGGATAAGAACCTAACAGCACATCTTTTAGCTCAGTACATCATAAACAGCGCGGGCTACGTCGAAGTCGTAGAGATACGCACAATGAAAGGCACGCCCGATCCGCTCTTTGATGAGGAGGTGCGCAAAGTACTGCTAAAATCACCACGCTGGACACCCGCAACAAAGGATGGTGTAGATGTATCGTATCAGGCATCAATACCTTTCATCTTCGGATCAATGGAGATTACAGACCAGCAATAAGCAGAGAATAAGCAGACCATAAGCTATCACACAAAAACCCCTCGGGAGCACTCAAAAGCTACCCGAGGGGTCTATATTTCGCAGGGGTTACACGCCCCACTTCGTCATTCCAAACTACTCGCTTACGAGGATGCGACCGCAGTACTCACAGACAATCAGCTTCTTACCCTGACGGATATCAACCTGACGCTGAGGAGGGATGCGGTTGAAGCAACCACCGCAAGCATCACGCGTAACGGTAACAACAGCAAGGCCGTTGCGCACGTTGCTGCGGATACGGTTATAGGCCGAAAGCAGACGCTCGTCGATAGGCTCCTTAGCCTTCTCGGCTTTAGCCATAAGCTCGGCAACCTGCTGTGCAGTCTCGGCCTCGATAGAGTCGAGCTCCTCCTTCTTCGCCTTATAGTCGATGTTGCGCTCCTCGACAAGGGTGTTGGTCTCCTCAATGAGGGCCTTCTTCACCTTGCTCTGTGCGGCATACTCCTTGAGACGCTTCTCGGCGAGCTCAATCTCGAGCTCCTGATACTCGATCTCCTTGGTGATAGAGTCAAACTCGCGGTTGTTACGCACGTTGTTCTGCTGCTCCTTGTAGTTGCCAATCATAATCTTAGCCTGATCTACCTCACGCTTACGCTGACGTATAAGTGAGTTAATCTCCTCGAGCTCGGCATTGATATTCTCGATACGCGTATTCAAACCAGCGATCTCATCCTCGAGGTCCTGCACCTCAAGGGGAAGTTCGCCCTTCACCTTGTTAATCTCGTCGATAGCTGAGTCGACCTTCTGCAACTCATAGAGTGCCATAATCTTCTCCTGCATCGAGTAATCAACATCGTTTGTCTTCTTCTGTGCCATATAGTTGTTATTTAGTTATTTTCAGCTTAACTTTCTGCAGTCTTAAGCGCGAATAATTGCAACTTCTCAGACTAAGTAATGTATCGGGTTGCGAGAGCATACGCTCTTGCGAACTGCAAAGTTAGACATTTTTTTTGATATTACATCATTTAAAATGCGAATTGCGCAAAATTCACTCTCAAAATGGCCAATATCTGCCAAAATCATACGACCCTCACCCTCCATAAAGTCGTTGTATCGGAGGTCGGCAGTGATGTATAGGTCGGCACCAGCAGCCCGCGCGCTGGCAATACACGAGCGTCCCGCACCCGTACATATCGCCACGCGGCGCACCATAAACTCCTCCGAGGGAATATCGCTATATCGCACTGCTCCGACATCAAATATATTCTTTACGCGCTTGAGCAATGAGAGCGCATCCTCCGAACGTGTCAACGTACCCACGACACCGAAGCCCGCATCGGGATCATCACGACGCGGCTCAAGCACCGTCATATCGTCTAAATCAATCATAGCACCCACCTGCCAACTCATACCGTGCGACGTGCTATCGAGGTTCGTATGGCAGGCGTATAGAGCTATGCCACTGCGTATTGCGCGCTCGACACAACGCTCTACGTACGACGCCGAATTAAAGCGTTTCAGCGGCGTAAAGATTATTGGGTGGTGGGTGATGATTATATCGCAACCCTCGCGCAGAGCCTCGTCGATAACCTCCTCGGTCACGTCGACAGCAAGCAACGCAGCGTGCACCTCATCATCCAGACGACCGACGATAAGGCCCGAGTTATCGTAACTCTCCTGAAGGTTAAGCGGCGCGAATTCCTCGATCGAGGCCACAAGATCTCGTATCTTCATAGACTCCTCAATTTAGAACAACGACTGCTCGTAGAATGGAAACAGCTCCTTCGACTCCTCGCTCTTCTTAGCCTTACGACGACGCTGCGTGGGCTGGCTCTCGGTGGTCTCCGCACCCTCTTGCGGCTCCACAACCTTGCGCGGGCGGCCACGACGACGCGGTGCGGGGACAGGCTCGGGCTCGGCAACCTCCTCAGCAGTAGCTTCGGGCTCAGCCACAGCAGGCTCCGTAGCAACCGTCTCCTCAGGAGTAGTCACCGCAGCAACGATCTCGCGCTTAGCCTCCTGCTCGACATCGGTGATAAGCTCCGACACAGCCTCGAGCGGTGCCTCATACTCCACGGGGCTGTTATCGCCCAACGACTCGCGCACCTCGATCAACATAGCACGTATATTCTGCAAACGCTCCAGAATCGAGACATCACGCTTGACGCTTCCACCGCGACGCTTCATAGTCTTATTCGCACCTTCGAGCGTCATACCCTTCTCCTTGACAAGATGGTATATGAGTTTAAGGTTCTCGACATCCGAGGGGGTAAACATACGATTACCCTTCTTGTTCTTGTGAGGCTTTATGCAGTCGAACTTCGACTCCCAGTAGCGGATGAGCGATGCGTTAACATCGAACATCTCAGTAACCTCGCCCATCGAATAGAGTAGTTTTGCCATCTTTTATTATGTATTAAGTTTATATTTCGTGTTATAGTTTCTGTATTCGTAAATCTTTAGGATACATATTATTACATCGCGCACCTATACGTTTGATAAAGCCAATGGCTATACCCTTGTACGTAACCACGTTTATACCCTCCTCGAACTGCCCAGCAGCGATATCCAGCTTACGGAGGTAGTTCACAGCGTCCTCGTCGCTGACCTCCACAACGGGTACTACATCGACACTACGGCCAACATATAGTGCTAACGCGTGCTCAGGCTTAAGGCGACCCTTAAACAGCTGTCCCATAGCCACACCAGAGTAGACCACCGAGAGCGACTCCGAGAGACGCGTGACATCCTCCACAACATCGCTATGATATCCATAAACCATATCGCCCACAAGCCTAAAGGCCATCTTCGAACCATCGTCCACCCAGCGAGCCAACTCCGCAACATCGCGCTTATCTACCGTTGCAAAGACCTTACGTCGCGACTTGGGTGTCGCCCTGCGCGTCGTGCCACCCCTCTTACACACAACGGCAGCGAAAAAACCCTCGCCTCGCGCCTTGTGCGGATAGAAGTGGAAACACTGCGCGGCACCAATCTCACTGCGCACTATACCCCACGACTCCTCCGTCGCTATCATATCTGCTGCCACGAGCTCCTCGCCATACTCCTCGACGAGCCACGAGACAATACCCTCATCCTCCTTATCGTTAAAGGTACAGGTGCTATATATCAACTTACCACCTGGGCGCAACGCTCGCCACGCCTCCGAGAGGATATCCCTCTGACGTGCGACACACTGCTCAACTGCAGCTGGCGACCACTCAGTGCGCGCCTCCTCCATCTTACGAAACATACCCTCGCCCGAGCAAGGGGCATCCACCGCCACCACATCGAACCACTCTTCAAAGGCTCCGATGTGCGACGGATCGTTGCACGTCACAACGACATTACCCATACCCCAACGTTGCACGTTATCGGCGAGAGCTAACGTGCGGCTACGGTTGATATCGTTTGCCACGACCAAGCCCTCGCGACCGACAAGCGTCGAGTAGATCGTAGTTTTTCCTCCAGGGGCCGCACACATATCCAACACTCGCGCACCCTTAAGCACGTCACTACCAAGCAGATGGGCCACGAACTGCGATGATGCCTCCTGCACGTAGTAGGCACCACCGTGAAGTAGCGGATCGAGCGTGAATTGAGGGCGCACGTCGAGATATCTACCCCACTTACACCAGCCAACCCTCTCGCCATCAAATGTCGAGGCGGGCTTCGCCGGATTCAGTCTAATGGATGTAGCAGGCTCGGTGTCGAGAGCCGCGAATAGTCTCTCGGCATCATCACCCAACTGTCGGCGCATCGAGCATATAAACTCCTCGGGAAGGGGTGTTGTCATAGGCTAAAGCTGACGTTTTCCTGTACACATCTCCTCTACCGAGGCGCAGATACGGTCGATGATCGAGGGGTCGGCAACGAAGTCGTCGACATCCTTATCAACCACCAGCACACGGCCTTCGTAGATATTCTCAATCCAGTTATTGTACTTGTCGTTGAGACGATTGAGATACTCCTCGTCGATGTTCTGCTCATAGTCCCTGCCACGCATCTTGATCTGTGCAATCAACGTAGGCACACTCGCCTTGAGGTAGATGAGTACATCGGGGCGCGGCAATAGACTCTGCTCGATATTAAACATCTTCATATAGGTATCGAAGTCGCGACTTGCCATCAGACCCATCGAATGGAGGTTATCGGCAAAAATATGCGCATCCTCGTAGATGGTACGATCCTGCACCACGTTGTCCGAGCCATCGGCCAACATCGTGAGGGTCTGCTGTATGCGACTACCGAGGAACCACAACTGAAGATGGAACGACCAGCGACCCATATCCTCGTAGAAGTCGCTGATATAGGGGTTAGCCAAGTCCTCGTAGTAGGCCTTCGCGCCATAACGTTCAGTAAGAATTTCGGTCAGCGTAGTCTTTCCGCTGCCTATGTTTCCTGCAATTGCTATGTACATAACGGTTAGTATTTTATATTATTTTTGCTCTTTCAACACTTTAGTTCGTCCAATCGATCTACTACAAGATTAATTAAAGAACTCAGCCACCCGCATCACCGAATCCGGCATCGCAAAGACAACAACACGGTCGTAGGCGTTTATCTGCGTGTCGTCGACGGCGATAAACACCCTGTCGCCACGGACCACACCACCGATGATCGAATTCTCAGGAAGTCCGAGGTCGCGGATGCGCGACTTTGTAGCTGGTGAGTTGGGCTTCACGATAAACTCCATAACCTCAGCCTGACTACCCGTGAGACACTTGATAGCCTGCACGTCGGTGGTCATCGTAAAGCGGAAGATGTTGGATGCCGTGACGAGCTTCTTGTTAATGATGGTATCAACACCAATGCTCTCGGCAAGGGTAATGTAGTTGATATTCTCGACCTCGGCAATTACCTTCTTTACACCCATACGCTTTGCCAGCATAGCGGCAAGGATGTTCGTCTCGCTTCGTCCCGTCACCGCAACAAAAGCATCCATACCCGCGAGGTCCTCCTCCATCATAGCCTCCGTATTGCGACCATCCTCGTTGATGATAAGCGTCTTGTCGAGTCGCTCGGCCAGACGGAATGCCTTGTCGGCATCGTAGTCCACGAGCTTGATGTTCACCTCATTCTGCAACTCGTTAGCGATACGCACACCGATGCGTGAACCGCCGAGGATCATCATATTACGTATCGCCACCTCACGTCGTCCTGAAAGTTCACCGACGCGCTGCGTGGCATTATGACGCGTGATGGCATAGACCATATCCTCCTCCTCGAAACGCTCCTCGGCGTTGGGAATGATTGTCTGCGAGCCGCGCACGATGGCCACCACTCGATATTCGAGATCCTCGTCGCTATACTCGGGGTCAATCACCGTACGACCAAGAAGTGGCGAAGTGAGCTCGAGACGGAAGGCCACCATCGAGAGCTTGCCCGCCGCAAAGTCAACATATTCGGTAGAGGATGTATGTCCGAGGAGGTTGATCACCTCGCGCGCCGCGATCTGCTCGGGATAGAAGAGGTAGTCGATACCCATATCAATGAATATCTCCTTGCTGTTTGGCTCGAGATACTCGTTGCTATCGACACGTGCGATAGCCTTCTTTGCGCCGAGCTGCTTGGCCATAACGGCCGAAAGTATGTTGTCATTTTCTACCGAGCGCACGGCAATAAAGAGGTCGCACTTGCGAACACCCGCCTTACGCAACACCGAGAATTGTGTGGTGTCGCCCTCGACGGTATCCACATCTACGAGGCTTCCCACCTCAACCAATGCTTTAGGATCGACATCCGCAACCGTGATGTCGTGGCCATTACCGCTAAGCATTTTCGAGAGGTGCGTACCCATATCACCCGCACCGGCAATAACTATCTTCATAGACTAATCAAGTGAATATAAAACAATTATATACAGCCGTTACCTAACGACCAACTATAACATTTGCAAATTACACTGCAAATATATAAATTTGCGCTGGAAATTCACAATAAAAGTGATGTTTTTAGCATTAGAAAAATAAAAATTATATGTCAACACTTCTTGTAACAATAATTGCAGCGGTCATCGTCGTGGGCTTCTTCGCCCTCGCAATGTCGCTCACCTACATCTTCAAGGGGCATCACATACAGTCCGAGATATCGACAAACCCCAATATGCAGAAGATGGGCATCAAGTGCGCCGTGCAGGAGACACGCGAGGATATGGGTCTGAACGACTGCGACTCGGATAACATCTGCTCAGGAAACTGCGCAGGCTGCGATATCGACCACACCGAAGCAACTAAAAAGTAGGCGTATGAAGGAGAGTATTGAGCAGACGACATGGCTGTGCCGCAACTGCAATTCGCTGGTAGAAGAGAGTCTCGCACGCTGCCCACGCTGCGGAGCTGATCGTCCCGAGGAGGAGGCCGCAGAGCCCGTGCCCGAGGGTATCAGCGAGGTAGTTACACGCGAGAACTACACCAACGCCGAGCCTAAACCTAAATCTAAGTATATATTCCGCGAAGCAGTGCTTGCAAATGCCGCAGACATACTCCTTGTTTTAGGACTCTTTGTCACGTTTGGCGCACTCATCGCACCTATCATCATCGACTTCGGCATCGAGGCTCCGATGATGTGGGCCATATGCGCAGCCGTTGTGCTCTTTGCCGTGACGATGGTCACTTGGGCATTGTTGCGCACCGTGGCAGAGATTTCGCGTATGCTTCGCAACAAGGAGTAGATGTTACGATAGGCGGAAATCGTGGAGGGGCTATTACGGTCTCTCCACTTTTATTTTCACCGTACAACGACACACCGAGAAAATATCAATAAATAATTCTCACATTAACACATTAGTAATCAATAATTTACCCCCCCCCGAAAATTACTTGATTTAGGCGAATAGTTTTAAAAAGTTTTTGTATCTTTGCCATAATAAGATGGTCCTATATCTGCAAGGATTTACAAATCGCGCGCCCTCAAGTGATGGAAGTTTCGCACTTTATTATTATCTTTGCCTAATGAAAGAACCCATTGGCCACGGCAATAACGAGGTTCGAGCCGCGAGCCAAAGAGGACACTAACCACGGAACCTCACATAAAATTTAGGTTATGAGACGACACCTTTTCCTGCTACTAACCACCGCCCTTCTCTGTTCGTCGTGCGAGGAGTTGTTCGGCGATAAGGATAACACCGAGATAGGGACCGAGGCAGCGATAACACTGGATAATCCCGAAGAGACCAACTTTATCATAGACTACCTCAGTCAGACGATCAACGTGAAATTCACGGCAACGAGCCATTGGCACGCTGCAAGCGAGGCCACGTGGCTGACACTATCGCCCGAATTTGGCGAAGAGGGCGAGCACCTACTATCTATTAACATTGAGACCAACGAGTCGAACGAGAGTCGCACTACTAAGGTCACCCTCTCGGATGCCACCGACAGAGACGTAACACTCACCATCGAGCAGCGCGCAAACTCCACGAACGACGTAAAACAGCGTCTCGCTTCGATGTCGAGGATGATGAACAGCGTTAGCTCTGTTGCCTACGACCACAGCGACTTCGGCTACCACTCGGTGCGCCTTAATACAGACTTTATGGCGATGCTTACCTTCCCCTGCACGATGCCTGAGCGCGGTGGTAACACAGCATATAGTCGCTTCCAGTTCGCCAACTACGGATATGGTCTCGGCGCAGAGTCTCCATTCGCCAAATACGTATGGGTGACCTACACCACACTCATCGACCACGTAAATAAGATTATCGATGGCAGTAAACATTCGGACGAGATGGCTCAGTACGAGGGTGTTGGTCGCGCCTTCCGCGCACTATTCTACCTCGATATGGCCTGCCTCTACGATGCACTGCCAGCAAAGGATCCTAAGAATCCATCGTACGAGGGTGCACTCGCCTCGGTCGAGGGGCTCACAGTACCCATCGTGACGGAGGATATGAGCAAGGAGCAAAGAGAGAACAATCCCCGTGCTGCGCGTGAGGAGATGTTCGAGTTCATCCTATGTGACCTCGATCTTGCCGAGGAGTTACTGGGCGACAACAAAATAGATATGCAGGCGATGCCAAACCTTGCGGCCATATATGCACTCAAGGCGCGTACCTATCTATGGCTTGGCGGCTTCGACGAGAGCTATGCAAATATTCCCACCTCGACCGAGGCCTATCGCTTAGCCGCGGAGTATGCCCGCAAGGCGATAACCGAGGCTACGAAGATGAGTGTGGCAATAACAACATCGTCGGAGTGGCTCAACCCATTCTACGCGTTTAGCACAAAGATGCCATCGTGGATATGGGCGACAAAGCTCGAGCCAAGCGACGTACCGAGCAATCTCCACGCCTTTGCTGCACATATGTGTCCCGAGGCACTCTACGGCTACGGGCCGTTGACTGGCGTCGGCGTATCATCGACGATGTACGAGCGTCTCGGCGAAAACGACTTCCGCAGGCTGACGATCGCAGCCCCCGATGTCGCCTACGAAAACTTCAGCCAATATACACAGATGAGCCAAGAGGAGTGGGAAGAGCAGAGATACCGCGCCCCATACACCAATTTTAAGTTCCGCCCCGGCAATGGCGAGCGCGAAGACTACATCATAGGTAACGCCACCGCCACACCCATAATTCGCGTCGAGGAGATGTACTTCATCGAGGCTGAGGCTACGGCCCACTACGACGAAGGTAGTGGAACGATGCTTCTCGAGACCTTTATGCGCAACTACCGCGACGTAAGCTATACCTTCTCTGGCTCGGATATCATCGAGGAGATAATCTTCCAAAAGTCGGCAGAGTTCTGGGGTGAGGGTATCGTTATGTTCGATATGAAGCGTCTCGATATGGGCATTGATACCACCAACGCCAACTATCCCATAGATATGCAATTTAGGAGCGAAGGTCGCCTGCCTCGTTGGAACTTCGTAATCCCGAAGGATGCGATGGACGAGAACAAGGGCATCACGGAGTGCAACCCCGATCCAAGTAACACAAATAGCTAATAATATAGAATACGAGGGTGTCCAACGGATATGGACACCCTCAATCATTATCGGCAGCTACATAGCTACTCGATTGCGATCTGTTTAAGTTCTGACTTACGGTCGGCACCATCGCGCTTGGGCAACTTGATGCGCAACACGCCGTGCTTCATCTTTGCCACAATCTTATCGCGATCGACCGAGTCAGGGAGGTTGAATATCTGGCGGAACGAGGTGTAGCTAAACTCGCGACGCAGATAGTGATGCTTCTCGTCTGGCGTACAATCCTCATCGCCGCAACACTCCTTGCCGTTGGCATCCTTCTCGCACTCCTTATCGAGACAGACGATAAGTTGATTATCGGCATTAAGCTCGACGTGGAAGTCATCCTTCGTCATTCCCGGCGCAGCAATCTCAATCTTGAACTTCTTGTCCGTCTCGATGACGTTGATCTGCGGCGTAGTTCCGCGCTTGGTGTAGAACTCGGGCCACTGGTCGTAGAATAGATCCCCAAAGATCGAAGGCATACGATTTGTCTTTTTTACAGGCATCATAACGTTAAAATTTAAAAGTTAAACTCACCCACCACACGTGCAAATTACGAGCCAAATGCGACATACAAACGCCTGCTCGACATCCGCAAAAGTTGGACACACGTATAAATTCCGCATAAAAATCGACACTGTGCCCCATTTTTTCGCAAAATGTTTTGCCAAACAGAAAATTGTGCGTATATTTGCGCGCTGAAAAACCCAGATGGGTTATGCGTATTAATTATTAACCAATAAATTTTTATAGCAAATGGCTGTTAAAATTCGTTTGGCACGTCACGGTAAGAAGGGTTATGCTTTCTACCACATCGTTGCCGCAGATAGCAGAGCGCCACGTGATGGTAAGTTCATCGAGAAGTTGGGTACATACAACCCCAACACGAATCCTG
>JAGBCY010000030.1 GCA_017937765.1 Alistipes sp.
CCTCCTACGGAGAGTATTCAGCCCGAAAACCTTTCAACTTTCAAGCCCTGTACTTAACAATGCAGACGGCAACGGAAACAAGCGACTGACGGAAAAGTAATAAACTTCAAAAGAACAGCGTACAAACAGACTTTATAATTGATAGCCCGATATGTACGCTGTTTCCGTTTCTATCTTTGGATGGATATTTTTTATTATGGGATTATTTGATTTTTTCAAGAGCAAGAAAGACAAAGGTCTTTCACAAAACAGAGTTCCATCTGAGGAAGAAAGCCCTTATGAACACCTGATGTGGTCTATTTACGGGTTAAGAGATCAATTCAAGAAAGAGAATAAGCTTGGATTTGTTGGTGACCAAATTGTGATAAGAAAAACACCATCTATGTACGAAGTGGATTACAATCTTATCATGGGTAAAGGACAAGTCATGAGGATGGGATATACTTTAGAGTTGTCCGCTAGAGAGTATCTGCCTCCCAAGATTGATTTATTATTAGAAGCTCATGGAGAAACTGTTATTGAACAGAATCAGTGGTAACAGATCTATTCATAAGCTAAAAGCTGATATTATAATCTTAATGTAGATTTTATTCCAAATAGATTTATATAAGTATCAAGATATAGAGAGAACTGACTTTATGGCAATTCAATAATAATGTAAATTTTTTCATAGTTATAATGGGTTTAGGTTTTCGTTAGCAAATATAATAGAGATTGTTTTTACTACATTAAAAATCGCCCCATTATCTACATTACACACGAAGCTGGTAAACACTTGATAAACAACGAAATACAAAGGGTGTGATATTTCCAAATATCACACCCTTTGTATTGTATTTTTCAACCCTCTGGTTATCAGCAATTTACCCCCCCCGCAGGGTTGGGGCGTTGTGATGCGAATAACGCGATTTTATGGCATCTCTTGCAGAATTATACTCTTATTGATAGTATCGAGTTTGGCGATTTTAGATCTCAGACGATACTTTCTTGTAAGGATATTACCCGTTGTTTCGCCAATGAATATACTTATGCTTTTAGCAGAAAATCCGGCATAGATATAACAAAGCAGCTTGATATCACGCTCGGATATTGTGGGTATATCCATTCGTATGAGATTAATCACGTTTCGCTTGTATGTGTTGACGATCGCCTCTAATTGTGCTATCGACTTCTTATCATTGGCAAATTTGTTGATTTCGAATTTTACCTGTTCGTATATACTCTCCTTCTCGCGATTGTGTCCGTGAGTCTCGTAGTAGGTATTGCTCAACTTATCGAGCAGGTAATATTGTTTGTGGAATAACTCTGCTATGTGGTTTGACATTTCGTTGAGGCGCGAGTTGTCGGCCTCGGCTTGTATGGCTATTTCGGACAATTGTATATCCTTATCCTGTATGGATGTTTGCAGCTCTTTGGCCAAGTCCATATACTTGCTTATCTCCAAATCTTTTGCCAGCATACGATGTCGCATATACATTATTATCACCACCGTTATCAACAGTACGATTATGGATAATGTCACGTATATTTCGGTATTTTTCTTAAGGCGATAGGCGTGTAGTCTTGCTTGATTTTCAAAGTAATCTCTTTGAGATGACAGGATCGGCTGTTGCATAGCAAGGAGCAACTGTCTGTTTTGAATTTTAACACCCTCGCGATAATGTTCCAATGCTTGGTCGGTCTGGCCAATGGCCTTCATTATATGTGCAGATTGGAAGAATAGTGCGACTGCGTCGGTCTCACTGCGAACATTCTTCCAGGCATTTTGTAGACATTTATCGGCTTTATCATATTCATTTATGTCTGCATAATACCCCGCAATGGAGCCCAAACAGGTGGGAGAGAAGAGAGCATCGTCAAACTGGGAATATAACCTATCGACTACGTATCCGCACTTGTCAATATCACTTAGGCCATCATATATGATTATCAGGTTCTCGTAACATATCCTCTCGAGATACTCGTCGCCAAGCGTGATTGCAAGCTCCAGAGCACTGTTAATGTATTCTTCCGCCTTTAGGCCATCCTCCAAATTCCAATATGATATGCCAATGTCTAACAGAGCATAGGCTTTGTGTGGCTCTAACTCCGATAACGTATAGTGCTTGTACGCTGATTGATAGGCGTCTAAACATTTATTGTAATCATAATACAGCCGATAAATATTTCCTATCTCCGTGTATAGTAATCCGGCAAAATAGTCGTTGTTCAACTTGTCGAGCACACCTTCGGCCTCGGTGTATGCAATCATCGCGTGCAAATAGTCGCCGTTGTTGCACAAGACACGACCGTAATAAAAGCACGACAGGAACTTATAGGTGTGGTTGTTTGAATCTTCGTAATATCGTTTTGCCTCACTAATTAGCGTTGTGTCTGTCTCATCTATATAATTTTTGTCCTTTGCTTGTGTATATAGAATCGCATACCGTGCTCTATCTTTTTGAGTAGATAACTCATTGACATCTATGCTGCTGAGTATTGTTAATGCAGAGTCGGGTCTTTCCATCATTAATTCTTCTGCTCTATTCATCCTGCGAAGGAACTCCGAGTTGGACTGTTCGCACGAAATAGAGGCGGATAGTAGACCTATCACGCATAATAACAGAAATTTCTTCATCTTTATAAAATGTTGCAGTAGTTAATAAAATGTTGTATGAGCTGATAAATTCTTGCCGTAGTTATACAGTATTACCAACTTCCCGCAAAGTTAAACGAAATATCTTAATCAAACATATTTGAGGAGAGAGAAATACTATGTGCTGCATATTTTAATCGTTGTAATTATTGCTTGTTGGCAAATATACCCCCGATATAGCTAATTCCCCGTCATAGTTAGGCGGTAAATAAAAAGACTACCGCAGTGGTAGTCTTTTTATTTACCGCCAGTCCCACGAGGGGTGGGCCGGGTCGGGGGCCGTGAGGGCATCGGCAAGCGAGAGGCCTAACGCCATCGCTACTCCCTCGCCATACGAAGGATCGGCACGGTGGCAATTGCGGATATGTCGCTGTTTGACAAATAGTTCCGCATCGCCCATCGCGCGGGCCGTATTCTGGCAGGTGGCAGCTTTATCCTCCGCCGACATCAGTCGCCACAGCTTGCCCGGCTGAGTGTAGTAGTCGCTGTCGGCCTCGCGCTCGTCGTAGTTGTAGACCTCGCCTGTCGCGGCCAATGGCGGCTCCTTGAGTGCGGGCTGGTCGTGCCACTCGCCGTAGCTGTTCGGCTCGTAGGCGATGACACGTCCCGCGTTATCATCGGTGCGCATCTGCCCGTCGCGGTGGTAGGCGTGGAAGGGACAGCGTGGACGGTTGATGGGTATCAGGTGGTGGTTGACGCCGAGGCGGTAGCGTTGTGCATCGCCATAGGAGAACAAACGCCCCTGCAACATCTTGTCGGGCGAGAAGCCGATGCCGTCGATGATGTTCATCGGGTTGAATGCCACCTGCTCGGTCTCGGCAAAGAAGTTCTCGGGGTTGCGGTTGAGCTCCAAGATGCCGACGTCGTGCAGCGGGAAGTCGCCGTGATACCACACCTTAGTGAGGTCGAAGGGATTTACGTGATACTCGCGCGCCTCGGCCTCTGTCATAAGTTGTACCTGCATCAGCCAGCGAGGGTAGTCGCCCCGCTCGATGGCATCGAACAGGTCGCGCTGGTGCGACTCGCGATCCTTCGCAATGACAGCCTCGGCCTCCGCGTCGGAGAGGTTCTTGATGCCCTGCAACGTGCGCAGGTGGAACTTAACCCACGTGCGGCGATTGTCGGCATCCAAGAAGCTGTACGTGTGGCTGCCAAAGCCGTGCATATGGCGGAACGAGGCGGGGATGCCGCGCGGCGACATCGTGATGGTCACCTGATGCAGTGCCTCGGGCAGCAGCGTCCAGAAGTCCCAGTTGCTGTTTGCCGAGCGCATACCCGTGCGCGGATCGCGCTTGATGGCGTGGTTGAGGTCGGGGAACTTCAAGGGGTCGCGTAGAAAGAATACGGGCGTGTTGTTGCCCACGAGGTCCCAGTTGCCCGTGTCGGTGTAGAACTTCATCGCAAAGCCGCGAATGTCGCGCTCGGCATCGGCAGCACCGCGCTCGCCTGCCACGGTCGAGAAGCGGACAAAGCAATCGGTACGCTTGCCCACCTCCGAGAAAATCGAGGCTCGGGTGTAGGCCGTGATGTCGTGCGTCACGGTGAATGTTCCGTAGGCTCCCGAGCCCTTGGCGTGCATACGACGCTCGGGGATGACCTCGCGGTCGAAGTGCGCCAACTTCTCCACGAGCCACGGATCCTGCAACGTCACGGGGCCACGCGCGCCTGCGGTCTGCGTATTCTGGTTATCGGCAATGGGCCGTCCGTTCTCCGCGGTCAGATGTTTTTTATCGTTCTGTTTCATAGCGTAAATGTTAATTATCCCTTGCCTCCGTCTCCAAGATTGTGCCAACCGATACGTTGCATAGCTCTATTTTTTTCGCACCCACACGTAGAGATAGCACCCGCACCACGCGGCACAAGGCCCCCCACGCCGCGGAGCGTGCCCCGAAAAAGTGCGACGGTCAACCCTCAGTGTGCCAAACTTTTCGGATAATTTTGTCGCTGTTTGCATTTTTTTATATAAATTTGCGTTTGATAACCTCTCCTCCCCCAGAGGTGTGCCACAAAACAATTAAAACCTACTAACAGAAGTGGAACTAAGCGAACAAAAATACATCGACTCGCTGACCGATAAGGAGATCGTTAGTGCCATCCTCGGTAGGGATACGCGCATAACGCGCCTCTATCTCTACGAGAAGTGCTACCCGCTGTTCAAGGCGCGCTATGATAAGTACTACACCGATTGCGAATCGTGCGTCGAGTTTATCAACGAGATATATATCTATATAATGACACCCGGCGTCAAGACGGGAAAGTGCTACCTATCGACCTTCGGCTTTAGTTGTAGCCTCACCTGCTGGCTGAAGATCGTCGCCGAGAACTATTGCCACCAGCTTTTTAAGAAAAGATTGGAAATTGTTGATGCTCCCGAGCGACTCGGTGATAGAAAAATGTCGGAACCATACTCTCCTAATATAGAGTCATTGAATAGACACGATGTGGAGGTGATGTTGGGCCTTATGACCAACGACCGTTACAGAGAGCTGATACGGCTTCGCTACGTCGAAGAGAAGAGCAATGAGGAGACAGCCGAAATATTGGGTATGTCGATGGATAACTTTTATAACAAACACAAGCTGGCGAAGGAACAATTTGCCAAGGTGCTAAGAAAGGAGGGCTTGATATGATTAGACATATAGAGCGACTTCCCATCTCGGAGGAGATGCTGGGAGCATATCTCGAGGGAAACCTCACGGAGCAGGAGGCTCAGCAGGTAGAGCAGCTCGTCGAGTCGAGCGACACGTTTTCGGAGTTTATTGACGAGCTATCGCTCTCCGACGACCTGACGCTGAACTACTCGGTGGACGATATCCCGAGCTTTGGGGATGACTTCCTTCTCCCCGACATCCCGGCGGATAGCGTGCCCGCTATGGAGTCGCAGGTGTCGCCTTTTGAATCGGAGCTACCGTTCTCGGAGGTCATAGATAGTATGATCGCGCTCGAGGTTGCGGAGGAAGATGAGGTGCTTGCAGAGAACGAGGTTGCGGCGGATGGAGTGCTTGCCGTGAGTGAGGTCCCCGAGGGAATTGAGTTGCTTGCTGCTGATGTCGCCGAGGAAGTTGATCTTTTTGCTGCAAGTGAGGTTGAGGATGGAAATGAGTTGCTTGCAGAGAATGATGTTACGGATATTGACCTTTACGATTTTTCGGACATTGGTACGGATCTCACCAGCGACGCCCTCCCGATGGATTACGATGTGTAAACATAGTAATGTTGTAAAAAAGAAGAGACTATGGCATAATGGAAGAGAGTACGCCAAGAGGTAGAGGAGCTTAAAAATATAATTATCAAACAAATTAAAGAAGAGAAACAGAAAACTGCAACTGTACCAATTGCCTCGGTCAATAGTAGTCGAGAACGTTTGAGAAGAGTAGAATTAAGGGAGAGGTCCCAGAAAAAGAGAATATTAATCAAGAGAACCAACCGGAGAGTGCTGATAGCGCAGAGAAATCTCAGGGGGTAGATTTAAAAGAAAATAACACAAAGCCCAACTACCAAATTAGTGATGGTATGTCTGCTTTGGAGTCATATTTTAAAAAATCTCAAAAGGATAATTAGTTAGGTAATACTGCAAAAAGTACAGCTTTTTGCAGTATTACTTTCTTTTGTGGTCATCAAGCTTAACTCAATATCTTGCCGTGCACGGCTGCCGATTACAGCCGTGGCTATCGGTGCGCGCCGAAGAGCTGTAATAACTCACGCGATGCGTTATAGGAGAGATATCTCTCGGGCTGGCGAGTGTCAATATCCTATTTATCAATGAATTCCAAGTTGGAGTTATCTACCTTTAGCGGGCCAGCAAGGGCGGCAAGCAGATAGTAGCAGCAATCATCCGTATAGCACTCCATATCAGCGGCTACCTCCTTGTCGGTATTATACCCCGGAATAAGCGGCACTCGGACCATCACCCGCTCCTTTGGGACAAGCATCTTGAGCGAACTCAGAAGTTGCATCGGGCTGTACGGCTTACCCGTGTAAGCCTCGTAAATCGTTGGGTGTATGGATTTTATGTCGACAATCCAGTAGTCGACCACCTCGCTAAGGCTACGTTTCGTGGCGTGCGAACAACACAGGCTCGTCTCTAAGGTTATCTTCCACCTATTGCCGCATATCGCGCGAAACTCGCTGATAAACTCGGGGTACAGCGTGGGCTCTCCGCCACCAAAACAGATGCCTCCTCCGGTAGTCTGAAAGTAGATGTCGTCGATCTTGACCATATCGTATAACTCCTTAGGAGTCAGAAGCATAATCCCTCGACGCGGAGTTCGGCCATCGGCCTCGTATATCGGCTCGTGACACCTCTTGTTTAGGCAATACCTACACCTCAGCGGACAGCCCATAAAGGTAACCAACGTGGTTATCCCCGGACCATCTACCCCCATCCTGAGCCTGCTTACGGCAAATATCGGGGCTCGCGTTTCCGACGTGGAATTGCCCATAGCTCGACCGCTATTTAAAGGTGTAGCGCAGCCAGACCGTATCGCCCATCTGCTGGAGGCTGCGGAGGCGTAGGTTGGTTGCGGGGCGGTGGCTGTCGGCGATGCCGTCGAAGACCGCTGCCATACCCGCACGACCGTCGATGCCCGGGGCAACCATAAAGCTCACTTCGTCCAAAAGGCCCGCCTCGAGGAAGGCTCCGTTGATATGGCCTCCGCCCGTAACAGCCAGACGTTCAACGCCAAACTCCGCGCCGAGGAGCTCCATTGCTCGTGCGAGGTCGATACGCTCGCCCCCTGTTGCGATCCACGATATGCCCTGCTCCGTGAGGCGGTCGTGGTAGGCTCGTGGGCACTGCTCGCTCGTGATGACAACGAGGGCCTGACCGTCAAACTCGTTCTCGCCCCACTGGAGCTTGCCGAGCGTGTCGATAGCCACGCAATAGGCACCGCTCTTACGCGCAACGTGCAGAGCCTCACGGCCTATCGGCTCGGGGCTCGCGGCCACGAAGGGCTCGGCGAGGGCGTAGTGCATCTGCATAGTCACGCGGCCCATAAGCATCGAGGGGCACTCGAGCGACTCCAGAGCCTCGTAGTACTCGTTGCCGCCCTCAATCTGCTCGGTCATATCGCAGTCGATGCGGCCATCCACCGAGGCAATCATATGGCAAATAATGTATGGTCTCATATTCGTTATATTATTATAATTCAACATTTTCCTCTTTAAGTAATTGGCGTTTGCGCATCAGCTCCTCGCCTTCGCGCCGACCATTATATCCGCCTATCGAGCCGTCGGCTGCCACCACACGGTGACACGGCACCTCGGGGGCAAAGGGGTTTCTTTTGAGGGCCTGACCCACGGCCCGAGCACTACGGCAGCCGATGCGTCGTGCGAGCTCGCCGTAGGTGATGGTCTGGCCACGGGGGATGTCGAGCAGTTCCAAGTAGACGCGCCGCTGGAACGGTGTTATCTCCGTGGATTTCATTACTTTATCACGAATGCCTCTCATAGCCGTAGTTACTCTATCACCTCGACATAGAAGCTCACGGGTCTGAATCCGTCGTTGCACGACAGCATCGCCGAGTGGGGGTTCTGCATCCAGCCGTCGAAGAAGTTGCCGCCACCGCGCGCGAGCTCTTCGACGAAGGGTTGCAGCGTCTCCCACGCACTCTGACACATAGCCTCGGGCTTCCGACCCTGCTCCACGATGAAGGTCTGGCCGAGCTGCATATCGCAGGTGTGTTCGATGGGGTTTTCGTACTGGGCCATAAGGTCGCGGTACTCGGTGATGCGCATCACCGTAATCTTTATACGTCTCATAATCAGATGTTCTCAAAAGTAAGATAGCGATCGTAGAACCTCTCGAACGTTGTGGCATAGGGCTCGGGGCTGGCGTCGATAAGTCCGCGGACAAAGGTCTCTAAACTCATCGACCGCAGCTTAAATCTGTACTCGGGTCGAAGTTCATCGGCCAGCGATGCGCACTCCCTCTTGGTCGATGGATGCTCCGCGGGAGATAGTATCAGCGAGTAGGCCTCGGCGTCGATATCCCTGCCGTGGGCCTCGCTGAGGAGGAAGTTGCGGTATATCTGTGTCAGGCGCACACGACCACACCCTCCGCGCTCCCCGGCCTCGGGATGCTCCCCAATCTCGATGCGTTCCTCGACCTCGGGACGGAAGCAGCCGAGCGAGCGGATGACCTCGCGCGCCCTCGCCCTACCACGCCTCGATGCCTCGTTCGTGCCGAGATTCTCGGAGTACTTCGTCTCGATGGCGATGAAGCTCCGACGGCCACCATCATCGTCGAAGCGTATGATGGCATCCATAGCACTTCGATCGTTGGTAAGACACTGATAATTATCGGGTATAAACTCGAGCTTGACCTCCGTGACGCGAGCTATCGGGTAGTCCGGCAGGGCCGAACGTATGACCCTCGTTGCCACCTCGGGGCTCATCCTCCGCAGCGGGCAGAAGAGGTTGAAGGCCATAGGCTGACTCGAGAGTAGGTTGTTAAAGAGCCTGTCGGAGTTGATGGTCTCGTAGGGCTTTTTGTCGCGCACGCGCTCACGTGCGTGTTCAAAGATGTAATCCTCCAAGAAATTCTTGCCCGACAGCTCGCCGTGGGCGATGTAGTTGCCGAAGTAGTACTCCCTCGACTGACCCTTGTATGGCCGTATCGGCTCGCCGAGCTCGGCCCTGAAGCGCGCCTGCTGTCGACGACACCGAGCCACAAAACGTGTGTCGCCAGCATACTCCTCGCCGAACCGCTGCAAGTGCCACATATCGTGGCCAAGAAAGCACTTCTGCCCTACGCGCACGAAGCCCAGCGCGGTGTATAGCTGCTCGGCACGCGGGTTGTCGACATCGACGATAAGACCCACGCGCGAGTGACCCTCGGCAAAGGCCCCACGGCTCGCAGCATCGAGCAACGCACGTCCCACGCCCAGGCCGCGATAGGCGGGTAACACGCCCAACGAATCTAAATAGTACTCGCCCGCCTCGGTCTCATCCTCAATTTCGGGCACGCTCCCGAGATGCTCCTCAAGGAGCGGAAATATCGGCTCGCGCAGCTCCTTGAGCCGCGCACCGTCGTAGCCCACGATGGCTCCCGCCACCGCACCACCGACATCCGCAACGAGCGCGTTACGATAGCTGTATTGCGTCTTATCGCTTGCAGCAAGTATCTTAAATACAGTGTATAACGGGTGTGATGTATCGTAGCCCAAGGCCATACACACCACCTCGGCGATGAGTGCCGCGTCCTCCTTTTGTGCCTGTCGCACGACGATTTTTGGGGAAACATTCAAACTATCCATACCACAAAGTTAACAAATTCTTCGGTACTTCTGCCGCCCACCGAGAAATAGTTTTTCGCAGACACGCCACGTTTACTGAAATTTTTATATCTTTGTTCTGTGTATTTATAGATAAAAATAATCTAAGCCTATGTTTTTTTACTACCTAATGCCCGTGATTTTTATCCTCGGTATCTTGGCTATCGCCTTCGAGGATGTGATTCGAATCAACAAGGCTGCTACGGCTGTGGGTATGTCTATCCTGCTGTGGCTCATCTTCTTGCTTAATGCCGAGCACTTCTTCGAGCTCGCTCCGCACGCTAACCTCGATATGCTCAGGGCTACGTTCCCAGCTCTTGGCGAGGTGCCTGCCAGCGAGTTGGCCTTCGAGTTTATAGAGTTTAAGCTCGTTCGTGGCCTCGGCGATGTGGCAACGACGCTATTCTTCGTCCTCGGCTCGATGGCCATCATCGAGATCATCGACTCGCACGGCGGCTTTGGCGTCATCTCGCAGTCGATACGTGCCGGACGCTTGCGCAAGTTGCTCTGGACGCTATCGGTCATCACCTTCTTTATGTCGGTGTTGCTCGGCAACTTGGCCACGGTTATTGTTATGATTGCCATTGCACGTAAGCTCGTCCCAGAGCGCACTACACGCCTCATTTTCAGCTCGATGATCATCATCGCATCGAATGCTGGAGGTAGCTGGTCGCCTATCGGTGATGTGACAACGCTCTTGCTCTGGACAGGAGGTAATGTCTCGGCTCTGCACCAGATGTCGTCGCTCGTTCTGCCCGCTATGGCTATGCTCCTCGTGCCGCTCACGTGCGCTACGTTTATGCTCCCGAAGGAGGCTGTGGCCGAGCCCGTTGTGGCGGACGATACGGCAATGCCCGGCGTTAGCCCCAAGACGCGTAAGACGGTGCTTTATGTCGGCCTCGGATCGTTGGCGTTGGTGCCTGTGTTACAGACTCTTATCCAGCTGCCGCCGTTTATGGGTGTGCTACTCGGTCTGGTTGCTTTGTGGGCGATTACGGATCGAAAGTATGCCGAGTCGGACGATGAGGCTATGCAGAATCTCCGCGTTCATCGCGCCTTTGCGCGTGTCGATGTGAGCACGGTGTTCTTCTTCCTCGGCATCCTTATGTCGGTACAGGCCCTCATCGTTACGGGGCAGCTCGGCATCCTCGCTAACTTCCTGAGCGACACCTTCTCGAACGAGAATACCATCGCTGTGGTACTCGGTATTTTGTCGTCGTTCCTCGACAACGTTGCCCTCGTCTCGGCGACGATGGGTATGTATCCGCTTGCGGAGGCCGGTGCTTTCGTGGCCGATAGCTCGTTCTGGACGCTTCTGGCCTACTGTGCCGTGTGCGGTGGTAGTATCCTCATCATCGGCTCGGCTGCGGGCGTTACGGTGATGGGTATGGAGAAGATATCGTTTGGCTACTATTTCAAGCGTTTCACCCCCATCGTTTTGCTTGGCTTCTTCGCCGGCGTGTTGGTTTACTCGCTCTTGTTCTAACGACTAAGTGTGAATACAAAATAGGCTGCCCTCGGGCAGCCTATTTTTTTGTAACCATTGGTTTGGCTCTTGGCGGACGATGAACTTTGCCTCCTATTGCGAGCAGCAACCTGCTGCCACCTATTGTGAGTAGCAACCTGCTGCCACCTATTGTGAGTAGCAACCTGCCAACCCTTATTGCGAGCAGCAATCGTTCCAGCCCACTGGTCGTAATGATGCCGAGGATTACTCGGTCTTCTTCATACGACGCTCCTTGATACGAGCCTTCTTACCAGTAAGGTCACGCAAGTAGTAGATACGTGCACGACGTACTACACCATACTTGTTCACCTCGATCTTGTCGATGTGGGGTGAATAGAGAGGGAAGATACGCTCAACACCTACGCCGTTAGATACCTTGCGGATTGTAAACATCTTCGTGCGGCCCGAACCCTTGATCTGGATTACTACACCACGGAAGCTCTGCAAACGCTCCTTGTTACCCTCGACGATTCGGTAAGTTACGGTGATAGTATCACCAGCACCAAACTTGGGCACGTCGTTCTCGCCCTTCTCCCACATCTGCTCGTTTACGAGTCTGATCAATGCATCTTTGTTCATTGTTGCAACAAAAGTTAAATGTTTAACGCTCAACATTATCGCTGTGTCGCTGCTACCATATTGCCACCTCCGACAATAATCCTTCGAGCTCCTGGGGTTTTCTTCCTCCACGCCTCGTAGCCATCTAAAACCACGCCTCGTAGCCATCTAAAACCACGCCTCGCGCTTCTTACCCCCCCCCTCGAAATTGCATCGGCACCCTATATAAGAGGTTGATACGGGGTGCAAAGGTATGAAAATAAATTTATTTGAGCAACAAAAGTGGGAAATAATTGAATGAGTGCGAGTAAAGCAACGCTATACAACGCCTCCTTCTCGCACTCAAATGGTGTTAACCTCACGCTTTGGAGTCGACTTTCAACACCGTAACATAGGCCTTGCACGCTGTTAATCTACATACGCCGTTAGTCTACGTACTCCTTGTATAACTCGACAAACTCCGCGGCGTCAGCAACATCCTCGCGGCCGAAGAAGATGGGCTCGGAGATGAATAGCTCGCCGACGTAGCCCGCAGTATCCTCGGCTAAGCCGCAGACGATGTACTCGTTGCCGTAGTAGCATAGTGCCCAGTCGGGCGACGAGGTGTAGGAGTAGTCGAGTAGACTTTGGCGTATGGCCTCCAGCACCTCCTCAAGCTCGGTGTCGCTCTTGGCATCGGCTATTGTGCTATAAGGGAATACGTCGAAGTGGAGCGTGGGCGAGGGTGCAGCGGTGATTACCTCGATGGATAGGAAGTAGTCGGCATAGTTCAGACAGTTCGAGTAGTAGGGCTCGAGTGCCACCACCTCCGTGAGGTCGTATGCCGTGCATCGCACCTCGGTTATCGTGTTGCCTCCCTGGCCATCGGCTGCCGTGGCGAAGGTGTAGAGGAATAGGTCGGTTGTGGGGGCACCGGCGTAGAAGCCGTAGACGGCAAGGACGAAGTCGGTGGCGGGGGGTAGCTGGTCGAGATGCTCGACGTAGGGCCCTGTGAGCTCGAGCGGCGCGTAGTGGTTGACGATGTAGTCGAGTTGCTCGGTGCGATCGCCCGCCGGCAGGTTCGAGGCATACATCACCACTGCGGTGTAGGGGTCGTCACACGAGGGCGTTATGGCTATGTCGACGGAGCGCGGACGTATGTTGGTTATCTCCACGTCGAAGGTTATGTCGGAGCGGTCGACGGTGCCCGTATGGAGGTAGGCGACGACGGGGTGCGATACAACCATCGGGACATTACCTCGGTCGGAGGCTATGGCGTAGACCATCACCATATAGTCGTGGTCGGCGTTGAGTGTCGCGTTTGTCGTGTGTGTGCCCGAGATTCCGAGCTCGCGCATCACCTCGTCGGCCGTGAGCTCGTCGAAGTAGTAGAGGTGGTCGGCCACGTAGAAGAACGACTCGGCGAGAGCCTCCTCATCCTCCTGACTAAAGGGCGTACCCTCGGGTATGAAGCCCGCCTGCGTGTCCTCGACGAACTGTACCATATAGTAACCCTCCCAGTCGTGCGGCGTTGTCGTTATGCTCACCTCGGGGCCCTCGCTCTGGATGTCGATGTCGAAGAGGACGTCGCTGCGCTCGGGCAGACGCGAGGAGATAATGTGGTGATATACAGGAGTTATGCGACGGTAGCTGTCGTCGTGTACGTCGATGCCATAGGCGTAGATGACATACTCCTTTGCGGGCGATAGTCCCTCCCAGCGTTGTGTGGTTACGCCGCGACGCTCGATGTTGCTCTTCGGGAGAAACTCCTCGAGGCTGTCACCCTCGGCCATAAGGGTGCGGAAGTAGGTCTCGTCGGCATCAACGAGGCTCAGCACGTCGTCGATACCCGCTGTTGCGAAGTATGACTTCTCGGCCATCATCACGATGTAGGGCATCTCGGCGTCCTGCGGGCTGACTACGGCCGTAGCCTCGGAGTAGTCGACGTCGTTGAGCGTGATTGTGAGCTGCGTCACGAGCGTGGCTGCCTGAGTGATGGTGATTACGGGGTCGCTCGTTGCCGAGGGGTAGCGCAGGGTTATTGTCGCCTCGCGCACCTCGGCGGTGTCGTTGCAGAGGATCGTGAAGCTGAGGCTGTTGGCCTCGGCGGTGTCGATGTCGGTTATCCAGTCTGCCTCGGTTAAAGCTACGAGGGGAGCTCCCGCGATGGGGTTCTTGATATCGTAGGCTATCGTGAACGTGCCACCTTCGGCCTCGGCCTCGAGGCTGAGGATCTCGGGTGTTATCACCGTTGCGGCCTCATCGGGGGTGGGGTCGTTGCTGCAGCCTGCGGCAATGCCGAGGAGCAGGAGGCATAGGGTAAACTTTATTCTATCCATTTGCTTCGTTTCTGTTGTGTAGATTTGCGCTCCTCGGTCTAAATGTGGTCGATGGTGGGCATCGAACGCATCACGGGGATTGCACCATCTTCGGACTCAACGGCAAAGACAATGATCATATATCGCTTGCCGGGCTCGAGCTGGAGGTCGAGACGTTTTTCGCCCTGATAGCAGTGCGAGCTTAGAAACTTGCTGGCATTGTTACCCTGCGCCATATACGAACGCGCGCTGTTGTAGAAGGCGTTTGCCAACGCACGGATGACAAACTCGCTCGGTGACTCGCCGGGTGGCACGTAGTAGAGCGAGTCGTCGGGGGCTATCTGCACGTTGTAGTAGCCATCCCAGCCCTTGGGCGATACGGCGAGGGTCGCCGTGCCGGTCGACTGCACGGTGGTGTGCAGGTTGAACTTAACGTCGTACATCGTGGGCATCGGGAGCTCCACGAGGGTGTAGTGTATGGGCGTTGTGATGTCGTAGCTATTGCCGCTGAATGTCACGCCATAGCTGTAAATCAGATACTTACCGCCGTGCTGCATACCGTCGAACTGGCGCACTGCCTCGCCCGTGTAGACCAACTGCGGGCTAAGGTTCTGCATCAGCTCCTCGAGCGTCATCTCGTAGTGCTCGGCAACCGACAGGTAGTTGGCCATCTCGGCCTGGATGAATGCCTCCTCGGTGCTCACGCCCGAGTAGTTGAAGTACTCGCGGTCGATGATGTTGGCCATATACTGTATCGTCTCATCGGCGGGGGTGTAGCGCACGGTGCAGCTCTTGTAGGTTACGTTCGACACCTCGAAGTGGAACTTGTCGAGCACGGCCTTATCCTGTGTGATGAATATACGTATCGGTCGCTCGATGTTCTTGTACGTTACCGTGACGATTGCCTCACGCGGCTCGGGGTCGCTGTTGGCCGCCACGCGGAGCACAATCTTTGTCGCCTCGGTCTGGAGGGGAGTGATCCAATCGGCCGTCGTTGTTGCCACGGGACGCTCGCCCTTTATGGGGTTTTCCACACCGTAGTAGATGGGCATATCGCCGCCATTGCCGTCGACGTTAAGCTCGTAGCGATCCAAGACCACCACCGGCACGCCGCCCGTACTCTCCTCTACACCACTCTCACATCCAAGTGCGAAGGCCGAGCATATGAGCATCGCCATCGCTACCATTCTCCTAAATTTTAGCATATCTCGTAGATTATTGTTTCTTTTGCAAAGGTATTCTTTTTTTCGTACCGATGAAAGAATAGCTCCATATTTTTGGCGTGGTCGCAATAATTTTCTTAACTTTGTCGGAAGTTCTACCGCTATGAATATGATTACTATTGACGACGTGCTACGTATCACGAGCCCCGAGATGTTCGACTCGTGTGCCCTGAGGCTCTTCCGCTTTCAGGCCGAGAGGTGTGCTCCGTATCGTCGCTATATCGAGCTCCTCGGCATTGACCCCGCGGAGGTCGAGCGCGTCGAGGATGTACCTATGCTCCCTATCGAGCTCTTCAAGAGCGAGGATGTCTACTCCGCCGCGACACCCCCCGAGGTTATCTTTACCTCGTCGAATACGGGCTCTACCTGTGCCTCGAGACATATGATGGCCTCGCTCGAGGACTACCGTCGCACCTTCGTTGCGGCCTTCGAGCGTTTCTATGGCGACCCCGCGGAGTGGAGCATCTACGGCCTCCTGCCAAGCTACCTCGAGCGCGAGGGCTCGTCGTTGGTATATATGGTCGATGAGCTTATCCGCAGGGCTGGCTCCGGAGGCTTCTACCTAAATGACTACGAACGACTTATCGCCGACGTGGAGGCCGACCCGAAACCAAAGATCCTGCTTGGCGTGAGCTATGCTCTCTGGGACTTGGCCGAGCAGTATGCGCCGAAGCTCGACCGCACGATAGTTATGGAGACGGGCGGAATGAAGGGCCGTCGCAAGGAGATCTCCAAAGGCGAGCTCCACGCTATCCTTAAGCAGGGTTTCGGCGTCGAGCATATCCACTCGGAGTATGGTATGGCCGAGCTTACGTCGCAGGCTTACTCCTCGGGCGAGGGAATCTTCCGCGCGCCGGGGTGGATGAGGGTGCTTGTGCGCGATGTGAACGACCCCTTCGACCATACGCCCACGGGTATGCGTGGCGGCATCGACATTATCGACCTTGCCAACCTGTCGTCGTGCGCCTTTATCCAGACGCAGGACGTGGGCCGCGTGCTCGAGGATGATAGCTTTATGATTGAGGGACGTATCGCCGGTAGCGATATCCGCGGCTGTAACCTTCTTGTCCACGATATGCGATGAAGTACAATAGCGACATACTACGCCGTCTGCACGTGGAACTTATGGATGTTCTTCGTGAGGTTGTGCGTGTGTGCGACGAGGCCGATATCCCCTATTTCATTCAGGGCGGCACGGCTATCGGTGCCCACTTCTTCGACGACATAGTCCCGTGGGACGACGACATCGACCTCGGTATGACGCGCGAGAACTACGAACGCTTCCTCCGCGAGGCCGCGTCGCTGCTTGGTGAGGGCTACCGCTTGCAGGAGTTCTCAACCGAGCCCGACACCCCCTTCTACTTTGCCAAGGTGCGTAAGTGCGGCACGCGCTTTGTCGAGCGCGAGTGGGTGGGTCTGCCTATCGAGGAGGGTATCTATATCGACATATTTCCCTACGACCGCATCCCCGACAACCGTGCAGCGGAGCGCAGACAACGCTCTCGCGTACGCTTCTGGGTTAACTGCTTCACGGCCAAGAGTGTGTGGCTGTGGCGATGGTTCGGTAGGGCGAATAACGGCGTGGTGATGCCTAAGAGCATTGCCTCGTGTGCCGCGATTCGTCTTGTCGCGCTTGTGATGAGCAAGGAGCAGATATACCGCCGCCTAAGGCGCGAGCTCACGCGCTATAACAATACCCTCGCTTCGCGCTACAACATCGTGCGTATGCCTAAGGATATGATTGCGGTTGAGGCTATTGAGACCCCCGAGCGTCGCCGTTTTGGCGATATGGAGGTGTGGGCACCCTCGGACCTCGAGACATACCTGCGTAACCACTATGGCGATATCCAGAAGTGGCTGCCCGAGGATAAGCGTCTGAACCACGCCCCCGAGTGTCTCGGCTTTGGCGAGCGCGTGACGACGGATGAGTCGGAGCGTATCTCGGTGGTGATACCTCTCTATAATAAGGAGGCGGAGGTCGAGCGCGCGCTACGCTCGGTGGTGGAGCAGAGCCTCGCCCCGCGCGAGATTATCGTCGTCGACGATGGCTCAACGGATGGCTCGAGGGCTATCGTCGAGCGACTCATCGGGGAGTATCCCGATGCAGGCATACGCCTTATCACTCAGCAAAATAGCGGCGTTAGTGCTGCACGTAATCGCGGTATCGTGGAGGCCTCGGGCGAGTATGTCGCGCTGCTCGATGCCGACGATTGTTGGCTCTCGGGATATATCGCCGAGGTGTGCCGCTTGATGGAGTATTACCCCGAGGCCGATGCCTATTCTACGGCCTTCGATATAGTTAACGGCAAGCAGCGTGTTACGGCCCCCGTGCCCACCGCCGAGGGGTATATCAATCCCGCAGAGGAGGCACTGCGCGGCCGCTACCCGATAATCCCCTCGACGGCAACGCTCCGTCGGGCGAGCGTCGAGGCCGTTGGTGGCTTCCCCGAGGGTATGCGTATCGGTGAGGACCAGTGGCTGTGGGTGCGTATGATGCAGGGTGGCGCGAAGTTCTGCTTCTCGACGATGCCGCTCGTGCGCTACTCGCGCGAGGCGTCGAATCGCTCGGCCGCGATCTATCGCTCGGAGCAGAGCCACCACTCTTTGGAGGAGCTCTATGCCCCGGAGCAGGATCCCACGCTCAACGAATATATCGCCCGCATAGCCATCGGCAAGGCCATCACGCAGTCGGTGTGCGGAGGTGGGGAGGATGCACGCCGCGCTGCCGAACGCTTCTCGTTCACGCGTCGCTCGCGCCGTCAGCTCGGTCGCCTGCGCCTTCTCAATGCCCTGCCGCGCCAGCTTCGCCCCGCGGTCGACGGCCTCTATCGCGCTATGGCGTGGATTATAAAACGCCGCGGACTCTAAGACGACAATCTGCCCGTTAGGAATTATTACGTAATATTTCTTTGCTCAAATTTTGCAGTATTCGCAACTTTTCTTATATTTGTAAGTTGAAACTGTGAATTTTATGAGCAATAGACTAAAAATAGGAATCACTCAGGGCGACACTAACGGTGTCGGCTGGGAGATAATTCTCAAGATACTTTCGGATGATCGTTTCACGGAGCTGTGCACCCCTGTGGTGTATGGCTCAAGTAGTGCCGCTGCCTACTACGCCAAGCAGCTCAAGGATTACGACCCCGTGAAATTTAACATTGTCGATGGTGCTGACTATGCCTCGGCGGGTCGTGTGAACCTCGTGGAGTGCGGTTCGAAGGAGCTGTCGGTGACGCCCGGTAAGCCCTCGAAGGTTGGTGGCGAGGCTGCCGCTGCGGCTCTGCGCAGGGCGGTTGACGACCTTAAGAACGGCGAGCTCGATGCTCTCGTCACGGCCCCTATCGACAAGGAGATGATACAGAGCCCCGACTTTACATATACGGGCCATACGGAGTTCTTGGCTAAGGAGCTCGATGGCGAGCCGCTGATGATTATGACCTCGGAGCTTATGCGTGTGGGCCTCGTTACGATCCACGTGCCCGTGGCTCAGGTTGCCGAGCGTCTCTCGAAGGAGCTTATCCTCGACCGCATTGTACAGATGAATGCCTCTATGCGTGAGGACTTTGGCGTGGTGCGCCCGCGTATCGCTGTGCTCGCGCTAAACCCCCACGCGGGTGATGGTGGCCTGCTTGGCAAGGAGGAGCAGGAGATCATCAAGCCCGCTATCGTCGAGGCTTACGAGCGCGAGATATTGGCATTCGGACCCTTCGCGGCCGATGGTTTCTTTGCCTCGGGACAGTTTAAGAACTACGATGCTATCCTTGCGATGTATCACGATCAGGGCTTGGCACCGTTTAAGACACTGACGCCCAATGGCGTGAACTTCACCGCCTCGCTCACCGAGGTGCGTACCTCGCCCGACCACGGCGTGGCCTACGACATTGCAGGTAGGGGTGTTGCCGACGAGCAGTCTATGCGCAACGCCATCTACGAGGCTATCGACATCGTGCGCCGTCGTGCGGCGTGGAGCGAGTGGAACGAGAATCCTTTGGAGCACTTCGAGCGCGAGAAGGGTCGCGATGTGTCGGTAAAGGATCTGCCCGACACGGAGCACAACGACTAAACGATTAGCAATCCGTTAATTAATAATTAATAATTAGTGATGGCTGGGAAAGCGAGAGTTGTTATAAGCATCGTAATTAGTGCCGTGCTGCTTGGTCTGGTGGTGTCGTACTGCGTGCGCGAGTGGATGCCCACGGAGACTATTGGCTGGGCGAAGTGGGGCGTGATGGTGCTCATCGCCATCTATGCCATCTACCGCATCGCAACGCTTGCAAAGGCGTTAGGTGCCAAAGAGGAGAAAGAATAAAACAAGGAGTGCAGCTGAGTAGTAATCCGTCTCGTTATTGTGGAGCTACGAAGGCACTCGATGCATAAACTTTTAAAACTTAAATTCATTATGGTTAAAGTAACCTTCCCCGATGGCTCGGTAAGAGAGTATGCCAAGGGGACAACTGCCTTCCAGGTGGCAGAGAGCATCAGCCCTCGTCTCGCTGCTGACTCACTTGCAGCGGAGGTAAATGGCGCAACTGTTGATATGACGCGCCCGATCGACAGCGACTGTACGATCAAATTCTTTAAGTGGGACGACGCCGAGGGTAAGCACGCCTTCTGGCACACCTCATCACACCTCTTGGCCGAGGCATTGGAGGCTCTCTATCCGGGCATTAAGTTCGGTATCGGTCCCGCTATCGACAACGGTTTTTATTACGATGTGGACTCGCCGGTGGCTATCACCGAGGCCGACCTCGCCGTCATCGAGCAGAAGATGGTGGAGCTCTCGCGTAACAAGGAGCAGCTCGTACGCACAGAGGTATCTAAGGCCGACGCCCTCAAGACCTTCACCGAGAAGGGCGACCAGTACAAGGTGGAGCTTATCACCGATTTGGAGGATGGCACGATCTCGTTCTACACCAACGGCTCGTTTACCGACCTCTGCCGCGGTCCGCATATCCCCAATACAGGATATATCAAGGCTATCAAGCTGACATCGGTTGCCGGTGCCTACTGGCGCGGTAACGAGAAGAACAAGATGCTCACGCGTATCTACGGCGTGTCGTTCCCCAAGAAGTCGATGCTCGACGAGCACCTCGCACTCCTCGAGGAGGCTAAGAAGCGCGACCACCGTAAGCTCGGTAAGGACCTCGAGCTCTTTATGTTCTCGCAGCGCGTAGGTCAGGGTTTGCCTTTGTGGTTGCCTAAGGGTGCCGAGTTGCGTGACCGTCTCGAGCGTTTCTTGCGCCAGATCCAGAAGAGCTATGGCTACCAGCAGGTTATCACCCCGCATATCGGTAACAAGGACCTCTATGTCACCTCGGGCCACTATGCTAAGTATGGCAAGGACTCGTTCCAGCCTATCCACACGCCGTTCGAGGGCGAGGAGTATCTGTTGAAGCCTATGAACTGCCCACACCACTGCGAGATCTACCGCTCGAAGCCCCGCTCATATAAGGACCTCCCCGTTCGCTTGGCAGAGTTCGGTACGGTATATCGTTACGAGCAGTCGGGTGAGTTGCACGGCCTCACACGCGTGCGCTCGTTCACTCAGGACGACGCCCACCTCTTCGTGCGCCCCGACCAGCTGTTGGAGGAGTTCGAGAAGGTTATGGACATCGTGCTCTATATCTTCCGCACGTTGAAGTTCGATAACTACACCGCTCAGATATCGCTCCGCGATCCTAACAACAAGGAGAAGTACATCGGCTCGGACGAGAACTGGGAGAAGGCCGAGGCAGCCATCATCAAGGCCTGCGAGGATAAGGGCCTCAAGACTACCGTCGAGCTCGGCGAGGCGGCATTCTATGGTCCTAAGCTCGACTTTATGGTTAAGGATGCTCTTGGCCGTAGCTGGCAGCTCGGTACCATTCAGGTTGACTACAACCTCCCCGAGCGTTTCGACCTTACGTATAAGGGCTCGGACGATAAGCTCCACCGCCCGATTATGATCCACCGTGCACCGTTTGGCTCTATGGAGCGTTTCGTTGCCGTGCTGTTGGAGCACACGGGTGGTAAGTTCCCGTTGTGGCTCACGCCCGACCAGGTTGTCGTGCTCCCCATCTCGGAGAAGTACAACGCCTATGCCGAGGAGGTGGCCCGCGAGCTTAACGCTCAGGATGTCCGCACGCAGGTTGACGACCGCAACGAGAAGATCGGCCGTAAGATTCGTGATAACGAGCTTAAGCGCATCCCCTACCTCTTGATCGTAGGCGAGAAGGAGGCCGAGGAGCGTAAGGTATCGGTACGTGCTCAGGGTGAGGGCGACAAGGGTCAGATGTCGATCGACGAGTTCGCTAAGTTTATGAAGGAGTTGGTTGCTGCCGAGATTGCAGCAAACAAGTAACCCTGCTTGCGTAAACTAACAACTTGACAATTTATAGAATACACTTAATTAATAGTTTCTAATTTGGCAGGACAATTTCCATTCCGCCCGCGCCCACAGGTGCCGGGGAATAACCAGCAGCAGAACCCGCAGCAGCGCGACCAGCGTGGTCGTCGCCCGCAGCAGGAGAACCCCAACCGTATCAACGACGAGATTACGGCACCCACAGTGCGTGTCGTAGGTGAGAACGTTGAGCCCAACCTCGTGTTGCCCATCAAGGAGGCCATCCGCTTGGCCGACGAGATGGAGCTCGACCTCATCGAGATCTCGCCGAAGGCCGATCCTCCGGTATGTCGCATTGCCGACTACCAGAAGTTCCTCTACCAGCAGAAGAAGAAGGCTAAGGAGATTAAGGCAAAGCAGGTTAAGGTCGTCATCAAGGAGATCCGCTTCGGCCCTCAGACCGACGACCACGACTATAACTTTAAGCTCAAGCACGCCGAGAACTTCTTGAAGGAGGGAGCTAAGGTCAAGGCCTATGTATTCTTCCGCGGTCGCTCTATCGTGTTTAAGGAGCAGGGCGAGATTCTACTTTTGCGCTTCGCCAACGATCTCGAGGAGTTTGCGCGCGTGGAGCTTATGCCCAAGCTTGACGGCAAGAAGATGAATATGATTCTTGCGCCTAAGTCGAAAAAGTAATTTCTTGTGATAAGGTGCCTACTTCGGCACCTCAATCCAAAGAGCGAATGGGAAATACGCTAAGTACGCCCCATCCGCTCTTTCTCTTTATCGGCACCAAACCTCAGAGCCCCGAATGGGAAATACACTAAGTATGCCTATACGCTAAACGAGCCACTCTGCATCGGCAGAGTGGCTCGTTTGGTTGAGTGCCGCACGAAACTATCGCGCGTCTCGAGAAATATTGAGTGCCTCGCGAAACTAATTCGCGGCCTCGTGAGAGAGCGTAAGTTGCTGAGGATTACTCAACGTACTCGTAGTTAGCAGTGCTGTTAACGGGGCAGATAGCCGTGTTAACAACCTCCCAACGCTTGGTCTTATCCTTCGCGCTCACGATGATGAGAACGTCCATATTCTCAACCTTCCACTTCGAGCTGGTTACGGGGAGCTCGAATGCTGTCTCGATGCTCTCACCTACCTTGATAACGCCTACCGAGTCACCCGAGATATCGTTCTTCGAGTAGGTGCCACCGATGTTACGCAATGCGTGGTTGTAGATCTTGTGGTAGTCCTGCGATGCACCAGCCTGATTACCATAGATCTTGCTCTCGAGCAACCAAGCAGTAACCTTATACTCCTGCTCAACAGCTGACTTGATAGCTACGGTAGCATATACGGTCGACGAGTCGCCCGATGTAGCGATTGCGATACCTGCATCAGCACCATCAACCTTAACCAAATCCTTGAAGGTCTGATCCATAAGCTGGAGGAAGTAGCCCTGCTGGTAGTTACCAACGGTTGCGCTGTGGAAGTTGATCGAGAGGTTGGGGTAGCCATCGGGGCTGTAATACTGGTTTACGGTAGTTGCTGCGGGTGAGTTTGCGGGGTCGCCACCAGCCATAGAACCAGCGTGGCAAGTTACCTCGTTGAGGTGCGATGCCCAGTTGGGATACTCCTCCTCAAATGCGAGAAGGTTGTCGATCATCATAGGACAGTAACCGCATTTGATACCAGTGTGGTCAACGAGGAGGATGCGGTGGTTGAACTTGGTGTTAGCAGCGTCGGTATCCTCGGGGAGGGTAGGGATGGTTGCCATAACTGCGATGTACACGTAGTTTGACGACTCGTTACCCTTAGTAGCGAAGAACGAGTAGTTACCGGTGCTCTCGGGAGTGAACTCGCCGTTCTTAACCTTATTCATCGTTGCAGCGTCGTAGATGGTAGCTGCCGATGTTACATCCTGACCCTCCTGAGTCACGGTGAGCTTGATAGTCTCGCCGAGCTGAACAGCTGTCTTATCTACCGAGAGGGTGATTGTACCCGTTGTGGGCTCGCCGGGCTGGTCGCCAGGCTGATCGGGCTGCTCTGTCTGGGTGCCGTCGCCGGGGGTTTCGTCAATAAGCTCGCAACCTGCGAATGAGAGGGTTGCTGCTGCGCACATAAGTGCAAAGAACTTTGTGATTTTCATTGTTGTAATTAGTTTTAAGTTATTTTATTTTAAGTCATACCTATTTTTAAATGACTACTTCATATAGTCGTACTCAACGCTGCCGTTAACGGGGCACATTGCGAGGTTAACAACATCGTAGCGGTTCGAGTCATTGAGGCCCGACACGATAACCAACACCTTGAGGTTATCCTTGTTCCACTTCGAGCTCGAGATCTCAAGCGACATAGTGTACTCCGTGCTCTGGCCTGCCTCGATGGTGCCGAGGTCGAAGCCGGTGATGGGGTTCGACGATGCGATGTAGCGGATAGAGTTGTTGTGCGTGTAGTACGACTCATCCGACGTACCTGCCTGCGGGGCGTAGATGCCATCCTCCAACAACCACGCAGTCACGCGGTAGTCGCCTGTGACATTAGCCTTAACGCCAGTCTTGACAACTACCTGAGTGTTACCACCCGTAGCGGCTGCCGTGATACCTGCATCGGCACCCTCAGCCTTCCACAAAGCGTCGATCTGAGCCATAATATCGCTCGCGCTTCTATCGGCCGTGCGGGGGTAGTAGAAGTTGAACGTGAGCGAGGGGTAGCCATTAACGAGGCTGCCGTAGTGCGACGTAACAACCTCTGCCGAGCGTGACCACGACGGATCGTCCGAGTTGTAGGTGTGCGACATTGCCTCGTAGAACTTGTTGTGGTAGTTCTCGTCGGCCTCGACCACGCGCAACTCCTTCATCATCGTAGGACACCAACCGCACTTCGTACCTGTGTGGTCAACCAAAAGGATGCGGTGGTTGAACGATGTGTTCGAGGGGTCGCTATCGGCGGGAAGCTCGGGAACAGCAGGGACAACATCAACCTTGATAGTCTTAGAGATAGTGGTGCCGTACACGGCGTAGAACTCCAACGAGCCATCCTCCGTGGGGATGAAGGGGTTGGTAACCTCGGTGTAGGTTGCCTTGTTGAACACCTTTGAGTCGGCTGTTAGGTTGTTGCCCGTAGAGTCGGTGACGGTGAACGATACAACCTCGCCGATCATTGCCACGTACTTATCAGCCGTGAGGGTGATCTCGGTGACAGTGGGCTGGTCGCCCGTGCCGGGCTTATCGGTGTTGCCGCCGGGGTTGTTGGTGTTGTCGTCAACAGGCTCACAAGCCGCAAAGAGAGTTGCGACTGCACAGAGAAGCGTAAAAAACTTTGTAATTTTCATTGTTATAGTCAATTAATCTTTTTAGTTCGTTAGAATGTGAGGGTAAACGCGAGGTTCACACCGGTGTATGCAGGCTGATAGCGGCACTGACCACCCGAGCATACATAACCCTCGCGGTTACGACCGTACGAGAGCTGTGCGCGGAGGAACTTGTGTGTAAAGGTAGCACCCACCTGATAGTAGTGCAAGAGCTCGTGCTTTTCCGAAGCATAACTGTAGTTCTCGTCCATAGGCTCCCAGTTCCACATATCGCTTACATAGAAGCTGAACTTGGGTGCGAAGTTATACTCCACAAGCGCAGCAACCCAGTCGCCCTCATAATCGCCAGAGACAAGATACTGACCCTCAACGCGCAACGAGTGTTTCTTGTTGAACTTATAGGTCACATCACCAACGAAGATATGCGAACGGCAGTAGTCGGCGTGGTCCGTGTCGAAGTGGTTAAGCTCCTCGTCCCAACGCTGGAACGAGTAGAAGAACGTGGTCTTAAGCTGCTTATTCCACTGACGCTCAATATCGAAGTTGAAGTCGATCCAAGCGTTGCGGCTCTTGAACTCCATACCAAAGTTTTCGTGGTTCAAGGTGTTGAACATCGAGAAGTTAGCGTGGAAGTTCCAATACTTACCACGAGCCTTCTTGTTGCGCAGCGAGTAGTAAACGTCTACCTGACCGCCGATCTCACCACCGGTGAATATAGAAGTGCCACGGTAGGGGTTAAGGTTAGCGAGCATATATGTATGCTGGCGGGTAAGCAGAGGTACGTAGTTCATCGAGTTACCGCCACCGATACTCAAAGGACGCATCTCAATAGGTGTTGTCATATACTCCTGACGGCGGAATGTTGCCGACACAGAGAAACGCTTGTAGTTATAGCCGAGGTCCAAGTGAACAACATTACCCTTCTTCGCAGGCATAACGGGGTCATAAACATCCTCGTTGAGCTTCGCAGCATACTCACCACGGAACGAGAAGCCTGCAACCTCAAGGTTCAAACGACCAGAGACCATATTAAGATTCTCAGTAGTGACACCTATCATACCGAACTCCTCAACGGCATCGTTCTGGTGGCGACCAACGTAGCTACCCTCCAAAGACAATATGCCATTCTGCCAGCCTGTCATTTCCGAAATCGAGAGTGCGAGGTCGGCACCATATACCCAGTTCGACGAGCGCACGTCGTAGAGGCGAGGCATACCAGCAACAACCTTAACGTTCACAAAGTTGTTGAAATTGTAGTATGCACGACCACCGGCCAATGAGTTATTCAACGCCAAGGCACGCTCCTCGTAGGCACGGAAGATGAGACCGTTACCGAACTGATCGTAGATATCGCCGAGGCGAACACCCCAGTTCTTATCCTCCCACTGCACGTACTTCGACAGGAAAGCGGTCATCTTCGAGTCGCGCTGCTGATACTTGTAGATATCGTAGCCGAAGAGTCCGGGAAGGTAGCCGTCGAGCTGCACACCTGCCGAGAAACGACCGAGGTTGTAGTCCACCTTGAGGTAGTCGTTTGAACCGAAGTCACCCTTAGTACGAGAGTCCTGGCTACCGGGGATATATATACCTGCGTCGATAAGTTTCTGATCCTTAGTATAGTACGTATTATTGCTCTCCAATGCTATTGACACCTGACCCTCGCCAGCCTTAATCTGAGCCGAGGCCTCGTTTGCAACGAACATCGTGGCTGCTACCAAGCCGATAGTGAGTAAAAATTTCTTCATTTCGTAAAGTTTACATTATCCAAAATTAAACAGAGGGAGTGGCCATTCACAATGAACCCTCCCCCTATCTTTCTGTCACAATTATTTGAGCTCCTTGATCTTCTCGAACAACTCCTGCTCGCTACCGGGAGTATAACCCGAGTGCGAGTACACCACGTTACCCTTGCCGTCAACGATGAAGGTGTGGGGTGTGAGGCTCACGTTCATTGCGCGCTTGAAGTCCTGATTCTTGTCGTAGACGCACACGAAGTCGTCCCAACCCTGACCCTGGGTCATAGCACGTGCGCGGCTCAAGGTACGAGCGTCGTCAACCGAAACGGCAACAACCTTCATATCTACCTCCTCCAGCCAGTCGTAGAGGTTGTCGTTCACGGCGTTGAGCTCCATAATACAGGGCTTGCACGTCGTCGACCAGAATGAGATGATCATAGGCGTACCATCCACCAAGTCGCGAGTAGAGATAACCTTACCCTCCTGATTCTCAATCTTTACGTCGGGCATTGACTGTGCCGATGCGCTAAAGCCCACGAAGAGGGCAAGCATCAAAAACATCATCTTTTTCATAATACTATAAGAAGTTTTAAGTTAATAATAATCTTATCCTTAGCAACTTATGCTCTAATTTTCCTCCATAATGGCACCCCTTCCAAATACCGACCACGCTCTCCTTCTTAGGCGTAATCCCATATTACCAACGAAGTGACGCACCATATTCGGGTGCAAGATAGTGAATAAATCGCAAAAAATAGCAACTTCTTATGAAAAATTCCGCGAAATGGCAGAATTTACGGGTGAAATGAATCCCCGAGACTTCCCCATAGGGGAAGGCCGCGGGGATGCCAAGTCTCTCTCTGCTTATCGCTTGAGCCGCTGGTAGTGGCATACAAGCAGGTGGCCATCGTCGTCGTAGAGGTGCATACCGTTACCCTCGCAGTATTGCCACATCTTGCACTCGGCACACTTGCCGCGCTTGGCCCACGTGCGGTTGCGGAACTTCTCGAAGCGGTTTTGCCACACATCCCAGAAGTTGTCGCGGTAGATGTTGCCCTGCGTGAAGTTGGCCCTCACGCTGGTGCATCCCGATATGTCGCCATTGACGCGTATCGACGCCACACCAACGCCCGCATAGCACTCAAAGGGGTTTGTCCTCACGCGCATCTCGTAGCCGCCGAGGAAGCCCTCGCAGCCGTACGATGCCACGACACGCCCCTCCTTGCGCGTAGCCTCGATGAACTGCATAAGCGCGGTGAACTCCTCGTCGTTGAGTTGCAGCGTGGGATCGGTGGCGGCACGGCCTACGGGAAAGATGGTGAATAGTCGCCAGCGATGCACACCGAGCGAGTAGAGAAACTCCTTGAACTCCGCGAGCTTAGGCATAAGGGCGGGAGTCACGCAGGTGACCACATCCGAGGCGAGCTCCTTGTCTGCCGAGATCATACGCACAGCCTCCACGGCGCGTGCGAAGCTCTCCTTGTTCTGGCGTATATGGAAGTGCTCCTCCTCGAAGCCATCGAGCGACACGGTTATGGAGTGCAGGCCTGCACGAACGAGCGAGTCGAATCGCTGGCGTGTGAGGCCGAGACCGTTTGTTACCATACCCCACGGATAGCCTCGGCGATAGAGGTTTATGCCTATCTCCTCGAGGTCCTTGCGCACGAGCACCTCGCCACCCGATAGTATGATCAACACCTTGTTGGGGTTGACGTTGGGCGTGATTTCGTTGTCCAGCACGCGGAAGAAATCCTTTGCCGGCATATCCTTGAGTGCGGGGTCCACCGTGCAGTCGCTGCCGCAGTGGCGGCACTTGAGGTTACAGCGCAGCGTACACTCCCAGAATAGCGTGTTGAGGATGTGCTCGTCGCGGCGTATCTGGCGCAGCTTCTTAAACAGCTTCAACGCTATCCACTGGCGTAGTCCTAATCGTTTTCCCATAGCTACTTATCTACTCGGTTACTTGATCCTCGTTCTCTTCTACCTCCCCGCTTATGCGTGTGAGGGTTATGTCGCCAAGCTCGGCCACCGATTCGCCGAGCTCGATGGTCACGCTCTCGAAGGCCCCTCCGTTTGCCTCGCCATCGACATCGTCGAGGTGTACTCTCGGCACGTTGCCGTAAACGTAGAAGCGGCCGTTTGTCGACGTATTCATCTCGTTGTTGCCGCCCATCGAGGCGCGGATTCCCTCAATGGGCTGACCCTCACTATCAACCACACGTCCCGATGCTGTGAACTCGGGATTGAATTCCGCCTCGGGGATGCCGTAGCACGCCACGCACGTGAGGGTCATACCAAAGAGCGCGAATAGGCGCGTTAAAATCTTGCCAATAAGTGACATAGCTGTATTGTTTATTCGTTATTTGTGCTCTCCTCTTTTAGCTCTAAGGTGACGTCGCCGAGCGTCACTTCATACTCGCCTCTACACAAGCCTTCGCCATCCTTAACCTTTACGATCTTATCGCCAACGTTCATCGACAGCGGCTCGAACCAGCCGCCATTGGCCTCACCATCAGTATCCAAGAAATTGATGTAATTCATCGTCGAAACACTGTGATATGTGCCCTCCAGGCGACCCTCCTCGTTTGTTGTCGCGAGGGGCTGGGTGTTGTAGTCATTTTTCGCAGATACCTGAATGCCCGGGATGGGATTTCTCTCGCCATCGACTACGCGCAGCGATACCCTAAACAAAGAGTACGGCGTGCCATAGGCATCCAAATTACCGCCTCCTTCAAGCTCCTCACAACTAACAGCACCGAAGCCGAGCATCGCCATCAGAAAATAGATCAATCGTTTCATAATCGGTTTCATTAGTGTCCCATAAAAATTCGGGACTGGTTAAACATTAAATAAATTTTGCCCATTAGGGTCGGTAGGTTCTTTGTCATATTGAAATTTAGTTTTGTCGAAGAGGTCTTTTAAGCGTGTTTTGTCAGTCAGCGAAATA
>JAGBCY010000031.1 GCA_017937765.1 Alistipes sp.
ATTTCGCTGACTGACAAAACACGCTTAAAAGACCTCTTCGACAAAACTAAATTTCAATATGACAAAGAACCTACCGACCCTAATGGGCAAAATTTATTTAATGTTTAACCAGTCCCGAATTTTTATGGGACACTAATGATACCACATATTTGCCTTGTCTTCATTAGACTCAACACCATACCCATTTGTGTAGCATAGTCCTAATTTGTACTGGGCCTCGTAGTTATCCTGTTCAGCTGCTTTTTTAAACCACTCAACAGCCTCTTCGTTATCTTCATCGTAGTAGTTTCCAAGGTAATACAACATACCGATGATGTATTGTGCCTTTGCATTTCCCTTTTGTGCAAGTGGTAAAATTAATTCAACGCACTCTTCATATTGTTCGGTTTCATACAATTCGAGACCAGTGTTTATAATTGCTTCTTCGTTAATTGCGGGTTCCTTTTCTTTGTTAAAGAGCATCCATCCACCAATGCAAAGACATACAAGTAGCAGAATTGATGTTATTACTACTAAGTTTCGTTTCATGCCTTTAGATCGTTTGGTTTGTTTTTTGTGACTGTTTCCCTCGTCTGTTATGGTACAACCTAATATGCTGAGAGCCTCCTCTGCACTCTGAATACGGTTCTTATAGTCAACCACAAGGCACGCTCTGATAAGCTGCTGCCAAGGCTCTTCAATACTATTTATATCGGCAGGAATTACACCTGATCTTTTCTGACGGTTCAACTCCTCACGGCCATCCTCACTTGTAGGACTGAAATTACCATAATTAAACGGAAGTTTACCGGTAAGCATCCTATATGCTATAACTCCAAAACTCCATAAATCACAATTCTTCTTTAGCTCGCGTTCAGCAAGTTGCTCAGGAGCTGCGTATGCTATTGTCCCTGCACCAACAATCGAATTAGATACTATTGACTTATTAATGTTGTCGACGTGTTTACTGATGCCAAAGTCGGTAATCTTAGGTGTGATTTCACCGTTATATCGTGCAATAAGAATATTCTGCGGTTTTATGTCGCGATGAATGATATCGTGTTTATGGAGGAACCCAATACCACGGAGTATCTGTATGAGGATATTATAACGCTCTTCGATTGTGAGCTTCTCGTGGGTTATCAAATTCTCAAGGCTACCATCTTTGTAATATTGCATCACTGCAAAGTCACACACTCCGATAGGTGTATTCAGAGTATAGCACTTTTCATAGTATGCAATGTTCTTATGTAGTGGCATATTATTAGCCATTGCCACCTCATTTTGCAGTCTTATATTTGAATTGTTGTTGCCTACGACAGATACCTTAATGGCAACATCGCGGTCTCTTATGATGTCTCGGCCACGATATACTTTGCCAAAACCTCCCTGTCCGATACAATCTTTGTCCGGATTATACGTATATCGAGAGTAAAACTCCTGAGATGTTGTGTCTTGCTTCTTCATAGTAGTGGATTAGATGCGTCTCGCAAAGATACGAATTAATACCCAAAAATCCAAAATATACTCTGAGATGTATGCATCTCAGAGTAATGTGATATTATGGTGAGATCGCATTTTACTCTACCTCTGCTTGCTTACCTTGTCCAGGAACGACTTGTTGACAATGACGCGTACCTCGCGGTGCTGCACACGGAACTCGATGGGCGTTACGCCAAGCCACTCGCCATCGACTTCTAAGGGTATCTCGGGCGACGACTCTATGCGTATCTTCTTGCCCTGAGCGTGCAGGACGTGGCCGATCGAATATATCGTACCGTTGAACAGACGGCGTATGCGGAAGATGACGTGCCACCAGTGCAGCGGACGTATCATCGTGATATCCAGAAGATCATCGTCGGCAATAGCTGCTGGCAACTGCTGCATACCTCCACCGTTGTATCTACCTACGCCGATGGCGATGCTAAAGAGCAGACCGTTGAATACCAGACGGTCGTCAATCCATATCTTCACACCCGCCGACTTATGGCTAAAGAAGGTGCGGAGCATACTCCACAAGTAGACCCAACGGCCCGTTCTACCACTCGCCTTCTTATGTTGGTAGAGGTGGTTTACCACGGCGTCGAAGCCCACGCCCGCAACATTGGCCATATAGCGCATCTGGCGGTATTGCGACTCTTCGTAGTCCACCTCCGATACATCCTGCAGGAAGGTGTAACCCTCCTTCAGTGCGCGTATCGCCTCGGAGTAGTGCGTAGGAATGCCGTACATACGTATCCAGTCGTTACCCGTACCCACGGCAATAACGGCGATTGTTATGTCCGAGGGGGCTACGCGCTTCTGGATAAAGAGGCCGTTGACCACCTCGTGGAGCGTGCCATCGCCACCCACGACGATGATATGTCGGAAACCCTGCTCTACGGCCGACACGGTTAGCTCCGTGGCGTGGCACTTATGTTCGGTAAATACCGACTCGCACGCGATGCCGTTGTCGCGCAACAACTTAGAGATAAGCGGGTAATCGTCCAACCCCTTGCCTGAGCCGGCAATGGGGTTGACGATCACGAACCACTTAACGTCGCCTACGACCGTAGGCCTATCTAACGTCTGCGCCTTCATTCTAACGACTATGCGTTATGCCTTCTTGGGGGCGTTACGCAAGGTGTTAAGCAGGAAGTCGTAGAACTTCTCTACCGATGCGATCTCCACCTTCTCGTCTGGAGAGTGGGGGTAGCAGATGGTAGGACCGAACGAGATCATATCCATTCCGGGATACTTCGCGCCGATGATACCGCACTCCAAGCCTGCGTGGATAGCCGTAACTGCGGGCTTCACGCCGTAGAGCTTCTCGTACGACTCGAGCATAGTGTGCAGGATGGGTGACTTCATATTGGGGTTCCAGCCGCTGTACGAGCCCGAGAGCTCCACGTCGGCACCTGCCAACTCGAATACCGACGATATAGCACCTGCCAACTCGCCCTTCTCGGTATCTACCGACGAGCGCAACAAGCACTTAACCTGGATAGTCGAGCCGTCCGATACGACGATTGCCAAGTTCGACGATGTCTGCACGAGGCCCTCCATCGCAACTGACATACGCTGTACACCATTGGGGCAGCCGCACACGGCACGGATGAGTGAGTGCGACTCGAGGTGGGGGATGATAGCCTTAGGACACTCAACCTCCTCGGCGAAGATCTCGATAGAGTCCTCGATGCCCTCGAACTCCTTGATGATTACCTTCTCGTAAGACTTCACGTTAGCCTCGAAGATAGCCTTCTCGGCCTCGCGAACAACGACCACAGCCCACGCCTCGCGGGGGATGGCGTTACGCATATTACCGCCCTCGACAGCAGCGAGCTCCAAGCCGTAAGACTCGGTCTCCTGGCGCAACAGACGGAACAGCACCTTGTTGGCATTGGCGCGCTGTGTGCCAATCTGGATGCCCGAGTGGCCACCCTTAAGACCCTTAACCGTAACCTTATAAGCAGCGAACTTACCCTCGAGAGGCTGCTCACGGTACTTGAATGTCACGTTTACGTCCATACCGCCGGCGCAACCTACGTATAGCTCACCCTCGGTCTCCGAGTCGAGGTTGAGAAGAATCTCGCCCTTGAGCAAACCGCCCTTAAGGCCGAAAGCACCATCCATACCTGTCTCCTCGGTAGCGGTGAAGAGGCACTCCAATGGACCGTGTACGAGGTCCGCGTCCTCCATAGCGGCCATAGCGGCAGCAAGACCGATGCCGTTATCTGCACCGAGAGTAGTGCCATTAGCCGTCACCCACTCGCCGTCGATATATGCCTCGATGGGGTCGGTCGAGAAGTTGAACTCCTTGTCGTTGTTCTTCTGGGGAACCATATCGGTGTGAGCCTGCATAATGATACCCTTGCGATCCTCCATACCGGGAGTTGCGGGCTTGTAGACATAGACATTCTGAGCCTCGTCTACCTTGTGCTCGAGGCCGAGCTCCTCGGCCCACTTAACGATATATGCGCGGATGGCATCCTCCTCGTGAGAGGGGTGGGGAATGTTGCAAATCTCGGCAAAGTGCTTCCACACGAGTGCCGGCTTCAAACCTTTCAAATTCTTGTCCATAGTTTTAGTTATTAGTTGTTAGTTATTTAGTCGTTAGCTGTTTAGTCGTTAATTAACAGTCGCTTAGTTTTCGTTAGCCTTGTGCTTTAAGCTATTCTCTAACTCTTCGCGCTTGTCGAACGCCTCGACGATGTACTTCACCAGACGGTGGCGCACGATGTCGCGCTTGTCGAACTCAACGATGCCGATGCCCTCGATATTGCGTAGCGTATCCATCGCTCGCGTAAGACCGCTATCCGAGCGGCGCGGCAGGTCGATCTGCGTAACGTCGCCCGTGACGATAAACTTAGCGTTGCGACCCATACGCGTGAGGAACATCTTTATCTGCGAGAGTGTGGTATTCTGTGCCTCGTCGAGGATCACGAAGGCGTTGTCGAGCGTGCGACCACGCATATAGGCAAGAGGTGCAATCTGTATAGTGCCCTCCTCGATATACTTCTGGAGCTTAGCGGCAGGAATCATATCGCCTAACGCATCGTAGAGTGGCTGCAAATAGGGGTCGAGCTTCTCTTTCATATCGCCCGGGAGAAATCCGAGCTTCTCGCCAGCCTCCACCGCCGGACGTGTGAGGATTATGCGTCGCACCTCGCGCTCCTTGAGAGCCCGTACCGCCAGGGCGATGGCCGTGTATGTCTTACCCGAACCCGCAGGACCTACGGCAAACATCAGGTCGCACTTCTCGGCCTGCTTGACCAGTCGCTGTTGGTTTATCGTGCGGGCACGAATTATTGCACCATTATTGCCGTAGACGATGACATCCTTATCCACGGCTGGTGGCTCAGCTCCCAACTCCGCAAGGCTCGACGAAAAGGCCTGCGACACCACCTCCGACGATATGTGGCCATACTTCACGTAGTAGTCCACAAGGGCATTCATCCTGCGCTCGAATGCTGCAACGTCGCTCTTGGCACCGAGGGCCTTGATCTTATCGCCGCGAGCAACAATCTTGAGCTTCGGGCTCAACTCGCGCATCTGCTCGAGGTAGGCATCCTGTGCTCCATATAGCTCGCGGGCATCGACGCCCTCGATCAATATCTCCTTTATAGTCTCTTCACTCATAATCTTTTCTTTCGCTTCACTTACGCTGCTTTACTTTTCCTGCCGCGCTTCTCTTGTTTTACTTCCGCCGCGCTTCTCTCGCTTTGCTCCTTGCTCCGCGCTTCACTCGGTTCTCTTCTCCTACTTTCCTTCTCCCATATTTCTCCCGCCGTGCTTGTTCTTCTCTCATTTGTCACTCTGCCTGACTCTTGCCACCTTCGTGTTAGAATACTATGGCTACGCCGGCGGTAATCTTGTAGGGGCGTGTCTGAAACTCCACGCCACCAAACTGGTTGTGTGTATCCTTCAGTGCGTGGACATATCGTGCCTCGAGGAGGAAGTGCTTGCCGAGGCCTATGGCTATGCTGCCTGCTACGTTCCACGTCGGATAAACCGGCCCATAGAGCATAACGTCGCCCCCCGAGGTGTACTCCGCCTTGCTCATTACCGTAAACAGCGGGCCAGCGTTTAAGCGCAGCCTGCCGTTGGCCACTCTCAGTGAGAGTAGGATAGGGATATCCACGGTGCGAGTTCTCACCCTGTGCTCCTCCTTTTCGGTGGCCACGTCCAACGAACCACCCTCGTAGGCAATCTCCGTCTCGATTGCAAAGTTGCGACCGAAGCATACGCTCATATCAATATGGCCCTGAAAACCAAATCGTGGCTGAAGTTTAACCTCCGATGTCGAGAGGGCGCGAATGCCAGTGTAGGCACCGCCAATACCTATTCCCCACTCGGTGCGAATCCTCGGGGCCTCGACCGCGGTAGGGGAGTAGCCGTAGCCATAATCGTAGCCGTGCGTGTGGCCGTGATTATGGTCGTGCGTGTGGTTACAGTTATGGTCGTTGCAGTTGTGCTGCTGCGCCACTGCCTCGCACGGGTGTGATAGCATCGCCATAAAGACCATTACCATCAACGCAACACTCCACGACCATCTTTTGCTATGTATCATACTCTTAATCCAAATAGTTAACTTCGGAGCATACGCTACGAATATCCTCCAAAGATACTCATTTTAGATAAATAAACCAAAATATCGGGTAAATATTTTGTAAAGTTTCCAAATTTGAATGAATTGACTTATCTTTGTGGCCGAATTATGTAATTAAAATTAGAGTATACTATGAGTCTTGTAGCTATTGTAGGTCGCCCGAATGTTGGTAAGTCGACACTCTTCAACCGCCTTGTGGGTCAGCGTCAGGCTATCGTCGATGAGACGGCCGGCACTACGCGTGATCGCCACTATGGTAAGACAGACTGGAATGGTAAGGAGTTTTCCGTTATCGACACGGGTGGTTACACCGTAAATAGCGAAGATATCTTCGAGGATGAGATTCGCCGTCAGGTGATGCTCGCTATCGACGAGGCCGACCTTATCCTCTTCCTCGTTGAGGTACGCACGGGAATCACCGACCTCGATATGATGATGGCCGATATCCTGCGTCGCTCGGGTAAGAAGGTGATGCTGGTATGTAACAAGGTTGACACCTACGACCTTATCTACTTCTCGCACGAGTTCCACTCGTTGGGTCTCGGCGAGCCCTATTGCATCAGCTCGATGTCGGGCAGCGGTACGGGTGATATGATGGATGCCATCCTTGCCAACCTCCCCGAAGATACAACTGCCGAGTACGACGCCTCGTTGCCACGCATCGCTATTGTCGGTCGTCCTAACGTCGGCAAGTCGTCGATGACGAATGCACTGCTTGGTCAGGAGCGTAACATCGTTACCAATGTTGCAGGCACCACGCGTGACTCTATCCACACGCGCTATAATATGTACGGTATGGATTTCTACCTTATCGACACGGCAGGTATGCGTAAGAAGGGTAAGGTTACCGAGGACCTCGAGTTCTACTCTGTGATGCGTTCGATCCGTGCTATCGAGAATTCCGATGTCTGCGTGCTTATGCTCGATGCGGAGCAGGGCATCGAGTCGCAGGATCTTAACATCCATAATCTCATCGTGCGCAACCGCAAGGGTTGTGTCATTGTCGTTAATAAGTGGGACCTCGTGGAGAAGGACAGTAACACGATGAAGGTGTGGCGTGAGTTCCTCGAGAAGAAGCTCGCACCGTTTAGCGACATCCCCATCATCTTTACCTCGGTCATCAACAAGCAGCGTATCCTCGATGTGCTTCAGGCTGCCATCCGCGTATATCAGTCGCGCAAGCGTCGCATCTCGACATCGGAGCTCAACGACTTCTTCTTGCCCCTTATCGAGAACTATCCCCCTGCGGCGACAAAGGGTAAGTATATCAAGATTAAGTACGTCACGCAGCTACCTACGCCTACACCGCAGTTTGCATTCTTCGTAAATCTTCCGCAGTATATCAAGGAGTCGTATCGTCGTTTCCTCGAGAATAAGTTGCGTGAGGAGTGGGATTTCTCGGGAGTGCCTATACAGATCTACTTCCGCCAAAAGTAATTTGTTGTGATAAGCCGCAATCTGCGGCTTATCACAACAAATTATCTCGTAGCCCATCGTTGGGATTTTGCCGAGTACTATGCTTTGCACCTTATGACGCTAATTTCGTCTACCTGAAGGGGAGAGGATAGGTCGATAATCAAAAATGGGTAGCTAAAGCGAAAAATACTTTGCTACCCATAAATAACTTTGCAGTGAGTTCTGCTTGCAAACTACCTTTCGATAGTAGGGCGTGCGATGCTTTGTAGTACACTCTCTACCTGGCTTTTGTGTACAATGCGATAATGGGGTGCGTAGAGGTCGTTGTAGCGGCGGCTATGGTGCACGACATACTCACCACGGGCAATCATCTCGGCAAGGAGCGTAGAGTCGCGCTGAAAGCCCTCTATCGCGCTAAGCGATGCGTAGCAGGCTTCAAGAATCGTGTCCCACTCTGCGACCCAAGCACGCAGCGTAAAGCTGTTAGCCTCAGGGGATTTATTCGCGCTATTGATAAACATTGTGGCAAGCTCATCGACACTCATCGCCCCATCGCGTACAGCCCTCAGGTCCACGCGTACGAAGTCACCCCGCCAGCCACAAGGCTCGAAGTAACTATCTGCATTAGTCCGACCATCGTCGCTATCCTCCAACATCCGAAGTTCACGCTCGATATACGCCACAACCGCCTCGCGCGACCCAAGCATATGGGCCACGCCGAAGCGGTCTTGAAACATTGACTTATAGATGTCCTGAAGCGTAGCAGCGGGGTAGCGGTCGAGCATCGCACCGACCGCCCCACGCATAGCTATTCAGTCGATATTTACGAGTTCGTACTCCTTTGAGCCGAGACCAATCTGCTCGGCATAATCCACGATGTGTGTGCCGTGGCGTGACTTGATACGCTCCAAGAGCGGACCGTTGTCGTTGCCATCCTCGGGAGTGATGTTAAAGACGATGTCGAGGCAGGCCTGATCGAGAGCCACGGGGTCGGTCGAGGCGAGGATGCCCACATCCTTAAGCAACGGATCGGCGGGGTGTGCATCGCAATCGCAGTCGATCGACATATTGTTCATTACGTTGATATAGACGATGTTGCCCTCTCCAAAATAGTCGTGTACCGACTGTGCTGCAGCAGCCATTGACTCGAGGAAGCCGATCTGATCGCCCGTGAAGCCCCACATCTCATCGGGGTTCTCGGTATTGCCGACAGAGTGGATATATGCCTTGCCGTTACGCGAGGCTACGCCGATCGACTGGTTCTTAAGCACGCCGCCAAAGCCACCCATAGCGTGACCCTTGAAGTGGGCGAGGTTGATCATAAAGTCGTAGTTCTCGATATTCTTACCCACGAGGTTATACTTCAGATGTGTGGTATCCTGCACGGGGATGCGAATCTCACCCTCGGTATCCATAATATCTACGTCGGCGATGGCAAAGAAGCCGTGCTCGCGGGCAGCCTTGAGGTGCTCCTCCGACGAGAATCGGCGACCGCGATATGCCGTGTTACACTCCACGATGGTGCCGTCAACCGACTGAACGAGACGGCCGATAAGCTCGGGCTTGAGGTAGTTCTTGCCGCCGGGCTCGCCCGTCGATATCTTTACAGCCACGCGGCCATCGGCCTCCACGCCCAACGCTTCGTAAACGCGGAGCAAGCCCTCGGGCGAGATGTCGGTTGTCATATAGACCTTAGGCGGTGCTTGCTGCTCGGCGTCATCCGCGCTCTTTTGGTTGTTGCCACAAGCGGTGAACATCGTAGCAGTCAAGAGTAGTAGTGCTAATTTCTTCATAGTGTGGTGTTTGTGATTTATTATTTAACTATTCGTTACTCCTTGTCGTCCTTCTCCTCTTTCTCCTCCTTAGGCTCGCGAGCACGAAGCTCGTCACGCTCGGCCTGCAATGCCTTAACCTGCTCGTTTAGCTCCTGCTCCTTTCTCGATGCCTCGATGTCGGCCTCCGAGATATAGCGGCTAAACTGCTTAAACGACGATGCCGCAGCGAGGGCCAATAGGAATGTGAGGATGTTTGACACGAGAATACCTGCGTACGGAGGCATCTCGAGAGCTAGAGCTATGGCTGCGATGATGATAAGGCACTCGGCGATAACAAAGCCTAAAACCTTAACGATAAGTACAAACTTCTGAATCTTAGTCTTCATAATATTCTCATTTTATAGGTCTGTTCAACCTCTGTTGGTCGCCCCGACCTTTATATACAATGTGCGTTGTTCTGATGGCTTGTGTGAGCGAGCTTGTCGTCACGCCCCGATTGATTTACCCCTCTCGCGAGTTATCATTGTTTGCCTTCGGTGGTGTCTTCACTTTAGGCGTCGTTCGCTATTCACGCTCCTCCTCGCTCCACGCCTTATAGGGGTGGGCGCGTAGGTGGGAGTTGTAGTAGCGGCGTATGCCCGTCACCTCGCGGCCGAGCCACGCGGGGCGTGCAAACTCCTCATCCACCGAGCAGAGCTCCACCTCGGCAATCGTAAGTCCGTGGTTATCGCCCTCGAATTCGTCGACCTCGAAGGTGTGGCCCTCGAAGTCCACATGATAGCGATGCTTCTCGATGAGTGAGCCCTCGGCCAGCTGAAGAAGCTCCATAGCCTCGCGAGGCTCGATCTCCTTCTCCCACTCGAAGCGCGAGAGGCCGCCGTCGAGCGATGGACCCTTGATTGTGAGCCACGCACGCTCGTCGCTCGTGCGTACGCGTACTGTCCGTCGCCCCGAGGCTATATAGCCCTGCACGAGGTGTGACACGCTGTGGGCGAGCTCCTTATACTCGCCCACAACCAAAAACTTACGTTCGATCTCCTCAGCCATTATATACTACTCCTCGTATGCAAACATAGGATCCCACGAGGGAAGCATCACGGGCTTCTGGTCGAGGAGCTTGAGAGTCTCGGCGGGGATGTACTTCTTGTCCACAACCACGCGGAACATATACTCCTCAAACCACTCGTCTGTCATAATGAGGTTGCCCTGCCAGCCGGCAGCGGGACCCCAGCTGTTCTCTACCATCCACTTCTTGGGGTTGCCCTCGGCGTCGAGGTCTACGGCGATGAGGGTCATAGCGTGTGACGAGCCGCTGGCGAAGGTACGTACGCGTTGCTCCTTGTTCATCGGGAACTCTACGCCCATAAGTGACTCGTAGTCGAAGTTAGCGATGTCGAGCGTGCCCTTCTTCGAAAGCAGGTACTTGCCCACGTCGCACGAGAAGTACATCGCGGTGTTATCCTTAATCGAGGCGATAGCCAGAGCCTTAACCTCGTCGATGGGGAGGTTGAGATATACCCAGTTGTCGCCGTCGTACACGTGGCGATCGTACTCGATCTCGTAAACCTTGTAGTACTCGCGCGAGGGGTCGTTCATAACCATCACGAAGTCCTCCTCGAGGTTGATGTCGCCGAAGTACTCCTTGTAGAACGACTGCGGAGTGTAGAGCTTGGTATCCACAACGTTACCATCCTTGTCGCGACGTGTCCACTCGAACTCGGTGGGAGGTACGCCGTAGGCACGCACAAGCATCGAGTAGATCTCCTTGAGCATCTCGGTCTTGAGGGCTACGGGCGAGCGACGATCGCGCTGCTCGCGGAGCGTGAGGCCGAACTCGCGGAGCTTGAGCTTAATGAGGTTGCCCACCTGAGCAGTGTTGTTCGACTGATAGTTCTCGGGCATAACCTCTGCGGGCACTACGCCATACTTCATCACGAGGTTCGACACGCCCGTAAACTGACCACCGTCGCTCAGCGGATTCTTGAACAACCACTCCACCTGACGATCCTCCATCGGGAGGTGCTTGGTGTCGATCACGGCCTGAAGAAAGAGGTTCGACTTCTCGAGCTGGTCGTAGAAGAAGAGGTAGTTCTGTGAGAACTCCATACCGCTGAGGTCGAGCTCGTCGATCATCTTGGCACGCAAGACGTTAAGGCCGGTGAAGAGCCAGCAGCGTCCCGACTGCTGCTGGTCGGTGATGCCCTTGGTCTTTACGCGGTGTGAGAAGTGGGTGTCGATCATCGCGAGGTTATCGGCATTGGTTGCGAGCTCTGCTACTGGGTTTAGAGCCAGAGCGTTACGTGCTGCGCGCTCAGCTTCGCTGTTGGTCTGACCGGTGCGTATCTCGGTGAGCATATCGGCGGTGATGCCACCCTTGTCCTGCTGTGCAGAAAGTGCGCCCACGCTCAAGAGTGCGAGGGCGGTGATAAGAACTCTTTTCATAATCTTTTATCTTTATGTTATACGTTGACAAATTAATGTACAAATATAAGCAAAAAGATTGATAACTACAATTCTTACCAAAAAAATATCTTCTGCCGTTCAGAAAAAAATGATATCAGTCGTCGGAGCCCAAGACCCTGCTTTTGCGGTATAGTAGGGCGGTAACCACGGCAAGGAGGAGTGTTATTACCCCATTTGCGAGGAACGCAAACGTGGGCTGTGAGGTGTGGAAGAGTCGGTTGATGCCATCCATAATGAGTGGTGCGATGAGTATCGCCAAGTAGTTCACGGCCATCACCCACGCCAGTGCGAGTGTCGCCTGCTCGGGAGGAGCGTTTGTTGCCGCCTTGTCGTAGACGATCGGCTGCATAATGCCGTAGCCTAAGCCCGAGAGTATTGCACCCGAGCAGAGCGATAGCGTCGTTGCGTGAGGAATGGACATTATGCCGAGTCCGAGACCCATAACCACGAGCGAACAGAGATTCACGCGACTACCGAGGATACGTATTATCGTGTTAAGCATAAATCCTGGCAGCATAATAGCGAGGAAGAAAAGCGATATTACTACACCTGCGATAGAACTGCTCAGCTTAGCATCGGCCGCTACGTACGAGGTGTTGAACGTGACGACGAGCGATAGATAGGTGATTGCGAAGTAGAAGATTGCTATTGCAACTATCATCCTGAGGTTTAAGTTCTTCTGTCGGTTTTGTGCTCCCGATGGAGGCTCGGGCGATGGGGTGGTACGACTGAGAGCAGGGATGAGTATTAGGGTGATTGCGGGGAAGAGGTAGACTATGAATGCGAGGTGCCACTCAATGCCCGCAAGATAACCACTTAACGATGTTGCTGCAACGAGTGTGAGGTTGTTCACCGCTGAGCTGATACCGAGCTGTCGCACACGGCTGTCGCCCGTAAAGTAGTCGACGACAAGACCCGTAGATAGAGGTATGATGATGCCTGCGCCTATGCCCATTATCGCACCGAGGATGATGAGTCCGGTGAGGCTGCGTGTCAGTAGCGACCCTATGCCGCTAAGGAGAAATATCACTGTGCCCGTGACAAGTAGCCGTATCTTGTTACCTCTGACCGACCACCGTCCCGAGAGGAGCATAAAGGGTATTATCATCAGTGATGGCAGCGATTCGAGCATTTCGACCTCGAGCTCGCTGGCATATGGAAATATCGTGTCGAGCTTCTCGAGGATTGGTGATATGGCCAACCCCGGGAGCGATACTATGGCCGACACGGACCACACAGCCACAAGTGCCACAAGCGGCATCGTGCCCTTTCCGGTGTTTATCTTCATAGCTAAGACGTTTTCCTTTACGCTTAAGCAATAGCCTTGCCACGGAGTCGGCTGCGCGGTAATTAAATTGTTTCGTACTTCGCAGCTTTCGCCGTAGATGCTCACCTCAAAAGATGAAAATATCATTTATTGGGTGCGATTTTCTGCTCGACGTTTTGATTTTCAAAATTAAGTTATTACCTTTGTTAGTTGGAAATGATTATTTTTTAACCTTACTATAAACTGAAATGAACAAAGACTTACAGATTTTTGACCTGATCGCCGAGGAGCGTTCACGTCAGATGAAGGGTATCGAGCTTATCGCATCGGAGAATTTCGTTAGCGACCAGGTGATGGCAGCTATGGGCTCTGTATGTACAAACAAGTATGCCGAGGGTTATCCCGCAGCACGCTACTATGGTGGTTGCGAGGTGGTTGACAAGATCGAGAATCTCGCTATCGAGCGCATCTGCAAGCTCTATGGTGCGGCTTATGCTAACGTTCAGCCCCACTCTGGCGCACAGGCAAATATGGCAGTATTCTTCGCTTGCCTCAAGCCCGGCGATACATTTATGGGTCTCGACCTTTCGCACGGCGGTCACCTCTCGCACGGTTCGCCAGTGAATATGTCGGGTATGTACTTCAAGGCTGTTGGCTATAAGCTCAAGGAGGAGACCGGTAACATCGACTACGACGAGATGGAGGCATTGGCTCTCGAGCACAAGCCTAAGCTCATCGTGGGTGGTGCTTCGGCATTCTCTCGTGAGTGGGACTACAAGCGTATGCGTGAGATCGCCGACAAGGTAGGTGCATTGCTTCTCATTGATATGGCTCACACCGCAGGTCTTATCGCGGCAGGTCTCTTGGATAACCCCGTTAAGTATGCTCACATCGTGACCTCTACAACCCATAAGACCCTCCGTGGTCCTCGTGGCGGTATCATCCTTATGGGTGAGGACTTCGACAATCCGTGGGGCTACACAACTCCTAAGGGCGTTGTTAAGAAGATGTCGCAGATCTTGAACTCTGCTGTATTTCCCGGTATTCAGGGCGGTCCGCTGGAGCACGTCATCGCAGCTAAGGCTGTAGCCTTTGGCGAGGCTCTCACTCCCGAGTATAAGGAGTACCAGCAGCAGGTAGTTAAGAACTCTAAGGCTCTGGCTGAGGCCCTCACAAAGCGTGGTTATAAGATCGTATCGGGTGGTACCGATAACCATCTTATGCTCGTTGACCTTCGCACTAAGTTCCCCGAGCTTACTGGTAAACTTGCGGAGAAGTGCCTTGTCGCTGCCGACATTACTACCAACAAGAATATGGTTCCCTTCGACTCTCGTACCCCCTTCACTACATCGGGCTTGCGCTTTGGTACGCCCGCTATCACCACACGTGGTGTGAAGGAGGATAAGATGGATTACATTGCCGAGCTTATCGATCGTGTACTCTCTGATCCCGAGAACGAGGCAAACATTGCAGCAGTTCGCGCTGATGTTAATGCTATGATGGCGGAGTATCCGTTGTTCGCCTGGTAATTTCTTGTGATAAGCCGCAATCTGCGGCACCAAGCCTCAGAGCCCCGAATGGGAAATACGCTTAAGTATGTCCCATCCGAGGCTCTTTCATTTGGCACTGCATCTCACGACTTCTCGCAAGAAATTTCTCGTGATAAGTGGCCTACTTCGGCACCTTAGTCAAAATGGCGAATGGGAAATACGTCAAGTATGTCCCACCCGCCATTTCTCGTGTCGGCACCAAATTAAACCCCTTCTCGCAAGAAATTAGGGTGTGCTTGTCCGTGTCAACAAAGATATTATTAATTACTCACTACTCACTACTCACTGCTCACTACTCATTACTCATTGTTAGAGTGTTTCTGATCTGTAATTCGTTACACCCAAACAACGCCCGTCCTTATACCCGCATAACAATAATTGATAGCCGTAGATTGACTTTGTGAATAATTTTTGTTACCTTTGCGCGATATTATTATAAGAAGATGGAAAACAAAGATCAAAATATATTACAAGAGCTCGAATCGAGCGATTATAAGTACGGCTTCGTCACCGACATCGAGACCGAGACCATTGGTCGCGGCCTCTCGGAGGAGGTCATACGCCTTATCTCGGAGAAGAAGGGCGAGCCTGACTGGATGCTCGAGCGTAGGCTCAAGGCCTATCGCCACTGGCTCACGTTGCCCCACCCCGAGTGGGCACATCTCGATATCCCCGAGATCGACTTTCAGGATGTAATCTACTACGCTGCCCCCAAGCAGAAGAAGCAGCTAAACTCTATGGACGAGGTAGACCCCGAGCTCAAGCGTACGTTCGATAAATTGGGCATTCCGCTCGAGGAGCAGATGGCTTTAGCGGGCGTTGCGGTTGATGCCGTGATGGACTCGGTGTCGGTAAAGACCACGTTCCGCGACACGCTGGCCGAGAAGGGTATTATCTTCTGCTCGATATCGGAGGCTATAAAGGAGCATCCTGAGCTTATTAAGAAGTATCTCGGCTCGGTGGTACCCTATACCGATAACTTCTACGCGGCACTCAACGCTGCGGTATTCTCCGACGGCTCGTTCTGTTATATCCCTAAGGGTGTGCGCTGCCCGATGGAACTCTCTACCTACTTCCGCATCAATGCCGAGGGTACGGGTCAGTTCGAGCGTACGCTTATCGTTGCAGACGAGGGTTCATACGTGAGCTACCTGGAGGGATGTACTGCACCACGCCGCGACGAGAATCAGTTGCACGCCGCTGTGGTGGAGATTGTGGTGGAGAAGGATGCCGACGTGAAGTACTCTACGGTGCAGAACTGGTACCCGGGCGATAAGGATGGCAAGGGTGGTATCTACAACTTCGTCACGAAGCGAGGCATCTGCCGCGAGGGTGCACACCTCTCGTGGACGCAGGTAGAGACCGGCTCGGCTATCACGTGGAAGTATCCGAGCTGTATCCTTCAGGGTGATAACTCGTCAGGCGAGTTCTACTCGGTGGCTATGACCAACAATTATCAGCAGGCCGACACGGGCACGAAGATGATACACATCGGCCGCAACACGCGTTCGCGCATCGTGTCGAAGGGTATCTCGGCTGGCCGCTCGCAGAATGCCTATCGAGGTTTGGTGCGTGTGGCAAAGGTGGCAGAGAATGCGCGTAACTACTCGCAGTGCGACTCGTTGCTTATCGGCGATAAGTGTGGCGCACACACCTTTCCTGTCATCGACTGCCATAACCCCTCGGCTGTGTTGGAGCACGAGGCTACGACGTCGAAGATATCAGAGGAGCAGCTCTTCTACTGCAACCAGCGAGGCATCACGACCGAGGATGCCGTGGGCCTTATCGTCAACGGCTATGCCCGCGAGGTGCTGGCGAAGCTGCCTATGGAGTTTGCCGTCGAGGCACAGAAGCTCCTCGCGCTATCGTTGGAGGGAAGCGTAGGATAGAAGCTGTCTAACAGGGCCGCTTTGTTGTTATGCTCGCTCTCAAAATGCTCATTTACGTCAAGTGAACTACGCTTTTTCAGAGCTTCGCGAGCTTAAAATCAGCTCCTGTTATACAACTTCTTATGTTAGAATATTTTAGGAAAAGAGTAAAAACGAAGTATAGATATGTTAAAGGTTGAAAATCTGCACGCCTCGGTTGGCGATAAGGAGATTCTTAAGGGCATAAACCTCGAGGTCAAGGCTGGTGAGGTACACGCCATTATGGGCCCAAATGGCTCGGGTAAGTCGACGCTTGCCTCGGTCTTGGCGGGTAACGAGAAGTTCACGGTTACGGCCGGTAGCGTTGAGTTCGAGGGCGAGGACCTCCTTAAGCTACCCATCGAGGATCGTGCACGTCGAGGTTTGTTCCTCGGCTTCCAGTACCCCGTTGAGATTCCGGGTGTTACGATGGCTAACTTTATGAAGATTGCGGTTAACGAGCAGCGTAAGCACCGTGGCTTGGAGCCCCTCACGGCGGCTGAATATTTGAAGATGATGCGCGAGAAGAGTGCCATTGTTGAGCTCGACTCGAAGCTCACATCGCGTGCCGTTAACGAGGGTTTCTCGGGTGGCGAGAAGAAGAAGAATGAGATATTCCAGATGGCTATGCTCGAGCCCAAGTTGGCGATTCTCGACGAGACCGACTCGGGCCTCGATATCGACGCTCTGCGTATTGTGGCTACGGGTGTCACACGCCTTAAGCGCGAGGATAACGCCACGGTGGTAATCACACACTATCAGCGTCTTTTGGATTATATCGTCCCCGACTATGTGCACGTCTTGTACAAGGGCCGTATCATCTACACGGGCGACAAGACGCTGGCACTGAAGCTCGAGAAGGAGGGCTACGACTGGCTTATCAACGACTATCGAGAGGAGTAGGCTATGAGTGTGGAGAGAATAATTCAGGCGATGGGAGCTCAGCCCCTGCCCGCCGATTCGAACGTTGCGAGTGGTGTGTGGTGGCTTGTGGCCTCCGAGGATCGAAATATCGTAGTCTCGGAGGGTGCTAACGCCACGCTTGCCATTTTCGACGCGGAGGGTGCGGTGGATGTTAACATCGACATTATGGCCGGCGCAGAGCTGCGCTTGCTGCACCTCGTGACGTCGCATAGCGCGGCACAGATAGCTATTGCTGTGGCCGAGGGCGGTGTTTGCAGAGCTACGGAGATTGTCGTTGCGCCGTCGGATACGCGCGTTGTTGCGAGCCTCGTTGGCCGCGATGCACGCTTTGAGCTTGGCGGTGCCTTTATCCTTACCGATGAGGATAACGCAAGCGTTACGGTCGATGTTAACCATATGGTTGCGGATTGTACGTCACGAACATCGTATAAGGGCGTCGCCTCGGGTAAGGCACACGGTAGCTTCTCGGGACTCGTCTACGTTGCGCCCAATGCTCAGCATACCGACTCCGAGCAGTTGAGCCGCAATATCACGATTGGCGATGCACGCATCGAGACACTCCCGCAGTTGGAGATATATGCCGACGATGTTAAGTGTAGCCACGGAGCCACTGTCGGACAGATGGATAGCGATGCGGTGCTCTATATGCGCCAGCGTGGTCTGGACTTGGCTACGGCTAAGCGTCTGCAGATCGAGGGCTTCGTGGACGATGTGATTCTTCACTCGTCGGTGGAGAGTTGTGTGGAGCTCGTTACGGAGGTTGTTGCGGAGAAATTAAACCGATTATAAAGAGGTATGGCCTTTGATGTAGATAAGATACGCGAGGACTTCCCGATACTCGGGCGTGAGGTGAATCGCCGTCCGCTCGTCTATTTCGACTCGGGAGCCACGGCGCAGAAGCCGCTCTCGGTCATCGAGCGTGGTGATGAACTTATGCGCGAGTACAACGCCAATATACACCGTGGCGTGCATCACCTCTCGGGTAAGATGACCGAGTTGTACGAGGAGGCAAGGGAGTCAGTGCGCAGGTTTATAGGTGCTCAGCAGCGCGAGGAGGTGATCTTCACCTCGGGAGCTACCGCCTCGATAAACCTTGTGGCCTATGCCTGGGGCGAGCGTTTCTTGAGGGCGGGCGATAATATCGTCGTAAGTGAGATGGAGCACCACTCGAATATCGTGCCGTGGCAGATGGCTGCCGAACGTAAGGGTGCGGAGCTCAGGGTGTTACCCTTCGACGATAGGGGAGAGCTGAGGATGGAACTCCTCGACACGCTCCTAGACTCTCGCACACGCCTTGTGGCGGTTACCGAGGCCTCGAACACGTTGGGTACCTGCCCCGATTTAGAGCCGATTATCGCCAAGGCGCACAGCGTTGGTGCCGTGGTTATGGTCGACGGCTGCCAGGGTATTGTCCACGGTGGTGGTAGGGTGGCCGAACGCGGCTACGACTTCTATGCCCTCTCGGGACATAAGCTCTACGGACCTACGGGTATAGGTGTCCTCTATGGCCGCCGTGAACTTCTTGAGGCTATGCCGCCGTTTATGGGCGGTGGCGATATGGTCGACAAGGTCACCTTCGCAAAGACAACTTATGCACCGCTGCCGCTGAAGTACGAGGCGGGCACGTCGAACTTCCTCGGGGCTGTGGGCTTGGCCGAGGCTATCGCCTATGTCGAGCGTATCGGCGTTGAGGCAATCGATGCGCACGAGCAGCATATCCTTCGTCGTATGACCGAGCGTCTCGGGGCTATCGAGGGGTTACGTATCTATGGCACTGCGGAGCGTAAGTGCCCCATCGTGTCGTTTACGGTTGAGGGTACTCACCCCTACGATGTGGGTATGATATTGGATAAGCTCGGCGTTGCCATCCGCACGGGCCACCATTGTGCCGAGCCTGTTATGACACACTACGGTATCACGGGTATGTGTCGTGCCTCGATCGGTATGTATAACACCGAGGCAGAGGTTGAAACGTTGGCGCGTGGTATCGAGCGTGCCGTTATGATGCTTAAATAACGAATGGTATGTTTATAGTATTGGAGGGACTTGACGGAGCTGGCAAGTCGACGCAGATATCAAAGCTCAGGGCTATGTTCGACGCAATGGGCGTGGAGTCGGAGTACCTCCACTTTCCGCGCTTCGATGCTCCGGTCTATGGCGACCTCATCGCGCGCTTCCTGCGTGGCGACTTGGGTACGGTCGAGGGTGTTAATCCCTACCTTGTTGCTCTGCTCTATGCGGGCGATAGGGCCGATGCTGCGAAGATGATACGTGGCTGGCTGGCCGATGGTAAGGTGGTTATCGTCGACCGCTATGTCTACTCGAATATCGGCTACCAGTGCGCAAAGATTGCTGATAGGGCGGAGCGTAATAGGTTGAGAGAGTGGATACTACATACGGAGTACAAGGAGTTCGGTATCCCGCGTCCCGACCTGTCGCTGTTCCTCGATGTGCCCTTCTCGTTCACCGAACGTAAGCTCACCGAAACGCGCGAGGGCGACGACCGTAGCTATTTGCAGGGGGGTAAGGATATCCACGAGGCATCGCTCGACCTGCAACGCCGTGTGCGCGAGGTCTACCTCGATGCTGCTGAGGATTACGACGATATCTCTGTCGTGGATTGCTCTACTTCGGATGGTGCGATGGCCACGCCCGAGGAGATTTATCGCCGCATTATGCACTTCGTAGAGCCTCTTATTAAACGTTAATCGCGTGACAAGGAGCTGTCTAATACACGCCCTCGGCTGGCTCTTGGGTGCATTGTTCATATTCTCGGGTGCCACGAAATCCATCGACCCCGTGGGCACCTCAATCTTCGTTGATAAATATTTGGTCACCTATGGTTTAGAGCCTCTTATGCCTGCGGCATTGGCTCTCGGCGTGGCTGTCGCCGTGGTGGAGGTGGCCGTGGGTGTTATGCTCATTGGTGGCGTTATGCGCCGAATGGTGGCACTGCTGTCATTTGTTATGATGGCTCTGTTTACGGTGGTTACACTACTCAGTGCTACCGTGTTACCTATCGGCGACTGTGGCTGTTTTGGCGAGGTTGTGAGCCTTACGCCGTGGGGCACGTTCCTTAAAAACCTTGTCATCCTGCCCATTACTTTTTTCGTGTGGCGTTGTGCCGAGCGGAGAGCCTTCTCGCGTCGCGATGCTGTGATCACGGCCGTGGCAATCCTTCTACCACTCGGAGTAAACCTCTATGCCCTGCGCCATCAGCCGCTTGTCGACCTTATGCCGTATAAGGTCGGTACCGACCTGCGCGAGGCTGTTGCTCGTGAGCGCGATGCGGAGGATGTGCGTAGCGTCCTACGCTTTAGAAACATAGTAACTGGTGCAGTCGAGGAGTTTGCGGCGGAGGATGCCGAGTGCTGGCTTCGAGAAGATTTGGAGTATGTCGATGTGCGCACGGAGAGAGTCGTGAAGGAGAATGATAACTATGCGGATTTTGTCTTATATAATGCTTATGGAGAGGATGTTACAGATGACGTTTTAGCTCGTTCGGGACGCGTTGCGTGGCTAACGATATATGATTCGTCTGCCATTACTTCCGAGCATCGCGAGGCTATCGGCCGCCTCTATGCAGCCTATCCGGCATCGGCTGTCGTGGTGCTCACGGCCGACAAAGAGATGGAGATCCCCGAGGTGGAGGGCTCCGAGGTTTATGGCGTAGATGCAATGACTCTCCGCTCGATAAATCGTGCAAATGTTGGCGTTGTCGTGCTCCGCGATGGCGTTGTTGAGTTCAAGGCCGACATCCGCGATATTTAGTTAGGAGCAACCAGCTACCATATCGCCGATTGGCAAGATAATTGACCGTCCCGTTTGTGGAACGGTCAATTTTATTTTTATGCGCAGATTTTCACCTATTATTCTCCTTATCTTGTCGTCGTGTGGTGGTAGCACAACCCCCGAGGAGCAACCACCCGTGCCAGTTAAGTGTGTCGTTGCTACGTCGTTAGAGTACGTCGAGCGTGACTTTGCTGCTCTATCGACGGCCGACGACGCCGTGAACTTGGCCTTCAAGATTGCTGGGCGCGTGGTAGATATCCCAGTGGCTAAGGGCCAACTTGTTGCCCGTGGTGAGCTCCTCGCCGAACTCGATTCGAGGGATGTGGAGCTTCAGGTGTCGGCCTCGCGTGCTGCCTATCGTGAGGCCGAGTCGCGCTTGGAGCGTGCCGAGCGACTGCTCGAACACAACGCCATCTCGGAGCAGGAGGTTGAGTCGGTGCGTAGTGCCACGGCACAGGCCGAGTCGGCCTATCGCAACGCCCTCGACCTACTCGCCGATACACGTATCGTAGCTCCATTTGCGGGCATTGTCGAGCGTACTTATGTCGATGCTTTCCAGCGTGTTGCATCGGGTGAGACCGTCGTGCGTCTGGTTAATCCTGTGAGTACTACGGTAGGATTCACTGCCCCAGAAAACCTTATCTCGGAGCTTGCCAAGCCAACGACACACTTCCGTGTTCGGTTCGATGCCTATCCCGACGTGGATTTTCGAGCCGTGATAAAGAGCTTTGCCCGCACGTCGTCCGATGCCTTAGGTTTCCCCACGTCGCTACGCCTTACGGATGTCGACACTGCGCTCTACCGCATATCGCCCGGTATGACCTGCATCGCCACGGTCATCACGCCCGAGAGTGATAGGCGTGCCGTCAGTCTGCCACTCACGGCCATCTATGCCCCTATGGGCGAGGGTGATTATGTCTGGGTCGTGGGCGATGATAGTCGCGTGGAGCGTAACCGTGTGACGATAGGAGGCCCTACGGGACTTGGCGATGTCGTGGTGCTCGAGGGTGTTGACGCGGGTGATAGGGTGGTCGTTGCGGGGGTCTATCGACTGACCGATGGCGATGAGGTGAAGATTGTGCAGTAGCTTAAAACTTAACGCGTTATGTTTAATATTTCACGTTATTCCGTCACTCACGCAACGATCATCTGGTTTCTACTTGCTGTGATGCTTATCGGTGGCATCTACGCCTTCTATGCGTTGGGCAAGCGCGAGGACTCGACGTTTACGATCAAGAGTGCCATTGTGGAGTGCCGCTACCCCGGGGCTACGCCCGAGGAGGTGGAGCGTCTCGTAGCGGAGCCCCTCGAGCGCGAGATACGCACACTTTCGTCGGTACACAAGATAGGCTCCGAGTCGCACTTCGGTTATGCGCGACTCCTCGTCGAGCTTAACCCTGCAACGCCCGCTCGGCGTATCCCGCAGCTATGGGACGAGCTAAGGCGCAAGGTTGCCAACGTGGAGGGTAGTCTGCCCGATGGCACGAGCGACGTTATGGTGTATGATGGCTATGGCGATGTCTACGGCCTCTATTATGCGCTGTGCTCCGATGGCGGATATTCGTGGGATGAATTGCGAGGCTATGCTATTGATATACAGACTCATCTCTATACAATCGACGGGGTAGAGAAGGTCGCGCTTGCAGGCGAGCAGAGCCCCGAGGTGAGCATCTATTTGAGCCCGGCAACGCTTGCGGCATTCGAGCTTAGGCCCGAGGATATAGGTCGGGCTCTTAGGGAGCAGAGTGCCGTAGTTGGGTTAGGTGTGCACCGTGCGGGCGATGTCGTGATAGAGATTACGGAGGGTGCGACCTACTCTTCGATTGCCGACATCGAGAATCAGTTGCTTCGGGCCAAGGATGGCAAGCAGTATCGCTTGGGCGATGTTGCACGCATCGAGCGTGGATACAGGGAGCCAGCTACATTAAGGATGAGGGTCAATGGGGACGATGCCATAGGTATCGCTGTGGCGTCGAATCCCGAGATGGATGTCGTCGCCGTAGGCGATAGGGTCGAGGCAACGCTCCGCGATCTTCGGAGGGGGCTACCGGCGGGCCTCGATATAGTTACGCTTTACCCAGAGAACGAGATTGCTCGTAAGGCGAATAACGACTTTCTAATCAACCTCTTGGAGTCGGTTGCCATCGTGATACTTCTGGTTATGGTGGTTATGGGTTGGCGGTCGGGCGTTGTTGTCGGCTCGTCGCTAATCTTCTGCATCGGGGCTACGCTCGTGATTATGCTCTACGTTGGCGAAGGGCTGAATCGTACCTCGCTCGCTGGATTTATCATAGCTATGGGTATGCTCGTGGATAATGCCATCGTCGTGGTAGACGGCACCACGTCGCTTATGCGTTGCGGGGTGTCAGGACCCGAGGCGGCCGTGCGTGCAGCTACGGGGCCACGTGTGGCACTCCTTGCTGCGACGCTTATTGCCATTGTCTCGTTCCTTCCGCTGCAACTCGCACCCTCGTCCGTCGCCGAGATTATACGTCCGCTCTTTGTGGTCATCGCCATCTCGCTTGTGATGAGCTGGGTGCTGGCCATAACGCAGGTGCCGCTGATGAGCGTGGATATGTTGCGAGTTAAACCTGAGGTCGGTCAGATGCCTCGCTCTCAGTGGTTTAGTCGCATCCTGCGACAGCTTATACGCCACCGCTGGGCAACGGCAATGGCAGCTGTCGTGCTCTTAGTGCTCTCACTCTGGGCTATGGGTCGTATGCCTCAGAACTTCTTTCCACAGCTCTCGAAACCCTATTTCCGTGCCGACGTAATCCTGCCCGAGGGTTACGATATCGAGGCCACGGAGCGGCGTCTACAAGAGATGACCGCGTGGCTCAAAGGGCGTAAGGAGGTCAAGCGTGTGTCGACCACGGCGGGTGGAACACCTCCGCGCTACTACCTCGCAAGTGGCAGCTATGCCTTGCGTCCTAACTATGGAAATATCCTTGTCGAGCTACACTCCACGGAGGCTACGGCTGCGGTAGAGGAGGCCTTTGATGGCTGGGTCACGACCACAATCCCCGATGTGTGGCTGCGCTCCTCACTCTTTCGACTCTCGCCAGTGCCCGATGCTACCATCGAATTTGGCTTCGTGGGTGAGAATGTCGACACGCTCGCACGCCTCGTGAGCGATGCCATGCGGGTGATGTCGGCTCACGTTGATACGCGTAACGTGCGTAACAGCTGGGGTAACCGTGTGGCCCAGTGGCAGCCGCGCTACTCCGAGATTAAGGCTCAGCGATTGGGTGTCGAGCGCAGCTCGATGATCTCCTCGCTTGATATCGCCACCTCGGGTCTCGAGGTTGCCACCTACCGTGAGGCTGACCTCCAGATGCCAATCCTTCTACGCACCGAGCCCCCGGCAGATGGGTTGTTGACATCGCTTACGACGATGCCCGTGTTCTCCACCGCAGGGCGCAGCTTCTCCCTCGAGCAAGCGGCCGCAGGCTTCGACTTTAGCTTTCGGCCCTCGGTCATCAAGCGCGTGAACTCGGAGCGTGTGATGAAGGCGCAGTGCGACCCTCGGCGTGGTGCCAATGCCATCGCGCTACTTGGTGAGCTACGGCACGAGATTACCGAGAGTGTCGATCTTCCTGCGGGCTATCGCGTTGAGCTCTATGGCGAGGAGGAGAGTCGCGAGGAGTCGAACTCGGCACTCCTTTCGCAACTACCTATAACGCTGATAATCATCTTTGTTGTGCTTCTCCTGCTCTTTGGCAACTATCGCGATCCGATAGCCGTCCTTGTAACCTTGCCGATGATATTCGTGGGAGTGGTTCTGGGCCTCGGCCTTACGGGTAAGATGTTCGACTTCTTCTCGTTGCTCGGCCTCTTGGGGCTTGTGGGTATGAATGTGAAGAATGCCGTGGTGCTTATATCGCGCATCAGGGAGCTGCGTGCCGAGGGACGCGCTGCTGCCGATGCAGTCGTGAGTGCCGCCTGTGACCGCTTCCTGCCCGTTGTGGCTGCCTCGGGAACCACGGTGCTCGGTATGTTGCCTTTGGCCTTCGATGCTATGTTCGGAAGTATGGCCGTGACGATTATGGGAGGCCTCGTCGTGGCCACCGTGCTTGTGCTTATGTTGCTTCCTGTTGTCTATTCACTCCTTTATCGCATACGTTTATGAGACGATATATCGCCCTCCTTTTCGCCCTGATGGCTAACGTCGTAGCTGCTCGGGCACAACTTTCGCTTCGGGATTATGCCGCGGCTGTTGCCGAGTATAGCCATACGCTCGCCGCCTCGGAGGCCGTGGTTGAGGGCTCCGATGCCGACCTTCGCCGTGCACGTAAGGGTTATCTTCCGTCGTTGGATATGGACCGTGAGATGAACTACTCGTTTCGTAAGCGTGTCGAGGAGCGCAGGCTCGGTTGGGCTATGCGCGCCGATATCGCGCAGCCGATATTCGACGGAGGTAGTATCCGTGCAGCAGTTCGGCAGGCCGAGGCTCGTAGCGTTGTAGCCAGAGAGAGACTTGATGCCACAATCCTCGACGAGGAGTACCGTGCCGTGGCGGCATATTGGGCACTCTCGAGGGCTGAGATATATGCGCGGGCGATGAGTAACTACCTCGCGATTGTAAGCTCGTTGCGCGATGTTGTCGCGCGACGCTTCGATGAGGGATACACCTCGAAGAGCGATCTGTTGCAGGTGGAGTCGCGCCTGAGCGATGCCGAGTATCTCCTCTCGTCGGCCGATGAACAACGACTCGTCGCCCTGCATAACTTCAACATCCTGCGCGGCTACGATCCGATGACCGATGTCCGACTTGCACAGAGCATCCTCGACAGTATGTATATGCCTCAGCGAGCGATGCTTAGCGACATCCTTGCCCGCCATCCAGAGTATGGTATAACGCTTGGCGAACGCGATTATGCTCGCTGGGGTGTGCGTGCCACGTGGGCAGAGTTTCTGCCATCTATTAACTTAGGAGTCTACGGCCTATGGCAGCCCAACTCGCCAAATGTCAAGGGTGCTGGCACGCGCATCGACGGTGGGGTGGCTCTCACATTTCACACGCCAATCTTTCACTTTGGCGAGCGCAAGCAGGCACTGCGTTCGGCGCGTAGTGCTCAGCGTGTCGCGGAGCTCGCTATTGCCGATGCTGCCGACCGCATCTCGTTGGAGGAGAGTAACGGCTGGACTAATCTGCAATCTACACGTGCACGTGTAGATGCCACACGGCGTAACCTCGAGCTGGCTAAGGAGAACCTCGACATCAGCACCTACTCCTACCACGAGGGTCTGGCCACGATCCTCGATGTGTTGCAGGCGCAGCTTAGCTGGCTACAGATATATGAGAATGCCATCGCTGCCCACTACGACTATGCCTTAGCCATTGCCGCCTACCGTCGCATCACGGCACAAGGTGTGTGGTAGACGTGCCGTATCACGTAACGCCAATAATAAATCCCTATGCTTCATATGTCAAAGCATAGGGATCTATTAATGAGTAACTACGCGATAATCAGTGTGTAATACGTAGGGAGGTTAGCTCTCCACCTCGCCAGTCGTCACGATCGACGTCTCGTGCGAGAGCGGTGCTATGCGGCGAATCATCTGCAACATTCCGCAGTATTTGTCGTGCGCGAGGTTTATGGCGCGGCTGATGATGAGCTGCTCTTTTAGTGTGCGGCACTCGGCCGAGTAGACGATGTTAAAACTGTTGTAGCGACTCTCGGCCACGACCGTCGCGGTAGATAGTGTACCCTCGAGCGATATCTCGAGCATCGTGAGGTCGCCGACGTGCTCCTTTAGTAGTCCCACGATGGTGCGACCGGCACAATCGGCCGTGGCATAGAGGAGCATCTCTTTGGGATTTAGGCTCTCGAGCGGGCGGTTGTCGCTGAGTGTGAAGCGATGGTCGGAACCCATTTGGAGCGTTATTTTCTGTATCATATAGAAAAATATTTGGTTTATACACCAAACGTGGGCAATAATCGTTCCTAATAGTAGTGTGTATTCGCGAAAAAATAGTATCTTTGCCCTATATTATATATTGTAGTATGCGTAGGATAATCTTTAAATTTGCTATATCGCTATTGGCTACGGTCGTGGTTTCGGAGTCGATGGCTCAGGTGCCCCTCTCAAGCGGGCGTGTTGATTATGTCGAGAGTATGCTCGAGCGTGGCCGCTGGGGCGAGGCACGTGTCGCTCTTAATAGGCTTGGCCGCGAACTCGACCCTATTGTCGATGCCGGTACCGTGGAGTGGGTAGAGTATCAGAAGATGCGCTGTGCCGTGGAACTCGGTGCGGCTGATGCCGATATAATGATGGAGAGTTTCATCGAACAGTACCCCTGGAGCATCTACCGCAATAGCGTGATGTTTATGCTGGCTACGGAGACCTGTGATAGGGGCGATTACCAGACGGCTGGCGAGCTATTTGCTGCGGTTGATTATAAGGGCTTAAATACCGAAGAGAGGGAGCGTTACGATATACGTGTGGGATATATCCACTTTAACAACAATGACTATGCAACGGCCCTCCAGCACTTTCTTAAGATTGGAAAGCTGAGTAAGTACTATCCCCACGCCCTTTATCATCGTGCCTATATCGCCTATCGCGAGGGCCGAAATGTTGAGGCTGCGGCTGGCTTCGAGGAGCTCGGTACGTATGATATCTACTGCGACCTTGCCCCCTACTATCTGTTGCAGATCGAGTATCGCAAGGGTAACTATGACGCCGTGATCGAGGGTGGCCAGCGACTGCTGTCGTCGGCCTCGGCGGAGACATATGTCGACCTTGTGCGCATCCTTGCCGAGAGCTACTTTATCAAGGGTGATTATGCCAATGCCATCCGATATATGGCCAACTATCCGGCCTCGAAGTTCGACCGCCAGACCTATTACATCAAGGGCTATTCGTTGTATCGTATGGCTCGTTATCGCGATGCTGTGAAGTCGTTGTATAACGTCTGCGGTGCGGAGGATGCCCTCACGCAGAACGCTGCGTTCCATCTCGGTGACTGTTACCTTCGTCTCGGCGATAAGAAGCAGGCTGCCGAGGCATTCGGTATGGCCTCGGTCGAGGGCTTCGATGAGGAGATTGCCGAGGATGCAATGCTCAACTACTGCCGCTTGATGTATGAACTCGGTGGTGGTATCTTCAACGAGTCGATAAACATCCTAAAGGAGTACCTGTTGCGCTACCCCGACTCAATCTACGAGGGCGAAATTAAACAGTTGCTTATCGCTGCCTACTATAACTCGGAGGATTACGATGCGGCCTATGTCGCCATCCACGAGTTCAAGAATCCCGATAAGGAGCTTCGTTCGGTACTCCAGAGGGTTGCAGTGTTCCGCGCTGTGGATGCCATCGAGCGTGAGGATTGGGATATGGCTTGGCGACTTTTGTCGGAGGCCGATGCCATTGGCCTTGTGGCGAAGTATAACGCTTTGGCCCTCTACTGGCAGGGAGAGGTCGCCTATCACACGGGCGATATGGAGCGCGCCATTGAGAGATATGAGGACTATGTGCGTCGCGCGCCTAAGAGCGAGATAGAGTATCACTACGCCCACTACGGTATGGGTTATGCCTACTTCGCGCAGGGCAATATGGAGGAGGCCCGCGATGCCTTCGAGGAGTTCGTGCGCGACTATACCAAGCGCGATGCCTATCTCTACGATGCCCACAACCGTCTGGGCGATGCCTACTTCTCGACGCGCGAGTTCTCCGATGCGCGCCGTGTGTATAAGGTATCGGCTGCCTCGGCATATGACGAACGCTACTATGCTGAGTACCAGTTGGCTATGGTCGATGGTATTGATAATAAGACGAAGAATAAGATCGACCGCCTTAAGGGTATCGTGAGCGCGGCTAATGGCGACTATGTCGACGATGCGTGGTATGAGCTTGGCCGTACCTATCTTGCCCAGGAGCGTTATCGCGATGGAGCCAATACGTTGCAGGAGTTTGTCGACTCCGATCCCACGTCGCCCTACTACGTCGGTGCGCTCTCGGACTTGGCCCTTGCCTACTACAATATGGGTCGTAAGAGCGATGCTCGCGAGTGCTACGAGAAGGTTGTCGAGGCCGACCCGCAGTCGTCATCGGCACTGGAGGCTATGCGAGGCATCCGCGAGATATATGTCTCGGAGGGTAGGATCGACGACTACTTCGCCTATGCCGAGCGCAGTGGTGTGCAGAGCGATATGAGCATCGCTGCCCGTGACTCGCTGACGTTTGCAGCGGCTAAGGGTGTCTACCTCGATGGTAACGTCGAGTTGGCGAGCCGTAAGCTCGGCGAGTATCTCGACGACTTCGATAAGGGTTACAACCGTACCGAGGCCCTCTTCTATCTTAGCGACTGTTATGTGATTATGGAGAAGAATGCCGAGGCTCTCGACGCTATGGAGCAGCTTCTCGCGTTGGGTAGTACGCAGTACACGGAGCGTGTGCTTGATGTCTATGCGCGTATGAGCTACGACGAGGAGAAGTTTAAGGAGTCGGCCGAGGCCTACTTCCAGCTCTATAATACGGCCCACGACCAGAAGCGTCGTGCCGTGGCTTCGGAGGGTTATGTCGACGCTATGCTTCGCTATGCGTCGGGCGATGAGGTGTTGGCTATGGCCGAGGTTGTTGATGATATGAAGGATGCCACCGAGTGGGCTCGGCGTCAGACTATGCGGGCTAAGGCCGATGTCCTCAGAGAGAAGGGCAACCGCAAAGATGCTATGGCCATCTACGCTACGCTTGCCGAGAATACTATGACCGAGGAGGGTGCCGAGGCCTACTATCGCCTCGTTGAGGATAGCTACCTTCAGGGCAACTACTCCGACGTCGAGAAGCGTGTATATAACTTGGGTCAGTGTGGTTCGATGTTCTGGCAGGCAAAGATGTTCTTGGTGCTTGGCGATGTACTTGCCAAGAGTGGTAATACGTTCCAGGCACGCGCAACATACCAGAGTATCGTCGATGGTTACACCCCGAAGGATGATGGCATCGTCGAGGAGGCTAAGAAGCGTATCGCCTCGCTTGCAAAGTAAGAGTCAAACCCCAAAAGCGAAAGAGTGAAGATTATGAGAAAGAGAGATATAATATTTGCAGCCCTCGCGCTCGTTGTTGCAGCCGTGCCGTTCAAGGCCTCGGCTCAGGAGCACAAGCGCGTGGAGGTCACCACGATATATAACCCCGAGGTGCAGCCCGCCAAGAAGCTCGCGGTGCCCACGGTTATCGAGGATAGTCCTGTCATTGAGCCCGAGATAAACTACGGCATCACGCCCGACACGTGGCAGATAGAGCTCGACGACCACTATATCAACCCCGCGAAGGCGAGCTTTTGGGACTTCGGTCGTGCTAAACGTTTCCATACGCAGTTGGGCTCGGGCTACCCGCTCATTAGCCGCGCTACGTTGCGCTATGCTACGGAGAACGTACGCCTCGGATACTTCGGCTTTGGCGTCGACCACGGCGCAAACTTCGCCCGTAAGCGTTCGTCGGATGGCGTGCTACGCTCGATGGCCGATAGCTACGATATGCGTAATAGAGCATATATCGGTGGTGGCGTATTCTCTGGCTGTCAGATGTTTGAGATCGGCTTGGAGTATACCTGCGATCTATTTAACAACTACGCCACGGCAGCCTATCAGCCAAATGGCGGCTCGCAACTTGTCGGCTCTCCGGATATGATTCCTATGGTCTCTAAGCCCGACCTGTTGGTGTTCCACGATGCCGACCTTGTGCTTCGCTATGGCGACGACTTCGCCAACCTCTCGCGCCTGAACTTCGCAGTCGAGGCCCACGGAGGTATCTGGAGCCACGCACTGCCCCCTTCGGGGTGTACGATATTCCGCGAGATGGAGTATCGTGCTGGTGGCTCGCTCCACTTTGCCCGTCGGTTTGGTCAGAATAGAATCGACCTTAAGGGTGGATTTGATATGTGGCAGGTGGTTGAGGACGACTACCGTAATACGCGCTTCGATATCACGGCGAGCTATGCCCGTAAGTTTGGCTTTGTGAGTGTCGACGCCTCGCTCGGTTATATGTACGATAGGGTGCGCTCACGCACAAAGCCCTCGCACTTCTTTATCCCGAGTGCGCGCGTAGTCTTCGACACAGGGCTGCGAGCGATTACGCCCTATGTCGAGCTTAATACCACGGTGTCGCAGAACGGCATCTCGAATCTTTATGGCGAGAATCCCTATCTTAACTATCGCTACTACGTGGACGATGTGCATACTCCGGATAAGCTCGATATGTTCGATGCTATGGCCAATACGCGCAGCTACAACCTCGCTGCTGGCTTCACGGGTTCGGACAATGCCTCACGCGTAGAGTATCGTCTCAAGGTCGGTGCTAACTTTATGCGTGACCAGCTTATATGGTACGTCGCTACGCCCGGTACGTTTAGCGTAGCTACGGAGAATAATAACCGCCTCTTTGCAGGTGTCGAGGTGGACTACCGCCCCGTTGGTGGCCTGCTCATTGCAGGAAAGTTCTACGCCCACGCCGATAATACCGACTCGCCATACGTCGTGGACGATGCACGCGTGAAGGCAAACGTTAAGGTGGAGTACAGCATCAAACGCTGGAAGCTCTACGCCTCGGGCGACTTTACGGGTAGCCGTAAGTGGTCGGGTGCGGTGATTGATGCCCAGACGCACAAGGCACCTGTTGTTTTCGAGGCGCAGCCCTCGTTTGATCTGCGTGCTGGCGTGTCGCTGCGCACTTCGAAGCTCGTGGAGATATATGTTGATGGCTATAATCTGCTGGGCAGTCAGATATACGATTATGCCTACTACTATCGTAACGGCGCAGGCTTTATGGCTGGCGTAAAGATTGACTTCTAAAACTTGGAATATGTCGAAGAGAAAGAGATCATCTGGAGGTGTCGTTCGTGTGAATTGGAGTGCGCTCTTTCATCGTATGGTGGATCGCCCTGCTACAAACTCATCGTCGCAGGCGTTGATGTGGGGCTTGGCGTGGCTAATCATCGGTGCCATTGTTGGCTGGCGTTTTGACCTCGTGCCCACGTCGATGCTCAGCTATACGTGGGGCAGCGCGCGACTTATATGGCACACGGCCTTTGGCCTCACGATGTGGGTATCCTCCACGGTTGTATTCTTTGCGGGTGCCGCTATGCTCAACCGCCGCGTGTCGATTGCCGAGCTATTCGGGCGTATGCTCTTTGCTCACTGGCCCGTGACGCTCGCAATGCTTCCCGGCATACTTACCGATAAGATTGCCTACTCGACGTTTATGCGTAATCCGGGTGTGGCGTTCGAGCAGTCGCCAATGTACGCCTCGCTCCTTGCGGTGATTATGACCATCATCCTCGTGTGGTATCTCTACTGGGGCTACTGCGCCTTCCGCCGCTCGGTGTCGCGTAGTGGGGTGGTGACGTTTGTGGTGTACGTCATTGCCTTTGTGCTCTCGGTCTACCTGTCGCGTGTGACGCTCGGGGCACTTTATGCAGGAATATGGTAGCGTGTGGATTGTTGAATAAGGGATAAAAAAAAGAGGGTAAGCTACTTATATCGCACCGCTACAACCGCATACCCTTGCTCGATTCCTCGCCTGGGGGGTTCTGCAGGAGCTGGTCGTATAAGACTTACCCGGGTGCAAAAGTACAAAAAAAATGTATCTTTGCAAAAAAAATGGGAAAAATGAAAAGGAAAATTTTTGTGATACTGCTGGTAATCGTTGTGGTTGTGATGGTTACGGCCGCGTGGAGCTATCAGATGTTTTATGGCGCAGCCGTCGAGGAGCGTGTGACAATCGTCCTTCGCGGCGATGAGAGCTACGAAAAGATGACCGAAAAGGTGAAGCGCGAGGTCGCCTATCCGTGGGCCTTCGATTTCTATGCTAAGTATATCGACTTGGATCGTGGCATCGAGCCTGGAACCTACACCTTTGAGGAGGGTATGACGGTTATCGACGTTGCGCGCACGCTCAAGTTTGGTAGCGATAACGCCGTACGTCTTACGATAAATAACGCCCGCACGCCTGAGATTTTGGCAGGTAAGATTGCCCGCCAGATCGAGGCCGACTCAGTTGCGGTGCTCGGAGCTCTACGCAACAAAGAACTTATCAAGGAGATGGGCTTCGACTCGGCTGAGGCTATGTTCTCGATATTTCTGCCTAATAGCTACGAGGTCTATGCCGATATCTCGCCCGAGGCTCTGGTGCGCCGTATGAAGCAGGAGTCGGATAAGTTTTGGGGTGACGCCAAGCGTCAGGAGCAGCTCGCAAGAGTAGGTCTTACACCCTTCGAGGTTATGACCCTTGCCTCTATCGTCCACGAGGAGACTAACGCCGAGGACGAGATGGCGCGTGTGGCAGGCGTCTATATCAACCGCCTGAATATCGGTATGCCGTTGCAAGCCGACCCCACGCTGAAGTATGCCGTTGGCGACTTCTCGATCAAGCGTGTGCTCGACAGACATAAGGAGGTCGACTCTCCATATAATACATATATGTATGCCGGCCTGCCACCTACGCCTATCGCTATGCCCGATATGGCGGCTATCGAGGGTGTGCTGAACTATGAGGAGCATAAGTTTCTCTACTTCTGTGCCCGTCCCGAGATGGATGGCCACCACAATTTCGCACGTACGTTGAGCGAGCATAACCGTAATGCTGCGGCCTACCACCGTGCTTTGGATAGAATGAAAATCAGATAGAGGGTTATGATAGGACGAGATTTCTGGTACGACGTTCTGCGCTCGGGTGCGATACTTGGTGTGGCTATGGCCATTGCGCACGTCTTAGAGCAGTATATGATTGTGTATAGCGGCGAGAGTATCACCTCGGTTATCGTGTGGTATCTTCTTGTTTGGACTATTTCTGCCGGTGTGTTTATCTGGCTTCTTGTGCGATTCTCGAGGCGTCGTGCCGCAGCGTCGGACCCAAAGTATGGGTATAGCTACTCGGTGGCATTGTCTTATATCCTTATGGTGTCGATGCTTGCGGGCGTGATTGTAGGAGCTACGAACACAATATATGTTGGTGCGATGGGCTACGGCGAGTATGTCGAGGGAATGATTGGTCGCGTGGAGGAGATTAAGCAGATGTACACAGAGATGAATATAACGACCCTAAACGGCGAATTTGACAAGATGTGTGAGGTGCTGCGCACTGCTGAGCGACCCTCGATGCTTAGCAGCGTGTTCTCGTCGTTTAACACCTACATTACCACTGGCGGCTTGTGTGGCTTGATCATCTCAGCTATTGTTAGTCGAAAGCCGCAACTATTTAATACTGATGATAATAGCAATGAGTAAGAAGTTGGATATATCTGTTGTCGTACCCCTCTATAACGAGGTGGAGTCGCTCCCGGAGCTTGTCGCGTGGATCGACCGCGTGGCTCGCAAAAATAGCCTGTCGTATGAGATAATTATGATAGACGACGGCTCGACGGATGGTTCGTTCCAGGAGGTCGAGAGGCTTCGTGCGGAGTATCCCGCCATCCGTGGCGTGAGCTTTATGCGTAACTATGGTAAGTCGGCAGCCCTGTACGTTGGCTTCGATATGGCTGAGGGAGAGGTTGTCTTTACGATGGATGCCGACTTGCAGGACTCGCCCGACGAGATTCCCGAGATGCGCCGTATGATCTTGGAGGAGGGCTACGACCTTGTGTCGGGCTGGAAGCGTAAGCGTTACGACCCCATTGGCAAGCGTTGGCCGAGTAAGTTTTTCAACCTCACAGCGCGCGTGATGTCGGGCATCAAGCTCCACGACTTCAACTGCGGCCTCAAGGCCTATCGCCGTAAGGTGGTTAAGAGCATCGAGGTATATGGCGAGATGCACCGTTATATCCCGATTCTTGCCAAGCACGCGGGCTTTAAGCGTATCGGTGAGAAGGTTGTCGAGCATCACGAGCGTAAGTATGGCAAGTCGAAGTTCGGCCTCGAGCGTATGGTTAAGGGCTACCTCGACCTTATCTCGGTGTCGTTTATGTCGCACTTCGGTCGCTCGCCAATGTATCTGTTTGGCGGCCTCGGTACGCTGATGTTCCTATTTGGTGGTGTGACGACGATATGGGTTATTGCCGATAAGCTCTACTCGCAGGCTAATGGCCTCGTGTGGCGCGGAGTTACGGAGCAGCCGCTCTTCTACTTGGCATTGCTGGCTATCGTGCTCGGCGTGCAGCTCTTCCTCGCGGGCTTCCTCGGCGAGATGATTAACCGTCGTTCGACGGACCGCAACCACTATCTTGTGGATCGCAGGACCCAGGACGACAACACGGATAAGAAGTAAGTTAAATAAAATAAGTTATTATGATTCAGCGAATTCAAACACTTTATCTGTTGGTCGTAACAGCGTTTATGGCCATCACACTCTTTGCCCCTATTGCTACGTTTACCGCAGCCTCGGGCGATATATTCACGCTTTCGGCCTTCGAGCTCTCGAATGGCACGCAGTCCGAGGGCACGGTCTGGATGGGTATCCTTATGGTGCTCGCTACCGTGTTGCCGCTCGTAACAATTTTCCTCTTTAAGAACCGCCAGTTGCAGTTGCGCCTGTGTGGTGCAGAGGTGGTATTGCTTCTCGGAGCTATCGCCTTTGTAGCTATATATTACTGGCTTTCAGCCTCTAACGCTTTAGAGAATATCGAGATCGTGCATCGCAGCTTCGGCTGGGCGGCTATTATGCCTATCGCTGCTCTTGTGTTGGCTTTCTTAGCTGCACGCAGTATCTTCAAGGATGAGATTCTGGTGCGCTCGCTCGATCGTATTCGTTAATAGTTGGTGCTGAAATAGTTAATCACGGTTTTTGATATGAAGAGTTTTGAGACGAAGATACGTGTGGAGTATCATCATACCGATCAGATGGGTATTGTCCACCACTCGAACTATATCAAGTTCTTCGAGGTGGCACGCACCGAGTGGCTTAGAGCCATCGGCCTCACCTATGCCGAGATGGAGCGTAGGGGTGTTATGATGCCTATTGTCGACGTGCAGGTGCACTATCGTAATCCGGCCTACTACGACGAGCTTATCGCTGTTACGGCCTACGTCGACGAGATGCCTATGGCGCGTATGAACTTCAGGTACGAGGTGCGTGGCGAGGATGGCCGCGAGATTGCCTCGGGATCTACGACGCTCGGCTTTATCGACCACATCACGCGTCGTCCGCAGCGTGCTCCAAAATGGCTCTTGGAGGTATTGGAGGAGGAGTTTAATAAGTAGTGTGATGAGTACAATCTTGGATTACCTGCGCTTGGTGAAGTTCTCGCACACGATCTTCGCTATGCCTTTCGCGCTGTTGTCGTTCACCTATGCCGTGACTACAACGGACGTGGAGCTCAATATATGGCTGCTGTTGTTGCAGGTCGTAGGCTGTATGGTCTTTGCCCGCAATGTGGCTATGGGCTTCAATCGTTGGGCCGATAGACGTATCGACGCCGAAAACCCGCGCACGGCCGACCGTGAGATTCCGGCAGGCAGGGTCTCGGCACGCGGTGCGGTTATCTTTGTCATTATCAATGCTTTGCTCTTTATCGCTACGGCCATCACGATCAATCCGTTGTGTGGATGGCTCTCACCCGTGGCTCTCGCCATCGTTATGTTTTATAGCTATTGCAAGCGTTTCACGTCGATGGCCCACTTGGTACTCGGACTATCGCTCGGCATTGCCCCTGTGGGCGCATATATGGCCGTTACGGGTGGTGCAGCGACGGAGTGCTGGATATTGGCGGCTGTCGTTATGACGTGGTGCGCAGGCTTCGATATTATCTACGCACTTCAGGATGCGGAGTTCGACCGTAAGCGCGGACTACACTCTATTCCTTCACGATTCTCACCACTCACATCGCTAATAATAAGTGCATTACTGCATCTTGCGAGCGTCGCACTTCTTGTTATCTTTGCTACGTCGCAGCCCCAGACGTGGTTGCTATGGGTGGGGTGTGCGATGTTTACCGCGATATTGGCTATGGAGCACTACCTCGTAACCCCTACGAAACAGCGAAATATCGGCATTGCGTTCGGTACGTTTAATGCTCTGGCAAGTATGTCGCTGGCCATTTGCCTTGTTGCTAACTTACTGATCTATGGATAACTATGTGGGTAGGTGCGGCATTTATCTCGGCACTACTTCTCGGCCTCTACGATGTGGCTAAGAAGCGGTCGTTGGCGGGTAATGCCGTTATCCCCGTGTTGCTTCTCAATACGCTGTTCTCGTCGCTTTTACTGCTGCCATATATCCTCGATGCTAATCTTGGTTTTGGGTGGTTTAGCTCAGAATTCTTGATGACGGGCTACGGCAGCGACAATGGCCTCAGCGAACATTTGCTCGTTGCACTGAAGGCCTCCATTACGCTATCGTCGTGGTTGTGTGGCTATTACGCCATTAAGCATCTGCCGCTCACAATTGTTGGCCCCGTCAACGCCACGCGTCCCGTTATGGTGCTCATCGGTGCCTTCGTGCTCTTTGGCGAGCGTCTCAACCTGTTGCAGTGGGGTGGTGTGCTGCTTACCATCGTATCGCTCTGGCTGCTTAGCCGCGCGGGCCGCAAGGAGAGTATCGACTTTCGTAGTAACCGCTATGTGTGGGCACTCTTTGCCGCTATGATTTTGGGTGCGGTGAGTGGCCTCTACGATAAGTTCCTCATCGCCAATTGTGGCATCGGTCCCCTCTTTGTTCAGAGCTGGTTTGGCATCTATCAGTTTGCTATGATGTGCATAATCTGCGCCGTCATCTGGCTGCCACGCCGAGCATCGGAGCCATTCCACTGGAGTTGGGCAATACCGCTTATCTCGATATTCGTGACGCTCGCAGACTTCTGCTACTATCACGCCCTCGATAGCGAGGGTGCGATGATTGCGGTGGTGGCAATGATACGCCGCTCTTCGGTTATCGTCACGTTCCTTTGCGGAGCCCTGCTCTTTGGTGAGCGTAACCTCCGAGCTAAGGCAGTCGACTTGGTGTTAATCCTTGTTGGTATGGTGCTCTTGGCGTTGGGAAGCTGCTGATTGGTAGGATAGTACAAAAAAACAGTGCCAATTGTTATTGGCACTGTTTTGTTTTGAAGAGATCCGTGAGGTAGGTGTCCAACATAAGCAGGTCCGCCTCGCCACACGCTACGTCGTTAAATAGGTAGTTCTCCTCGTTGTAAAGTTGTAATGTACGTGGGTCGATTTCACTCATAGGCATCGCTCTCGTTAAAATGTTAATAATGCTTTTTGCCGCCGTGGGGAGTGGCGTTTGCACTACTAACGAGCGCGTGTCTGCCTATATTGTGCAGCCGAACTAATTTAATACAATATTTTTCTCCTTAATCATCCTGCGCAGGTTGATAAGGGCGTAACGCATACGTCCGAGGGCGGTGTTTATGCTCACCTCCGTCTGCTCGGCAATCTCCTGAAACGATAGCTTCGAGTAGTATCGCAGGCGCACCACCTCCTGCTGCTCCTCGGGGAGAAGGCCGATAAGGTCGCGAATGGTCTGCTCCATCTCGCCGTGTACCATATCGTCCTCGGTTGTTGGCTCGGCGAAGCGCAACGTGCCGACGATGTCGTAGCCCGCCTCAGACTCGTTAATCTGGCGACTCGACTTCTCGCGACGGAAGTGGTCGAGGACGCGGTTGTGTGCTATACGCAATACCCACGATAGGAACTTGCCGGAGTCGGTATAACGACCCTCGTCAATAACCTTCACAGCCTTAATAAATGTCTCTTGGAAGATATCATCGGCAATGTCGTCATCTTTGACCATCATACCGATGTAACTACGCACGCGTCGCGAATGACGCTCGATAAGTTCAGATATAGCACTCCTATCGCCCGAAAGATAATTATTAAGCAATACACGATCGCTCAATGCTGTAACGTTCATACTCTCCTATTTTATTGGTTCAAGAGCAGAATTTCTTCGATAGGCAATGCGGTTTTAATGGTTAATAAACTTTGTTTTCGATTGCAAGGTATGAATAAATTTTCAAACTGCAAAATATTATCGCTCTTTTGTCGTTATGCCTCCTCGCTCGAAATTCTTGCATTTGTTGGGCAAAATCTGTGCCACAGAGCGAGTTATGAGGTTGGAGAGGGTGCGACGTTGCATTATTGCCGTGGGGCGAAACGACCAAAAAGCGGGGCGAAATGTCATACCTTAATTCTCGCTGTTATCGTTAAAATATGACTTTATGGCCATCGCACGGCTTAAGCCCACCACCTCGCTGAGCTCCTCGGTCGAGGCGTTGCGCACGGCAGTCACGGTGCGAAACTTACGTAGTAGGGCAGTGAGGCTCTTGTCTCCGATGCCGGGGATGTGGCTTAGCTCGCTGTCGATGAATGCCTTTGTGCGCTTTTGGCGGTGGAAGGTGATACCAAAGCGGTGCGCCTCGTCGCGGATGTGACATACAACCTTGAGTGGCTCGCCCGTGCGTGTGAGGTAATAGGGCTCGGGGTCACCGGGGTAGAATACCTCCTCGAGTCGCTTGGCGAGGCCTACGATGGGCACGCGCTTCTCGATGCCTAACTCCTTGAGTATGGCGTAGGCACTCGATAGCTGACCCTTACCGCCATCTACGATGATCAGATCGGGAAGCTCGGCCCCATCGCTCAGTAGGCGCGAGTAGCGACGATGGATAATCTCGCGCATTGAGGCAAAGTCGTCGGGACCCTCTACGGTCTTTATGTTGAAGTGGCGATACTCCTTACGCGATGGCTTGCCGTTGCGGAATACAACGCACGAGGCTACGGGGTTGGTACCCTGAAGGTTAGAGTTATCGAAGCACTCTATGTGACGTGGCTCGCGGTCGAGGTGTAGCTCGCGCTTCATTGCCTGCATAAGTCGTTCGGTGTGACGCTCCGGGTTCTTTATCTCGAGATTCTTCATCAGCTCAGCGCGGTAGATGCGTGCGCTGCGTAGCGAGAATTCCAATAGGTCGGCCTTCTCGCCGCGCTTCGGAATAGTGAAGGTCACGCCGTCGAATAGCAGTGCGAGCGAGGGCATAATCGGTACGATGACCTCGTGCGCAAGGCCTCCAGCAATGTTGGTGGCTATGTGCTGTATGGCGCGCGAGAGGAGCTCCTCGTCCGAGGCCTCGATGCCTGGTGTCATACGTATGGTCTGCACGGCGACAATCGAGCCGTGGCGTATGCTGAGGAAGTTGCAATACACCACGTCGTCGTCCTTAAGGAGCGAGAATACGTCGGAGTCGATGATCTTCGAGCTGACAATCACCGAGCGCGACTGATAGTCGTCGAGTGAGCGCAGACGCTGCTTGTAACGCTCTGCCACTTCGAATTTTAGCTCCTCGGCCGCGTGCATCATCTCCTCCTCGAGCCACTTGCGTACGGGACGCAGGTCGCCCTTAAGTATCGACTGTGTGAGGGCTATGCTACGTGCGTACTCCTCTTCGCTCTCAGCTCCGATGCAGGGAGCCTTGCAGTTGCCGAGATGGTATTGCAGACATACGCTATGCTTGCCGCGGCTGATGCTCTCGGCCGAGAGGTTTAGTTTGCACGTCCTTAGGGGTATGACGTCGCGGATGAACTCCAATATGGAGCGTTGCGTGGATATCGAACCATAGGGCCCGAAGTACTGCGAGCCGTCGCGCACGAGCTGGCGCGTGGACTGCACGCGTGGAAATGGCTCGCGACGGATGACAATCCAAGGATATGTCTTGTCGTCCTTAAGGAGGATATTGTAGCGCGGTTGTAGACTCTTGATGAGCGAGTTCTCGAGAAGCAGGGCATCCTGCTCGCTGTCGACAACGATATGACGTATGTCGACAATCTGCTTGACCAAGACAATCACCTTGGCCGAGTGGTCGCGGTTCTCGACGAAGTACGACGACACGCGCTTACGTAGGTCCTTTGCCTTGCCTACGTAGATGATTACGCCATTGCGGTCGACGAACTGATAGACCCCCGGCGAGTGTGGTAAGGCCGAAACTTGCTCCTTTATATGTTGACGAACTATATCCATTTATCGCAAAAGTACGAAAAAAATCTGTAACCGCTTTATCCTTTCGTGAAAAATCACTATCTTTACACACTTATAAATAGATTTTGAATTATGAGAACAGGCGAAATACAGCGACTCACCGTAGCTCGTATATCGGACTTCGGTCTATATCTTAAGGATGATGAGGGTGCAGAGGTATTGCTCCCGAACCGTTTTACGAGGCTCGATATGAAGGAGGGCGACGAGGTGGAGGTATTTGTTTACCACGACTCGGAAGATCGTCTTGTGGCATCTACTGAAAAACCGCTTATCAAGGTGGGTGAGGTTGCAGCCCTCAAGGTTGTGGATAAGAGTATCCACGGCGCATTCCTCGACTGGGGACTCTCGGGCAAGCACCTCTTCCTTCCTAACCGCAACCAGCAGGGCGGTGTCATCGCGGGACAGCTCACGGTGGTGTATATGTACGTCGACGAGCGTACGGGCCGTTGCGTGGCGACAAACAAGATTAAACCCTTCATCTATAACGATGATCCACTGACGGTGAAGGTTGGCGACGAGGTTGACGTGCTCGTGGCGTTCGAGACACCGATAGGTTATCGTGTGGTTATCGACAATCGCCACTGGGCTATGATATACAAAAACCAGCTCTTCCGCCCCATCCGCGTGGGCGACAGATGTCGTGGCTGGGTACGTAAGATTACCGAGGATATGCGTATCGACGTGAGCCTCCAGCAGCAGGGCTTGGCCGAGGTGGAGACATCGGTCGTAAGGCTCGAAAAGATGCTTAAGGAGCACGGTGGCGTTCTCTCGGTAAATGACCATAGCGATCCGCAGGATGTCGCTCGCCTTACGGGTATGAGTAAAAAGGTCTTTAAGCGTGCATTGGGTATGCTTCTTAAGCAGGGCAAGGTGCGCCAGACGGAGTTCGGTATAGAGACGATAAAGAGATAGTTATGGCTCTAAAGACGGCAGAGAGGGTGTCGCGCGAGGTGTCGGATAACTTCGTGTTCCAGCGTTCGCGGTTGGCCTATGTCGAGGCTGCACGCCGCGTGTCGGGCCGTGTGCTTGAGATAGGCACGGGTACGGGATATGGCGTGGAGATTATTGCCCCGAGTGCCGAGAGCTTCGTAACGATAGATAAGACACGTTCGGCGGATCTGCCGCCTATGCCCGCGGGCGTGGAGTTCCTCGAGGCGAGGGTGCCGCCCCTGCCCTTCGAGGATGAGTCGTTCGACTGCGTGGTGTCGTTTCAGGTCATCGAGCACATCAAGCACGACAAGGCCTTTGTCAAGGAGGTGCACAGGGTGTTGCGTAAGGGGGGTAGGTTTATAGTGAGCACGCCAAATAAGCCAATGTCACTGACGCGCAATCCGTGGCACGTGAGGGAGTATACGGCTGAGGAGTTCGATAAACTCTTCGCGGAGTTTGCCGATGTCGAGAGGCTCGGTGTTGCGGGTAACGAGCGCGTGTGGGAGTATTACGAAAAGAATCGCGAGTCGGTGCATCGTATTATGCGCTTCGATGTTTTGCGTATGCAGTGGTGGTTGCCGCGTTGGATACTGCAGCTGCCGTACGACGTGATGAATAGGTTGAACCGCCGTCGTCTGCACGCTCGGAATACGACGCTTACAGAGGCGATACGTATGGAGGATTATAACATTCGGAGAGTCGATAGTGAGTGCTTCGACCTCTTTTACATAGCAACGAAGTAGGGTATGAAGAGTAGGGTGGCAATCTTGCAGCGCGATATCGTGTGGTGCGACGTGGAGCGCAACCTCCGTGAGTTGGAGGCTATGCTCTCTGGGGTCGAGGCCGATGTCATCGTCCTCTCGGAGATGTTCCAGACGGGCTTCGTGACGGAGCCTCGGAGCGTTGCCGATGGAGGGGCTACGCTTGGCTGGATGCAGATGATGGCCAAGCGGTTGGATGCCGCCATTGTTGGCTCTGTGATAGTTGCCGATGGCGAAAGTTACCGCAACCGTATGTACTTCGTGAAGCCTACGGGCGAGGTTGAGTGGTACGATAAGCACCACCTCTTCTCTGTCGGTGGCGAGGCACACCTCTTTACGGCGGGTCGCGAGCGTAGGGTTGTGGAGTGGCGCGGCGTGAGGTATCTGTTGGAGATATGCTACGACCTCCGCTTTCCGGTGTGGAGTCGCCAACGTGGTGATTACGACGCTGTCATCTACTCGGCATTGTGGCCCAAGCCGCGCAGGGAGGTGTGGCGCACGTTGCTTAGGGCGCGTGCCATCGAGAATCAGGCCTACGCCATCGGTGTCAACCGTATAGGTGCGGAGCCTACGTTGGAATATGCGGGCGACTCGGCGGTTATCGACAGCCGCGGTGTTGCGCTCGTGGATATGGAGGCAAGCGCGGGCGTTGCAGTTGTGGAGTTGGATATGGAGAGGCTCGCATCGTTTAGAGAGCGATTCAACGTCGCGGCCGATGCCGATGATTTTGTACTGAGGGTGTAACGCAGATTGCTAAATTAGGAACTAATAACTAACAACTAAATATATGAGTGTAAACGAGATATTGTTGCTGCTTGGCTCGGGAGTGCTTGTGGGTATAATTAATACGTTGGGAGGTGGTGGCTCGGTAGTGTCAATGGCCCTGTTTATGGCTATGGGTATGCCTGTGGCTATTGCCAATGGTACGAACCGTATTGCGGTCGTTATGCAGAACCTATCGGCTACGATAGCCTTTATGCGCAAGAATATGCTCGACATAAAGAACAGTCTGCTGCTCGGAGTTCCCACAATCCTCGGTACCATCGCCGGCTCGCTTCTTGCCATCGACGTGAGCGATACGACGTTTAAGATATGCCTCAGCGTCGTGCTGGCCATCATCCTCATATACCTGATCTTCGATCGCGATAAGGTACCCAATAGGGAGGGCCATAAGCTCCAGATACGCTGGTGGCACTATCTGCTCTTCTTCCTTGTGGGCTTCTATGGTGGCTATATCTATATCGGTCTCGGCTTCTTGATTCTTGCCGTCACGATCTGGACTATGAATCTCGATATCGTCACGGCTAACGTGCTCAAGGGCTGCGTGATATTTATCTCCACGCCCTTCGCATTGGCGGTGTTTATGTATAACGGCCAAGTTGATTATATGGTCGGTCTGCTTCACGGTGCGGGTAATATCCTCGGTGCTATCCTTGCATCGCACTGGGTGGTAAGCTGGGGCGTGAAGTTTGTTAAGTGGTTTACGTTAGTGATCATCGTCGTTTCGTTTGTCGACCTTGTGGGGTGGATATCGTTACAGACGCTGCTTTCAAATATGCTTTAAACAATGGCTAAGAAGCTGATAGAGGTAACGGGTGCAAGGGTGCATAACCTGAAGAACGTGGATGTCGCCATCCCACGCGACTCGCTCGTCGTGATCACCGGCCTCTCGGGTTCGGGTAAGTCGTCGTTAGCCTTCGATACGATATATGCCGAGGGTCAGCGTCGTTATATGGAGACCTTGTCGGCTTATGCCCGACAGTTCGTGGGTAATATGGAACGCCCCGATGTCGACCACATCACGGGTCTTAGTCCGGTTGTTGCAATCGAGCAGAAGACGACGAATAAGAACCCGCGTTCGACCGTGGGCACCGTGACGGAGATTAACGATTTCTTGCGTCTGCTCTATGCTCGTGCTTCACGCGCCTACTCTCCGCATACGGGTGAGCCTATGGTGCGCTACTCCGACGAGGAGATATGCCGCCTTATGATCGACGGCTTCGATGGCCGCAGGGTGGCATTCCTCGCACCGGTGGTCAGAGGACGTAAGGGCCACTACCGCGAGCTGTTCGAGACTATGTCGCGCAAGGGCTATATCTATGCCCGCATCGACGGCGAGATTCGCGAATTCTCGGCGGGCCTTAAACTCGATAGATTTAAGATTCACACGATTGATATGGTCATCGACCGCCTTGTTGTTGGCGAGGCTCACCGCGAGCGTATGCTCTCGTCTATGGCCGAGGCTATGCGCCAGGGTAAGGGTACGATGATGCTCTATGACTACGCTACCGAGGGTTTGCGTTACTACTCACGTAACCTTATGTGTCCTACGACGGGTGTGGCCTTTGCCGAGCCCGAGCCCCATACCTTCTCGTTTAACTCGCCTAAGGGTGCTTGCCCCGAGTGTAACGGTCTGGGTGAGAGGGCTGTGTTCGATATGCGTAAGATTGTGCCCGATGGGTCGATGTCGCTGCGTGATGGCGGTATGGAGCCTTTGGGTAAGTACCATAATAATATGCTCTTTGCGATGATGGATATGCTGGGCCGTCGTTACGACTTCACGCTTGACGACCCCATCGACACCATCTCGCAGGAGGGAATGAATGCCATACTCTATGGCGATTCGGAGCCTATGACCATCAACCTCTCGGAGTTCTCGTCGCTTGGTGGCAATCAGCTCTGCCAGTGGATGGGCCTCTCGGAGTGGATTATGCGCAATGTCGACGAGGAGTCGAAGCGCGGACAGAAGTGGCGCGACCAGTTCCTCGTGATGCAGACTTGCCTGGCGTGTGGTGGCTCGCGTCTAAAGCCCGAGTCGTTGCACTTCCGCATCGGAGATAAGAACATCGCCGAGGTGTCGGCACTCTCGATCCTCGAGTTTAGGGAGTGGATCGAGCATATCAACGAGTGGCTCAACGATAAGGAGCGTGCCATCGCCCGCGATATCGTCAAGGAGATTCGTGAGCGTGCAGGCTTCCTCGTAGACGTGGGTCTCGGTTACCTGTCGCTGTCGCGTGCGTCACGCACCATCTCGGGTGGCGAGGCGCAGCGCATAAGGCTCGCAACGCAGATAGGCTCGAAGCTCGTCAACGTGCTCTATATCCTCGATGAGCCGAGTATCGGACTGCACCAGAGGGATAACCATCGACTAATCGAGAGCCTTCGCAACCTACGCGACGTGGGTAACTCTGTCGTTGTCGTCGAGCACGACGAGGATATGATGCGCTCGGCCGACTACATCGTCGATGTCGGTCCGTTGGCGGGACGTCGCGGTGGTAAGATTGTGGCTGCCGGCACGTTCGAAGAGATATGTAAGAGTGATAGTATCACGGCCGATTACCTTACGGGACGTCGTAAGATCGAGCGCACGCAGCCGATAAGAGAGGGTAGTGGCGAGTGGCTCACGTTGCGTGGTGCCGAGGGCCACAACCTCAAGGGTGTCGACGTGAGGATTCCGCTCGGTAAGCTCGTATGCGTCACGGGAGTCTCGGGCTCGGGCAAGTCGTCGCTTATCAACGGTACGCTGCGTCCAATCCTTTCGCGCTTGTTGTATCGCTCACTGGATCAACCGCTTAAGTACGAGGCGTTGGAGGGCGTCGAGGCTATCGACAAACTCGTCGTTGTCGATCAGTCGCCCATTGGTCGTACGCCGCGAAGTAACCCCGCAACCTACACAAACGTCTTTGCCGACATACGTAAGCTCTTCGAGCAGACGCCTGATGCCCAGATTCGTGGATATAAGGCCGGTCGCTTCTCGTTCAACGTCAAGGGTGGTCGCTGCGAGGAGTGTCGCGGTGCAGGTCACCAAACCATCGAGATGAACTTCCTGCCCGACGTCTATGTTAAGTGCAGGGCTTGTGGTGGTCGTCGTTATAATCGTGAGACTCTGGAGGTTAAATATAAGGGTAAGAGCATCAACGATGTGTTGGATATGACGATAAATATGGCCGTAGAGTTCTTCGAGCATATCCCCTCGATATACCAGAAACTGCGCGCCATTCAGGAGGTGGGCCTCGGATATCTCACGTTGGGTCAGCCCTGCACGACGCTCTCGGGTGGTGAGTCGCAGCGCATAAAGCTCGCTACGGAGCTGGCTAAGCGCGATACGGGGCGTACGCTCTATATCCTCGATGAGCCCACCACGGGTCTCCATTTTGAGGATATACGTCAGTTGCTCGGTGTGATTAATCGTCTGGTCGATTGTGGAAATACGGCCATTGTCATCGAGCATAATTTGGATGTTGTGAAGGTCGCCGACTGGATCATTGATATGGGGCCTGAGGGTGGTAACGGTGGTGGCCGTGTCGTTGCCGAGGGAACGCCCGAGGATATTATGCGGGTTGAGTCGAGCTATACGGGTCAGTATCTGCTTAAGCTCTTGGAACATAAATAATTCCGTGCAGTTGCTGCGAAAAAAAGAGGCTTTCGAGCCTCTTTTTTTTATATCGCGAAGATATTTCCGGAGTACTGTACGCTGTTGTAGAATGGCGACGAGAGGGTGAGGAGTGCACCTCCGTAGCGCGAGTATATCTCGAGTGAGAAGGTGTAGTCGGTCGACGAGAACATCGTCGAGCGGAAGGTTATGTGCCAGCCATCGTTGGTCTGCTCGGCGGTGTAACCCTCGACCATCGGCAACACGTAGTTGAATACCACGGGGTAGTAGGGCGGAGTATAGCCCTTGAGGTAGGGTAGACAGACATCCACCGCCTGGCTCCAGACCACGATCTCGTAGGACGGGTTCATAAGGTTTCGTGTCATTCCTCCGGGGAGCTGTTGCATAGTCTGAGGCACGAAGCGGTAGTTGTGCGAGAGTACGAGCGAGTCGACGAAACGCTCGTAGGCCGCAAGACGCTCGGCGCGACGTTGTTGGCGTGCCTCCTGCTGTGCTGTGCGCGTGGCATTTTTTGCGGCTGTGGTGTCGCTCTGCGCCTCGATACTGATGACTATGCCGAGGATGAGCATAGCGATAATAGATAGGGTGGTGATAAATGATCGTTTCATAGGCATAATGTTTAGTACGCCTCGTATGAAGCAAACACTATACCACAAAAAATGAGCACCGAGAACTATGCCCGGTGCTCACCATAATATAAAAGGTGTCGCTATCGCTTGACAAACCTGTCGACCACGGCGGTACAAGCGGCATCACCCGTGATGTTCAGCGTCGTACGAATCATATCGAAGATACGGTCGAGGGCGTAGAATAGAGGTAGACCCTCAAGCGGGATGTTTGCAGCAACAAGCACCGCAGCGGCCAAGAGCGTAGGACCGGGCACTCCCGCCTGGCCGATGGCTCCGAGTGCGCAGACGATCGTTATGGATACGTAGTCGGCCATCGTGAGGTCGATGCCGTAGAACTGGGCAAAGAATGTTGCCAGCAACGCGTAGTAGATGGCGTTACCCGACATATTGATCGTAGCACCGAGCGGAAGAACAAATCCCGATGTCTGCTTCGAGATACCCATCTCGTCGCACGCCTCCATATTCACTGGTAGCGTAGCGAGTGACGAAGCGGTAGAGAACGACACTACCTGAGGCTTGATCATCGCACGGAAATACTTGCCAAGCGGCACGCGTGAGAAGAGTGCGATTGTGAGCGGATAGAGACCCAGACCGATGATAACCACGGCGATAAGATCTATCCAGAGCACGTTTGCTACCTGAATAAGGATATCGAAACCGAAGGTTCCGGTGGCATCGGCGATAAGACCAAAGACACCAAACGGGGCTACGAGCATAACCTTGCCGATACACCAGATGAGTGCGTCGAGGATGATGTTCAGTCCGTTTGTGATCTTGTGACGTTTCTCAGCAGCAAGCGACGATACGCCAAAGCCGAAGAATAGACCGAAGATGATGATCTGAAGGATATCTCCCTTAGCCAATGCCTCGATGGGATTGGCTGGAATCATACCTATCACCGTGTCCCAGAAGCCCATAGGCGCAGGTGTTGCGCTGGTGGCGTCAACCGTCTCGGCAGCCGAGGCAAGCGATATCAAGGCTGTGTGGTCGACCGAGGCTCCGGGCTGGAATAACTCGCCGAGGAAGAGGGCCACAGCGATTGATATGATCGTAGTAACAATCATATAACCAATGCTTAGGCCGCCAATAAGTCCTGCCGACTTGGTCTCGCCCAAGGCCGAAGCTCCGCTGATGATGGATACCAGCACGAGGGGCACGACAAGCATCTTGATAAGTTGGATAAAGAAGTCGCCTAAGGGTTTAAACACTGAGGCCTCGGGACCCATAAATATTCCCACGATGATACCTATGACCATCGCCACGATGATCCATAGGCCTAAGTTCTTCAATAGCTTTTTCATCTACGCTTTAGTTTTATTCTACAAAGATAGTGTTTTTGACCAAATATACAATCCCAAGTGACAAAAATCGCGCATCGTAGTGCGAATATTGCGATAAATGTAGTAACTTTGGAAAAACTTATGAGCTATGAACAGAAAGAAGATTGTTGTATTTACGGGCGCGGGAGTGAGTGCCGATAGCGGCATTGCCACGTTCCGTGACTCGGATGGTCTCTGGGCAAACTACCGCATCGAGGAGGTATGCACGCCCGAGGCACTTAAGCATAACCGCGCTAAGGTTGTAGAGTTCTATAACCTTCGCCGCAAGGAGTCGCTTACGAAGCGACCCAATGCTGGGCACCTCGCAATCGCCTCGATGGAGGAGTGGGCCGATGTTGAGGTCATCACGCAGAACGTGGATAACCTCCACGAGCAGGCAGGATCATCGCGCGTGCTCCACCTCCACGGCGAGCTGATGAAGCTGCGCTCGGAGCGTAATCCCGATCTAATTTATCCGATTGAGGGTTGGGAGCAGAGGCTTGATGCCACGGCCGAGGATGGCGCACCCTTACGTCCGCATATCGTCTTCTTTGGTGAGTCGGTGCCTATGTTCGACCCCGCGTGCAAGGTGGTAGCGGAGGCCGACATACTCATCGTTGTAGGCACGTCGCTTGCGGTATATCCTGCAGCATCGCTTGTCTATTACGTGCGCGACCGTCAGGTGCCTATCTACCTCGTCGACCCGGGTAATCCCGATACGGCGATGATGCGTAACCCGCTCACGCATATCAAGGAACGCGGTGCTGTTGGTGTGCCACAACTCGTTGAACAGCTGCGAAATGAGCTTGCGAAGTAGGGCTGAAGAGCGTGCCGCAGAGCTACTGAAGTTTTGTCGCACGGAGGGCTATAATACACGGATAGCCCTCCTTGTAGACCTCGCGCGCCATTCGGGACGTCGCCGTTTTGTGGCGTGGGACTTCGAGCGAAATGCACCAATATTTACGTGTCCTGTGAGCCACGGCAGTGGCTCGCAACGTCCGCACCTCCGCAGTGCCTATGCCCGCCTTTCGAACGAGGATGGCTCGCATCTGTCATCCGAGGGCCGAGCCCTTGTTTCGGAACGCTACGAGGGTCGTTATGGCGTGGCCTATCGACTCGATGGCTTAGAGGCTACAAATTCGAACCTGCGCTCGCGCTGTGTGGTTCTCCACGGCTGGGAGCATACCACTTCGTTTCCAATCTGGCCCATTGCCACGGCGGGTAGCTTTGGCTGTCCTGTGCTGTCGCGTAGGATGATGGCGTGTGTCGACGAGTTGCTCCGCAATGAACGGTGTGTCGTTATCGAACTTTTCCGCTGAAATGTTTGAATATTTAAAAAAAGTTTTCTACCTTTGTATTAATGATTGGGTGTCGTGTTTGGGTATCGCGGTGCTCGTCGGATGCAAACAGTTAAAAATCAAATAAAAACTAAGAGACTATGAAGAGACTTGGAGCTATGCTCGTAGCACTCGTGTCGGTTGTGTTGCTTGCAGGATGTAGCGTATCATCTAACCACACTGAGAATCTCAACCTCGTACAGACTAATGTCGTATTGCAGGAGGATAACTTCCACATTGTTAAGACCGTGACTGCTGAGGCATCGCAGGCTTACATCTTTGGCATCGGCGGTATGAGCCGCAAGGCGTTGCGTGACAATGCTGTTGCTGAGCTCACCGAGAAGGCTCGCCTCACTGGCTCGCAGGCCTTGATTAACGTGACGGTTAAGTCGGATGTTCAGGTAGTTCTTTTCTGGACTAAGACCACTATGCGTGCTTACGGTACTGTTGTAGAGTTTGAGTAGCATATGGCGCGCTGCAAGGTGCTTGGCGCACGCTTGTGACGAATATAAATTTAGGGAGTTTAGCAATCGCTAAACTCCCTAAATTGTTAGTATTCATCGAACTAATAAAACAGAAATCTCTCTGCTTTGCTCTCGACTCCGCTGCGCTGTCTTACTGCCGGAATTCGCTACTTGAAGTAGATATCCAATAGCTCCTTGGCTGCAATGAACGACGAGAGCTTGGCTTCCAAGACGCGTTGCTCGACATCGGCCATACGTGCCTCGACCTCGGGGTTGTTGTAGAAGCTCGACTTCAGCGTCTCGTTGATGGTCTCGTACATCCAATACTTATTCTGGCGGTTACGGTTCGAGGTGAAGTAGCCGTTGAGCTCGATGTGTTGCAAGTACTGCTCCACGCCCTGCCATACCTCCGCGAGACCTGTACCCTCGTGCGACGAGCAGGTGTAGACCTTGGGTCGCCACTCCGAGTCGGGCAGCGGGAAGAGCATCAACGCACCCTGATACTGAGCCTTAGCAAGCTCCGCCTTAGTGACATTCTCGCCATCGGCCTTGGTGATAACCATCATATCGGCCATCTCCATAATACCGCGCTTGATACCCTGGAGCTCGTCACCGGCACCAAAAATCTGAAGCATCATAAACATATCAACCATCGAGTGTACGGCTGTCTCCGACTGGCCAACACCCACCGTCTCGATAAAGATAACATCGTAGCCCGCAGCCTCGCACAAGACGATAGTCTCGCGGGTCTTACGTGCAACGCCTCCGAGCGAGCCTGCCGAGGGCGAGGGGCGCACGAAGATGTTGGGGTTGTGGCAGATGCTCTCCATACGTGTCTTATCGCCGAGGATCGAACCGCCGCTACGCTCCGACGAGGGGTCGATGGCAAGCACGGCGAGCTTGTGGTTGTACGATGTAACCATATTACCGATAGCCTCGATGAAGCTCGACTTGCCGGCACCCGGAACGCCCGTGATACCGATACGTATCGAGCGACCAGAGTGGGGTAGACATCGTTCGATAATCTCCTGAGCCTGAGCATAGTGCGTAGGGTTGTTGCTCTCGATAAGAGTTATGGCCTGCGCCAGTATTGTGATGTTGCCCTTGAGGATTCCGTCGACGTACTCGTCGGTAGTCATCTCGCGACGCTTGCGACGCACGAAGTAGGGGTTGACAACGGGCTTATCCTCCACGCCGGCGGTCACATTCAGTGCGCTATCGTGGTGAGCATCGAGGTACTCTTTCTCGTAGTGTTCTATCTTTGTATATGACATAACTTTAGGTATTTACGCTATTTATCTGTAATTCGATTTAGGGTCGAGGCAGTTAGCTGCTGCACGGCACCAAACCACTCGGTGCGCTTGTGCTTGGTGTCGTACACCACACAAAACGGCACGTAGTTTATGCCGAAGGACTTAAACGTGCGGTGGTCGAGGTCGTATGCCAATGTATACTTCACATCGCCCATCAACGTGGCTATCGCATCGTCGCAGCTCTGCACCTCTGCCGTGATTAGCACGATCTCCATCTCCTCGGCGAGGTTCGTGCTGAGGTTTGCCAACTCGCGCATCGCCACGTGGCAGGGCTCGCTCTCGGAGTGTATGAACAGGAGGCATATATATCCCTTTGCAGAGAGCTCGAGCTCATTGCCGAGTGGCGAGTCAACATCAATTTTAGGGATGCGCTCACCAAGGCGTATGCTCTGCGCATCGGCATTGACGGCCGTGGCCACCGCGAGGGCGAGTATTAGGAGTAATCGTTTCATCGTAGCTATACGGATTATTATGCGAAGGTAGCGAAAATTCTGCAATTATCAATCTCTATCCCCATTTTTTTGTGGTATTGTCAAACATTTCTCCGCTAAATTGTGGGTCGTTTCGCGCGCACACAAAATATTTAAAAAAAAGAGGTCAAAATATTTCGTCGTTTCAAAAAGTTGAAGTACCTTTGGGTGATTTTTGTGGATTCAATTTTGAAAGGACAGCAATAAAAAAATATTAAGTTAAACTTTATAAAAACTAAACGCTATGAAAGTATCGCACATTGAGCATCTCGGCATCGCCGTTAACAGCTTGGAGGAGGCAATTCCCTACTGGGAGAACGTATTGGGTCTTAAGTGTTACGCTATCGAGGAGGTAGCCGACCAGAAGGTTAAGACTGCATTCTTTATGCTTGGTCAGACCAAGATCGAGCTCTTGGAGCCCACCTCACCCGAGTCAACCATCGCGAAGTATATCGAGAACAAGGGCGTAGGTATCCACCATATGGCTTTGGCTTGCGAGAATATCGAGGAGCAGTTGGCCGACGCTGAGGCTCACGGTATCCGTCTTATCGACAAGACTCCCCGTAAGGGTGCTGAGGGTCTCACCATCGCATTCCTTCACCCCAAGTCAACTCAGGGTATCCTTACTGAGCTTTGCGAGAACAAGAATAAGTAATCTAATTTGGTTATCTTGGCGGTGCTCTCATTCTCGAAATCCTCATTTACGCTCGGTAAACTGCGGTTCATCGAATTACGAGCATCTAAAACTAACTCAAATTATATCACCTATTAACACCGTGGGATGTTAGTGTAGTGCTCTAAAATGGGGTAGACCGAACATCTCGAAAGCAACGAAATTAATTAAAACTAAAAAAATAAAAACACTATGAGTGAGATTCAGAAAGCGATTGATAAGTTGATGGACAACCGTCAAACTGCACGTATGGGCGGTGGCCAGAAGGCAATCGACAAGCAGCACGAGAAGGGTAAGTATACAGCTCGTGAGCGTATTGCAATGTTGTTGGACGAGGGTAGCTTCGAGGAGTTCGATATGTTCGTAACTCACCGTTGCTATGACTTCGGTATGGATGCAAAGCATACGTTTGGTGATGGCGTTGTTACTGGTTATGGTACCATCGCAGGTCGCTTGGTTTACGTATTTGCTCAGGACTTCACCGTGACTGCTGGTTCGTTGTCAATCTCTTTGGCTGATAAGATCTGTAAGGTTATGGATATGGCCGTTCATAACGGTGCTCCTTGCATTGGTTTGAACGACTCGGGTGGTGCTCGTATCCAGGAGGGCGTTAACGCCTTGGCTGGTTATGCTAACATCTTCCAGCGTAATGTGATGGCTTCGGGTGTTATCCCCCAGATTTCAGCTATCTTTGGTCCCTGCGCAGGTGGTGCCGTTTACTCACCCGCTTTGACCGACTTTATCATCATGCGTCGTGAGACTTCTAACATGTTCCTTACTGGTCCTAAGGTTGTTAAGACCGTTACTGGCGAGGATGTAACTCAGGAGCAGTTGGGTGGTGCTAATA
>JAGBCY010000032.1 GCA_017937765.1 Alistipes sp.
CTTATCACCTATGGTGGTAACGGTGCGGTATTCCAGAACTGGGCACAGTATCGTCTGGCTATGAAGTACCTTGCGGAGATGACCGACGAGCAGACCCTCGTTATGTACTCGGGTCACCCGCTCGGTTTGTTCCCCTCGCATAAGGATGCTCCGCGCGTCATTGTCACCAACGGTATGGTTATCCCCAACCACTCGTCGCAGGACGACTGGGAGCGTTTCAACGCTATGGGCGTGTCGCAGTATGGCCAGATGACCGCCGGCTCGTATATGTACATCGGCCCGCAGGGTATCGTTCACGGTACGACAATTACGGTGATGAACGCTGCACGTAAGCGTATGAAGCCCGGACAGAAGGACTTGAAGGGTATGTTGTTCGTCACAGCAGGTCTTGGCGGTATGTCGGGTGCTCAGCCTAAGGCTGGTAACATCTCGGGCGTGGTGAGCATCACCGCCGAGGTAAACATCGCAGCTGCCGAGAAGCGTCATAAGCAGGGTTGGGTCGACGAGCTCTACTCGTCGCTCGATGAGCTTATCCCGCGCGTTAAGCAGGCTGTTGAGAACAAGGAGGTTATCTCGTTTGCATACGTTGGTAATGTCGTTGATCTGTGGGAGCGATTGGCCGAGGATGATATCAACGTCGACCTCGGTTCGGACCAGACATCGTTGCATAACCCCTGGGCTGGTGGTTACTACCCCGTGGGTTACTCGTACGAGGAGTCTAACCGTATGATGGCCGAGGAGCCCGAGCGTTTCAAGGAGTGCGTGCGCGAGTCGTTGCGTCGTCACGTGGCTGCCGTAAATAAGCTCACCGCTCGCGGTATGTACTTCTTCGACTACGGTAACGCCTTCCTTCTTGAGTCGTCGCGCGCCGGTGCTGATATTATGGCCGAGAACGGCAGGTTCCGCTATCCTTCATATGTTCAGGATATTATGGGCCCGATGTTCTTCGACTACGGCTTCGGCCCCTTCCGTTGGGTATGTACCTCGGGTAAGGAGGAGGACCTCGTTACTTCGGACCGCATTGCTGCCGAGGTGCTCGACGCTATGCTTAAGGAGGCCCCCGCCGAGATTCAGGGTCAGCTTGCCGATAACCTCCACTGGATTCGTGAGGCTATGCAGAACAAGCTCGTCGTTGGCTCGCAGGCACGTATCCTCTACGCCGACTCGGAGGGCCGTACACGCATCGCTTTGGCCTTCAACGAGGCTATCAAGCGTGGTGAGATATCGGCTCCTATCGTTCTTGGTCGCGACCACCACGACGTGTCGGGAACAGACTCTCCCTATCGTGAGACCTCGAACATCTACGACGGCTCGCACTTCTGTGCCGATATGGCTGTTCACAACGTCATCGGCGACTCGTTCCGCGGTGCTACGTGGGTATCTATCCACAACGGTGGCGGCGTAGGCTGGGGTGAGGTTATCAACGGTGGCTTCGGTATGGTAATCGACGGCTCGGAGGATTCGGCACGCCACATCGAGGAGATGTTGCTGTGGGATGTAAACAACGGTATCGCTCGTCGTAGCTGGGCTCGTAACGAGGGTGCTATGTTTGCCATCAAGCGCGAGATGGAGCGCACACCGCTGTTGAAGGTGACGATTCCGAACCTCGCCGATATGGATATGATCGAGCGTGTATATAACGAGAATAAGTAATAACAACCGAAAAATAGACGAATATTATGATTCATTATATTAGTGCTGAGCGTTTGACTATTGCTCGCGTTGAGGAGATTTTGACTAAGGGCTACAAATTGGCTTTGAGCGACGATGCTAAGGCTCGTATCAATAAGTGCCGCGAGTACCTCGATAAGAAGATGGAGGATGCGGGACGTCCCATCTATGGCGTTACCACGGGCTTCGGCTCGCTGTGCAATATCTCGGTTGAGAAGGAGGGCTTGTCGCAGTTGCAGAAGAACCTTATGATGTCGCACGCCTGTGGTACCGGTCAGCGTGTGCCGTCGGAGATTGCCCGATTGATGATTCTTCTCAAGGTTCAGTCGTTGTCGTACGGCCACTCGGGCGTGCAGCTTGTTACCGTAGAGCGTCTTATCGAGATGTTTAATAATAACATCATCCCTGTGGTCTATGAGCAGGGCTCGCTCGGCGCATCGGGCGACCTCTCGCCTCTGGCACATATGTGCTTGCCACTCTTGGGCCTCGGCCACGTGGAGATCGACGGCGAGGTTGTCGAAGGTAGCGTGATGATGGAGAAGATGGGCTGGGAGCCTATCACCCTCTGCTCGAAGGAGGGTCTTGCTCTGCTAAACGGCACGCAGTTTATGTCGGCTTATGGCGTCTACTCGTTGATCAACGCCGAGCGTCTTAGTCGCTGGGCAGACCATATTGGCGCAATGTCGCTCGACGCGTTCGATGGCCGTATGGAGCCCTTCGAGCATAACGTTCACGCCATCCGTCCGCACAATGGTCAGATCGGGACGGCGCGTAACTTCCGCGAGATATTGGCCGGCTCGGAGATCGCTAAGCAGCCTAAGCAGCACGTTCAGGATCCCTACTCGTTCCGCTGCATACCTCAGGTTCACGGCGCATCGAAGGATACCATTGCATACGTAGCAAGCGTTCTCGAGACCGAGATCAACTCGGCTACGGATAACCCCACGGTATTCCCTGACACCGACGAGGTAATCTCGGCAGGTAACTTCCACGGCCAGCCTATCGCCGTGGCTATGGACTTCTTGGCTATCGCCGTTGCCGAGCTCGGTAACATATCGGAGCGTCGTACTTATAAGCTCATTTCGGGAGCTCGCAACCTGCCTAACTTCCTCGTTGCTAACCCCGGTCTCAATTCGGGCTTTATGATCCCGCAGTATACGGCAGCCTCTATCGTCAGCCAGTCGAAGGGCTTGTGCTGGCCTGCATCGTGCGACTCTATCCCCTCGTCGCAGGGTCAGGAGGACCACGTAAGTATGGGTTCTAATGCTGCCACGAAGCTCTGGAAGGTGGTTCAGAATACCGAGCGTGTGCTCGCTATCGAGCTTATGAACTCGGCTCAGGCGTTGGAGTTCCGTCGCCAGATGACTTCGCTGCGCTCGTCGCAGCCCGTGGAGGCAATGTTCGAGGCATACCGCAAGGTTGTTCCCTTCGTGGATAACGACACGGTTATGTATCCCCATATCGCAACATCGGTTAACTTCTTGAGCGACTATGAGCTTGCTCGTTAAAAACATAGGTGTGCTTGTCGGTGCGGACGAGAGCGGCCGCCTCAAGGTCGAGGGTAAGGCTATGGCAGAGATTGCCACCCTCGAGAATGCGTGGTTGCTCACCGATGGCGAGCGTATCAAGGATTACGGCACGATGGACTCGCTCCCCTCTGAGGAGGGCTGCGAGCTCCTCGATGCCGAGGGTGGTTGGCTCTTCCCCTCGTTCTGCGACTCGCACACGCATATCGTCTATGCCGGCAGTCGCGAGCAAGAGTTCTTGGATAAGATCAACGGCCTTACCTACGAGGAGATTGCCAAGCGTGGTGGTGGTATCCTTAACTCGGCAGATAGACTGCACGAGACATCGGAGGATGAACTCTACCGTCAGGCTATGGAGCGCATCGACGAGATTGTGCATATGGGTACGGGTCTTGTGGAGATCAAGTCGGGCTATGGCCTCACGTTGGAGGACGAGCTTAAGATACTCCGCGTCATTCGCCGCATACGCGAGACGGCACCACTTGCCGTTCGAGCTACATTCCTCGGTGCTCACGCTGTGGGTCGTGCCTACAAGGGGCGTCAGGCCGAGTATGTCGACCACGTATGCCGCGATATGATTCCCGCGGTTGCTAAGGAGGGCTTGGCCGACTTCGTGGATGTATTCTGCGATAAGGGCTTCTTTACCGTTGAGGAGACAGCCAAGATTATGGCTACGGGTGCGAAGTATGGCTTGCGAGCTAAGATTCACGCTAACGAGCTCGCCGTGTCGGGTGGCGTGGAGATTGGTGTCGAGCATAAGGCCTTATCGGTTGACCATCTCGAGTCGATGGGCGACGAGCAGGTGGAGGCACTGCGCGGTAGCGAGACGATGCCTACGATGCTCCCAGGTTGCGCCTTCTTCCTCGGCATCGGCTATCCCCCTGCACGTAAGATGATTGACGCGGGTCTGGCCGTAGCTCTCGCTTCGGACTTTAACCCCGGTACGGCACCCTCGGGCAATATGCGCTTTGTGGTGTCGCTCGGCTCGATAAAGATGAAGATGACCCCCGCCGAAGCTCTCAATGCCGCTACGCTTAACTCGGCGTGCGCTATGGGCGAGAGCCGCGACTATGGCTCTATCACACGCGGTAAGGTGGCTAACTTCTACATCACCAAGCCGTTGCCCTCGTTGGCATACCTGTCTTACGCTCACCAGACCCCCGTGATACGAAAAATTGTACTCAAAGGAAAGCCGATAATTTAATTCTAAGGTGATATGAATAAGTTGATTAAATCGGGTGCTGCAATCGTTGCGGCTATGGCTTTTGCGGGTTGCTGTTGCTCGGAGTCTAAGACAGATGGTGCTTGTGGGGCAGATGTGTGCTCAAAGGAGCAGGCAGTGGTGGAGACTATTATGACGCGCCGCTCGGTGCGCGACTATAAGTCTGAGCCCGTAGACCGCGAGCAGATGGCAAAGATCATCGAGTGTGGTATCTATGCGCCGAGTGCTATGAACATGCAGCCGTGGGCTGTGCGTGTGGTCGACGCCCCCGACTTCCTTGATGGTGTGACGGCTATCGCTGTGGAGCAGATGCCTCAGCTCAAGGAGCAGGAGGGCTTCCGTAACTTCTTCCGCAACGCTCCGACGGTGGCCTTTGTTGCCTGTCCCGAGGAGAGTTATAGCGGCGAGTACGACTGCGGCCTCCTGTCGGAGAATATGATGCTTGCAGCGTGGTCGATGGGTATCGGCTCGTGCTGTCTGGGAAGCGTTGTCCCGGTTATGACGTCGGAGGCGGCAAAGCCCTACTTGGAGCGTCTGAATTTCCCGGAGGGTTATAAACTGATGGTGGGTATTGCATTCGGATACCCCGCAGGTGATACCCCTGAGGCTCCGGCGCGTGATGCCTCGAAGGCTTACTACGTGGAGTAGTGGGGTGTTGCGTTGTTGCGCGACAGCTTGTAGTATTGATGATGACTATCCGTTGCGGCGTGTGTTGCGGCGGATAGTCTTTTTGTGCTCTCGTGGTTGTGTCGAATACCTATGAGGATGGCGAGGGCGTTCTGGCGTTCGATGGTCCTGTGACGAAGATTGGCGGCACGACATTTAAGGATTGCGAGTATTTGATGTCGATCGAACTTCCCGAAAGCAAAATAGAGCATAATTAGATGTGTAAAGACTCCACGTCGGACAATTTTGCGTGCAACTCATTTGACTATAAAAATATAATCACCCACAGCCATCGAGGTAATATGGAGGAGGATATATGTCTAATCGCCTAAATTTATTATGAATAATGGATCATTTATCGTAAATTTTTCCTATCTTTGTGCAATTATATGCGTCATTGTGTGCAGAGACGTATAGCGAGATTTTTAAATTATGGAAATAGCTGGCCATGAGGCCAATAAAGCTGTGTGATATGTTTTCAGAGTTGATATCGTTGGAGTGTTATAATACCTTCCTCGTCGTTATGGCGGTGGTGGCTGTGGTGGTATTCGTGGCGTTGTACTTCGTCGAGGCGGGCTACGGATATCTCTTTAATCCGAAGTTCGGATTCCCCGTGCCAAACAAGGTGGGTTGGGTGCTGATGGAGTGTCCGGTGTTCTTCGCTATGGCGGCACTGTGGTGGATGTCGGACTATGGTCTCGAGACCGCGCCGCTGATACTGTTCCTTATCTTCGAGTTGCACTACTTCCAGCGTTCGTTTATCTTCCCGATGCTTATGCGCGGACGGTCAAAGATGCCCATTGGTATTGTGCTTATGGGAATGATCTTCAATACGTTAAATGCTGTGATGCAGGGCGGTTGGATATTCTACTATGCTCCCGAGATGGGCTACTACGATGGCTGGATGTCGAAACCCTATATCTATATAGGCGTGGCGGTATTTGCCTTTGGTATGATTACCAACATACATTCGGATTATGTGATACGCAACCTCCGCAAGCCGGGCGACACGAAGCACTACATACCCAAAGGTGGTATGTTTAAGTATGTGTCGTCGGCCAACTACTTCGGTGAGTTTATGGAGTGGGTTGGCTTTGCCATTGCCTCGTGGTCGTGGGCAGGTGTTGTCTTTGCTTTGTGGACATTTGCGAACCTCGGTCCGCGCTCGGCGTCGCTATACAAGCGTTACGAGAGGGAGTTTGGCGAGGAGTTTACCGCTCTTAAGCGTAAGCGCATAATACCGTTTATCTATTAATGAAAAAGTAAAACCCAAGTGTGATGGATAGCAAGAAACGTTTGGAGGAGTCGAAACTATTTACTCCGTATAAGTTAGGCAGTGCGACGCTGCGCAACAGAGTGATACGCTCGGCAGCATTTGAGTCTATGGGTAAGGACTTTAACCCTACACAGCAGCTCAAGGATTACCACGTGAGCGTGGCACGCGGAGGTGTGGGTATGACGACGGTGGCATACGCCTCGATAAACCGTAGCGGCATATCGTTCAACAAGCAGTTGTGGCTGAGGGATGAGATTGTCCCCGCGCTCCGTGATCTGACGGATGCCGTACATAAGGAGGGTGCTGCTGTGGGCATACAGCTCGGCCACTGTGGTAATATGACGCACTGGTCGACGGCAGGTAGCTTCCCCGTATCGGCATCTAATGGCTTTAACCTCTACTCGCCGACGTTCCATCGCCGTATGACGAAGGATGAGATTCGTCAGTTTGCCAAGGACTTCGGCACTGCCGTGGAGATCGCTTATAACTCGGGCTTCGACTCTGTCGAGGTACACGCCGGCCACGGCTACCTCATCTCGCAGTTCTTGTCGCCCTATACGAACCATCGTCGCGATGAGTATGGCGGCTCGCTTGAGAATCGTATGCGCTTTATGAATATGTGCTTGGAGGAGGTTATGGAGGTCGCTCGCAAGCGAGGTATGGGCGTTCTTGTGAAACACAATATGGAGGATGGTTTCAAGCGAGGTGTCCAGATCGAGGAGTCTATCGAGATTGCCAAGCAGATAGAGACCTTTGGCGTCGATGGCATCGTCCTCTCGTCGGGCTTCGTGTCGAAGGCCCCGATGGCCGTTATGCGTGGCCGTATCCCCACAAAGACAATGGGTTACTATATGGGCTGGAACGAGTGGCTGCAGAAGATTGTTGTCTCGCTCTTTGGTCAGTGGCTTATCAAGCAGTACGACTTTGAGGAGTGCTACTTCTTGGAGAATGCCAAGAAGTTCCGCGCGGCGTTGAAGGGCCCGTTAGTGTATGTCGGCGGTCTGGTGTCGCGTGAGGGTATCGAGCGTGTCCTCGACGAGGGCTTCGAGCTTGTTCAGATGGCACGTGCGCTGGTCAACGACCCCGCGTTTGTCAATAAGCTCAAGGCGGGCGATATGTCGACGCGCAGTGGCTGCGATCACCGCGACTATTGTATGGCACGTATGTACTCGGTAGATATGCAGTGCTGCCACAACTGCAAGGAGCATATTCCCGAGCGATTGTGGAAGGAGATTAACTCTATCAAGTAAGGGGCTGTTATGGGGCTTTGGAAGAGAGATAGAGGGGCCGTGCGTCGTGGCTCGGCGTGGGCATTGGTCACGGGTGCGGCCATTGGTATCGGTCGTCAGTATGCCGAGCGTTTGGCCGTGTTAGGCTACAACCTTGTGCTTGTCGATATCCGCGAGGAGATCACCTCCGAGGCTGTCGTTATCGCCGAGCAACATAAGGTTAAGACCGTCAGCCGCGTTATGGACCTTGCCTGCGAGCGTGCTGCCCACGAACTCCACGCGTGGAGCGTGGCGGAGGGTTATGAGTTCGATGTCGTCATCAACAATGCCGGCATCTTCTCGTTCTGCGATATACTTAACACCCCTATCGAGCGTTTAGAGAGAGTGATACTCCTGCACGACCTTACGCTGACGCTTATGTGTCGCCTCTATGGTGAGGATATGCAGTGTCGCGGGAAGGGTAGAATCCTCAATATGTCGTCCTATTCGATTTGGATGCCATTCCCGGGATTGGCGGCATATAGCGCGAGCAAGGCCTATGTAAAGAGTTTCACGGAGGCCTTCGCTAAGGAGTTGCGCGGTACGGGTGTTACCATCACGGCGATATGTCCTGCGGGCATAGCGACCGACCTTTATGGCCTGTCGAAGAGCTTGCAGCGTTTCGGTGTGAAGTGGGGAATACTTATGTCGCCGAAGAGTTGTGCACGCCGCGGACTCAACGCTATGTTTAAGGGGCGTAGGGTGGTAGTGCCCGACTGGTGGTTTAAGCTACTGATTCCGATTTGTAAGTATCTACCCGGTTTCATTATCCGCCCGCTACGCAGCTTCACAATGAGGTGGCAGAAGTAGCGCAACTAAAGTGATAGAGAGCTAAGAGATAATAAAATAGGAGGTTATGAGTGATATTATGAGTGATATTGCAACTCGTGGCGAGGAGCAACCTGGAGGCAATAACACCGCGCCAAAGCGTAGGCGTTGGGGTATCGTCGTAAGACGTACCCTTCTGGTCGCTCTTATACTCCTATGCTTGGCTGTGGCGGCTGTCGTTGCGTGGCTTGGGCCAATAGTCGAACGATATGTCGAGCGCAATGATATGGAGCTCGTTGGTCGTGAGGTGGAGATGGAGGCACTGAGTATCAAGCTCTTTAGCGGTAGCGTGGAGGTCGACAACCTTGTGCTTTACGAGGAGGATGCGGCTGAGGAGTTCGTGCATATCGACAACATCAAGGCGACAATCGAGCTTGGCGATATTTTCGATAAACATATCCACATCACAAGCCTCGAGCTGCGGAATCCGCGCGTTGGTATCATACAGCGTGGCGCGATCTTTAACTTCGACACGCTCGTCGCCTACATCCTCGAGGAGTATCTGAATGATGAGCTCGACGGAGATACGGAGTCCGTGCCGTGGCGGGTGACTATCGAGAATGTCGCGATAGAGGGTGGAGAGCTTGCCTACTACGATGCGGAGATGGATCAGCATTGGAGGCTCGGAGAGCTGTCGTTGCATACGCCTGAGGTGTTCCTCGACGATAGGTATAGCGTGGCCGAGGTGGCGATGATGATAAATCGTGGTGGAGCCCTCGAGGGTGTGCTGGAGCTAAACTGTGATAACCTCGCGTTTAGCTTCTCGGGCCTCTTGGAGGGCTTTAATCTCGCCGATACGTATAAGTATTGGACGCCGTATGTCAATGTACAGAGCGTCGAAGGCGTGGCTATGGCCGATGTCAAGATTCAGGGCACGGTGGACGATATTCTGGCGATGAATATTGCGGGTAGCGTGGCGGCTGATGGACTTGCTATCGCTGGCCCTGATGGTGGTAATATCTTTAGTGCTAAGCGTTTGGATGCCGCCGTTGCCGAGCTAAACATTGCACGTGAGCGGTATATCTTCGATAGCCTCACGGCCGAGGGTTATGCCACAGAGCTTCACTTCCGCGAGGATGGCTCGACTAACTTCGATATGCTCTTCTATGGCGAGCCCGAGGTGAGCGTCGAGACCACTGAGCGTGCCGTTGGCGAGGATATGTACGAGGTGCAGGAGCGTGTTACGGTGACGACGTCGGAGGAGGTTGCGCCACTTCGCAATATGACGCTTCGCATCGCACGTCTCAGCCTCGAGGGTGGCGTCGTCGACTACTCGGATCGTACGATGCACGAGCCTTTTGACTATACGTTGCGCGACATAGCAATTAAGTGCGATAACTTCGACCTCGCAGCCGTTAACCGCATCTCGCTCCGTGCACAGCTCCCGAAGCAGGGCTCGGCTCTCTTTATGTGGGAGGGCTCGATCAACGACTTCTACAACCAGAGCCTCCTGGCTATGCTCTCGAATGTCGATATGCAGGGGCTCTCGACATACCTTGAGCACCTCACGGCGTTCCCCATCAAGTCGGGAAATATGACATTCCGTAGCCAGAATGTAGTGACTAACGGTAAGCTCAGCGGCATCAATCAGTTGGGTACGTATCAGTTTACGTTAGGCGACAAGAACCGCGATCTCGAGGTGGAGTATCCTCTGCCGCTGAAGTTCGGCCTCTTTGTCCTTACTGACGGAAATGACCATATCGACGTCGACTTCCCCATATCGGGAAATATCGAGTCGCCCGAGTTTTCGTATCGTAAGATCATTATGCGTGCTATTGGTAATCTGCTGCTTAAGATTGTGGCCACGCCCTTCGAGTGGATGTCGCCCGAGAAGCAGGATGCCTTCCGTCATATAGACTTTGACCTGCTTATGGCGGGCCTCGACTCGGAACACTATGCGCGACTGGATAAGATGGCCGAGACGCTTAGGGAGGATGGCACGCTTCGGGTGCGCCTCACGCAGCGTGTGAACTACGACCGTGCGGTACAGCGTCTCTCGGACCTTAACCTGAAGATCGCCTACTATAACGCTACCGAGGGCAGGGAGAGTGGCTATCTCGATATGCTTGACTTTGTGCGTATCAATGATATGCGCCTGTCGCGACGCGATGTTGCGGCCTTTGCTGACTCGCAGCTTCTTAGCCGAGGTATAGACCCCACGCATATGTCGGCACACGCCAAGGCGAAATCGTTATACGGCGATATGGTCGACAGCCAGCTTGTGGAGCTTATGCGCCTGCGTAACCGCATCATCAAGGAGTACATTGCCTTCCAGCATAGCGATGTCGACTCGTTGACGTTTGCAATAAATGACGTGGTGCTTGAGGATATGATCGACTATCGCGGTAAGGATCGTTATACGGTGACGCTCGTTATCGACGACGAGGAGGTGGAAATTTTAGATCCCGCCGCTGAGGAGGTTATCGACGAGGAGTACTACGACGCCTTTATTCTTGAGGATGAGGAGTTGGGCGAGGATGCTGGTGTAGATGGTGGAGCGGAACTTAACGCTCAGGATGATTCCTCGGGCACGGAAGTTGTGGAGGAGAATGACCCTAAGGAGCAGGTGATTACGGCCGCAGAATAGAGTGTTGTCTGGTAAATAGTGAAACTGTTGCAGAGTGGGGCTGTTTTGCGAAGTAACGATTAGAGAGTAGAATAGAAGAAATGTGTAAAATACTATAAATTAATTTATTAAAAAAACAATTGAAGATGAAAAGAATTTTTAGCACGATGGCCGTTGTGGCCGCATCGGTTTCGGTTGTTGCTTGTGGCAGCAACGAGCCTAAGGAGATTGACTCGCTGGCCTATGCAGTAGGTATGGATTATGGTCTGAGCCTTAAGTTCGGTATGGAGGACTTCGACGTAGATCATAAATTGGTAATCGAGAACTTGGAGGATTTCTACAAGAACGGCGATATCGAGAGCGAGGAGTTCGCCCAGATGGGTCAGCGTATGATGGAGTTCCAGTACACACGTCTTATGCCCTATGCTCAAGCAAAGTATATGCGTGATAAGATTGTTACGGATTGCCCCGATACGTTGCCTGCCTTGCCCGAGCTCTACGATGAGAACTTCACACGCGAGGATTTCTCGGCTATGCTTGGTAAGGATATGGGTGCACGCATCCAGAGCCTCAAGGACGAGATCGACTTCTATTGGGTGATGGAGGCTATCAACGATGGTCTCGCTGTTGATGTGCCTGAGAATATCGACTCGCTTATGCGTATGACTCAGGAGCAGCGTGGTCAGGTGGTTATGGCATATAGCCAGCGTCAGCAGGAGAAGGCTATTGCCGAGCGCGAGCGTCTTATGACTGAGAATGCCGAGAAGTCTGCTGAGTGGTTGGCCGAGATCGAGAAGAAGGAGGGTGTTCAGAAGACCGAGTCTGGCATCTTGTATCGCATCGACCGCGAGGGTACTGGCGCACAGCCTGCAGAGGATACCGATGTTGTATTGGTAAACTACGAGGGTAAGAACCGAGAGGGTAAGGTATTCGACTCGAGCTACGAGCGTGGTGAGCCCATCTCATTCCCTCTTAACCGTGTTATCAAGGGTTGGACCGAGGGTATGAAGCTCGTTAAGGAGGGTGGCCAGATTACACTCTGGATCCCTTCTGAGTTGGCATATGGAGCACAGGGTGCTGGTGCCGATATCGGTCCTAACGAGGCTCTCGAGTTTAAGGTTGAGCTCTTGAAGGTTAACCCCGAGGAGTAACCTTAGTGGACTCAGATATTGCATTGAGGTGGCTGTTTCGCAAGGAGCAGCCACCTTTTTAGTGTGCAGACGACTATATCTTTCAGTGGGCGTTGATGTTGGGGTTACTCTTTGCATTGGCATTCTGCCCAACGAGCGGTGTGTTCTACTTTGGAATGTTAATTCCGATGTCGGTAAACGCAACTATGGGATACCTGTTTAATTGGATTTTGTAAGCCCCCGGCCTAAAAAGATAACATCGAGGTAGCGTATATCGGGCACCTCACACGGCCTTGTATTGCAGGTCGTTGTGGCTAAAGATAGGAGATGAGCTCGTCGATATCGTCATCGGTTGTGGCCCAGCTCGTTACAAAACGCACGGTGGAGTGTGTCTCTCCGCGCGGACCCCAATAGTCGAACGATGCGTGCTCGCGAAGGCGGTCGATGACGGCGTTGGGTAGGCGTAGGAACTGCTGGTTTGTGGGCGACTCGATGACCACGTCGTAGCCCGCCGCACGGAAGGCCTCGCGTAGGCGTCGGGCCTGCTCTACGGCGCGACCTGCAATGCGCGTATAGAGCCCATCGCGTAGGAGCGTGGAGAACTGCAAGCCGAGCAGACGACCCTTAGCCAAGAGTGCTCCGTGTTGCTTGACAAGCGAGAAGAGCGACTTTATGAGTGCAGGGCGCGTGATGACCAACGCCTCGCCAAAGAGAGCTCCGCACTTCGTGCCACCGATATAGAAGGCATCAGCCAAGCGTGCGATGTCGCGAAGTGTGAAGTCGACACCCTCGGCTGCAAGGGCGTAGCCGAGGCGTGCACCGTCGATATAGAGCGGGATGTTGTGCTTGTGGCACGTCGCCGAGAGACTCTCGAGCTCTGCACGCGAATATATCGTACCATACTCCGTGGGCTGCGATATGTAGAGCGCGCCCGGAGCAACCATATGTTGATATGTTTCGTCGGCGTAGAAATCGGTGATATAGCGGTCGACATCCTCAGCGCGGACCTTGCCGTCGTAGTGGGGGAGTGTGAGCACCTTATGTCCTGCGGCCTCGATGGCTCCCGCCTCGTGCACAGCGATATGGCCACTGTCGGCCGCGAGGACACCCTCCGTCTGGCGGAGGATGCCGTCGATAGCCGTGGCGTTTGTCTGCGTGCCACCAACAAGGAGCATAACCTCTGCGGTGGGGCAGTCGCACAGGTGGCGAATGATGTCGCGAGCCTCGGCCGTATAGGGGTCGTTACCGTAGCCCGCGGTGAGCTCGAGGTTGGTGCGAACAAGAGCCTCAAGCACCTCGGGGTGCGCACCTGCCATATAGTCCGAATCGAAACGTATCATCGCCGTATAATTATGTTGATTAGTCTGTTATCTGCGGCCTAAGCACATAATCGTGCCAGCACGCTTAGGCTCCGCCATCCAGGCGATAAACTCCTCGGCAGGGCTTACCATATCCTCCGAGAGGAGGAACGACTCGCCGTAGTAGATGTCGCCAAAATTGCCATTCTCGTCCTCGGCAATGCCCGCGAAGAAGAACTTGTCGTTCTCGTCCATACTATACCACATCTGCATAACCTCGGGGTTATTCGCGGGGTCGTACATAAGTAGATCCTCGAGGAATACCTCGTCGTTGTACTCGATCTTATGCCACTCCTCGTACCACCAGAAGTAGAGCGTCGCTGTGGGAGCCGAGGTCTCGGCCTCGACGATGGCTATGCACTCAGCCTCGCCAATGAGCTTGTTGTAGCTCGGTTCGAGCTTAAGGATGGCGCGAGCATCGTAGACCTTCAGAAGCTCGATATTCGTGATGTTGACGTTGCCCTTTGTTGCGTCGCCACTGGTAAACTCGTAGCTAAACATCTGGCTGGCAGGGAGGTCATCCTCAATGCCAAAGGCAACGACGATATAGTCGGTTGCGGGCATAAGCGGCGTGAGCTCCTCGTAGTGCGGGCCAGTTAGGATGGCGGGCATATAGTACTCGATGATGATCTCCATATCCGACATCTCGTCGCCCGAGTTGGGCATCTGATCCTTCGAGAGGAATACGCAGGCGTAGGGCTCGTCGTTCGATGGGGTGATGGTGAGGTATGCCGAGTAGGGGGTGATGTTGTCAACCTCGATGTCGATCTTTATCTCCGAGAGCAGGGGATCGCCCGTAGCGAAGTATGCCACCGAGGGTGTAGAGCAGAGTAGCGGCATACGCTCGTCGCTTACGGCAAAGCTAACGACCATATACGAGGTGTTCTCGTTGAGACGCTCCTTGAATGTTACCGGGCCGCGGTGGCAGAACGACTTAGGAGCGTAGCCCTCGTCGTTGATGCGCTCGTTGAAATCGTCGAAGGCGAGGTTGCGGTAGTGGCTGAGATACTCATCCGTAAACTCCATACCCTCGCGCAGGTAGAAGAGGTCGGTCTCGTCGACGATGTAGTGGAAGTAGAGGCCATCGTAGCCGTTGGGGTCGATGTTGATGGTCACAACGTTGCCATTCACCTCGGGCGTGATGTCAAACTCGGCGTCGATAAGCTCGGGAGCGGTGGTGGTAATTAGTGCGTAGCACACATCCGTCGTTGCGGTATAGTGGTCATCGTCCTCAAACTCAACGCCGTAGCAATATACAACATAGTCGGTTGCGGGGTAGAGGTTGATAGCTCCGTAGTCGCGCTTGTCGCCCGACGTGAGCCAGCCCACTCTCGAGAGGAACTCGTGCATAGTCATATTATACTCCGTGGCCATCTCGCGGAAGTAGAGGTGATCGTCCTCCAAAAGCTCCTCGGCCGTGTCGATACGGTTGGCTTGGAAGTGCTTAACCTCGGAGATAAATACGATATACTCCGACGCCTTATCCTCGGGAATAATGTCAACCTTGATTGCCGTGTCTTCGAAGCGTATGTTCTCGAAAGTGAAAGCCTTAGGCGTGTTATCTTCGCCGCCGGGGGTCTTGTTGCCACTCTCCTCGCCACCGTCGCATCCTACGACCAAAGTAATGGCAAGGGCGGTCATCATCATCTGCAAACAGTTAAGTAATCTAATTCTCATCGTCGTTCGGTTTTAAGGTTATTTAACGCGCAAATATAGTAAAAAAAGTTTAATACTACGCATCGAGGCGTTTTTTATATAGAATTACGCGAAATTGCGGCTCTATACCTTTGAGGATTATGCTCCGCGGGCGTGAGATGTGGCTGTGAAGATGTGCGTTGCTCGGACCGTGGCAAGAAACTATTTCGTGGATTATCCATAGAAACGCCTTTTTTTAGGCTCAGAAGAGTATAATCAAGGAAAATTTTTACTAACTTTGTAGTCAATATGTCTACTCAAACACCTGTAATGAGATGAACGAAATCTACGCTACTAAGATTCGTAACAGTGTTGAGACGCTGTTTAACCATATGGCCGAGCGTGCTACGCCCGAGGAGATGACGCGCATTCGTGCCGCCTATGAGCTTGCAGCTGAGGCCCACGGCGATCAGTATCGTCGTAGTGGTGAACCATATATCACCCACCCGATAGCCGTGGCGGCAATCGTCGCCGAGGAGTTGGAGTTGGGCGATAATCCCGTAATATCGGCATTCCTGCACGACGTGGTGGAGGATACGGATTATACGGTCGAGGATATTCGCTCGCGCTTTGGCGACGATGTGGCATTCCTTGTCGACACGGTTACGAAGCGCAAGAAGGATAGCTACGAGCACTCGAAGCAGGTGGATAACTATCGCCAGATATTGGAGTCGGTGCACTACGACATCCGTGCACTGTTGATCAAGCTGGCCGACCGTCTGCACAATATGCGTACGTTGGACAGTATGCGTCCGGATAAGCAGATGAAGATCGCCGGCGAGACCGACTACTTCTACGCTCCACTGGCCAATCGTCTGGGTCTCTACCATATCAAGACCGAGCTTGAGAACCTATCGTTCCGCTACCGTTGTCCGAGGGACTACGCCGTGGTTGAGGGTATGCTTGCAGATGAGCGCGAGGCCGATAAGGAGCGTTTAGAGCGTTTCACGAAGATGATTGACGAGATACTCCACGCCGAGGGTTTCGACGTGCGTACCGAGATACGTTATCGTAAGCCGTATAGCATCTGGCGTAAGATGCAGGCTAAGGGTAGCGACCTAAAGCACGTCGATGGCAAGCACTATATCCGCATCATCTACCCCGACAACCTCGATATCAGCGAGAAGCGTATGAGCCTTAGGATCTACTCCGCGCTGACGGACCACTTCAAGGAGAAGCCCGGTAGTGTGTCGAACTACATCGACGCCCCGAAGGAGAATGGCTACCAGAGCTTCCACGTCAAGCTCCTCAGCGAGCAGGGTATATGGGAGGAGATACACATCTCGTCGGAGCGTATGGTGCGTAACTCGCGTCTGGGTTGTGCTGCCGAGCGAACGGAGGATAACGTCACGGCGTGGCTCGATAAGTTCAAGGCCATCCTTCAGGACGTGGCCGACGATAGCCACGATATGGAGTTTATGGATGGCGTGACGTCGTCGTTCTATAACGATGATATAATGGTCTTTACGCCTAAGGGACGTGGTGTGATCCTGCCTAAGGGAGCTACGGCCCTCGACTTCGCTTTCGAGATTCACAGCGAGGTGGGCGAGAAGGCGGTCTATGCACGTATCAACGGCAAGCTGATGTCGTTGCGCACGGTTTTGCACCGTGGCGACTGCGTGGAGATTGGCACCGCGGAGGATGCTAAGCCCGAGGAGGAGTGGATGGAGTGCGTCTCGACGTACCGCGCAAAGCGTTACCTTAGGGGCTACTTCGCTACGCGCCCGCGTCTGGAGTACGATCGTTGCGACCACTGCCACCCGCTGCCCGGCGACGAGGTTGTGGGCTTCCGCACGCCCGATGGACGCATCGTGCTGCATAAGCGTGATTGCCACGTGGCGATACGCCTCGCCTCGCAGCACGGCGACTCCATTACGTCGGTGAACTTCGACGAGAACGATGTGTTCCTCTATCCCGTGCGTATCCGTATTCGGGGTATCGACCGTTATCACCTTATGAGCGACCTTATCGACTGCATTACCGATAAGTTGCACCTGACGATGTCGTCGCTCGCAACCGAGAATATCGACCGTATAGCCATCTGTACCATCGACTTTGCGGTACACTCGCTTGGCGAGTTGCAGTCGGCAATGGAGAGCATCGGACGCATCGAGGGTATCGACGAGGTGCAGCGCATCCACCTTTAGCTGCGTGACGGCCGGCGATGAGAGGTGGAGTATGGCGTGAGTGGGCGAGAGTAATGAAATAATGTAAAGAGTAATATATGTACGATGTAATAGTTATTGGCGCAGGAGCTGCGGGACTTATGGCTGCCGGTACGGCTGCGATGAGTGGCCGCTCGGTGCTCGTTATGGAGAAGATGGAGAAGGCGGGACGTAAGATTCGCATCACCGGCAAGGGACGTTGTAATCTTACCAATGCGCGCCCTGCGGAGGAGTTTATCGAAAAGGTGCGTACCAATCAGGAGTTCTTCTCGGTGGCCTTTGCCGAGTTTAACAACCGCGCAACGATACGCTTTTTCGAGCGTATCGGCGTGAAGCTCGAGATCGAGCGTGGCGAGCGTGTCTTCCCCAAGAGCGGCAAGGCGTGGGATATAGCCAATGCGTTGGTTGACTTCTGTGAGGATAAGGGAGTGAAGATTCAGTATAAGACGCGTGTCGTTGGCATAGAGACCCTCGGTGGCAAGGTTACGGGTGTGCGTTATATCAACGCCCGCGGCTTCGAACGTAGGGAGGAGGCGGCGCACGTAATCATCGCCACGGGTGGCGTGAGCTACCCATCGACCGGATCTACGGGCGACGGCTACGACTTCGCGGCATCGGTGGGTCACTCGATCGAGCCTGTGCGTCCGTCGCTCACGCCGTTTGTTACGTCGCATCCACAGAAGGAGTATCTCAATGGCCTGCTGCTTAAGAACGTGGGGGCTAAGCTCTATATCGATAATGAGCTCTGCGGCGAGGAGTTCGGCGAACTCGGCTTCTCGGAGCGCGGTATCGAGGGCGCGGTGGCTCTGCGTCTTAGCCGCGATGTGGTGGATGCCATCATCGACGAGCGTCGTGTGAAGCTCGTTGTCGACCTTAAGCCTGCGTTGGACGAGGCCACGCTCCTTGCGCGTATCGACCGCGAGATTGCAGATATGCAGCCGTCGGAGTTCTTCGCGGAGCTGTTGCGTAAGCTCGTGCCTAAGCAGATGGTTGTGCCTCTGGCTAAGGAGGTGGACTTCCACTCGAAGACCTACGTGGGCAAACTATCGCAGGCAGAGAAAGAGCGTCTGGTCAAGATATTGAAGGGTATGGTATTCCCGATTGTCGACTATGCTCCGTTCCAGTATGCTATCGTCACGGCGGGTGGCGTTGCGTGCGATGAGGTGAATAAGTATACGATGGAGTCGCTGAAGATCAAGTGCTTGTACTTCGCCGGCGAGGTCCTCGATATTGATGCCAACACGGGTGGCTACAATATGCAGATAGCCTTCTCGACGGGCCGCCTCGCAGGACAGCTTAAAAAATAGATGGTATGAAACGCTCGGGACGAACACTAAAGCAACGACTCTACGGCCTCAAGCACCTACCCTCGTACGTGCGCCGTGCGCGCTATTTCCGAGGTCACGGAGTGCACTCGCCGTATGTCTATGCTATTGTTCGGCAGGTGTTTATGCAAAATAAACTATATGCCGGCTCGCACCCGCTTTACGACACGTTGCTCGCGCTTGGCGTAGCGCGACGTCGTTGTGTACAGCTGGCAAATCTTGTGGACCATTGTGGCTATGGTAGCTGGTCGGTCGATAGCCTCGAGCGTGTTGATATGATTGTCGCCACGTTGGCTACCACCTACGCCCACCTCGAGGAGTATGCCCGCTATGCTCGTGAGTGCGGAGCTACGCTCTGCGTCGTGAGCCCATACAATAACGCCAATCGCTGGGCGGTGTGTAGTGCGCTAATTGACAGCCATCCCTCGACGACGGTCGATAACCGCGGCTTCCTCTTGATATTCAACAACCACCTCCCGAAGCAGAGATTTAGATTGTAACACTAATAGATTGATGATATGAAGATATATACAAAGACGGGCGACGCGGGAACAACGTCGCTTATTGGTGGTGAGCGCGTCAAGAAGTGCGACCCGAGGGTTGAGGCCTATGGTACGGTCGATGAACTTACTGCTTTCGTGGCTCTCCTTGCCGATGTTGTTAGGGATGATCCCCGTGCCGAGGATGTCGTTGCGGAACTTGAGCGCGTGGAGTCGCAGCTTATGACCGTGCAGGCACTGCTGGCCGTAGGTCGTGGTGGCGAAGGCAAGGTTGCGCCGCTCGAGGAGTCGCGCATCGAGGCTCTCGAGGCCTCGATAGATAGGATGCAGGCTCAGCTTACGCCGATAACGAAGTTTACCATCCCCGGGGGCCACCGTGCCGTGTCGCTTGCACACGTCTGCCGTACGGTATGTCGCCGTGCCGAGCGCGAGGCGTTGCGTGCTGGCGAGATCGTGGAGATAGATCCCTCGGTTACGAAGTATCTCAACCGCCTCTCGGACTACCTGTATACGCTTGGTAGGCTGCTCACGGAGCGATTTAAGGTCGAGGAGCGCGTCTGGATTCCGTAGGTCGGACGTGGGGAAAAGAGCTGAGACTCAAATATTTTATCGCGTAAATATTGGATATATAAAATTATTTTATACATTTGTACGCTAAAACAGCGTTAAGCCGCGTTAATGCTTGCGAAACGAGGCGTAATAATTTATAAAACTTATATAGACTATGTATTGGACATTAGAGCTTGCATCGAAGTTAGAGGATGCACCGTGGCCCGCAACGAAGGAGGAGCTGATTGACTATGCAGTGCGCTCGGGTGCGCCGCTTGAGGTATTGGAGAATCTTCAGGAGATAGAGGACGAGGGCGATATATATGAGTCGATCGAGGATATCTGGCCCGACTACCCGTCAAAGGACGATTTCTTCTTCGATGAGGAGGAGTATTAGTAGGCAAAAGTTGAGTTACACCATTAAACATCAGCGGGATGAACAAAATAATTTGTTTGTCCCGCTGATGTTTTATATAAAAAATCCCGACAGCAACGGGAGGCGTGCTGTCGGGAGGTATTCTTGGATAAAGTTATATACTAACGGAAGGGATGATTATTTTGTTTCCCATCCACTTGCATCGCTTTCTTTGATTCTTACCGTATATCCTTTAGCTTTAGCAGCTGCAATATGTGCATCTGTTAATTTATTGAGTTCATTAGAGTCGCTATTATTATATAACAAGACTCTAGCATCAGATTGTTGAGCAGTAGGCAATGCTTCAATCAGAGCAGTCATTGCTGCTTCATCAAGCTTGTTTTTGTAACAAGTAAGAACCTCATATCCATAAGCTACGCTACTGCAAATGAGCAATGATTCCAACTGATTGCTGGAACAGTCTACGCGATCCAACTTAGTGTTTTTGCTTACATCCAATGATGTAAGTTTGTTATCGTAACAATCTAGTCTTTCCAAATTAAGATTCTTACTTACATCCAATGTCACTACTGTCCCATTAAAATTTGGGGATGTTCTTTGAAATTATTGAAATATAGTTAGTTGCAGAGATTTTTCGGGCGCAACGATTTGAAATTATAAATTTGCAGTCATATAACTATTGACAGCAATGAATAAGGACAAA
>JAGBCY010000033.1 GCA_017937765.1 Alistipes sp.
GTCTCCACTTGAACGTTTCAGGGTAGTACTCCCTTTGCTGTTAGGTGCCCCTCCCGCCCACTTGAACGATTCAGGGTAGTGCTCCCTTTGCTGTTGGGTACTCCTACCGCCCACTTGAACGTTTCAGGGTAGTACTCCCTTTGCTGTTAGGTGTCCCTCCCGCCCACTTGAACGATTCAGGGTAGTGCTCCCTTTGCTGTTAGGTGTCCCTCCCGCCCACTTGAACGGTTCGGGGTAGTACTCCCCTCAATGCTAATTAAAATGCCTTGCCGATGGCGAGGAAGTCCTCGGCCTTGAGCGAAGCACCGCCAATAAGGCCACCGTCGACATTCTCCTTCGAGAAGATCTCGCCGGCGTTCGAGGGCTTGCACGAGCCACCATAGAGGATCGCGCACTCCTCGGCAAGAGCCCCGAACTTCGAGCGCAACACCTCGCGGATGTAGGCGTGAATCTCCTCTGCCTGCTCGGCTGATGCGGTCTTACCCGTGCCGATGGCCCACACGGGCTCATAGGCGATGACGAGCTTTGCGAACTGCTCGTCCGTGAGGTTGAATACCACCTCCTCGATCTGAGCCTTAACCACGTCGAAGTGACGCTCTGCCTCGCGCTCCTCGAGGTTCTCGCCCACGCAGTAGATGGGCACGAGGTTGTTCTCATAGGCACGAGCCATCTTCTTATTGAGTGTCTCCGAGGTCTCGCCGTAGTACTGGCGACGCTCCGAGTGGCCGAGGATTACATACTTGCAACCGAGTGCTGCGATCATCGAGGCAGCCACCTCGCCAGTGTAGGCACCCTTAGCCTCCGTGGCGCAATCCTGAGCACCCACAGCGATATCCGTACCCTTGAGTGCCTCTATCGTGCTTGCGAGGTGTGTGAAGGGGGGACATACGATGAAGTTCACGCACTCGCATACCTCACCACGGCCAGCAGCTACGCCCTTAGCCAACTCAACACCCTCAGCCGGAAGCGTGTTCATCTTCCAGTTACCTGCTACAATCTTCTTTCTCATAATCTTATTTTCTTAAAAAACGTATTATTGTTATTGTCGTTATCTTCCGAGTATAATGTTTACTCTCCACCTCGTGTTGGGGTGGAGAGTAAGTTACTGGATGTTATGCCTCCTTGTTGCTCTCGATCCACGCCTTGATCTCGGCCGTGGCAAGACCCAGCTTGTTCTTCTTGTTGAAGCCGCAGAGGTCGTTAAAGAGCTTCATACCGCCAGTTGCGGCAGTGTTTCGGAACGCCTCGAGGGTGATGTAACCCATCTTCTGGATCGTTGCCACCCACTCGGCGGGGATGCCGGCCTCGGTGTACACCTCCTCGGCGTCGGCCACCACCTTCTTCTCGGGGCGCATCGTGGGGAAGAAGAGCACATCCTGAATCGAGGTCTCGCCCGTCATAAACATCGTGAGACGGTCGATGCCGATACCCATACCCGAGCACGAAGGCATACCGTACTCCAGAGCGCGCACGAAGTCCATATCAATAACCATCGCCTCGTCGTCGCCCTTCTCCGAGAGGCGCATCTGCTCCTCGAAACGCTCGAGCTGGTCGATGGGGTCGTTGAGCTCCGAGTAGGCGTTACAGAGCTCCTTGCCGTTTACGAAGAGCTCGAAACGCTCCGTAAGGTCCTCATTATCGCGGTGACGCTTACACAGGGGCGACATCTCGATGGGGTAGTCCGTCACGAACGTAGGCTGGATGAGGTCGCCCTCGCAGTACTGGCCAAAGATGGCGTCGATGAGCTTACCCTTACCCATCGTCTCGTCGATCTCGACGTTGAGACGCTTGCAGGCCTCGCGCAGCTGCTCCTCCGTCTGGCCGGTGATGTCGTAGCCCGTCTTCTCGCGGATGGCATCGGTCATCGTCACGCGCTTGAACGGTGCCTTGAACGATATTGTGTGGCCGTCGAGTACCACGTCCGTTGTGCCATTTACGGCCAACGCCACGCGCTCCAACATCTGCTCGGTAAACTCCTGCATCCAGATGTAGTCCTTGTACGCTACGTAGATCTCCATACACGTAAACTCGGGGTTGTGCGTGCGGTCCATACCCTCGTTACGGAAGTTCTTGCCGAACTCGTAGACGCCATCGAAGCCGCCGACGATGAGACGCTTCAGGTATAGCTCCGTAGCTATTCGCATATAGAAGTCGATGTCGAGGGCGTTGTGGTGGGTGATGAAGGGGCGTGCTGCTGCACCTCCGGGGATGGGCTGCAGAATGGGGGTCTCCACCTCGAGGTAGCCGCGCTCGTTGAAGAAGTCGCGCATCGTCTGCATAATCTTGGCGCGCTTGAGGAATGTATCCTTAACGTGGGGGTTAACCACGAGGTCCAAGTAACGCTGGCGGTAGCGCACCTCGGGATCGGTGAGGGCGTCGAACGTCTGGCCATCCTTCTGCTTCACTACGGGAAGGGGGCGCACCGACTTCGAGAGCACGGTGAACTTACGGCAGTGTACCGAGAGCTCGCCAGTGTTTGTGTGGAACACGAAGCCCTCCACGCCGATGAAGTCGCCGATGTCGAGCAGCTTCTTGAATACGGTGTTGTAGAGCGTGGGGTCACCCTCGGGACAGATGTCGTCGCGACGGATGTAGACCTGAATACGTCCCGAGGCATCCTGAAGCTCGAAGAACGATGCCGAGCCCATAATGCGTCGGCTCATAATACGTCCTGCAATAGATACCTCCTGATAGTTACCCTTCTCGGGGTCGAAGTTCTCGGCAATCTCCTTTGCGCTTGCAGTCACCTCGTAGCGTGCAGCGGGGTAGGGGTTTATGCCGAGCTCGCGCAGAGCCTTAAGCGACTGGCGGCGCAACACTTCCTGTTCACTGAGTTCGATGTTCATAGTATATTGTATTTATAATTTATATTCAACGCGGCAAAGTTACCAAAAAACGCTGGAATAATCAACCGAAATCGAAATAATCATCTCATCAGAAAAATTTTGTTACCTTTGCCTGCGAATTAGAGAACGAATAGTTTTGTAATCCTCATCGGAGGGTGTTGAAACGATAGTTGCAATGCTGGATAAGATGACTGGGTAAAACCAATCACCTGTCCAGCATTTTTGTTAAACGATAATTTGGTACTCGTATGAAGAGAGATGCGATTGATTTTGAGCGAGATAGGGTCTCGGTATTGTTTCGTAAACTGCTTATCCCCACACTCCTCGGTACGCTCTCGATATCGGCTGTGACGGCCATAGATGGCATTTTCGTGGGACACGGCGTGGGCGCAGATGGCGTGGCGGCGGTAAATATTGTTGTGCCTATATACCTGATAATGTCGGGCTTGGGTATGATGATAGGTGTTGGTTGTTCGGTGGTAGCCTCTATCCATCTTTCACGCCAAAACATCAAGGTGGCGCGGATGAATATCACCCAAGCAATTACCTTCACGTCGCTTGTCACTATCCTCTTTTGCGCTTTGGTGTTGGCCTACCCGACACACACCGCCCGATTGCTCGGTGCGTCGCCTACGTTGATGTCCCAAGTATTGGACTATCTGCACTGGATTATGCCCTGCTTCTTATTCGAGATGTGGAGTGCTATCGGTCTGTTTATCATTCGATTAGATGGCTCACCTCGCTATGCGATGTGGTGTAATATTGTTCCTGCCCTACTCAATGCCGTCCTCGACTGGGTGTTTATCTTCCCGTTGGGAATGGGTGTGAAGGGTGCTGCCATAGCCACCTCGATAAGTGTTGCTGTGGGCGGTATTATGGCTCTCGTCTACCTGCTATTCGGTGCCGACTCGTTGCGCCTCGTGTCGCTTAAAATCAGTCGTAAGAGCCTGATGCTGGCACTGCGAAATATCGGCTATCAGTCGAAGATTGGCTCATCATCGCTGTTGGGTGAGTTGACATTGTCGGTATTTATCTTTGTTGGTAACCTTGTGTTTATGAAGTACTTGGGCGATGTGGGTGTGGGTGCTTTCGGCATTGCGTGTTACTATGCCCCCTTCTTCTTTATGATGGGTAACGCCATAGCCCAGTCGGCACAGCCCATCATCAGCTTCAACTATGGTATTTCGCGTTGGAAGGAGATACGCGAGGCTCGCCGCCTGTTGCTTCTTACCTCGGTGATAATCGGTGTTGTCGTGGCCTCGCTCTTTATGTTTGCTCCAGATATGTTGGTCGCGCTATTCGTAGACCGAGCAAGCGAGGCGGGGCGTATTGCCATCGAGGGCTTCCCATACTTCGCTACGGGTATTGTTTTCTTCATTCTCAACGTCGCGATTGTTGGCTACTATCAGAGTGTTGAGCAGATTAAAAGGGCAACCCTTTTGGTCTTTCTTCGCGGTTTTATATTGCTGATTCCCAGCTTTATAATTTTACCAAAGATTTTTGCAACTGAGGGTATATGGTTGGCTATGCCTATGTCCGAGGTGCTGACTGCGGTGGTAGTTATTGCAATGTTTCTAAAGCCCGCTGGCCATCGCACAAAATAGCGTGTCGCTGTTAAAAGAAAAGTCAAAGTCTAATTTAGGGGGGGTATAAAGTTATTTTGAATGTTTCTCAGAGGTGGATTTATTTGTTATCTCACAATTCCTCACGGCTAATTATTATGGGTTACCTTTGTTCGCGGGATTGAAAAACCAAGAATAATGTCGTGCGGGAGCGCGATAGTGCCGAAATATTTACTACCTTTGCTATGCGGTTGGTATGCCACGGTGTGCACCCAAGCAGAACTCGCGCAATGAGATGTTGCGTTGCAAGGTGTAACCACGTGACAATTACACGTATTTGCAACGATTGATAGACTATTTTCCATAAACAAGAGTAGTTATGAGACGACTATTTTCTATATTGACAAGCCTTATGGTGGTCCTTACGACTGTGGCGTTTGTGGCCTGCACTAACGATGAGCCTGCACCCGTGCCCGACAAAGATCCTAACGAGCAGCCCGACGAAAATCCCGATAAGGATCCCGACGAGAAGCCGGAGGACCCCGAGAATCCCGATACTCCCGATCCGGAGAACCCCGAGGCTCCCGATCTTGAGGCGGACAACACTCTCCGTTACGACTGGACAGACATCTCGTTCGAGCGCACCGTAGGCTCGGCTTTTATGGAGGAGACGCCCGAGGGTGTGATCTACACGCTTTGTGTTGACGACGTCAAGACCTACGTTAGCTACGAGGATACAATCTTCCTACTCGTCGAGGTTGCGGGGCGCAGCGTTAGCGACTCGTTCGACCTCGATATTGCCACGACAGACGAGACATTTAGGCTCTGGCTCTGCGACCCGATTCGCGGTATGGGTCTCGTGGTCGACAGCGAGCGCAGGACGGGGTGCAGCGGTATGTTCCGTGTGAGAAGGGGTGTTATTGTCTGCGACCTTAGCTACGATGCTCCGAGTGGCGGCGGCGACGATATCGAGTTTTGCGTATCATACGATGGCTCTTATCGCGCGGTCAACGAGTGCTACGACATAGTCTACGACGAGCGCGAGTCGCTCTTCGTGCCACGCTCGGTACTCCTCGACAACCGTGGCGACGAGTTTAAAATATATGTATCGAGTAGGGAGAATGCTGTCACGGTGGAGGCGATGTCCGATGCCGAGGTCATCGTCACCTATCCGGCCGATGGCTGGGCAACACTCCTCAAGGGTAACTTCGTGTCGGGTAGCTCGCATCCGGCGATGAGCTTCACGCTCGAGGGCAAGCGATACCTCAAGGGCAAGGGCGATATCTTGGGTATGAACTGCCAGCTCCCGATGTACGATGCCGCGACCGGACGCTTGCGTCTGAATGCCAACCTCTACAACGAGCGTGGTGGCGTGGCACTCTATTACAGCGGCAGCTTCACCATCCTCGAGTAGTGGGAAAAGAGCAATCGGATAGCGAAAAAAATCCATTTTTGGCTGAATCTTTGAAAAAATATTCATACCTTTGAACGACGTAAGGGCTACAATCTGGGCTTAGGAATGAATATAAAATACTATACGCTATGACAAGTAAATACCAATTGCCTAAGGATGGCGGACTTATGAAGGAGTCTGCTCCAAAAGATATCGTTCATCGCTACGAGCGTATGCCAACGCGCGTGTTCGACAATGAATACCAGGGTGTGCAATATGTTGCCGACATCATCTGTCGACTTGTGCGCAACCACTCCGACAACGCCTCGGCGCGTGACATCTACGAGGAGTTGCCACCCTTCGTCTTAGGACTTACCACGGGTCGCACGCCTCTGGGTCTCTATCGCGAGTTGGTAAGCAGATATCAGGCGGGCGAGATATCGTTCAAGAACGTGGCCGTCTACTCGCTCGACGAGCTCTACCCCATACGTAGCACCGAGCAGCAGAGCCGCAACTACCGTATCCACGACGAGTTCCTCAAACATATCGACATCGCTCCCGAGAATGTGCACATCCCCGATGGCACTATTCCCGCGAAGGATGTGTCGGAGTACTGCGCCAACTACGACAAGGAGATTCGCAAGATCGACCTTATGATCATCGGCTTTGGCGAGCAGGGCCAGATCGGCTTCAACGAGCCGGGCTCGTATGCCAAGTCGCACACACGTCTTGTCGAGCTCACGCACAACTCGCGCAAGGTGCAGTCGAGCCTCTTCTACGGCCTCGAGAATACGCCCAAGATGGCTATCACGATGGGTATCGGTACCATTATGCGCGCCGACCGCATAATCCTTATGGCGTGGGGCGAGGATAAGGCTTCGGCCGTACACCAGATTGTCGAGGGCGACATCACCGACCGTGTGCCCGCAAGCCACCTTCAGGAGCACCCCAACATCGAGCTTGTCATCGACGAGAATGCCGCCGAGAAGCTCACACGCGAGCAGACACCGTGGCTCGTGGGTCCCTGCGACTGGACGCCGAAATTCGTGCGCAAGGCTGTGGTATGGCTCTGTGGCATAGTCAAGAAGCCGATCCTTAAGCTAACGTATAAGGACTATATCGAGAACTCGCTCGGCGAGCTGTTGGAGAAGTGTGGCACATACGACCAGGTGAACATCCGCGTATTCAACGACCTCCAGCATACCATCACCGGCTGGCCCGGTGGCAAGCCTAATGCCGACGACTCGACACGCCCGGCACCATCGTTGCCCTATCCTAAGCGTGCGCTGATATTCTCACCGCATCCCGACGACGATGTCATCTCGATGGGTGGTACATTCATACGTCTCGTCGAGCAGAACCACGACGTTCACGTGGCATATCAGACATCGGGTAACGTTGCCGTCCACGACGACGTGGTGCTCCAGAATGTAGACACCGCACGCGAACTCGGCCTCGGAAACGACTACGACGAGGTGTGTCGTCTGATACACTCGAAGCGTCGCGGCAAGCCCGAGCCACGCAAGCTCCTCGACATTAAGGGTGCTATACGCCGTGCCGAGGCACGTGCTGCCGTGCGCTCGTTCGGCCTTAACCCCGACACCAACGCCCACTTCCTAAACCTCCCGTTCTACGAGACGGGCGGCATCAAGAAGGGAGCCCTGACGGAGAAGGATATCGACATCATAGTCAAGTTGTTACGCGAGATTCGCCCCCACCAGATATATGCTGCGGGAGACCTCGCCGACCCCCACGGTACGCACCGCACTTGTATGGAGGCGATACTCGAGGCGTTGGAGGTGACGCAGGATGACGACTGGCGCAAGGATTGCCACCTGTGGCTCTACCGCGGCGCGTGGATGGAGTGGAACCTCGGCCTTGTGGATATGGCCGTGCCCCTCTCGCCCGACGAGATGATCAAGAAGCGTCACGCCATCTATCGCCACCTGTCGCAGAAGGACATCGTGCCCTTCCCCGGTAGCGACAGCCGCGAGTTCTGGCAGCGCGCCGAGGAGCGCACTCAAAACACCGCCAAACTTTACGACGCCCTCGGTATGGCTGAGTATCAGGCCATTGAGGTCTTCGTCAAAATGTTTTAGGCTACGGGGAGGTGCGTACTAACCTTAAGGGCGATGTACTTCCCGACATCAAGCGCAGGCGAGGTGTAATTATAAGATGCAACAATAGAAGAAAAAGAACTAATAAATAAAATATATGAGAGTTATCATCAAGGACACCACCCCCGAGGTGGCACAATGGGCAGCGCGTTACATCGTCGATGCCATCAAGGCTAAGGCTGCAAAGACAGATGCCCCCTTTGTTTTGGGCCTTCCCACCGGCTCGACGCCTCTTGAGACCTACAAGGAGCTCATCCGTCTGCACAAGGCTGGCGAGGTGTCGTTCCGTAACGTCGTGACGTTCAATATGGACGAGTACATCGGTTTGGCGGAGGATCACCCCGAGAGCTACCACTCGTTTATGTGGACCAACTTCTTCTCGCACATCGACATCGAGCGCGATAATGTCCACATCCTCAATGGCAATGCCGCAGATCTTGCTGCCGAGTGTGAGGCCTACGAGGCTGCTATCGTCGAGGCTGGCGGCATCGACCTCTTTATGGGAGGTGTAGGTGAGGATGGCCATATCGCCTTCAACGAGCCCTTCTCGTCGTTGCAGTCGCGCACGCGCATCAAGACCCTCACGCCCGATACCATCGCCGTGAACTCGCGCTTCTTTGGTGGCGACATCTCTCAGGTTCCCACTCAGGCACTCACCGTTGGTGTTGCCACGATTCTCAGTGCCCGCACGGTGCTCATCCTTGCTACGGGTGCGAAGAAGGCGCGTGCCTTGCGCCACGCCATCGAGGGTGGCTACAACCACCAGTGGACCCTCTCTGCGCTCCAGACACATCCCGCGGGCATCATCGTCTGCGACGATCGTGCTGCCGAGGAGCTCAAGGTATCGACATATCGCTACTTCAAGGCGATAGAGGGATAACAGAGCGATTACAGCTGTAAACGTAGATAAGTGACGAAAGGAGAGAACCATTCGTCACTTTTTTTAGTGGTCGTATGTCAGAAAATGCCATCCTCGGTGTTATTAGTATAGAAGCAAACAGAGATGACAACACGCGAGTTTGAAATATTCGTTGGCGATAACCGCAGGCGTCTGCTCTCCTTAGCACGTCAGTATGTTGTGAGCGAGGCTGAGGCTGAGGATATCGTGCAGGATGCCCTCCTAAAGTTGCTATCCTTACGCGAGCAGCTCGACACAATGGAGGGTGCAGCCCGTCTCTCGACGGTTGTTGTCAAGCGTCTGTCGCTTAACCTGTTGCGCAGTCGTGGCCGCCATCAGACAGTGAGCATCGAATCCCGACAGATCATCGCCGAGGAGGCGACTACCACGGAGGATATGGTCGAGCTGCTAAGTGCCGTAGAGGGCCTCCCCTCCAAGCAGCAGATGATACTGCGACTCAAGCACCTGGAGGGTATGGAGGTTGAGGATATAGCCTCCACGATACAGATGAGCCGCGATGCAATATATCAAAACCTCAGTCGAGCACGCCGCGCGATACTCGAGAAATTTAATGCAAGAGACTAACTATGAAGCATATAGACGATATTAAACAACTGGTGGAGCGGTTCTTGGAGGGCCGCACCACCAACGCCGAGGAGCACGAGCTGTATGAGTGGTTTGCTACGGCCGATGTCCCCGAGGAGTGGAGCGACCTGAAGGCTATGTTTGCGTGGTATGCTGCGGGGATGCCCGAGGAGAGTGCTGCTCCCGCGCGCCGTAAGCTACGCCCTGCGAGAGAGTTGTGGGTGGGCTGGGCTGCGGGAGTCGCGGCTGTGGTTGCCATAGCGGTGTTAATCTTTAGAGAGGATGAGCCGAGGAGGCCAATAGACATATATGAGGGTAGCTTCATAATAGCCGAGGGGGTGCGGTATGACGAGCCGGCATACATCGAGCAAGAGATTGAAGCCCTGCTTCTTCGTGCCGATGCGATAGAGCAAAAGGCGGATGATTTGTTGGCGTGGGCCGAACTTTAGGGAGTAACAACGGTACCGTAAATATAAACGTAAAATGTAGAATATGAAGAGATTATTAATTATCTGTATGCTACTTGTGGCTGGCGTTACGAGTAGCAGTGCGCAGGAGCATATCGAAGCGTTGCTCACGCGCGACATCGGTGGCAACCGCCACGGTATAACGCTTCGCTCGGCGGTAAAGCGCGACCCCGAGACGGGCGAGGTCATCAAGCGTGTGTATGAGCTCTCGGCCGTGAACAACAGGAGTCTTGCCAAGGAGTTTGTCGATGCGTTTCACACCGACCGCGAGACTGCCGACGTGTGGGACGAAAGCAGGAACGGGTCTATCTACAACGTCACGGCTGTGTGGCTTAACCCCAAGCGTATATATTCGCTTGCTGTGGCAGGCTCGATGGTGACGGTTTATGCACAGACAATCTACCGCGAAGACAAGCAGAGTAACTAACGAGAAAAAGGATTGATTATGAGACGAGTAATATTGGTAGTTGCACTCTTTGTGGGTGTAATTGCGAGCACCACAGCTCAAGATAAAGTCGCTGATGTTGTTGAGGTTACGGATGGCACGGTCATAACCTCCGACGATAACTTGGCCTACTATACCCAGACGATCGAGGCTCCGGGCTTGGAGGAGATTGTCTCGCATCTCCCCGTTGTTGTGACGTTAGTCGACGGCAGCGAGGGACATATCGAGATTAATTACCCTAAGGCTGAGGCCGACTACCTGAGGTGCAGGGTTGATGATAGCGGCAGGACTCTTATCGTAGGTCGCAATTGGAATATCGAGCAGCCGAAGAGAAGCCTCATTAGCGAGCACTCGCCCGTGAGAGTGACACTCTCCGTGACTACGCTTCGCACCATAACCAATGCGGGGGATATGAGCCTGAATATCAAGCACGATGGCTTTGCCGAGTGGCTGAATATTGTTAACAGCAGCACCCTCTTTATCAATGCCGATAGCATCAGTGCCGATGCCAAGATTGAGCTTGTAAACAACGGTACGATGACCTGCCACGTTAATAATTGGAGAACAGAGAATCTAATGCTCACGAACGTCGGCTACCTCTTTATCGAGGGTACGACGACGGCCAACTACATCGAGCATAATAGCGTGGGCCGCGACAATGTCGATTTAGAGGTTGCTTGTTTGAAGCTCGACGTGACGTCTACCGGTTCGGGTGTCGTTGAGTATCGTGGCACGGCAGACGAGGTAAACATTACCTCACTTGGTCAGGCGACAATCCGCACCTCGGAGCTAAACAACGAGCAGTAAATAGTGCGATATCAGTCTCTTAGGATCTCTATTAGGGCTTTATGCCAATAGTAATAAACGGGGCTCTCCGACTGGAGAGCCCCGTTACGCGTTACGCCATCGGTTGTTAGAAGCGGAAGCCGAGGGTGAGCAGAGCCATATGGCGCATAGTCTTTGTGTTGAATATGCGGCTCTCGATGTCCATCTCCGGGAGGTCGCTGTCAATAGCGTAGAAGGTCTGGTAGCTCGTGTACTTCGTCGTGCTATACTGGTATGCAAAGTCGAGGTATATCGCCTTCGTGAACTTGAGACCGAAGCCGGCGCAGATGATGCTCTGCTGGGTAGGTATCGGGTGTGTGGCGATTATATCCTCGTAGCCCTCGCGTAGCGTCGAGCCACTCCAGATGTAGCCCAAGCGCACGGGAAGGAAGGGAAGAATGTTGACCTCCGTACCTACACGCACGGTATTTCCACCCTTGAACACATCCTTCATCGTCTCCTTGTAGCTCGTCGTGAGGCCCGTGATGGGTGAACTCTGCAAGCGTGTCGACTGGTACCAGCTGCGCTCGTAATCTACCGACACGATAAAGCGGTCAGTAGGCACGACGGCAACGCCCAAAAGCAGGCGCGAGGGCGAGCGGAAGTTCCACGAGTAAGCACCTGCATCCTCCCATACACCGCTATATACGTCGTCGTACATAAGACGCTTTGGGCCAACCAGATAGCCATCGGGGTTGTTGCCCGCGCTATATGTTCGCGACCACATCTCCGAATCGTAGCGCATCGCGAGGCTATAATACGTGGGCGTGTGGTAGGCAACGCCCAAGCGCAACCACTTGACGGGTAGCACCGTGAGGCCAACCTTGAAGTTAAAGCCCGAACCCGAGATGCTTGTGCGTTGCATATATCCCATATACTCAGCCTGATAGGGGTATTCTTCGCCCGAGGGGCCACCCTTCACCTCCGAGGCGTAGCCTATCGCGCCGTCGTTACCCCTGTAAAGATAGTCCTCGCCGTAGTACACATTGCGGCGATAGCGCACATCCTGCATACCGATCGAGGCTCCCAATAATACCTTGCCGTCGAAGTTGAAGCCGAAGGTGAGGTCGTACTCACCGATGCCACCGCGCGTCTCCACCGACGAGTACTGGTCGATGATTGCATCAGGCGTGATGCGGTCGATGTACCACCCTTGCGCATCCTTGTTCGTCAGTCCATTCTTATACGCCAGCACCGCGCCCCAGTAGTAGGGGTCGTTGCCGAAGGGCATCGTGCCATCCTCCCTTGTCTGGAGTCCGTCGACGTTCGAGAGCGTGCAGAGGATATTTGCCATCGACTCGGTCGCGGGGTTGTCGATCGAGGCATTCAGCGAGTTATGGTTGAAGTCGGCGATGCGGTTATAGACGAGGCCGACGTTAAATCTCGTGAGGGCCCCCGTGCCGCGATAGGCGGTGAACACGCCACCAATGCTTGCCATCGAGAAACGCTCCGTGTGGTCCGAGAACTCCTGATCGCGCTTAGGCACACCCACGTAGTAGGGGTCGCCACCCGTAGTCGGGCTCTTCGAGAACTGCATCATTGGCGTCAGGCTCACCTCGTTATCCTTAAACATACCTATACCCGCGGGGTTGAGCGTCGCCGAGATCATATCGCCGCCGAAGGCCGTGAAGGCGTTACCCATACCCATCGAGCGTGCTGTGCCGTAGTTGTGCGACGTGAAGCTGAGGTTGTAGAGGTCACCCCAGCCGATGATGTCGTTGTTGAAGGTTGTGCCTCCGAAGTCGGTGCTCTGTGCCGAGGCGTTTGCCATCGTGCCGAGAGCAAGGAGCAGCGAGGCTGCTATCGTGTAGATCTTTCTCATACTGTTGATGTTTTATCGCTTTATATGTCTGCGAACAAGGAGTATGCCGCTCGTGTTGTGCGACATACTCCTCGCAAAATATTCTATCGTCGTGACGAGGTGCTGCCACCGCCGCCACCACCGCGAGCTCCGCCGCCACCGCCGCGAGCTCCGCCACCGCCCGAGAACGAGCCTGTGCCAGACGAGCGGTTGTAGTTCGAGCCGCCATTGTACGAGCCCGTGCCGCGCTGCTGCGAGCCGCTGTTGTTCGAGCCGTTGTAGCTCGACGTGCCTTCGCGTCGTGTCGTGATGCCCGTGCGGAAGTTGCCGCCGTGCTGTGCTGCCGAGTTGCCTCCCTCGCGCGTCACGCGGTCGGAGTTGTTACGGTTGCCACCAGTGGGGCGTGCCGGTGTAACGGTATTGTTACCAGGGGTGTAGGTCCTACGGCTGTTGATGCCCGAGCTTGTTGCGCCCGTAACGCCTCCGCGACCACCGCGGCTATCCGATGCGCCGTAGTGCTGGCCCGACGTGGGCGAGGTGTAGCGCGAGCCCGAAAGATCGCGATGACCGTTGATGTTGCCGTGCGAGCCACCAGGACCGTGACCAGGACCTCCGGGGCCGTGGCCAGGACCATAACCGGGACGATGCTGCGGCGGCATCGGCGGATAGGGATAATAGCCAGGATAGTAGCCCGGATAGGGATAGAAGCCGGGATAATAGGGGTAGTAGCCCGGGTAGTAGAACGGATTGTAGCATATCGTCCAGTTCCAGTCGTACCACGAGTAGCGCGGGTAGCCCCACCACGAGTAGTAGAAAGGATCGGTGTAGATGCTCCAGCCATAGTTCCAGGGCGATGCGTAGAGGCCGAACGTTACGTTCGTAGCACCCCACGAGCCAAACATCGAGGTGATGTACTTAGGCTCTACCCACACCTGATCGCCCGACACCATCACGTTGTAGAGCGAGGGGTCGTAGGCCGTGGCATAGAACATAGCATCGCGTGTCGAGAGCTCGTAGTAGGTCATCGGCATACGATACGTCGGAGAGTTGAAGCCGTAGAGACGACGTGCGTAGGCCGTCTCGTAGTCCGAGGCGAGGATTGATGTGAAGTTCAGCTCGCCGTTAATCATTGCGTTGTACTCGGCCTCGGCCATAAGTGCCTCGTACTCAGCCTTGCGTGCCTCAGCCTGAGCCTTGCGTGCCTCGGCCTCGGCGGTGAGCTCCGCGGTGACGCTCTCGCGATTTTCCACGCTATAAAGATCGCCCGAGCCGTACGTCGACGAGTTCATCATCGCGCTACAACTGCAAAGCACCAAGCCCACCAGAGCCATTGTCATTATACGAAGAGATCTGTTCATAGCTTTTATGTTTTGAAGGTTACCACTACTTATTCTGTTCTCCTATTACAAAGTTAATCTTTTATTTCAGTTTCCTCCCGTTTTTTCCGCGAATAGCCATTTTCTGTGGGTGAAACGCCCAATTTGCCTGCCGAACTGCCACCTGCCGAACTGCCACCCGCCGAACTGCCACCCGCCGAATTGCCACCCGCCGAATTGCCACCCGCTGAATTGCCACTCGCTGAACCGACATCGCTCGGTTAGTCTCTGTTTTGCTGGCCTTTGCAGCTTTCCACCCCCCTTTTTCTCTGCCCTCGGGGTTTACTCGCTATTTTGCCACCTCGCGACGGTTTAGAAGGGCGTGGGTGATGGTTAGCTCGTCTACATACTCCAATTCATCGCCAAAGCCTATGCCGCGCGCTATGGTCGTGACCTTCACGTCGGGGAAGGCCTTGAGGCGGCTGAGCAGGTAGAAGAGCGTGGTCTCGCCCTCGACCGAGGTCGAGATGGCGATGATCACCTCCTTGATCTCACCCGTGAGCAACTTGTCGCACAGCAGGTCGATCTTCAGGTCCGAGGGCCCGATGCCCTGCATCGGCGAGATGACACCACCGAGCACGTGGTAGAGACCGTGGTACTGGCCCGTGTTTTCGATCGACATCAGGTCCTGCACCTGCTCGACGACGCATACCAACGACCGGTCGCGACGTGTGTCGGTGCATATTGGACAAAGCTCACTGTCGGAGAGGTTGTTACAACAGCGACAGTAGCGAATGTCGTGCCGAAAGCTCGCGATGCTCGTGGCCAACGAATCGACGGTCTCGGGCTCCATCTTGAGGATGTGCATAGCCAGTCGCAGGGCCGTGCGGCGGCCAATACCCGGGAGCCTCTGAAGCTCGCTACATACGTTATCAAGCAGTCTCGACATCTCTTCGTGTGGGTTAAATCATCTCGATGTAAGAGCCTCGTATCCAGCCCTTTTCGCCATCGGCAAAGAGCACTTCGCACCAGCTGTCGTGGTCACGTAGGCGCGTTATGGTGACACCCTGCGACGGACGGCGTATAACCTTCGATGCGCTATCGGGCGAGGCGTGTACGGGTGTGGAGTCGTTGCAGATGACCACCGCACGACGGTCGCTCTCGATGGCACTGCGCCCCGATATGGCAAGGACCGTAGCGAGGATAAAGAGGATGCCCAAGAGCACCGCCAAGAAGAAGCCCACCTTGCGCACGGCGATACGCTCCGAGAGGAGGTAGAGCAGTGTGAGCGTGAGACATAGCGCGAGAGCTACGATCGAGGTTATGGTCCAGCCGTTCGTGGTTGTCATATTACGCAACGCGAGCCATATGTTTGCTGCAAAGCTACGTGGCACGGCCGTAGTGTCGTTCGTCAGGTCGCGTGCGAGGTCGAGGTTGTAGCGCGCATCCTCCATCGCGGGGTTGAGCACGAGGGCGCGGTGGTAGTTGAGTATGGCTCGTCCGAGCTCACCCTCGGCGAAGGCTCGTCCCGAGCTTGTTGTACGCTGCTGGCCGAGCTTGAAGTAGGCGTCGCCCAAGTTGTAGTAGACGTCGGCCGAGGCCTCGCCAAGCGCGACGATGTGCTCGAAAGCCTCGACAGCTGCGGCGTAGTCGCCACCGCTATATGCCGCAATGCCCCTCTTCCATTCGGCCTCGGCCGTAGTCTTGGCATCGGCAGCACGGAGGGTGGTGGGCAGCACGAGGGCTACGGCCACCACGATTATACCTATTATTTTATATATACTCTTCATCGCTTATCGTTTTACTACCTCCTCAATTTTTGAAATCACCTCGGCAGCGTAGGCATAAACCTCGCTCATATCGCCATCGGTCGAGGGTGCGTACTGCGCCTCCTCCGAGCGTGTGATAATCTCGCAGAACTGCTCGGCCGTCGCCGCCGCAACGCCACGACGATAGAGCTCCTCGCGGATGGTCTCCTTCGTGAGGTTCGACACCGGGATGTTGAACTTGTCGCTTATGTATCCCCACATCGCGCGCAGCATCTCCTCGTAGAAGGCGTGGCGGTTGCCCTCCTCCATCGAACGCTGTGCCATACGTAGCCTCTGCACCGCAACCTTATCGGCGCGCTTCATACGTCGTGCCACGATGTTACGGTTGTCGCGTATGCGCTTACGCATAGCGGCATATACCACGATAAAGAGTGCCGCGATGGCCACGATGATGAGCCAATATACGGGGCTGAGGATGAGCATCGATGCCGCCTTGTGTGGCAGCTTGCCCGTGTGGATAAAGCGTATGTCGCGGTCGAGTTGGCGCATAGTGCCGCCATAGCCCGTATAGTTACCGACGGTGGGTGTCGAGGCTCCCGTGCCGTCGTCCTTGACGGTGATGGTTGCAGCCTCGGTCGTGAGCGTGTGATACTCGCCCGTGGCGGGGTTGAAGTAGCTGAACTGTATAGGCTCGATGTGGAACTCACCGCCCGAGCGTGCCACGAAGGGGTAGGTGTAGGTTATGCTTCCCGACGTGCCCGTGGCCGTAGCCTTGACATTATCTACGATCTTGGTGTCGTAGAGCTCGAACGAATCGGGTAGCGAGACCTTAGGTGCGGTGAGGAACTTGAGGTTACCGCTGCCCGAGATGGTTATCTCGATCTGGTCGGCGGAGTTGCTGTCGATCTCCGCTGCGGGCATACGGCTCGAGAGCGAGAAGCTACCCACAGCACCGTTAAACGAGGCGGGGGCTCCGGCGGGGAACTCCTTGACGTTGACGACAATAGGTGCAGTGCGCAACTCGCGCGAGACGTGGTAGACCTGACGGCCACCAAAGATGGGGTCGAAGTGGCGGTTGTCCTGCACGACGACCTGCGCCAAGACCTTCATTGTTGCCTCGGGGATGACGATGCGACCACTCTCCTGAGGTGAGAGCAGTAGCTCGGTTATCTTGTATGCCTCGTAGATGCGGCCGTCGATCTGCTCGCGCGACGGGGTGTTGTCGAAGCTGAGCTCCTGTGACCAGAAGCCGTCGAACGATGGCATCTCGAGACTCTCGATGTTGTCGATGTTTACGCGGGTGTAGAGCACGAGCGAGGCGCGTATCGACTCGCCCTTATACACATCCGTGTTCGATACCTTCAGGCGTAGGAGGATGTCGTCCTTGGCGATCCTGCTCTCGGGCGACGCTGCCGAGCCTTTGGATGATTGCCCGGAGTTCGATTGTGATTGCCCTCCGGCGTTATCTCTCTTTTCGTCGACGATCTCTATGGGTTGAGGTTGCGACGTGTAACTCTTGCCGTCGACCTTGATCGTGGCTGCGCCGATGGTGAAGGTACCGCTCGCGGTGGGGAGTAGCACGAAGGTGTAGGTGCAGTTGTAGCTCGACGACTGCTTGCCGTTGATAAACTGGATGGAGTGGCCCGTGGATACCGTAGGGCCAGCAAGCACCTCGAAGCCCTCGAACGTGGGGGCTCGGAAGCTATCGCGCTCGGGCTCGGAATCTACCGAGAACTCAACACGAAAAGGTTGGTCGAGAGCCCAGAGAGTGGGGACCTCGGCCGTGAACGATACCTGTGCTTGGGCTACCCACGCCGAGGTGAGGGCCACAAGAACAAGCGTTAGTCTTAACAGTACTTTCATTACAAAACTCTTCAAATACAATCCGACATTTATGGAACGCCTCGGCGGGCGTTTTATTGTCGAAGTTGCGTAACAGGACTGCATACGATGGCGCAGCCCTGTTAGGCAACTTTACGGACGCGGATTAGTGGGCGAAGTCGGCGAAGAAGTCGTTACCCTTATCATCAACGATGATAAATGCGGGGAAGTTCTCCACGTAGATCTTACGCACTGCCTCCATACCGAGCTCCTCGAAGTCAACGACCTCCACCTTCTTGATAGAGTTCTTCGCGAGGATTGCTGCCGGACCACCGATAGAGCCGAGGTAGAAGCCGCCGTTAGCCTTACAAGCGTCGGTAACCTGCTGCGAGCGGTTGCCCTTAGCCACCATCACCAACGAGCCGCCAGCCTTCTGGAACAGGTCGACGTACGAGTCCATACGGCCTGCCGTGGTGGGACCGAATGAGCCTGATGCCATACCTGCGGGGGTCTTGGCGGGGCCTGCGTAGTAGACGGGGTGGTTCTTGAAATAGTCGGGCATAGGCTTACCCTCGTCGAGCATCTGCTTGATGCGAGCGTGGGCGATGTCGCGAGCTACGACCAACGTACCCTTGAGGTTGAGACGTGTCTTGATGGGGTACTTCGAGAGGATCTCGCGCACCTTATCCATACCCTCGTCGAGGTCGATATCCACGGCGGGCGACATTGCGGGAGCCTCAGCCGGGAGGAAGCGTGCGGGGTTCTTCTCGAGCTGCTCGAGGAAGATACCCTCGGGCGTAATCTTAGCCTTGATGTTGCGGTCTGCCGAGCAGCTCACGCCGATAGCCACGGGGCACGAAGCAGCGTGACGCGGAGCGCGGATTACGCGAACGTCGTGGACGTAGTACTTGCCACCGAACTGCGCGCCGAGGCCGATCTCCTGGCAGATCTTCTGCACCTTAGCCTCCCACTCGAGGTCGCGGAAGCAGCGGCCACCCTCGTTACCCGAGGTGGGCAGCTCGTCGAGGTAGCCTGCCGAGGCCTTCTTCACGGTCGAGAGGCACATCTCTGCCGAGGTGCCGCCGATGCAGATGGCCAAGTGGTAGGGAGGACACGCCGAGGTGCCGAGGTCGAGGATGTGCTCCTTGATGAACTTTGTGAGTGACTCCTCGTTAAGGAGAGCCTTGGTCTGCTGGTAGAGGAAGGTCTTGTTTGCCGAGCCACCACCCTTGGTGATGAACAGGAACTCGTACTCCATACCGGGGTGACCAGCGTAGATGTCGATCTGTGCAGGGAGGTTGGTTGCCGAGTTCTTCTCCTCGGTCATCGTGAAGGGAACGACCTGCGAGTAGCGCAAGTTGCGCTCCTTGTATGTCTCGTAGACACCGCGCGAGATGCACTCAGCGTCGTTTGCGCCGGTGTAAACATCCTCGCCCTTGTGACCGATGCAGATGGCGGTACCCGTATCCTGGCAGGTGGGCAACTCGCCCTCGGCAGCTACGCACTGGTTCATAAGCATAGTGTATGCCACGAACTTATCGTTATCCGTAGCCTCGGGGTCAGCCAAGATGTTGGCGAGCTTCTGGAGGTGTGAGGCGCGCAGGTAGAACGACACATCGCCATAGGCCTCCTTAGCCAAGAGCTCCAAACCCTTGGGGTCGACCTTCAAAATCTTACGGCCGTCGCACTCTACGACCTTAACATAATCCTTCGTGAGAAGGCGATACTCCGTCTTATCCTCCTGGATAGGGAACGGCTCCTGATAGATGAAATCAGCCATATCTTTTAAGTTTTATTAGTTGTTATTGTGTTGCAAAAATTATAGCGAGCGGATGAAGTCGATGATACCGAAGATAAAGACGGTAGATACCAGCACGGGGCATACCCACTTCAGTAGGAAGCGAATGATGGGGTAGGTAGCCTTGTCAACGCCACCCTCGGCCGTGAGCTCCGCGCGCATATCCTCCTTCTTCCAGATCCAGCCAACGAACACTGCCGTCATAACACCCAAGAGCGGCAACATAAAGATGGCGGTGAAGTTGTCCAAAAGGGCAAAGAGGTTCATACCGAGCACCTTGAATCCGCTCCAGTCGCCGAGCGACAGCGACGCTGCCGTAGCCAGGAGCATAGCTCCGATGGTCACGATCCACGCACCCTTGCCACGCGACATACCGCGCTGCTCGACGAAGTACGACGTCACGGCCTCGTGCATAGAGATTGTTGACGACAGGGCTGCAAGACCCAAGAGCAGGAAGAAGAGCGTCGCCCAGATGTTACCCGCGGGCATTGCAGAGAATACCTTAGGCATAGCCACGAACGCCAGCTGCATACCACTCTCGTTCTCGACGCCGGCCGAGAAGATGATGACCGCAGCCGTGAGTGCCACGAGCGTATCGAGCGACACGACGCTTATGGCCGTGCCCGCGATCTTTGTGCCCTTCTTGAAATACGAGCCGTAGATAAGCATTGCACCCATACCGATAGAGAGGGTGAAGAATGCCTGGCCCATAGCGTCGAGGAAGGTCTTACCCGACACCTTCGAGAAGTCGGGCGTAAAGACGTTACCCAAAGCCTCGCGACCCTCGGGCAGCCACAACGAGTAGATGGCCAGCACGATAAGGATGGCGAAGAGCAAGGGCATCATAATCTTTGACGCCTTCTCGATACCGCCCTGCACGCCTCCCACGATGATGAAGTGGTTGGCAAGGATGAAGAGATAGGTGAAGATGAGGGGCATCCACGTCGCCGTGGTGAACTCCGTGAAGAATGCGCCGAAGTCGCCACCGATGCTATCCGTCGCCGAGGCGATGGCATACTTAAGCGTCCAGCCCGAGATCACGAAGTAGTAGCCCATAATGAGGAATACCGAGATGAGGCCCGCGGCACCAAGCCAGCCCCAGCCCTTACGAATCTTCGAGAAGGCGTCGATGGGGTTGCACTTAGAGTTGTGGCCCACCGAGAACTCGGCGATAAGGAGCGGCAATCCGAGTAACAGGATGCAGCCCAAATAGATGAGGATGAATGCGCCGCCACCGTGCTCCGAGGTGATGTAGGGGAAACGCCAGATGTTGCCGAGGCCGATTGCCGAGCCTGCGGCCGCGAGGATGGCGGCAATCTTACCGCCGAAGCCTCCACGCTTTGTTGTACTTTCAGCCATATAGATAATCTTTTGCTCTTTTCTCTTAGTTTGCCCGGGAGGGTAATTTCTTGGTTTGCCCGAGGCTATTTCTTGGTTTGCCCGAGACTATTAACCGATCAACGTTACACTCACTCTGTCGATCTTGCCTCCGAGTGGCGGGGCGAGCTTCGCTACCGTACACTCCACCTCGCAAATCTCGGGGAAGGCCTCCTTCACAGCGGCGATGACGTTCGCCGCGGCAGCCTCGATGGTGCGCTGCGTGCGCTGCATCGTGCGCTCGACGATCTCGTAGACGGTGAGGTAGTTAACCGCACGCGTCACGTCGTCGGTCGTGGGCAGGTCGTTCAGAGGTGTGCGTATCGTCAGATCGACACGAAAGCGGTTGCCCACCTGCTGCTCCAAGTCGTAGCAGCCGTGGTAGGCACGCAGGTAGATGCCCTCGAGGCGTATTGTATAGATCGGGTTCACGGCTACTCGACGGTGATGAGGTAGTAGTTCTTCTTACCGCGCTGAGCGAGCAGATACTTGCCGGCGATGAGGTCGGCCTCCGTCACCTCGCGCATAGCGTCGGTAACCTTCTCCTTGTTGAGCTGCACGCCACCGCCCTGAACCATCTTGCGGCACTCGCCCTTCGAGGGGAACACCTTGCACACCTCGGCAACGATGTCGATAAATGGCTTCTTAAGGTCGTCGCGTGTGATGGTGAACTGCGGCACGCCCTCGAATACCTGAAGCAATGTTGCCTCGTCCAACGAGCGCAGTGCCTCGGAGGTGGCGTTACCGAAGAGGATGTTCGACGCAGCCTGTGCCTTCTCCAACTCCTCCTTCGAGTGGATCATCGTCGTAACCTCCTCGGCAAGACGCTTCTGGAGGATGCGAAGGTGCGGTGCCTCGTCGTGCTCGGCGATAAGTCTCTCGACCGTCTCGCGGTCCAACAGCGTGAATATCTTGATGTAACGCTTGGCGTCGTCGTCGCTCACGTTCAACCAGAACTGGTAGAACTTATAGGGCGACGTATAGCGCGCGTCGAGCCATACGTTGCCGCTCTCGGTCTTGCCAAACTTAGTGCCGTCGGCCTTGGTGATAAGGGGGCAGGTGATGGCAAACGCCTCGGCCTCGCTGCCGAGCTTACGGCGGATAAGCTCCGTGCCGGTGGTGATGTTACCCCACTGGTCGGCACCGCCGAGCTGCACCTTACAGCCATACTCCTGATATAGGTGGAGGAAGTCGTAGCCCTGGAGCAACTGGTAGGTGAACTCCGTGAACGACATACCGTCGCCCTCGCCGTTAAAACGCTTCTTTACCGAGTCCTTCGCCATCATATAGTTCACGGTGATGCACTTGCCGATGTCGCGTGCGAAGTCGAGGAACGAGAACTCCTTCATCCAGTCGTAGTTGTTTACAAGCAGAGCGTGGTTGTCGGCCGTAGAGTCGAAGTCGATGAGCTTCGAGAGCTGGTTCTTGATAGCCTCTTGGTTGTGGCGCAACGTCGCCTCGTCTAAGAGGTTACGCTCCTGCGACTTACCCGACGGGTCGCCAATCATACCCGTAGCACCGCCGATAAGGGCGATGGGACGGTGGCCACACATCTGAAAGTGCTTCAAAATCATAACACCCACGAGGTGACCGATATGTAGTGAATCGGCCGTGGGGTCGATACCGAGGTAGGCCGTTGTCATCTCCTTCTCGAGCTGCTCCTTGGCACCAGGCATAATCGTGTGGATCATACCGCGCCACTCAAGTTCCTGAACAAAATCTTTAATCATTATATCTTACGTTTTTGTTTGATTATTACTCGTTTATATCTCTGTTTATGTTCCGCTTAGTTTGTGCTTCGCTTAACGAACTGCTACCAATCGCTCATTCCCAATTGCTTGATCGTTACTCGGCGTCGAGCGCGAGCCGCTCGATCATCTCTGTGAGACGCTCGTTGCGCCCCACGAGGTGACGCAGGCGATCCTCCAGCGTTATGGGTCGTGCCACGCGTATCGCCTCGTTGACGATAACCTCAATCTCGATCAGACCCTGAGCTCCGCTCTCCGCGGCGAGGAATCGCTGCCACTCGCTCTTGTCGCGCATAATCTCGTTGTAGAGATCCTTCGATGCTACGGTGAGTCGCACCACGTTACCCTCGACGGTCATCGACTGGAAAGGTTCGACGAATCGTCTGCGCTCCTGCATCAGATGGTCGACGATGCGCTCCTTGGCGATGGATATCTTCTCCTCGCAGTGGGGGTCGATCGTGATCTCCTGCTTGCTCGCTGCCGCCTCGGCTGCCAGCTCCGTCGCCGTCTTGGCATCGCCACCGAGGAGGTTGCTAAGCGATATGCTCGACCTTGTCGACCTCGCTGTGGGACGTTGTGGCTGCGGCTTCAGATCGGCGGTCTGTACCCTCGGCTCTGCTGTTTGCGGCTTCGGCTCTGCTACCTGCACCCCCTGCTCCACTGCTTGCCCCCTCGGCTCCACTGCTTGCACCTTCGGCCCAGATTCCTGCACCCTCGGCTCAGTGGGTTGCGGCTTTGGGGTGGCGGGTTGTTGTGACTCCGTATGCTGAACCTCCACTCTCGCTGCCTCCACTCTTGCTGCCTCCACCCTTGCAGGCTGGGCGGCGGGCTCGAGGTCGGGAAGAGGGTATGCCGTGGCGTAGGTGGGCACGACAATAGCGTCGTCTGCTACCTCACCATTTTTTTTTTGACCGAGACCCGCTATCTTCATAAGTCCCAGTTCCACAAGCAATCGCTGATTCGACGATTGGCGTATCTTGCCGTCGGCCTCCGTGAGCAACGATATAGCCCCGAAGAGGAACGCCTCGCTACATTGTGCCGCCTGAGCCTTGTACCTCTCAACGAGCGTGCCCGTGAACTCCACGAGTCCCACGGCAGGACCCTTAGCCATCAGCAGGTCGCGGAAGTGGGCGTTGAGGCCCGCGATAAATACCTGAGGCGAGAAGCCGCGCGAGAGGACGTTGTCGAAGAGCACGAGCGCATCGACATAATGTCCAGCGATGAGCAGCTCCGTAGCCTTGAAGTAGGTGTCGTAGTCGAGGACGTTGAGCGTTGCCGCCACATCCTTATAGTTGAGCTTCGCGCCGCAGAACGACACCGCCTTGTCGAACATCGACAGCGCATCGCGCATACCGCCATCGGCCTTGTGGGCTATGAGGTTGAGGGCCTCGTCATCGGCCTCGACACCCTCCTTTGTGGCGATGTAGCGCAGATACTCCACGCCATCCTCTACCTTTATGCGGTTGAAGTCGTAGATCTGACAGCGCGAGAGGATCGTGGGTATGATCTTATGCTTCTCGGTCGTTGCCAAGATAAAAATGGCGTGACGCGGAGGCTCCTCAAGCGTCTTGAGGAAGGCGTTGAACGCCGCCGCCGAGAGCATATGAACCTCGTCGATGACGAACACCGAGTAGCTTCCCTGCTGCGGAATGATGCGCACCTGATCGATGAGGTTGCGGATGTCGTCGACCGAGTTGTTCGACGCAGCATCGAGCTCGTGGACGTTGAGCGAGCGTCCCTCGTTGAACGAGCGGCACGACTCGCACTCGTTGCAGGCCTCGCCCGCCTGAGGGTTCAGGCAGTTGATGGCCTTGGCGAAGATGCGCGCGCAGGTGGTCTTGCCGACACCTCGCGGCCCACAGAAGAGGTAGGCGTGGGCGAGTTGTCCGCGCTCGATGGCGTTCTTCAGTGTCGAGGTGATATGTCGCTGTCCCACGACCGAGGCGAAGGTCGCAGGGCGATACTTACGTGCTGAAACGATAAAATTCTCCATAGTCTTATATCACTCGAGGCTCGCCGCGTTGCAATCACTTGCCGCTTTAGAGCCGTCATATCACGGCAAAGATAGTGAAATTTTCGTTGCTCACGCACACGTGCGCGACTTTTTATTAGCCTCGTATTGCAAATTCTCTGCGATGTACTATCTTTGTCGCCGAAAATGAGAGTGTCAAACAGACTTAAAAAGACCATATTCCTATGAGTAGACTTCTTCTATTTGTTGCCCTGATGTTGATGGCTTTGCGTGTGGAGTGCAGTGCTCAGGAGCGCGGCTTCAACCTCGTTGTTGTGGGCGATACACAGCCCCAAACCGAGGCTCAAATCGCGGAGCTCGAGGGGTCGCTTCTGCCCCAGATTCGTACCATCGTCGAGGAGTATCGCGCCACGGGATGCCCCACGGCCGTAATCCTCACGGGCGATGTGGTGTGGGATACGATGGAGTTTCTGCCTCGTGTGAAGGCTATGTTCGAGAGCCTTGAGGTGCCAGTCTATGCCGTTATCGGCAACCACGACCACCCTGCGAATGTTGTTGATAACGAGCCTCTTGCAAAGGAAAATTACGAGGCGGTGTTTGGCGATAGGTACTATACCTTCGCACTTGGTGACACGCGCTTCTTTGCCCTCGATAATATCCGCTACACGGACCACGACAACTACACGATTGGCGTCGATCGCAAGCAGCTCCGATGGCTCAGACGTGCTATGCGCAAGGTGGGAACGGAGGAGCGTGTTGCCGTGCTGATGCACGCCCCTGCGGTTAACTATCGTATGGGTGAGGAGGTGCTCGACTACGCGCGTAAAATCATTGATATAGTGGGAGATAGAGAACTACACTTCATCACTGGTCACCGCCATCGTCACGCTACGGCCTACATCGCCGAGGGTATCATCGAGCACAGCGTTGCACAGGTGAATGGCAATCTGTGGTTCGCGCCCATCTGTTCGGACGGCACGCCGAGGGGTGTGTTCTGCATCGAGGAGCGCGATGGCGAGTGGATGTGGCAGCATCGTGTGTTGGGCGAGAGAGCAGATTACCAGCTTGTTGCGTGGAGCGAGGGCGAGGTTTGTGGACACGAGGAGTATGTCGTTGCGAAGGTCATCGGCTGGGATCGCGAGTGGCGTGTCGAGTGGCAGGAGAATGGCGTAATGATGGGTGCTATGGAGCAGATCGAGATATGTGATCCCGACTATATGCGCTACGTCGAGGAGGAGGCCGATTATAGCGACATAATTATGGCGCGCCTACGTCGCTCGGCCTATCCGCATAGGCACTATTTCCGCTGTCGTCGCACCGCAGAAAATAGCGAAATTACTATTGTCGCCACCGATCGCTTCGGTCGCGAGTTTCGACTCAGTGTCGAGTAGTGCGCGAGGCATAACAAAAGTGGGGCTATCCGTGATGGATGGCCCCATTTGTTGTTTTATCGTAGGATGTCGCCTCAGTGCGTGGATGCCACCAGTATGGTTCCCACCCTGCAACGTACCCTACATCCTGAAATCCTCGATGATGTAATCCGTGCCGTCGAGCTGGGCGATGGGGCGTGTTGTGGTGATTGTTGCGGAGCACTCTCCGGCCTGGCACTCCATCTCCGTGAAGGTGACCTCGAACTGGCTCTTAGTCTCGTTGTTGTCGTTGTCGCAGGCTACGCATATCGCGGCCACGAACATTAGGCAAAGTAACACTCTCTTCATATCGTTGCGTTTGATTAACCTAAGCGGATACGAAGATACGACAAAGTATTAAACTACCATCACTTGAGGCTTTCGATATTGTAGAACTATGATGTAGTAGGCCTGTCGTTCCGACGGAAAAAGTATTAAACTACCATCACTCGAGTGGTAGGATGTTGCCGAGATTTTATGCAACCATACTACGTGCAGGCTGGGGATTATCTGCTCGGCGTGATATGTCGCGAGACGGCGAGCGCGGCAACCGATACGCGGCAGTCGGGCACGGCGGCGTGGATGGCTCGTATTGCTGCGGTGAGCGTGGCTCCCGTGGTGAGGACATCGTCAACGAGGAGGATATGTTTGCCGCGGAGTCGCTCGGGGTGGCGGATGCTGAAGATTCCCTCGACGTTGGCCCAACGCTCCGAGCCCTTGCGGCGTGCCTGAGCAGGGTTGTTCCTATGGCGACGTACCGAGCGACTGTCGACGGGGAGAGCCATCGAGCGAGCCATACCCTCGGCGAGATATGTCGACTGGTTGTAGGTGCGACGTAGAATCTTTAGCGGGTGTAGCGGAATGGGAATAAGGACGTCGATGTCGTCGTAGAGGCCCGAGTCGCGAAGCTCGGCACCATACCAGCGGCCCATATCGTGGGCTATGCGCCAGTGGCCGCCATACTTACAGCGATGTATCAGTGTGCGCCAGAGGCTGCCGCCCGCGAAGAAGATGAAGGCCGAGCCCTCGACGATGTCGGCAAGGCCATCGAAACGCTCTCTCACGGGGTTGTCGTGTGCGATCCAGTAGTTTGTTGTGGGTATGTCGTAGCGACACTGCGTGCATATGCCGTGCATCGAGCGCGTGATGGGCTCGCCACAGACTATGCAGCCTGAGGGGAAGAGCAGCGTGCGGAGGTTGTAGAGGGCATCACGAAGCATCGACATCGACATATATCTTTACGCTCTTATACTCCTTGGCCTCGGCCACCACGGCGATGGCCTCGCGCAGTAGCTTTCGTGCTCGCGACATCGACGCCCCCGACTCGATCTTTAGCATCAGCTCGCTGCGGTGCTCGCCGCGGAGCATCTCGCGTGCGGCAGATACGGGGCCCATAACCCTCGCTCCGAACTTGCGGCGCATAGCCTCGGCCAGTGCGTGCGAGGCGTGGCGCAGCAGCTCGTAGTCGGCGTTGCTGAGCGTTAGGCGTATGAGGTGGGCATAGGGCGGGTATCCGAAGGCCTCGCGCTCGGCGAGCTCGGTGCGTGCCATAGCGTGGTAGTCGCCCGAGGCTACGTATTGAATCACAGGGTGTTTCGGCTGCGAGGTCTGGACTACGACACGTCCGCGGTCGTTACGCCTGCCGGCACGTCCCGCAACCTGCATCATAAGTTGAAAGGCGCGCTCCGAGGCACGGAAGTCGGGCGTCGTGAGCAGGTTGTCGGCGTTGAGAATGCCTACCGTAGTCACGCCCGCAAAGTCGAAGCCCTTGGTCAGAATCTGTGTGCCCACGAGGATGTCGGTCTCGCGGCTCTCGAAGCGGTGGACTATCTGTTTGAAGGCGCGCTCCGAGGTTGAGGTGTCGCCATCGAGGCGGTCGACACGAGCCTCGGGAAAGAGGCGCGAGATCTCCTCCTCGACCTTCTCGGTGCCGAAGCCCATCGTCGCGATGTCCTGTGTCTCGCAGTTGGGACACACCTGCGGTCGCTCGATGGTGTAGCCACAGTAGTGGCACTCCATACGGCGAGTGGCGCGGTGCTCGGTGAGCGTCACGTTGCAGTGTGGACAGCGCGGCGAATAGCCACACGTGCGACACTGCAGATAGGGGGCATAGCCGCGGCGGTTCTGGAACAGGATGGCCTGCTCGCCCGCGGCAAGCGAACGGCTGATATGGTTCAAGAGGTCGAAGTTAAAGTGGGTCTTACGCTCGCCACGCTTAACGGAGCGTATCGTGTCCGAGACGATTACCTCGGGGAGCACACCCTCGCCCCAACGCTCCTTGAGCTCGACATAGGCATACTTCCCCGCGAGGGCGTTGAGGTAGCTCTCGAGGGCGGGTGTGGCACTGCCCAGCACGACCTTCGCTGCGTGGGTCTTGCTCATAACCACGGCCATATCGCGGGCGTTGTAGCGCGGCTGCATATCGCTCTGCTTGAAGCTCGGGTCGTGCTCCTCGTCGACGATGACGAGGGCACCCCTATGCACGGGCAGGAACAGTGACGAGCGCACGCCTACGACAAGCTCGCCACCGCGCGCGAGGGCGAGGCGCAGGAATGTCTGGCCGCGACGTAGTGCCGTGAGGCGCGAGTGGTAGGTTGTGGTGCGACCCTCGAAGATACGCTCGAGGCGTTCGATAAGTTGCGAGGTGATGACAATCTCGGGTACGAGCATAACCACATCGCGTCCGGCGGCCAGTGCGTCGGCAATGAGGTGGACATATATCTCGGTCTTGCCCGAGCCTGTGACGCCGTGGAGCAAGGCTACTTTATTGTCACTGTGGGCCTTACGGATTGCTGCGAGGGCGTGAGCCTGAGCTTCGGAGAGCGTGGGAAGCAGAAACTCCGTAGCACTGTGGCTACGCTCCACGGGGCGTTGCTCGCTAAGGACGAGGCCTCGTTTGCGTAGGTCGGCGAGTTGCTCGGCGGTGGCATCGACAAGGCGTCGAGGGACGAAGCCATCGCTGGCATTACGCTCGATGGCCAGTGCTGCGATGCGGTCCATCACGGCCGTACGTCGTGGTGCTCGGCGTGAGTGTTGCTCGGCGTAGGCAGCGAGGGCCTCCTCCGTGCGGAGCTCGGGAGTGAGGGCTACGAAGCTCTCCATAGGTGGCTCGATGCTACGCTCGTCGAGGGCCGCAAGCGACGTAGCCGAGGGCTTGGCAAGCGAGGGCAGCGCGAGGCGCATAACCTCACCAACGCTACACATATAGTACTCCGCCATCCACTCCCATAGGCGTTGTGCCTCGGGGGTGAGTAGCGGAGCAGAGTATAATCGTTTAAGTATGGGTTTTATGCGCGGATACGAGGGACGTTCGCTCGAGAGGCTCCACACGATGCCCGTGTAGTAGCGACTCGGTCCGAACTGCACAACCACAGCATCGCCCTCCACAACACCCAACGCCTCATCCACTGAGAACGAGTACATTGGCTGTGCCAACGGGAGAACTACCTGTGCGTAGAGCATCCGCCGAAGGTATTAGGGCCCGAGGGCTTAAGCCTTGTTCAGCGCGTCGAAGCCCTGACCATAGACGCCCATCACCGAGCCTACGGTAAGGAACGCATTGGGATCCTCCTCCTTCACGAGCTTCAGAATCATAGAGGTGTCGCGCTTGCGGCATACGACCATCACGGCCTTCGAGGGGGTCTTTGAGTACCAGCCCATAGCGTCGATGAGCGTAGCACCGCGGTGAGCCTTGGTGTTGATAGCCTCGGCCATCTTCTCGTAGTCCTTGCAGAAGATCATAATCTGGTTCGACTGCTGATTACCCGACTGCACGAAGTCCACCGTGTAGCCGATGACGCCAATCATAATGAAGCCGTAGATCACGCGGGCAAATGCCAACGACGAGAGAGGCTCGATGACGATGTCGTTGCCCATAACGGTGATTGTCGTTGTGAGGAAGAGCGACGAGATAAGGATACCGCAGTCGGTCATAAGCAACACGCGGCCGTAGCTCACGGTGCGGAACTTGTTGATGATCATCGCCACGATATCGGTACCACCCGTAGAACCGCCCTGCATAAAGGCTACGGCGATACCCAAACCGCACGACGCAGCACCCGCAACAACCAACAGAAGGTTGTTGGCATCGACCTCGGCCATCATCTTAACCATCATATCCTGAGGAACATATGCCTCGACGATGTTGAACATTATTGACATCGTAAAGATACAGAACAGCGTCTTGATGCCGAACTTCCAGCCCACGATCATAACGCCCAAGGCCAGTAACACGACGTTGATGACGAACACCAGCGTACCGATGGTGAGGAACGAAGCGATGCTTGCGGGAAGAATGGCATTGATGATGGTTGCGAGACCTGCGGCACCGCCACCCATACCACCTGCGGGAAGCACACATATAAGCCAGCCAAAGGCGTAGCAGAACATACCGAAGGTCATCAAGAGGTACTCCTTGATGCCAATAAGAATCGAACGAGAAGAGATGTTAATACCCATATCAATTCAATAGTTAAAAGTGTTTCGACAGCTTCTTTGTGTCCAAGTTTACGTTAGTAAAATTCAATTTTGCGGAGCAAATGTACAAACTTTCGCTCAAAAAGTACAAATTTTACAGACTATTTTAAGTGTCAGTGTGCAAGTGATTATTCATCAGTCACTTGCACACATCGCTATTTTGGCTCTATTAATACCACTTGGTCTTCTCCGTACCCATCACGAAGCGGAGCTCACCACCGCGGATGATATCCTCGTGGGTGATGTAGTTGCGTGCGATAGGCTCGCCGTTGAGCTCGACGCTCTGAACGTAGCGTGCCTCCTCGGTGTAGCCGTCGCGGATGACGGTGAAGATGCCGCCCTCGACGTCAACCTCCGCGCGGTCGACCATAGGCACGCCGAGGACATACTTACCCGACGCAGGCTCCACGGGGTAGAAACCTAAGGTTGTCATCACGTACCACGCCGACATCTGGCCTACATCCTCGTTGCCCGAGAGACCGTCGGGGTTGGTCGAGTACATCGTATCCATAACCTCGTACAAGAGGTCGGCACCCTTCCACGGCTGGCCGAGCATCGTGTAGAAGTAGATGATGTGGTGGCTGGGCTCGTTGCCGTGAACATACTGGCCGATAAGGCCTGAGATATCGGGAGTTACGTCCTCACCCTCCATCTTAGTGTCGGCCGTGAAGAGACCGTCGAGACGCTCGATGGTTGTCTCCACGCCGCCGAAGCACTCGACAAGACGGTCGAGGTCGTGGGGAACAAGCCAAGTGTACTGCCAAGCGTTACCCTCACAATATTCGTTAGCGATACGCGAGGCGTTGAACGGATTGAAATCCTCGCGCCACTGGCCCGTCGACGACTTGCCGCGCACGAAGCCGACGCTCGGGTCGAAGTAGTTGGTCCACGAGTGGCTGCGCTCGTCGAGGTACTCGGCCTCGGCCTCCTTGCCGAGCTTCAGTGCTACCTCCAACGCAGCAGCATCGGCGATGGCAAACTCCATATCGTGGGCGATAGACTCGGCCTGAAGGTCGTTGGGCATATAGCCATACTCCTTACGGCACTTACCACCGCGCATATCGTGCATATATGAGGTGTAGATAGCCTTCCAAGCGCGCTCGGCGTCGATGCCCTCGATGCCCTTAGCCACGGCGTCGGCCACGGCAATGATGCCGGGCGAGCCGACCATACAGCCATTATCCCAAGCCCAGAGGTGCCAGATGGGCAACCAGCCCTGCTCCTCGCAGATGTTGATCATCGTGTTCGTGATGTCGTCCATACGCTCGGGGTGGGTGATGGTCATAAGCGGCAGCTTAGCTCGGTATGTATCCCAGAGTGAGAATGTCGTGTAGGTGTCGTGGCCGGGGTTCTGGTGAATCTCCTGATCGGCACCGCGGTAGGTGCCGTCGACATCCGAGAAGAGCGACGGTGCCACGTACATATGGTACATCGCGGTATAGAAGATCTCCTCCTGCTCGGGCGTAGCACCCTCGATACGAATCTTACGAATCTCCTGATTCCATTTGTCGTATGCCTCCTTACGTGTGGTGTCGAAGTCGGCAGCGGCAACCTCGGCGTCGAAGTTCTTGCGAGCACCCTCGATGCTCGTTGACGACAGTGCCACCTTTACGCCAATCTGCTCACCCTCCGTGGTCGAGAAGTTGATGCGATAGTAGTAGTTATTCTCGTCGACGGGCTCGAACGACTCAAAGGGTTTCGAGAACTCTGCCACGAAGTACACCTTCTGGAAGTTTGCCCAGCCGTAGGTGTGGCGGTGGCCCTCCACGCGGGTATCGCTCACGGCCTCAGCATAGAGGTCCTCGGGACGATCCCAGCAACCGCCGTGCACGAGGTCGAGGATGATGGCTGCCTCCTGGCTTGCGGGGAAGGTGTAGCGGTGCAGACCGCCACGCTCCGTAGCCGTCATCTCGGCGACGATGCCATAGCGAGTGAGGGGCACAGAGTAGTAGCCCGGCTCGACGATCTCCTGCGAGCGGTCGGCCTCCGACCAGAAGCCCGTAGAGTAGTCGCCCAGACGTCCGCGGCCGTAGGGCACCTCGCCCACAACGGGCATAAGCGTGACGTCGAACAGGTCGCCGCAACCCGTACCCGAGAGGTGGGTGTGCGAGAAGCCGATGACGCTATTTTCAGAGTCGTGGTAGCCCGAGCACCAGTCCCACTCCTGGGTGATGCTTGTGGGTCCCACCTGCGTCATACCGAAGGGAACGTTCGCACCAACGAATACGTGGCCGTGACCTCCCGAACCGATCTTGGGGTTGACCAGAGCGGCATAGTCGCGCTCGGGCGTTGTGCTGCTGCAGCCAGCAACGAGGGCTGCAACGACAGCGAGAAGTAGTAGTTTTGTTGTTCTCATTTTAATATAGTTTTAGATTCAATTCCTTTGCCTTCATTAGCTCGTCGTGCGAGATACGGAAGCGGTCGATGTGCTTACCGCCGAGCTCCACGCCGCTGCGCTTGATGTAGTCGCCCTTGCCGTCGGTAGTGATCGTCACCGTGCCGTACGGTGTCTCGATCTCTACGCGCTCGAAGCGGGGTGTGGTTATGGTGTAGTAGGGCTCGCCCGGGCAGTCGGGGTAGAGACCAATCATCGAGAATACGGCCCACGTCGACATCGTGCCCGTGTCGTCGTTACCCGGCAGACCATCGGGTGCGGTGGTGTAGTTCGCGTCGAGGAGTTGCTTCACCAGTCGCTGCGTGAGGTGCTCATAACCCTTAACGCGGCTGAAGAGGTAGGGGTAAGCGATGTCGGGCTCGTTGGTGGGGTCGTAGTGGCCATTGTCGAATACCCACTGCAGACGCTCGGCGAACCTCTTGCCGCCGCCCATAACCTTAATCAGACCCTCGATGTCGTGGGGTACGAAGAAGGTGTAGTTCCACGAGCTACCCTCGTGGAAGCCCGTGGTATTCGAGAAGTTAGCTCCCGCGGCGGGGTCGAACTCGCCGATAAACTTGCCATCCTCACCGAGGGGGCGCATAGCACCGTCGGCCTTAGAGTAGTAGTTACGCCAGCCTGCCGCACGACGCTCCATCTCGCGAGCGAAGTCCTCGTCGCCCATCTCGCGCGCGAAGGCCGCGAGGGCGTTATCCGCCACGTAGTACTCCAGCGCGTGCGACACGGAGTTGTCACCCGACATATCTTGAGCAAAGAACCCCACGGGGATGTAGCCGTGTGCGATGTAGGGGTCGATATCGGGACGTATGGGGTTGTGCGCGCCAGTGGTTGTCGCTGAGCGTTTCATCGCCTCGTAGGCGGCATCGACGTCGAAGTCGCGCAGACCCTTCAGATAGCTATCCACAATCACAGGGATGGCCGGGTCGCCCTCCATCGTGAATGTCTCGCGGCCGTAGAGCTCCCAGCGCGGCAGCCAGCCCCACTCCTTCGACATCGCAACCATCGAGCGAAGCATATCCCTCTGGCACTCGGGGTAGACGAGCGTAAGGAGCTGGTGTACATTGCGATAGGTGTCCCATAGCGAGAATACCGTGTAGCGGTCGTAGCCATCGGCAACCGCCACCGTCGATGACTCCATCGCGGGGTACTCGCCATTCACGTCGCTAAGGATGTTGGGGTGGAGCAACGAGTGGTAGAGGGCGGTGTAGAATATCGTTCGGTCGTCCTCCGTGCCTCCCGCAACGCGTATGCGGCTGAGGGCGTCGTTCCACTTCGTGTGAGCAGCGAGGCGTACCTCGTCGAAACTGCGGTTCGAAACCTCCGCGTCGAGGTTCTTGCGGGCATTCTCTATCGAGGTGTACGAGATGCCGACCTTAACATCCACCTCGGTGCCAGGCGCGACGCTGCCGAGCGAGAGAATCGCTCCGATGTCGTCGCCCATAATCTCGCGCGCATAACGTTCATATAGCTTATATTCGCCGCTGTCGCCCGACCACTGAGCCTCGATACCCGTCATCTCGGGTTGTAGCTTCCAGTAGCGTATCTGCTTGGCTGACTGCGAGATGCGTACCACGAAGTAGATGGGAAAGACGGCTTGGTTTGTGTAGCAGAAGGTACCCAAGAGTCGCATACCCTCGACCTCCGTGTCGCTCACACGGCGCAGCATCGCGCCCGACTCGTTCGAGAGGGCAGTGCCGAGGTCGACGATGATGTTTGCCTCGCCACCCTCGGTAAAGGTGTATCGCTCGACTGAGGCGCGCTCTGTGGCCGTTGCCTCGGCACGTATGGCAAACTGGTCGTAGGTCGTGGCGTAGTAGCCCGGGGTGGCCTGTTCGTCGCTGTATGTCGAGCCGCGGAGTGTGCGGTCAGCCTCGGCGTTTCCGGTGGTGGCCATCGTGATGATGGCACCGAGCTCGGGGCAACCGACGCCACTCAAGGCTCCGTGGGCAAAGCCTACGCTGTACTTGTTGCGCACATCGTAAGGTGTTGACCACCAGCGTGAATCCTTATCGTAGTGGTTGAGTGCAGAGCCCGTGACGTTGAAGGGCACGGCAGCCATCATACCGTGTGGCACGACAGCCCCCGGGTGTGTGGCTGAGTAGTCGGCCGTACCAATAAACGGGTCGACCCACTGAGTATAATTCGTGGGCTCCGAAGCCATAGCATATAGGCTCAGCGCAGCAGCCAACACTGTGAACACAAGTCGCTTCATAATCAATCTTCTATATTAGCTCTTTTACACTTCAAAACAAAACCTCCTCCCGGGGCCATGGCGACATTCACACCGCCATCACCCTCGAAGGTGTAGCTCTCGCATATATATCCGCCTGCAGGATTGTCACGATAAATCGTACCCTCCGTGGGGATAAAGTCGAGAGATAACGCCACATCGTGGCCCTCGCCTCCTGCAAGACCCGCAATGTAGACCGTACCATCATCAGCAACACACTCCACAACGACATATTCGCCAATCTCTCCACTCAGACATCGGCGCGAGGCCCACGTCGTCGGTATCTCGGCAAGGAAGCGCGTATATTCCGGCTCACGCTCATACGCCGTAGGCGAGTCACAAAGCATAGCCAACGGCTGCTCGTAGACGACATACATCGCCAGCTGGTGACAGCGCGTACCTTGGCTCATCGGGCGCGAGTAGTCGGGACGATATTCACCCCTATCAGCATTACGCATAGCCCCCGGGGTATAGTCCATAGGCCCCGCCAAGGCGCGAACAAAGGGTATCGTGACATCGTACTTAAGCTGGTCGTGCTCCGCACCGAGCCACTTCATCGTCTCCAAGCCATGCACACCCTCAAAGTTGATAGCATTGGGGTAGGTGCGCTGCAAGCCCGTAGGCTTATAAATACCATGGTAGTCAACGAGTAACTCATAACGTGCCGCAATCTCTGCAAGGTCGTATACAAACCTCACCATCGCTTGGTCATCACGATCGAGAAAGTCTACCTTGAAACCCTTGATGCCCATCTCCGAGTAGTGCTTGCACAGCCCCTCAATATCGCGCTGCATAGCCCAATATCCCGCCCAAAGGATAAGACCCACACCACGCTCCTCGGCATAGGTCGCCAACTCACGAATATCTATCTCGGGAACAACCTGCATAAGGTCGGCAGTGCCCTTAACACACCACCCCTCATCCAAGATGACATACTCGATGCCGTAGCGTGAGGCGAAGTCGATGTAGTATTTATACGTCTGGTTGTTGATGCCTGGCTCGAAGTCGACACCCTCCAAACCCCAATCGTTCCACCACTCCCATGCTACCTTGCCGGGCTTAATCCACGACGTATCCGCCAAGCGGCACTCATCCGCCAAGAGCCACACCAAGCGGCTATCAACCAGTGCCCTGTCATCCTCCGCGATAACGACACCGCGCCACGGGAAGGTGCGCCTGCCGTCACACTCGGCGATATACTCCTTGCGACTCTTGACAACGCCCTGCAGCATATTATAGTCGCCCTGCTCGACAACATCGGGCACGGGGGCAAACTCCGTATCGAGGATGCCATCACCATCGCGGTTGGAGAGAAACATTCCCGGGTACTCCTCAAGGTTCGATTCAACGATAGCGACCCTCCAGCCGTCACGTTCAACAACCGCGGGCGTAAATATCAGCCTGCGCCAATCTATATCACCAAGAGACACATGCTCATACACATTCTCGAACGACGTGTAATACTGCGTGGCATAATCCGACGTAGCATCCGGCTTATAGTTGACATACGGAATCCACGCCTTATCCTTCATATCAAATGTAAACTCCGCGACCTCGTCAACAACATCATACCGTCCCTCTGCCATAGAGATGAAGCGATAGGCCACACCCTCGTCATAGGCACGCAACTCAACGGCATAGCCGTCAAACGTCACGACGGCAGCGTTATAATCATCGCTCGCAACGCGCTTTACACGCCCCCTGCCTACATCTTCGCCCCACGTGCCCACGGTCGTTGTCATGCTCAACCGCGAAGGCTTCACCACCTCACGACCATCGCCATACGCCGACCAGCGAAGCGAGCCATCGCTCCAGCCAAGCACAATAAGGCATCTGTTTGATGGCGACATAACCCCGACGACATCCTTTGGAGGTCGCGCGTCAACGCTGAAGCACAGCAACATAGCCACTAATATAAGGGATACTCGTCTCATACTCATCTATCTCTTGTTTCGGCCGTTGACAACAATCCACACGCCGCCTCTATATCCTCACCACGCGATGCTCGCAGGGTGGTCTGTATGCCACGCTTGGTGAGCGTATCGCGGAACTCGATGATCTTCTCTAACTCAGGAGAGTAGAATGGCGAGTCGGGGATGCGGTGGAAGCGGATAAGGTTGATGCGACACTTGATGCCGTCCAAGAGGCGTGAGAGTTCCTTGATATGTCGCGGTGAGCAGTTCATACCCTCCAAGACGATATACTCGAACGAGACGCGACGCTGGTGCGTGAAGTCGTAGCGACGCAGAATGTCGCACACCTCGCGGATGGAGTAGCTGTTCTCGATGGGCATAATCTCCCTGCGCTCCTCGGGGAAGGGGTTGTGCAGCGACACGGCGACGTGTACCTTCGACTCGTCGAGCAGACGGGGCAGTGTGCGCGCAACACCCGCCGTAGAGACGGTGATACGCGTGGGCGACCACGCCATACCCCACGCCGAGGTGAGGATGTCGAGCGTCTTGAGCAGGTTGTCGATGTTGTCGAGCGGCTCGCCCATACCCATAAAGACGAGGTTGGTGAGCTTATCGCGCTCGGGGATCGAGAGTATCTGGTTGAGGATCTCGTTTGCGGGGAGGTGATGACGGAAGCCCATACGCCCTGTGGCGCAGAACTTACAGCCCATACGGCAACCCGCCTGCGACGATACGCAGAGCGTCATACGCTCGCCGTCGGGGATGAGGGCCGACTCGATATACTCGCCCTCAGAGGTGCGGAAGAGGTATTTCTTGGTGCCATCCGTCGAGGTCGACACCTTTAGCGGTGCCGAGAGCCCGAGGTCGCAGCTCTCGGTGAGTCGCTCGCGTGCCAGCTTCGAGAGGTCGGTCATCGAGTCGATATCCGTTACGAAGCGCGAATATAGCCACTTGGCTATCTGCTTCGGGGCGAAGCGAGGGAGCTCAAGTTGCTCACACAGAGCCTGAAGCTCGGCGAGTGTCATTCCGTAGAGCCGTGGTTTTATGGTCTTTGTCATACGTCTTAGTCTTAATTCCCGCCTACAAAATTAATAAAAAATAAATATTTTTCGGTCTAAAGTTACTTTTTTTGGAATTTTATATATATCTTTGCATAGTGTAGTGCGCGTGTGTGCGAACTACGAGAGGGGGATTTTAAGCCTAAGATATTAAAAACTAAAAAATTAGATATAAATGGAGATTAAGAAATCACCGAAAGCAGATCTTCAGAATAAGAGGATCGTTTTCTTGTTGTTCGGTCTTGTTGTCGCTCTCGGCATCACAGGCCTGGCATTTTCAATGAGTTCTAAGCCCGAAGCTGGTGAGTACAAGCCGCCCAAGCGCGAGACTACCGAGATGGAGCAAATCGACAACACTCGTCAGGATCAGCCCGAGACACCCCCCGAGCAGCAGAAGGCACAGGCTCAGGTGGTAACCGATGTGCTTAATATCGTGTCGAACGACCAGAAGATCGAGACAAACATCGTCTTCGCTGACGACGCCGACGAGTTCGACGACTTCGAGATGATCATCGAGGAGAAGGAGGAGGAAATCGTCGAGGAGGAGATCTTTATCACCGTTGAGGATATGCCTACATTCCGTGGTGGTGGCCTTCCCGAGTTCCGTACTTGGGTTCAGCAGAACGTTAAGTATCCCCAGATCGCTCTCGAGAACGGCATTCAGGGTAACGTTGTTATCCAGTTCGTCGTAGGTCCCGATGGTAAGATGACCAACTTCAAGGTGCTCCAGTCGCCCGATAAGACTCTGTCGGATGCTACTATCGACGTGTTGAAGAAGGCTAACGAGATGAAGAATGGTTGGAAGCCTGGTAAGCAGCGTGGTAAGCCCGTAAAGGTGTCGTTCACTCTGCCCGTAGCTTTCAAGATTCAGAACTAATAGGCCACGGCATATGTCTAAAAGGGGTTCACTTTTTGGTGTGCCCCTTTATTTTGATAATGGGGTATGATGGCGGGGTTGCCAGCCGAGTACCCGCGAATACCTATATTTATATATAGATGAAAGAGGAAGTACAGAAAAAGGGTAAGAGCAAGGAGCCAATACCTACGATCGAGGAGCGTGAGACTCGTGCCGTGCTTGTCGCCGTAGTGCGCGATAGCCAAAACCCTGCAACGGCTACGGAGTACCTCGACGAGCTCGAGTTCCTGGCCGAGACCGCTAACATACGCGCCGTGCGCCGTTTCACGCAGCGACTGCCGCAACCACTGTCGAAGATATACGTCGGCCCGGGCAAGCTCGAGGAGATAGCCACGTGGTGTAAGGAGCAGGAGATCGACGTCGCCATCTTCGACGACGAGCTATCGCCCGCACAGACGCGAAACATCGAGCAGGCGATGCCCTGCCGTATTATGGACCGCACGCGACTTATTCTCGATATCTTTATGTCGAGAGCACAGACGGCCTATGCCAAGACGCAGGTCGAGCTTGCGCAGTGCGAGTATATGCTGCCGCGACTGGCGGGCCTCTGGACCCACCTCGAGCGTCAGCGTGGTGGTACGGGTACACGTGGTGGTGCCGGTGAGCGCGAGATCGAGACCGACCGCCGTATCGTCCGCAACCGTATCTCGAAGCTCAAGGAGGACCTCAAGAAGATCGACCGTCAGATGGCCGTGCAACGCTCAAACCGCGGCCAGATGGTGCGCGTGGCACTGGTGGGATATACCAACGTGGGTAAGTCGACGCTGATGAATCTGCTGTCGAAGAGTGAGGTATTCGCTGAGAATAAGCTCTTTGCGACGCTCGACACAACTGTCCGCAAGGTCGTTTTCGACAACCTGCCGTTCCTGATGTCCGACACCGTGGGATTCATCCGTAAGTTGCCCACGGAGCTTATTGAGTCGTTTAAGTCGACGCTCGACGAGGTGCGCGAGGCCGACCTCCTGCTCCACGTTGTTGATATCTCGCATCCGGGCTTCGAGGACCAGATCGCAGTGGTTAAGCAGACGTTGGCTGATATCGGTGCGGGTGATAAACCTACATTCTTGGTATTCAACAAGATAGATGCCTATACCTATACCCCGAAGGAGGAGGACGACCTGACGCCTGCAACGAAGGAAAACCTCTCGCTCGACGACCTGAAGAAGAGCTGGATAGCCAAGGCCAACACCCCTTGCATCTTCATCTCGGCACGCGACAAGGTGGGCATCGAGAAGCTGCGCTCGGACCTCTATGGTATGGTGCGCGAGATTCACGCGGGACGTTATCCCTTTAATAATTTCTTGTACTAATCTGATAACCAAATCTTTAACACTATGGTGAAGATACTCAATAAGGAGAATACGATTCTCAACAAGTTCCTCGCTCAGATGCGCGACAAGAGCGTGCAGGGCGACTCGATGCGCTTCCGTCGTAATATGGAGCGTGTGGCCGAGATTATGGCGTACGAGATATCTAAGAAGCTGAATTACAAGACCCGAATGGTTGAGACACCCCTCGGCATTGCGGCCGTGGAGGAGATCTCGGATAAGGTTGTCATCGCCACGATCCTGCGTGCGGGACTGCCGTTCCATCAGGGCTTTCTCAACTACTTCGACGATGCCGATAACGGCTTCGTGTCGGCCTATCGCAAGAGCCGTCCCGATGGGTCGTTCATCGTCGATGTGGAGTACGTGTCTACCTCGTCGCTCTCGGGCAAGACCTTGATTCTGGTCGACCCGATGCTCGCCACTGGAACGTCGCTGATGCTTGTGTATGAGGCTCTTATCCGTCGTGCCGGAGCTCCCGAGTACACCCATTTTGCGGCTGCCTTTGCTTCGGAACAGGGCGTAGATTATGTTCTCAAGCACACCGATCCCGCGAAGTGCACTCTCTGGTGCGCGGCGGTGGATGCCGAGCTTACCTCTAAGTCGTATATCGTTCCGGGCATTGGTGATGCGGGTGACTTGGCATATGGCGTAAAGTTGTAATTGCTCTTACGAAGGTAACGTCTGTTGCCAATGACATATACGAAAGGATGGGCTGTACGCTTGGTACAGCCCATCCTTTTCTCTTTGTGTTACTCTCTGTTAGCCGAAGAGCTCGACGTCAGATGCCTCCGAAGAGTTGATGTACGAAGCAGCCTCCGCAACCTTCTTGGCTGCATACTTAACGAAGATCTTAGCGGGGTTGAGGTAGTCGGCCTCGACCTCGGTAGCCTGACGTAACATCAAGTGCGACAGGATGATATAACCAGCGATCTCAACCAAGCGGCGTGAGTGAAGCTCCTTATATCCGGCAGTCTCCTTGTCGATAGTCTCCACGCGCTCGACAACCTGCTCGTAAACCTTACGAAGCTCGACGAGCTTCTCGGCCATAGCCTTCGTTGCCTCCGAGCGAGGCTCCTGCTCGTAGCGTGCCATCTGCTCGAGGTAGGTACCCTTTGTCACGTGGTTGATGGCTGCAACTACCTGAAGCTGAGTGGTTCCCTCGTAGATATTCATAATGCGGGCATCGCGGTAGAGACGCTCGCAGGCGTAGTCCTTCATATAGCCTGAGCCACCGTGAATCTGGATTGAGTCGTAGGCAACCTCGTTGGCATACTCCGACGCAAACATCTTGGCAAGAGGCGTGAAGCCGTCGGCAAGACGGTTGTAGAACTTCATCTCGCTGCGCTCCTCGGGATCGAGCGAACGGTCGTGCGAGATATGCGTGAGCTGCTTGTAGATGTCGACGAAACGTGCTGTCTCATAGAGCATTGCACGCGATGCGAGGGTCTTAGCCTCCATATTCTTAAGCATCTCGCGAACGGCAGCGAACTCGTTGATGGCCTTGCCAAACTGCTCACGCTCGGCGGCATACTTCAAAGCCTCGCGGTAGGCAGCCTCGCAAAGACCTGTCGACTGTGCTGCGATACCTAAGCGTGCTGCGTTCATCAGCGACATAACGTACTTGATAAGTCCCATCTTGCGGTCGCCAACCAACACCGCGGGGGCGTTGTTGAATACGAGCTCACAGGTGGGCGAACCCTTGATACCGAGCTTGTTCTCGATGCGACGAACCTTAACGCCACCGTCGCGCTTGTCGTAGATGAGCATCGACAAACCACGTGCATCCTTCGTGCCCTCCTCGGTACGGGCGAGCACCAACGAGATGTCGCCATCACCATTGGTAATGAATCGCTTACAGCCGTTGAGACGCCATACACCGGCAGCCTCATCCCACGTAGCCTTGAGCATTACGGCACCAAGATCCGAGCCTGCATCGGGCTCCGTGAGGTCCATAGCACAGGTCTCGCCTGCCGACACGCGGGGCAAGAACTTAGCCTTGATCTCCTCGGTAGCGAACTCGTTGATAGTCTCGGCGCAGTCCTGCAAACCCCAGATATTCTCGAAGCCTGCATCGGCGCGTGCCACCATCTCGTTAGCCATTGCAAAGCACGTAACGGGCATATTCAGACCGTCGAAGCGGCGCGGAAGTGTCATACCGCCGAGGCCAGCGGCGTTGAGGGCCTCGAGGTTACGAACCGTGCCCGAGGCGTACTCCACGTGGTCGTTGACAACGCGCGGACCCTCGTGGTCGACACCCTCGGCATTGGGTGCGAGCACCTCGCCACAGACGTCGCCGACGATCTCCAGCACACGATGGTATGAGTCGAGAGCATCCTCCACATCCTGAGGAGCATAGTCATACTCGGCAGCATCGGCAAAGTTGCGCTCCTTGAGCTCGATAATCCTCTTCATCAAGGGATGAGAGAGGTGATACTGCAAATCTTTGTTATCTGTATAGAAATTTGCCATAGCTTCGTTACTTTGAATTCTGTTTGTAATACTTAATCATCTTGGGGATAACCTCCTCGACGCTACCCGTGATGGCGTAGTCGGCAATCTTGGTGATGGGGGCTGCGGGGTCGGTGTTGATCGACACGATCATTGCCGAGCCATCCATACCTGCGGTGTGCTGAATCTGGCCCGAGATACCGCAAGCGATATAGAGCTTGGGGCGAACGGTGACGCCCGTCTGGCCGATCTGACGCTCGTGCTCGGTGAAGCCTGCGTCGACTGCGGCGCGCGATGCACCTACCTCTGCACCGAGGACGTCGGCCAACTCGTGAACAAGCTTAAAGCCCTCCTTGGAGCCTACGCCGTAGCCACCGGCAACGATGATCGACGCACCCTTGATGTTGATCTTACGCTCCTCGATATGACGCTCAACGATGCGAACTGCAAGGTCGCTATCCTTAACCATAGGCTTCCAGTCGATAGCCTTAACCTCGCCAGCTGCGGGCTGGGCGAGAGCCTCCTTACGCATAACGCCCTCGCGCACGGTAGCCATCTGAGGACGGCACTCGGGGTTAACGATGGTGGCGATGATGTTACCGCCAAACGCCGGACGAATCTGGTAGAGCAACGAGTCGTACTCCTTGCCCGTCTTGGCGTCCTTATGCTCGCCGATGACGAGCTCCGTACAGTCGGCCGTAAGACCGCTGTGGAGTGCCGATGATACGCGCGGTGCGAAGTCGCGACCTACGGGCGTAGCACCAAACAGAGCGATCTGGGGCTTCTCCTGCTCAATAAGACCAACCATCACGGCTGTGTGGGGAAGTGTGCGGAACGGTGCGAAGATCTCGTCGTCGGCAACCCACACCGTGTCGGCACCATACTTTGCCAACTCGGGAGCCAACGCCTCAACGTCCTTACCGATAACCACTGCCTCGAGCTTAACACCGAGGGTGTTGGCCAGCTCGCGACCCTTCGTTAGGAGCTCCAACGACACGTCGGCAATCTCCCTATCCTCAATCTCGATATATACAAATACGTTATTCATAGTCTCTTACTCTTTAGGGTTAACCGAGCGTGTGGCTCGCAATAAGTTCCTGCATAAGTGCCTCGATGTCGGCATCTTCCGCGCTGAGGGTCTTAGCCTCCTTAGCCTGGAATACGACATTCTCGATCTTCTTAACCTTCGTGGGCGAGCCGCTAAGGCCGAGCTGCTCGGGGTCGGGATTGACGTCGGCAGCCGAGAACTCCACGATGTGGAGGTAGTCGCGCTCGTCGATGAAGGCCTTGCGCTTGTCGTCAGCCGTGGCGAGCTCCGAGGTAGCAAGCGCGTACTTGAACTTCATAACACGCTTAGCGTTACGCGGACGGCACTCCTTAGCCGATGAGTTTACTGTGATCACAGCGGGCAGAGGCGAGATAACCACCTCGGTACCACGTTCCAAGCGACGCTTGATGGTGATCTGAGTAGAGTTGATGTCGAGGAGCTCCTCGGCGTAGGTCACCTGCGGAAGTGCGAGCTTCTCGGCAACCTGAGGACCTACCTGTGCAGTGTCGCCGTCGATAGCCTGGCGGCCAGCAACGATGATATCGGGGTTAATCTTACGTAGTGCGCACGCCAAGGCGTAAGAGGTTGCCAGCGTGTCAGAGCCCGCAAACTCTCTACCCGAGAGCAGATAGCCACCATCAGCACCGCGGAACATAGCCTCGCGGATGACGTCGGCAGCACGCTGCGGTCCCATAGTGAGGACGTGGACCGTGGCTGTGCCGATGCGGTCCTTCATCTGGAGGGCCATCTCCAGAGCGTTCAGGTCCTCGGGGTTAAAGATTGCAGCAAGAGCAGCACGGTTCACCGTGCCCTCAGGAGTCATAGCATCCTTGCCCACATTGCGTGTGTCGGGCACCTGCTTTGCCATAACTACGATTTTCGTAACTTTTTCCATAACCTTTTTTATTATGTTGTCTTTTTTTTGTTCTGCACTAAAAACGGTCAAAGATACTCACTTTTGTCTAAAACGCCATACTTTTTAACGTTTATTTTCCTCCTTGAGATGTTAACGTGTTAATACCCAATCCGTTATGTATTGTTTGTGTTTTTCTTTTTTGCTATTAAGTTTTTGCGTTTCGTTGAAACTCTATCCCGCCGTTGAGCTCTCCTCGGCAATCTCTACGCCTATTCGGCGGTAGGAGTTAAGTATGTTGTAGGCGATGACCTCGGGCCTAAAACGCGTGATGTACTCCTTGCCGCGCATAACCATCCAGCGGGCCAACTGCTCGTCGCCAAGCACGCGTTCGATCTCCGAGGCGAGCACCACGCCATCCGACGGTTCGACGTAGATGCTATCGGGTCCACCAGCCTCCTCTAAACTCGAGCCGCGCGCAGCAATCACGGGCAGACCCACGGTGATGGCCTCGACGATTGTCGTTGCAAAGCCTTCGTATAGAGATGGTTGTAGGTAGAGCGATGCGAGGCTGTAGATCGCGGGTATGTCCTCTTCGGTGAATGTGTGGATGAGGTGCACTCGGTCGGCGATGCCGAGGCTCTTGGCACGTGCGGTGAGCGTTGCGGTGTGCGACGTCTTGCGGCCGACAAGGACGAGGTGGATGTCGTTGTCGATAAGTGCGAGTGCCTCGACGAGTATGCCGAGATTCTTGCGTGGGCTCTGCGTGCCGGTGGCCAACAGATAGCGGTCGGGTAGCTGGTAACGCTCCTTAACCGATGCCTTCTGCTCCTGGGTGATTGTCTCGGAGAAACGCGGATGGCAGTTGCGATAGATGACGTCGATCTTGTCGCGGTCGGTGCCGAAATAGCGGATGATACCCTCCTTAACACGCTCACTTACTGCGACAACACGGTCGGCGCGTGCGATGGACGAGGCCATAGCAATGCGACGTAGCGCGCTCTCGGTGGGGTTGTAGAGCTTGTCGAGCGTGAGGAAGTCGAGGCTGTGGATGGTGACTATCGAGCGTATGTTGCGGCGTGCGAGACCGAAAGGCAGGCTTTCGGTGAGGCTGTGGTAGAGCTCCACGTCGCCACGCTCCATATCGCGGCCGATGGGCCAGGTGCGCCATAGCCACGGCACCTTGCGCCAGAAGCCGCCATCGGGAGCCATTGACTCGACATTGTGGCGGCGTGTAAGTAGCTCGTACTCACTATGTTTATCGGGGTCGGTGACGTACATACGGAAGTAGCCATAGCGGGGGCAGGCATCGGCCATCGCCTCGATGATAAATCGGGCGTAGCTCGAGAGCGTGGTATTTCCCGTGTTGGCATACCGCGCATCAAAACCTATGGTTGTGCTTCGCTTCATATATATACGTGCATACGCGTATGCGCGCGATGCGACCACAAATGTAATAATTATTTTCTAATTTGCGGAGATTATTCCCCTATTTTCTTTTTGCGCTGTGGGTGGGGGTGGTGCGTCGGTAGATAATACTGATGCGTTGCGCTGATCTCCTTAGGAGAATGATTTGCGTTGCTATAAGTCTAAAGGCCAGCTAATTACTCACTACTCATTAGTAAAAAGAGGGTCTACCGAAAGATATTCGATGTAGGCAGCGAGCACCGCCACCCCTCTTAGTAACAATACTCGCAGCTACTCGGCGCATCCGCCGTGGCATCGACGCCTGCTTTTGTGTTCTCGCCGTCGCGGCCGCAGTCTGTGTCCCTTGACTGCCTGCCGCACGTCGCACAACCTGCTCCGTAGCTTGCGACTATTGCTACAATCTTCCGATAGGCCCTTCCAACCTAAAACTACTAACCTAAATGAACCTTAAAACTTCGTTGCAAATGTAAGGGGTATTATTTAAATTTCCAAATAATTTACTAAATATTTTTAATTATTTATTAATTTTTTTAGTTGAGGGTGGTTCTTAAGGGGTTTTAGATAGGTGTAGAAGGGGTTTTTAGAGGGGAGGTATGAGGTGGCGGTGCGGTGGGTTGCGTTCTTAGGGGTGGGGCGGTTTATTGTGTGGAAGTGATGTTCGAAGAGGGCGAGGCTGCTGTTATGTGGGGATGATTGGGTCTGTGGGGACGGGGTGGGTGGTGGATAGTTGTGCGTGGAGTTTTACAAGGAGCTTGGCAATGAATTAGATGTAGAGTGTGTACAAATTCTTGACTGTGGAGTGGATGTGTTGAATGTTTGCGAGAGTGATTTTTTGCGGGGAGATATATCCCTGTACGGAGTGTTGTGTATTGTCTGCTCGTGTTAGTCCAAATGGATTGATATTTAGGTGTATAGCTTGATTGTTTAGTGGTGTAGAGTAGTTGCCTATATGTTCGTATTACGATAGATTATGTGTCGTGGTTTTGAGGTTAGATGTGTGATTCTGATGTCTAGGATAAGAAATTGAACCGATGCGCGGCGGCCTATTCTATTTGATGATGCTACTAATCGCGCCTCGCAAATCGAGGTGCGGGAGTCGAAAGCCGTGAATATCTTTTGCTATTAAAAAAATTTTTTATTATCTTTGCACACCTATATACATTATAGAAGTATATGTGGGCGTAATTTGATTGGCAGTTAGTAGTCTGTACTGTTGTAATATGTTGATGATCAGGTGTCAAATATAAATTGGTGACCGATAAATCGAGAGCGACAGAGATGGCGGGGCTGCTAAGGCTGTACAGAGAATTAGATCAAGAACGACATAAACAAAAACAAAAACAGAAATAAAACAGAAACACTATGGGAAGAGCTTTTGAGTATCGCAAGGCGCGAAAGATGAAACGCTGGGGACATATGGCGCGAGTATTTACCAAGATCGGTAAGGAGATTGAGATGGCCGTTAAGGCTTCGGGTCCCGATCCCGCTTCGAACCTCCGCCTCCGTCTGTTGATGCAGAATGCTAAGGCAGAGAATATGCCTAAGGAGAATGTTGAGCGCGCCATCAAGCGTGCTACGGATAAGGATTCGGCCGACTATAAGGAGATGATCTACGAGGGTTATGGCCCCCACGGTATCGCCGTTTTGGTGGAGACCGCTACCGATAACACCAACCGCACCGTGGCATCGGTACGTATGTACTTCAATAAGTATGGCGGCACGCTCGGAACATCGGGCTCTGTGGGCTTTATGTTCGAGCATAAGTGTGTCTTTAAGTTCAAGCCTACCGAGGGTGCCGACCTCGAGGAGATGGAGCTCGAGATGATCGACTTTGGTGTCGACGAGTTCTACGCCGAGGAGGGTGAGGTTACGGTTTACGCAGCCTACGAGTCGTTTGGTCAGATTCAGACTTGGATCGAGGATAAGGGCTTCGAGTTGGTGTCGGGTGAGGCTGTTCGCATCCCCACTGATACAAAGGAGCTTACGGCCGAGCAGCGCGAGGCAGTGAATAAGCTCATCGAGCACCTCGAGGAGGATGACGACGTTACGAACGTCTACACGACGATGGCCGAGTCGGACGAGGACGAGGCAGAGGAGTAGTCGTAGGAGGTAACCCCTCATTGCTGATTACTCATAAATAATTACTAATTACAGATTAAAGGAATGAGCAAGTTTAACGAATATAAGGGTCTCGACTTGGCAGGCGTTGCCGACGAGGTTTTGGCACGCTGGACCGAGGATGACACCTTCCATAAGAGCATCACGACACGTGAGGGTCACCCCACGTTCGTATTCTACGAGGGACCTCCCTCGGCTAACGGTACACCCGGTATCCACCACGTTATGGCGCGTACCATCAAGGATGTATTCTGCCGCTTCAAGACGCAGCAGGGCTACCTCGTACACCGCAAGGCGGGTTGGGATACGCACGGTCTGCCCGTGGAGCTCGGTGTGGAGAAGAAGCTCGGCATCACGAAGGAGGATATCGGCAAGAAGATCACCATCGAGGAGTATAACCACCAGTGCCGCGAGGCCGTTATGGAGTTCACGGATATCTGGGAGGACCTCACTCGCAAGATGGGCTACTGGGTGAATATGGACGATCCGTATATCACCTACGATAATAAGTTTATCGAGACCCTCTGGTGGCTCCTTAAGCAGCTCTACGACAAAAACTTGCTTTATAAGGGTTACACCATCCAGCCCTACTCGCCCGCAGCCGGTACTGGTCTCTCGACACACGAGCTCAACCAGCCGGGTTGCTACCGCGACGTTAAGGATACGACGTGTACGGCTCAGTTCCGCATCCTCGATCCTAAGGCCGAGATGGAGGGTTGGGGTACGCCCGTGTTCCTCGCGTGGACGACTACGCCCTGGACACTGCCCTCGAATACGGCACTCTGCGTGGGTCCCAAGATCGACTACCTCGCCGTGCGCACGTATAACCCCTATACCGCCGAGAAGATTACGGCGGTAGTTGCTGAGCCTCTGTTGTACTCAATCTTCAACAAGAAGGCTGAGGGTGTGGCACTTGCCGACTATAAGGCTGGTGATAAGCTCATTCCGTTTGAGGTTGTGGGCAAGTGGCGCGGTACGGAGCTCGAGGGTATGCACTACGAGCAGCTGCTGCCCTGGGTTAAGCCCACGGAGATGGACGAGGCTGGCAACTGGGCGGATGCCTCGGCTAAGGCCTTCCGCGTGATTCTTGGTGACTACGTGACTACCGAAGATGGTACGGGTATCGTGCACATCGCACCTACGTTTGGTGCCGACGATGCCTTCGTTGCACGTCAGGCCAGCATTCCGTCGCTCTTTATGATCAACAAGCGTGGCGAGACACGTCCTATGGTCGACTTCACGGGTAAGTTCTACCTCAAGGCCGAGCTCGACGAGAAGTTCGCTGCGGAGTGCGTTGCTCCTGCCTATGACGAGTACGAGGGTCGCTTCGTGAAGAATGCCTACGATCCGCAGTTCACGGTCGATGGACGCTACGACGAGAAGGCTGCTCAGGCTGCCGAGAACCTCGATATCTATATCTCTATCAAGCTCAAGGAGTCGAACAAGGTATTCAAGATCGAGAAGCATACGCACAACTATCCCCACTGCTGGCGTACCGATAAGCCCGTGTTGTACTACCCGTTGGACTCTTGGTTCATCCGCACCACGGCACTCCGCGAGCGTATGATGGAGCTCAACAAGACCATCTACTGGAAGCCCGAGTCGACAGGCACCGGCCGCTTCGGTAAGTGGCTCGAGAACATTAACGACTGGAACCTCTCGCGTTCACGCTTCTGGGGTACGCCGCTGCCTATCTGGGCTACGGAGGACCGCACGGAGTTGAAGTGCATCGGCTCGGTCGAGGAGCTTATCTCGGAGATCGAGAAGGCTGTCGCAGCTGGCGTTATGACGGAGAATCCGTATAAGAACTTTAAGGTGGGCGATATGTCGAAGGAGAACTACTCGACCGACGTTATCGACCTCCACCGTCCCTATGTTGATAATATCGTCTTGGTATCGTCTAAGGGCGAGCCTATGCGCCGTGAGCCCGACCTCATCGACGTGTGGTTCGATTCGGGTGCTATGCCCTATGCTCAGGTGCACTACCCCTTCGAGAATAAGGAGGGCTTCGACCAGATCTACCCTGCCGACTTCATCGCCGAGGGTGTCGACCAGACGCGTGGTTGGTTCTATACGTTGCACGCCATTGCCACGATGTTGTTCGACTCTGTGGCGTTCAAGAATATCATCTCGAACGGCCTCGTCTTGGACAAGAACGGCAACAAGATGTCGAAGCGTCTGGGTAACGCCGTAGACCCCTTCGAGGTGTTGAAGAAGTATGGTGCCGACGCTACACGCTGGTATATGATCTCGAACTCGCAGCCGTGGGATAACCTCAAGTTCGACGTCGATGGCGTTGACGAGTGCCGCCGTAAGTTCTTCGGTACGTTGTACAACACCTACTCGTTCTTCGCGCTCTATGCCAACATTGACGGCTTCACGGGTCGCGAGCAGGAGATTCCTGTTAAGGAGCGTCCCGAGATCGACCGCTGGATTCTCTCGGAGCTCAACTCGCTCATCCGCGACGTGACGGCAGCTCTCGAGGCATACGATCCCACACCCGCAGCACGCCTTATCGACAAGTTTGTCGACGAGAACCTCTCGAACTGGTACGTGCGCTTGAACCGTAAACGTTTCTGGGGTGGCGAGCTTACGACCGATAAGTTGGCTGCATACCAGACATTGTATACCTGCTTGGAGACCGTGGCAATGCTCGCAGCACCTATCGCTCCGTTCATCACCGACCGCATCTTTACGGATCTGAATGCCGTGAGCGGCCGCCATACGGAGTCGAGCGTACACCTCGCCTCGTACCCCATGTGCGATGAGTCGCTCATCGACCGCGACCGCGAGGAGATGATGCAGCTGGCTCAGCGCACCTCGTCGATGGTGTTGGCACTGCGTCGCAAGGTGAACATCAAGGTTCGTCAGCCGCTGGCTAAGATTCTTATCCCCGTCTTGGATAAGGCTATGGCGGCACATATCGAGAAGATGCGCTCGCTCATTATGAACGAGGTTAATGTCAAGGAGATCGAGCTTATCACCGATACCACGGGTGTTATCACCAAGCGTATCAAGCTCAACTTCAAGGCCTTCTGTCAGCGTTATGCTCAGCTTGCGAAGCCTATGTCGGCCCTCGTTGCTACCTTCACTCAGGAGCAGATCGCCGCTATCGAGGCTAACGCCGAGACCGTGCTCGAGGTTGCAGGCCAGAGCGTTACCGTTACGGCTGCCGACTTTGAGATCACGTCGGACGATATGCCGGGCTGGCTCGTTGCCTCGGAGGGTAAGCTCACCGTGGCTATGGATATCACCATCACCGACGAGCTCCGTCGTGAGGGTGTTGCCCGCGAGCTTGTTAACCGCATCCAGAACATACGTAAGGATTCGGGCTTCGAGGTGACCGATAAGATTCGCGTGGAGATCGAGGCGACCGAGCTCACAGCTCCCGCCATCGAGAGCTTCGCGGAGTATATCGCCAGCCAGACCCTCGCAGTTGAGGTTAAGGCATCGGCTGCTCCCGCGGGCGATTTCGTTGTCGACGCCGATATCGACGAGGCACCGCTCAAAATTGCCGTTACAAAGGCGTAGAGCCCCGATTCTCGTACATTATCAAGGTGTAGCCCCACGATTGGGGCTACACTTTTTTGTGCTTTTTTTGTAGGATTGTTTGCAGGTTTCATAATTTTTGCGTATCTTCGCTTAATAAAGATGTATAACCGTACTAAAACGCTACGATTATGGCAGAAGAGAAGACCCGTTACAACGACGCTGAACTCGAAGAGTTCCGCATCCTGATAGAGCAGAAACTCGAATCGGCACGTGCCGACTATGAGATGTTGCGCACCGCTACGAGCAACGAGAACGACACCGAGGACTCGTCGCCCACCTTCAAGGTTATGGAGGAGGGTGCCACCACGCTCTCGCGCGAGGAGTATGGCTCGCTTGCGCAGCGTCAGGCGAAGTTTATCCGCAACCTCGAGATGGCACTTGTGCGCATCAAGAACAAGACCTATGGCATCTGTAAGACCACAGGTAAGCTCATCCCTCGTGAGCGACTTTTGCGTGTTCCTCACGCGACGGAGTGTATTGAGGCGAAGACCTCTCGCAAATAGTTTCTTGTGATAAGGGGCCATTCTCGGCACATCACAAAAGATCAAATGACCATGGGCTGTACGTCAAAGTACTATCCCGTGGTCATCTCTTTTGCGATGCACCAAGCCTAACCCCTTCTCGCAAGAAATTGTGTCTTTCCCGTGATAAGCCGCAATCTGCGGCACCAAACCTCCGAGCCCCGAATGGGGAATAAATCGAGTATGTCCCATCCGAGGCTCTTTCCTTTGGCTCCACATTTCACGACTTCTCGCAAGAAATTGGGGGTGCTATCCCAAGCGTTATATCTCCAGTCATAATTATTACTAATTACTAATTACTCATTCCTCACTACTCACTGCTCATTCCTAATCTCTCGCGACTCCTCTATTCAAAAAAATGAAAAAAATGTTTCGCCGTCTGAAAAATTCTTCGTAACTTTGAGGATGCATAGTGTATATTGCCCGGAGTGGGGCGCGACGGGTAGATCGGGCCTGCCTCCCACTCGCTACGCGCGCGTGATGCAAAGCGGTGCGTGCGGTGTGAAACTGCTGCGTGATGCAAAGCGGTGCGTGCGGTGTGAAACTGTTGCGTGATGCAAAGCGGTGCGTGTGTGATTGAAACTGCGCGTGTGATATAGAGTGGTACGTGTGCGATGTAAGGCTATGCACGTGTGATGTAAAACAGAAAGAGTACAATACAAACCTAAAAACTATAACGCTATGAAAAGACTACTTCTCGGTGACGAGGCTATTGCTCAGGCAGCTATTGATGCTGGTCTGTCGGGTGTTTACGCATATCCCGGTACGCCGTCAACCGAAATTACAGAGTTCATTCAGCTGCGCGAGGAGAAGCGCGGCGAGGCTGCAGACAAGATCTTCTGCCGCTGGGCTACTAACGAGAAGACCGCTATGGAGGGTGCTCTCGGTATGTCATATATGGGTAAGCGCGCGCTCGTGTGTATGAAGCACGTGGGTATGAACGTTGCAGCCGACCCCTTCGTAAACTCGGCAATGACGGGCGTGAATGGTGGTTTGGTGGTGGTTGCTGCCGATGACCCCTCGATGCACTCGTCGCAGAACGAGCAGGACTCGCGCTTCTATGGCAAGTTCGCCCTTATGCCCATCTTTGAGCCCTCGTCGCAGCAGGAGGCATACGATATGACTCGTGCCGCTTTCGAGCTCTCGGAGCGCGTTAAGCTCCCCGTACTTATGCGTGTGACTACGCGTATGGCACACTCGCGTGCCGTTGTGACGCTCACCGACGAGCCTCGCAAGCAGAACGAGATCTGCCGTCCGGAGGATGTACGCCGTTGGATCCTTCTCCCCGCATTTGCTAAGAAGCGTTACGTCGAGCTCCTTGCTCAGCAGGACGACCTTATGAAGGCATCGGTGGAGTCGAAGTACAACTGCTACCGCAAGGGTACAACTCCCGAGCGTGGTGTCATCTGCACGGGTATCGCTTATAACTACTATATGGAGAATGCTGCCAACTGTGCAGAGCGCAGCATCCTTAAGGTGTCGCAGTATCCTCTGCCCACATCGCTCATCGAGAAGATGGTTGAGGATGGTGCTAAGGAGATCCTCGTTATGGAGGAGGGCCAGCCCGTTGTTGAGGAGATGGTTCGCGCTATCGTTCCCTCGACCGTTGAGGTTAAGGGTCGCCTTACGGGTGATCTGAACCGCGTGGGCGAGCTCACACCCGACTCGGTACGTAAGGCCCTCGGTATGGAGGCTTTGGAGAACCTCGAGGCCGACGATATCGTAGTAGCACGTCCGCCCGCCTTGTGCCAGGGTTGCGGCCACAGAGATATGTATAAGGCTCTGAACGAGGTTGCTGCCGAGTACGAGAATCCGCGCATCTTCGGCGATATCGGTTGCTATACGCTCGGTGCACTGCCTCCGTTCCAGGCTCTCCACGCCTGCGTTGAGATGGGTGCTTCGATTACTATGGCTAAGGGTGCTTCGGATGCTGGTCAGTTCCCCGCATTCGCAGTTATCGGCGACTCGACGTTTACACACTCGGGTATTACGGGCTTGTTGGACTGCGTTAACTCTAACGCCAACGTCGTTGTCATCATCTCGGATAACCTCACTACGGGTATGACCGGTGGCCAGAACTCGGCAGGTACTGGTAAGTTGGAGGATATCTGCCGCGGTGTAGGTGTTCACCCCGACCACGTGCGTGTTGTTGTGCCTCTGCCAAAGAATATGGAGGAGATCAAGTCGATCCTTCGTGAGGAGATCGAGTATAAGGGCGTGTCGGTGGTGATCCCGCGTCGCGAGTGTATCCAGACAGCTAAGCGTCACGCTAAGGCACGCGCCGCTGCAAAGAAGGAGTAGGTCCGCTGGAGCTAATAAATAAAGTAAGCCGTTAAAATTATTAGAAAGCAACTATGAAGAAAGATATCATTTTGGCAGGCGTCGGCGGACAGGGTATTCTGTCGATTGCCACGGTCATTGGCGAGGCAGCTATGGCCGAGGGTTGGAACATCAAGCAGGCTGAGGTTCACGGTATGAGCCAGCGTGGTGGCGATGTGCAGAGTAACTTGCGCCTCTCTACCGAGCCTATCGCCTCGGACCTTATCGCTAAGGGTGGTGCCGACATAATCATCTCGTTGGAGCCTATGGAGGCATTGCGCTATTTGGAGTATCTGAAGAAGGATGGCTGGGTTGTAACCTCGAATGTCCCCTTCGTAAACATCCCCAACTACCCCAGCGAGGAGGAGCTTAACAAGCACCTCGCTGCACTGCCCAACTGCGTGTCGCTCAACGTCGAGCAGCTCGCTAAGGATGCAGGTGCTCCCCTGCAGGCGGCAAATATGGTGCTTTTGGGTGCCGCTATTCCTATGCTCGACATCGAGTTCGAGAAGATCGAGGCCGGTATCCGCCGCATCTTTGCACGTAAGGGCGAGGAGGTTATCGAGAAGAACCTCGCAGCCGTACGCGCTGGTTACGATAACTCTATTAAGAAGTAAGCTATGGAGCGTCCATTAGATAAACAGACCGTAGATAATATCTGCATTGCCAATGGTTTGCGCAATGCTAAGGAGCTTGGTGCCGCATCTATCCGCCAGTTCGTGAGCGTCGTTAAGGATATCGAGGCTAAGACGGGCGTGGAGTATATCCGTATGGAGATCGGTGAGCCGGGTCTCCCCGCCGAACAGATCGGCATCGAGGCTGAGCACGAGGCGTTGCTCGCGGGCGTAGGTTCGAAGTACCCGCTGATTACGGGTATCGAGCCTCTGACGAAGGAGGCATCGCGCTTCGTTAAGGCCTTCATCAACCTCGACATTCCGCCTATGTGCTTCGTGCCCACGGTGGGCTCAATGCAGGGTGCGTTTGCAACGTTTATGGCCCTCACGCAGATGCGCGAGGATCGCGACACTATCCTCTTCATCGACCCCGGCTTCCCCGTTCAGAAGTCGCAGTGTAAGGTTCAGGGCGTGCGCTTCGAGTCGTTCGACGTCATCGACTATCGTGGTAAGGCTCTGGAGGCTAAGTTGGAGGAGATCTTGTCGCAGGGCCGCATCAGCGGTATGATCTACTCGAATCCCAACAACCCCACGTGGATGTGCTTGACGGAGGAGGAGTTGGAGATTATCGGTCGTATGGCTACGAAGTACGATGTCATTGTGGTTGAGGATCTTGCATACCTTAATACGGACTTCCGCGAGGATCGCTCTAAGCCTTTCGAGCCGCCCTATCAGCCGTCGGTAGCACGCTATACGAACAACTGCTTGCACCTGCTCTCGGGCTCAAAGATGTTCTCGTATGCCGGCCAGCGTATCGCCGTTGTGGCGTTCAACCCCGCACTCGCGGAGCGTTGCTACGAGGGCTTTGCTAAGAAGTATGGCAACGATGGCCAGTTCCGTCGTAACTTCATCTTCAACATCCTCTACGTTCTGTCGTCGGGTGTACCTCATTCGGCACAGTATGCCCTTGCGGCTATGTTCCGCGCAGCGTCGGATGGCAAGCTCAACTACGTGGAGCATACGCGCGAGTATGCCCGCCGTGCTGAGCGTGTGAAGGAGATTATGAAGAAAAACGGCTTCCATATCGTCTACGACAAGGATTGCGATAAGGATGTGTCGGACGGCTTCTTCTTCACGTTCGGCTATAAGGATATGACGGGCGAGCAGCTTATCAACAAGCTTATCTACTACGGTATCTCGGCCATCACTCTCGCACCTACGGGTAGTACGCGCGAGGGCTTGCGTGGCTGCGTGTCGATGATCTCGGATTATCAGTACGACGAGCTCGATAAGCGATTGCGTCTATTCTCACAGGATTATTAATAAATTAATATAGAAGGGGCTGCCCGCTTAAGGACAGCCCTTTGTAAACACATACGCATATATGAAATTAGTAAGTGCGGCTGAGGCCGTGAAACTTATCAAGTCGGGCGACTCGGTATTTATCCAGGGCTCGACATCTATACCCGAGGTGCTGGTGCAGGCTATGACCGACCGCGCCCCCGAGCTTCGCGATGTTAAGGTCTACTCGGCCTTTGCCATCGGTCGCTTCGATGCCCCCTATGCTAAGGCCGAGCTCCGCGACTCGTTCGAGCCCCTCAGCTTCTTCGTTGCCAACAACCTGCGTAACGCCATCAAGGAGGGTGTTGCTCAGACCATCCCGGCGTTCCTCGGTGAGATTCCCTTCCTGTTCCGCTCGGGTCAGGTGCCCCTCGACGTTACGCTGCTTAACGTCTCGGAGCCCGACGAGGAGGGCTACTGCTCGTATGGTATATCGGCCGACTTGGCATTCTCGGCGGCCGAGTGCTCGAAGACGATTATCGCTCAGGTGAATAAGTATATGCCGCGCACGTTTGGCGACCCCGTGATCCACGTCTCGAAGATCGACGCCATGGTCCGTGGCGACGAGCCCCTTGTGGAGGTGCCTACGGTTATCCCCAACGAGGTGGAGCGCGCCATAGGTAACTATATCGCTCAGGAGATTCCCGACGGTGCTACGCTTCAGATTGGCGTAGGTGGTATCCCCAACGCTGTGCTCGACGCTCTGCACGACCATAAACACCTCGGCCTCCATACCGAGGCTATGACCGACGGCGTTGTGCCCCTCATTCAGAAGGGTATCATCGACAACTCTTTGAAGAAGATATACCCGGGTCAGTCGGTGGCGTGCTTGTGTCTCGGTAGCCAGCGTCTCTACGATTACCTCGACGGCAACCGCGACGTTGTCATCCGCGACGTTGCGTGGACCAACGACCCGCAGAACATCCGCCAGAACCCCCGCGTTATGGCCGTTAACTCGGCTATCGAGGTCGACCTTACGGGTCAGATATGCGCCGATAGTATCGGCGAGCGTATCTTCTCGGGTGTGGGAGGCCAGCACGACTTTATGTATGGCGGTGCTCTTTCGGAGGGTGGCAAGTGCTTCATCGCCCTGCCCTCGATTACGAACAAGGGCATCTCGAAGATTGTGCCCACGCTCACGAAGGGTGCAGGTGTTGTTACCACCCGCTTCCAGGCTCAGTATATCGCCACGGAGCACGGTATCGTCTACCTGCGTAACAAGTCGCTTGCGGAGCGTGCCAAGCTGCTTATATCGGTTGCCGACCCCTCGGTGCGCGAGGATTTGGAGCGCGCAGCAGTGGAGCGTTTCGGCATCGGTTTCCTAAGAGCGAGAGTGTAGTTCTACGCTCTGCATATGTTTAAGTGTGGGGTGGGGGCTCGACCGTCGCCCCACACTGCTTGTTAATGGTTTGTTAAATTGTTGATTATGAATAGAATGAAATGGTTTGTGGCTCTTGTCGTGACCATCGTTGCAATGGCTTGTAATCCCGAACCCGAACCCGAACCCACGCCCACGCCCGAGGGCCTCACGTTCGAGACGACGATTGTGGCCACGACGCGCACGACCGTAACCTTCGACGTGGTGCCGTCGGACGAGGAGGCTGCATATTTCTGCTACGTTATGGAGCGCGAGGAGGTCGATGATTTTACGAAGGATAGGTATCTCATTGCCACCATCTTACAGACACTCACCGAGGAGGCGTCGAACGTGGGCAAGACCTTCGAGGAGTATATGTCCACGGTCGTTGACCGCGGCACAGTGGACGACGGCTCGTTCTCGGGCCTTGCGATGGATAGCGAGTACTACCTCCTTGTCTTTGGTGTCGACGAGGCGCGCGGCTATGCTGCGAGCACCGAGCTTCAGAAAACCCCCTTCCGCACGGCAAACGCCACAGCGTCGGAGTGTAGGTTCGAGGTGGTGACCACGGTCGAGGATAACAACGTCACCTTCGAGGTGTCGCCCACGGATAAGGAGACGCTATGGTACCTATGCACGCTACGCGCCGAGGCCTACGACTTCTACACTAACGACCCCGAGGGCTACCAGATGACGGTGCAGGGCTTCTACGAGTACTACTTCTCCGAGGAGATCTCGAGCTATCAGCAGGCAGGCTATACCACCGAGCAGATTATCGCTGCGCTGATACATAGCGGCGACCTTGTGCTCGAGGCTAAGGGCTTGAATGCTAATACCGAGCACGTCTATCTCATCGCGGGCTTGGAGCTTGACGAGGAGGGTATCACCATCGTCACTCCTGTTGCGGAGGGTCGCTATACTACGGGCGATGCTGCCAAGTCGGAGATGACCTTCGACATCAAGGTGTGGGATATCGAGCAGATGACTGCCTCGGTGTCGATCACGCCCTCGAACAACGTCGACACCTATTGTGCGCTGATTCAGCCGTGGGATGGTGTGAGCACCGCGGATGAGGTTATGCACCAGATTGTCGACCAGTGGGGTGGCTGGATGGATATTATGGCCAACGACCGCGGCCCTGTGGAGCACTCCGGAGCCAATAAGTTCAAGCTCCCGGCGGCCGATACGCTCTACTACGTCATCGCCTTTGGCTACAAGGGCGGCATCACCACGGAGGCTGCGATGGTGACGTTCCGCACGCTGCCGGGCGGTAGTGTCGAGGATGTGAACTTCGAGATAACAACCTTGTCGGCAACATCTTACGGCTTTACGATGAATATTTCGTCGTCGGATCCCACGATCTACTACATCCCGGGCGTATGCCTTGCCGAGGAGTACGAAGAGGCGGAGTTTGTGGCTATGGAGGAGGAGACGTTCAACTACTTCTATACGGGCTCCAAGGACTTTAATCCGAGCATCACCGTCGCCGAGGTCCTCGACCAGTACTACTACAACGGCAACTGCACGGTGGAGGTCTCGGGCCTCATCCCCGATCGTGAGTTTATGGGCTACGTCTACGCCCTCGATACGGCCACGGGCAAGGTGTCTAAGTGCTTCACGTTCGATAACATAGCTCGCACCTTAGCCCTCGGCTCGGTGAGCCCCACGGTGGAGCTCGTTGGCTACTACTCGGGCGACGAGGAGGCGGGCTCGATCTTCGGCCAGCCCGCGGCAACGGCAGGTAAGGCCATCACCGTGGTTAAGTATAACGACCTCGATGGTGCCCGCACGCTCTACACTACGATGATTGGTGGCGACTGTACAAACTCGGTTGCCTACTCCGATGCCGAGCTGTGGAACATCGCGGGAAGCTACTGGAATACCTGCAACATAGCGCAGCCCTACTCGTTCTATACTGCCGAGTGGAACGTCGAGCAGACAGCCCTCGCCTACGCCACCGATATGGAGGGACGAATGGGTGCCATCGGCCGCCTGTACACACTCCCCACGGCCGACACGAAGAGCCCTATCTCGGAGCTTAAGACGTTGGTTGATAGGCTGAACGAGGAGTCGAAGGCCTCGACCCTCGCCCTACCCTCGTCGCTCGTTGTCGACCCCGATGCTGTGCCCGCACCGAGTAAGCTCCGCGCCACGATTGTGCCCGTGGAGTAGCCGCTGGGGCGTGAAAATAGCTCAGCAATAGGAGGCTGGATGGTTTTTTCCATCCGGCCTCATATTGTTTTGGCGAGATAAAATAATACAAAAACAATATTTCAGATTAAAAAAATATCTTTTTTCGGTTTTACATAACAATTTTTTCATATTTGCCTGAAAATATTTCATAGGTGTGGCGTCGCGAGATGCCGTTGACATACAACGCCGACAAGACAAAACTCACCTGGAAGTACGAGACAGACCACAACCTTCATAAAATCCACTGGGACACCCACCCCGACTTTAACAATCCGCCCAGCATCACGTAGACAGGATGCAACACCTCGCAGGCGGTAATCTATGTGGTGAAAGATAGTAAGTCGCTCGGCGAAAGCCCTCTGTATATCAACTACAAAGTCGACTACAAAGCGTTCCACAGGCTTGGCCGATGGTGATGGTGGCTGGAGCTTGCTCGAGGAGATGCTCAACGACAACATCTATTACAAAACCTTTGCGGGCGAAGCTAAGATTCGTGCCGTTAGGGAGGCGAGTCTGAACGTCGTTGCCGAGAGTGCGTGGCGCGATACGCTCAAGAGCCTTATAGCTAACTACTCTGGTCGCAAGACCGCGTCGAGCTATATCGTGGCATTGGGCTACAATGTGAGTGATCACCTGTCGGTGGGTCTATATATCCACGACGGCGTGTGGGATACCTTCGAGGATGTAGATGCTAAGAAGGCTGAGCTTATGGCTGCTGAGAAGTAGTCTTGGGATGAGTATAAAAGAGTAGGGCGTTGGTCACTCCAACGCCCTAATTCTTTGATGCTTAGTGATGAACAGTCTCAAAAGGCTGGGTCACTACGCCTGGCCCTTGTGACCGAAGGGGTCGAGCATAGGCTGCTTGGCCTGCACGTTGATGGTGCCGAAGCTGCTCTCATAGCGTGTAATGTTCTCCTGCAGAGAGAGTAACAGACGCTTGGCGTGCTCGGGCGTGAGTACCACGCGGCTCTTCACGCGTGCCTTAGGAAGGCCTGGAAGCATAGTTGCAAAGTCGAGGATAAACTCCGATGATGAGTGGGCGATGATTGCCAAATTGCAGTAGTTGCCCTGAGCAACCTGCTCGTCAAGCTGTATCTCAATACCCTGTTTCTTGTTCTCGTTCATAGCGTTAAAATGTTTAATGTGATAAAAACCGAGTAAAGATAGTGATTATTTTGCGAACAACCAAATTTATTGGCCGATGTCGGCCGATGCGACGAAATGGCAAGAAAATAGGGTGATATAATTTATTATATCACAAAAAATTTGTAACTTTGCCACAATATATGCACCTGTGCCAAAACGTCGCTGTTTGATGACGGTTGAAGAACCCGATCGGGCGTGGGTGATAAACGATGAATTGCTATGATTGTTGAGATATTACAGATACTTTTCGGCGGCCTGTGTGTGGGCTTGGCATCCTCGGTGACGGTGGGTCCCGTTGCGGTGCTCTGCATCCAGCGCACGCTGAGCAAGGGACATCTCTCGGGGCTTATGTCTGGCTTGGGCATCGCCTGTGCCGACACCATTATGGCGATTCTCGCCTTCTCGGTATATGCCCTTTTGAAGGAGTACATCGACGAGTACAACACCATCATCCAGCTCTGTGGCGGCATCTTTGTCGTCATCGTCGGCATCTTCATCTTCTTCAAAAACCCCGTGCCGCAGATTCGCAAGAACCGCGCAGGACATAGTGCCTTGTGGCAGGATTTCGTCTCGATGTTCGGCTTCACGTTGGCTAACTTCGTGGTTGTCATCCCCTATATCCTCGCCTTCTTCACGATGTTTAATATCGACCTTTCGGTCTCGGAGCCTACGGCGGAGCCTCAGGCAGAGGTCGTTGCGGTGGAGGCTGTGGCCGAGGAGGGCGCGGAGGAGGTAGTTGCCGAGAGCATCGACTATGGCGTTATCGACCACACGGCTGCGGCTGCGGCCTTCGAGGAGAGCATTGCCGAGGCAGAGGCTGCGGATGAGAGTGTCGAGGCTGATGCCGAGGTGGCGGTCGAGCAGAACGCCGAGGCTCAGCCGTTGATTGGCCGTATGACGCGTAACACGTTGGTTATTGGAGGTTTTATGCTCGGTGCGGTGCTCTGGTGGCTGGCCCTTACGTCGCTTATCAACATCTTCCGTCGTGGCTTCCGTCCGCGCCATATGCTCACGATCAACCACATCGCGGGCGTTGTCATCAGCGCGCTGGGTCTCTATACCCTTCTTTCGGTAATAATAAGTTAACATACAATGGATAACAAGCGAATAATAATTGCTATCGACGGTCACTCGTCGTGTGGAAAGAGTACGTTTGCCAAGCTCATTGCGGCACGTCTCGGCTATATATTCATCGACACGGGCGCGATGTATCGTGCCGTCACGCTCTATGCCCTCGAGCACGGAGCCATCACCTCGGGTATCGTCGACGACGAGGCCGTGGCAGTTATGCTCGGCGACATACACATCGACTTCCGCTTCAACCCCGAGCGCGGTGCCAGCGACATATACGTCAATGGCGATCTTGTCGAGGGTAAGATTCGTACCATCGAGGTGAGCAACTGCGTGAGTGCCGTGAGCTCGATTGCTGCCGTGAGAGAGAAGCTCGTGGCTATGCAGCAGGAGATGGGCCGCAAGCGCGGCGTGGTGATGGATGGCCGCGATATCGGCACGGTGGTATTCCCTGAGGCCGAGCTTAAGATCTATATGACGGCCGACCCGATGGTGCGTGCCGAGCGTCGCTATAAGGAGCTCACGGAGAAGGGCGATAGGGTGACCTTAGAGGAGATCTACGAGAATGTGGTGTCGCGCGACAAGGCTGATACGACGCGTAAGATATCGCCGTTGCGTAAGGCCGACGACGCCATCGTGTTGGATAACTCACATATGACGCTCGAGGAGCAGATGGAGTGGTTCAGCGAGCAGTATCGCCGTGTTATCAATGGGTAGTATGGAGGTTAGGATCGACGATAACTCGGGCTTCTGCTTCGGCGTTGTCCGCGCCATTGGCGAGGCGGAGGAGGCACTGCGCGCCACGGGCGAGGTATGCTCGTTGGGCGATATCGTGCATAACCGTGTTGAGGTGCAACGCCTCGAGGAGTTGGGCCTGCGTACCGTCACCCACGACGATATGCCCTCGCTCGCGGGACGTACGCTCCTTATCCGTGCTCACGGCGAGCCTCCTGCAACGTATGCTCGCGCTAAGGAGTTGTGTATCAATGTTATTGACGCTACGTGTCCCGTTGTTGCGCGCCTGCAACGTAGACTCAGGGAGGCCTACGAGCATATGCAGCGCGTGGGTGGCAGCGTGGTGCTTTTAGGTAAGCGTGGCCACGCCGAGGTCATCGGACTCACGGGACAGGTAGACGACGATGTGCGTGTGGTGGAGAGCGTTGCCGACCTCGAGGGTGTCGACTTCAGCCGCCCGATATATCTGTTGTCGCAGACGACCCAGAGCATCGAGCTCTTCAATAGCCTCGCTGCGGAGATTCGTAGTCGCGTAGACGAGGGTGTTGAGGTTACGATCGACGACACGATCTGTCGCCGTGTGGCGGGCAGGGAGTCGTCGCTGGCAGAGTTTTCGAAGGGTGTCGATGTAGTGCTCTTTGTTGCGGGGCGTAAGTCGTCGAACGGCCGCGTGCTCTACGACGTGTGCCGCAGGGCCAATAGCCGCACCTACCATATCGAGGAGGCCTCGGAGATAGATTCTAAGTGGCTTGAGGGTGCTAAGAGCGTGGGCATCTGTGGTGCCACCTCCACGCCACGTTGGCTTATGGAGGAGGTTGCTGCGGCGTTAGAGGGCGAGCCGCTCAAACGCTAATACCCCACCCCTAACCCTTACCCAATTAATAATTACTCATTACTCACTACTAATTACTCATTAAGGTATGAAATACGTAGTTCGCTCGTTGAAATATTTGGTATTCTTGTGCGTTTTGTATGTGGGCCTCGTGTGGCTTATGTCTTTTGATAGTGCGACGCCCGATGTGGGCCTTGTCGAGCTTATCCGTGCGCAGCTCAACTCGGAGCGAGGTGTGTGGCTTGTTGTTGCTTTTGTGGCGTTGGCGGCCTTCTATCCGCGCTTCGGCTTTATGCGTCGCAGGATTGCGGGGTGCGATGTGGCTAAGGATGAGATACGCATCGTGAACGCTATGCAGACCTATGGCTTCAAACTTGTGGAGCGTAGGGGCGAGGAGTTGGCTTTCCGTAAGAGGGGCTTCGTGGGCCGCTTGTTCCTTATGTTCGAGGACGAGATCGTGGTACGTAGGGTCGAAGGTGGCGTGGAGCTTGCGGGCCTGCGTCGCTCGGTGGCACGCATCGCCTACCAGTTGGAGTGCTATATGCAGAATAGCCGTTTTGAGTAGTGGAACAGTAAAACCTTAGGATAGAATGGTAAAGATAATACGTTTAGTTGTCGCGATGGCTGTGGTTATGTCTTCCGCCGTGAGCCTTTCGGCGCAGGAGACGGGAACCGGTGTTCGCGACTTCGACCTCGGCCGTGCCACGGAGATACTCGCCAATATGATGCGTGAGTTCTCGACGGAGTATGTCGACGCGGTAGATGCCGACGAGCTCCTCGATGCTGCGGCTCAGGGTATGATCGTAGCCACCGACCCCTATACGGAGTACCTATCGGAGGATGATATGGCCGATTTCGAGATGCTCACCACGGGCCGCTATGGTGGTGTGGGCTCGCTCATACGCAAGAAGGGCGACTACGTGATCTTTGCCCAGCCGTATAAGGGCTCGCCCTCGGACGAGGCGGGCATTAAGATTGGCGACCGTATCCTTGCCATTGATGGCGAGGATATGCGTGGCTCGACGACCGAGGATATAAGCGCGCGCCTTAAGGGTGAACCCGAGACCAGCGTGGAGGTTGTCGTCGAGCGCAACATCGACAATAGGCGCGATACGCTCACGCTCAACCGTCGCCGCATATCCATCCCGAGCGTCGGCTACTATGGCATCATCCGCGACGGTGTGGGTTATATCTCGCACCTCGACTTCATCGAGGGCAGCTATGGCGAGATGCGCCGCGCTGTGGAGGCACTGATGGCTACCGACTCGCTCCGTGGCATAGTGCTCGACTATCGCTCGAATGGCGGTGGTGTTATGCAGGAGGCCGTGGATATCGCCTCGCTCTTTGTGCCGCGTGGCGAGCGTGTGGTCTCGATTATGGGCCGCGACTCATCGTCGCTCACGCACTACGATACACACTACGCACCGCTGGCGGAGAATGTGCCCATCGTTGTGCTGGTGAGTGGCTCGTCGGCCTCGGCGTCGGAGATCTTGGCCGGAGCACTTCAGGATATGGACCGCGCTGTGGTTATGGGCGCACGTACCTATGGTAAGGGCCTCGTGCAGAGCACCAACTACCTCGGCTACAACACCTACCTAAAGTACACCACGGCGAAGTATTATATCCCGTCGGGTCGCTGCATACAGTCGCGCAACTACGCCTCGATGCGTACGGAGGGTAGCATCACGGAGGTGCCCGACTCGCTCATCTCGGAGTTCCGCACGCGCGCGGGTCGTAGGGTCTACGACGGTGGCGGTATCGTACCCGACGTGAAGGTCGAGCCGCAGTATGTCAGCCGCTTCGCCCTCACGCTCTACGCTATGGGCTATATGGAGGATTGGGCAGATGAGTATATGCGCGAGCACTATGCCGACTCTATCGACGTGCGCAGCTTTAGCATCACCGACGAGGACTATGCCGACTTCTGCCGCTTCATCGAGGAGCGCGACGTGCCCTACGAGTCGGAGACGCGCCGTGCGCTCAAGGCATTAGAGAAGGCCGTGGAGAACGACCTCTATGACGAGAGCCTCGGTGCTACGATCGAGGAGCTCAGGTCGCTCATTCGCGACGATAAGATGTCGAATATGGAGACCTACCGCTCGGAGATCGTCGATGCGCTGAATGCAGATATCGTGCTGCGCTTCGCCTATAACGAGGGAGTTGCGGAGCGCGCTGCGGCGAGGGACGAGAGCGTCGAGCGGGCTGTGGAACTGCTGCTCGATACGGAGGAGTACAACCGCATCCTCCGCGAGCAGGATCTCGAAATGCACTAATCTAAAGTCGTAAACCGCAAAGATATACTCCCGAAATGAAGCTGCCGCGAATAAATATCCCGCGCCATCTGTTTACCACACGTCGTCGCACCATCGCCATCGTCGTGGGGCTCGCCCTCGCTGCGCTCTCGGTGGTCTACACGTGGCACGTGTCGGTGGATATGAAGCACGAGGACGAGATGGCCATCGAGCAACTCAAGCGCGACGAGCGTAACGCCGTGGCGATGTGGGAGGATATCCTGCGTACGATAAACATCGGCGGCCAGGTGGTCTATAACCCCGAGCTGCTGAATAAGCTCGCGGAGCATACCAACGTGCCACTTGTCATCGCCGACGAGCGTCTCAACGTCTGGGTCACGAACCTCCCCGAGGAGGTGGTTGGCGATAGGGAGCGTCTGCGCGAGGAGATTATGCGTATGAGCGATATCAACAAGCCGATATCGGTGTCGTACGGTATGATGCGCAACGCCACGCTTACGATCTACTTCGGCACATCGGACTACGAACACTTGGTGTCGAGTGCCCATAGCGAGGCCCTCGTGTTCTTCCCCTACGTGCAGCTTATTATCATCATCATCTTTGCAATCTTTGCATACATAGCCTTCTCGTCGACCAAGCAGAACGAGCAGAACCGCGTGTGGGTGGGTCTCGCCAAGGAGACGGCGCACCAGCTCGGCACGCCGACATCGTCGTTGCTCGGCTGGATCGAGTACCTTAAGAACCAGCCCGTTGACCAGATGGCTGTCGACGAGATGTCGAAGGACTTGGCACACCTGATGAAGATCGTCGACCGCTTCTCGAAGATTGGCTCCGAGACACAGCTGACGCCTATGAATATCAACGAGGTGGTGGGCGACACGGTGCTCTATTTCCGTCGTCGCATACCGCGCAACGTGACGCTCACGTATAACGGCTTGGCTATGGCTCCGATACGTGTCTCGATAAACGCGGCATTGTTCGAGTGGGTCATCGAGAATCTTATGAAGAACTCGCTCGACGCATTGCAGGGTCAGGGAGCTATCGAGGTTGTCGTTGGGGAGAGCGACAAGAGTGTCTATGTCGAGGTAAGCGACACGGGTAAGGGTATCCCCAAGAGCAACTGGACCCGCATCTTCGAGCCGGGCTTTACGACCAAGACCCGAGGCTGGGGCTTGGGCCTCTCGCTGTCGCGCCGTATCATCGAGGAGTACCATCGCGGTAAGATCGCTGTCGTGCGCTCCGAGCCCGGCCGCGGCACAACCATTCGTGTAACGCTAAAACGTATGGACGGAGATGAGTAACACGCTGCTTCAATATACTGCCGAGGGCTATCGCGAGGTCGCACCCGAGAGGATTTTTGGCCGCGCCTCGGTGCGTGGCACGGGCGAGGTGGAGTGGAGCGAGGGCTACCGCGCTGTGAGCCCCGAGGAGATGTTCGGCTCGGATTCGGAGCTTGTCGTGGGCACGGCTGCCGAGCCTGCCGCGTTGTCGCTCGTGGCCGATCCGGTGTTCCAGTCGTTTGTGGTGCTCACGCTCGTGGTATATATATATATGTTACTTCGCTCGTGGAACTTTATGGGTTCGATATGGAGCGGAATCTTCTCGTCCTCGAGCGAGCGCACGATGGCCGCTATGGGTGGCGAGCTGCCTCTGGAACGCTTCAAGCAGGTGGCCTCGGTTATTGGTGGTGTCGCCGTGGCACTCATCGCCGTGCGTCTGGCCGATGGCTTCGTCTCGCCCGCGTCGTTCGTCTACACGGGCGGTGTCGAGTCGCTCGCCACGCCTGCCGCGCTTGTTGGCGTCGTGGTCTACGTCGCGTGGTTCTACGCACTGCATAAAATCCTCGAGTGGGTTGCACGCTCCGACTCGCCGTCGCAGCTCTCGGCAATCGGATATATGGACTTCGTGCGTGCTGTTGTTCTGCTTCACCCCTTTGTCGTGGTGTGGCTCTTGGCCGATGAGCAGACCCTTTTTGGTGCTACGCTGCTGCTTAGCGTTGGCCTCGCGCTTCTGATTATCCTATATTTAAAAGATACTTTTTTGTTCTTTGTTGGAAAAAAAATTCCGATTTTGTATTGGATTTTGTACCTTTGCACCGCAATTTTGCTACCCTTGAGTTTTTTGGCTCGCTTGCTACCCGAGAAATTGGGGTAGTTATTTTAGGCTATGACCTTGATTAATAGGTGATTGTGTGGGTGAAGTAGAGAGATTGGGAGAGCAAAGAGGAGAAGATAAATAGATAGTATATAAATATATAAAAATAGATTAGAAGTTGAAAGTAAATAAGATTTTGGTATCGCAGCCCCGCCCGGCTGTAATAGAGAAGTCCCCCTTCTATGAGTTTGCTGAGAACAACGGCCTTAGCATCGACTATAAGCCGCTGATTAAAGCTGTTGGCGTGACACTCAAGGAGTTCCGCGCACAGCGCACCGATATTCTCGACCACACGACGATGATCTTCTCGTCGCGCACGACCATCGACAGCTTCTTCCGCATATGTGAGGAGGCACGCATCACAGTGCCCGAGACGATGAAGTATATCTGTAATACTGAGGCAGTTGCCCTCTACTTGCAGAAGTATATCATCTACCGCAAGCGTAAGATATCGTTCGCCGATGGCACGTTCAACTCGTTGCTCGAGCTCATTGTTAAGCACAAGGACGAGAAGTTTATGCTCGCCCTCACCGAGCCCTTCAAACCCGAGCTCCCCGAGACCCTCTCGAAGCTCAAGCTCAAGGTGTCGCCCGTGGTCTTTGCCCGCACTGTGTCGGCTGATATGTCGGAGCTTAAGCCCACCGATTATGATATCATCGCCCTCTATTCGCCCAACGATGTGAAGGCTCTCGTCGAGAACTTCGAGCCTGAGCAGCTACCCGTCGTGGCTACGTTTGGCGAGGCTACGTTGCGTGCAGCCAAGGAGGCAGGCCTCAAGGTAAAGGCGTCGGCTCCGTCGCCTGAGGCTCCGTCGATGGTTAAGGCTTTGGATATCTATTGCCATAAGGTTGCTGAGGGTCTGGAGGTTGCCGATGCCGAGGTCAAGGAGGATTCTGCAAAGGAGGAGTTCATCCGCGCCCAGCAGACAAAGCTCCAGAAGAAGACCCGTACGCGTACCGTGAAGAAGAGCGTGTAAGCTATGGATGCCAAGCCCTGTGCACTTCCTAAGGCAGAGCGTCTCAGCTCGCTCGCGGCCGTACGTCGCCTCTTCGCGGATGGCGCATCGGGCTTCGTCTACCCATTCCGATATACAATGTTACAGGAGAAGAGTACCTCGCCGAGTGTCGAGGTGCTCTTCTCTGTGCCTAAACGTTTCCATAAGCGCGCGAATAAGCGTAACCTGCTGCGTCGCAGGACAAAGGAGGCTTATCGCCTGAATAAGATGCCGCTCTGGGCGACGGCAGCGGAGCGCGGCGTTGCGGTGGACGTGGCACTTGTCTACTCCTCGAAGGAGGTGCTACCCTATAAAACTATCGACAATGCAGTTCGACGCATTTTGCAAGAGGTTGTGGAGCGTTGCTAAGCGTGTCATTGCCCTTCCGCTCATCATCCTTGTGCGCTTCTATCAGCTCTGTATCTCGCCGCTGAAGCCACCCTCGTGCCGTTTCACACCCACCTGCTCGCAATACGCCATCGAGGCACTGCGTAAGCACGGCCCGATCAAGGGTCTCTACCTCACCGTGCGACGTCTTTTGCGTTGTCACCCCTGGGGCGGTTCGGGCTACGATCCCGTCCCCTAACAGAAAAGCGACAATCCTTGCTGGTGGTAAAAGATAACTATGAAATAGCAAATTATACGAATTAGGAGTGCTTCGGCACTCCTAATTCGTATATCTTTTTGGGCTTAGTTATAGTAGCTCGGGCACGACTTATCTTTTATCGCTTAGCGAGATATGTTGGGCGGTGCGCGGCTATTGGCGAGAGAGGCTGTCGAGGGCAGTGCGGGCATCGGTGAGGAGCTGCTGCCACGGCTCTCTGGGGTCGTTGATGTCGGCCGCAAGGATGCGTTGTAAGACGGCATCCACTGCACTCGTGTCGACGCCTAACCTGCGCAACGTACGAACCTTCTCCGCTACCTCGATGCCGTCGATGAGTCGCTCGAAACGTACAGACGAGCGGGCGTGGGGGTAGATGAGGTAGGTGTCGCCCGAGCTCCAGTTGCCGTAGCGTGAGTCGCGCTCGGGGTCGGCCGGCCACGAGTTATATGCCCAGCGCAGTATACCGTCGTAGTCGCACGCTAAACCATACCAGCCCAGTAGCTCTGCTTCGAACGGATTTGAGAAACTGAACGTGTTGGGAAACAGTGGATTACAGCATATATAGAAGGTTGTATTAAAACCCTGCTCGCGGCGCGCGAGGATATCATCACGGTCGGCAGGCTGCTCCTGTGCTACGCATACGTCGCGCATATTTATGTAGCGTTTATAGGACTTGTGCATATCGGCGATGGCGAAGCCCATCTCGGGTGCGCACTCGGCAAGGAGCTCGACGGCGGCATCCATCTCCTCGGGTGCGCGCTCGTCCATAGCGATGTTCGTTATCGCGAGCCAGCCGCGGTCGCTAAGGTGCTGCTTGAAGTCGAGGAGGAAGGGTCGCCACATCTGGGCAAAGAGGGGTGTGCCGGGCTGTGCCTTGACCGTAACGACCTCGCCTGTGGCCTCGTCGAGGTACTCGAGTTCGCAGTTCCACGGCACCATCGAGTAGCAGTTAATCATCTTATCTATGCCGAGTTCGAGCATCATCCCGACCCAGCGGTCGAAGATACGGTAGTCGTAGCTCCAGCTGCCGTCGCTGTGCAGTCGCCACTCGATCATCGGGGCGTAGCCGTCGTAGCACTGGTGGTTCCACGGGTCCTTGTTCAGCGTGGCGGTTATTACCTTCTGGCCGGCGTTTGCAAGGAGTGTCATATCGCGTCGCAACGCCTCGAAGTGCTCGTCGCTCCATAGCTCGAGACCCTCGGCGCGCGCAACAGCCGTGGGGTGCTGCCATAGGTCGAGATGGTAGCTCCATTTATCGGGTGATGCAAGTGTATATGGCTGAATCTCAAGTGTTAGTGGTAGCACGGCTTTATTCGCGCCATTACACGTCACGACCACCTCGGAGGTGTAGATGCCCTCCTCGGCCGTGGGCGGCACGGAGATGGTCAGCCACACTGGGCGTAGGCTTCGGGGGCTAAGGTCGATACGGTCGAGTGTGTCGAGCATATCGGCCGAGAGCATCGTCGCTCCATTCTTGCAGAAGGTGCTGTCGGCGAGGGTGTAGCGTACGAAGCGTGTCTCGGCAATCGAGGCGGGCAGCACGGCTGTCGATGAGCGGAAGTCACGCACCTCGCACCTTATGCCATCGAGAGCCTCTGTGCTCCAGATGACGAGCTGTGCCGATGCTCGCTCTCCGCGCCACGCGACGACGGGTAGCGTGTCGGTGGCATCGACGCGCGGTACACGACTGCGCGAGTAACGCAGGTCGGCCGTGCCCCACGCTACGTTGAGCCTATCGGTCACCTCGTTCCACGCCGCCTGCTCCTCGGCAGTGAGGGGCTCGGGGTCGACAGGCTCGGTGAAGGTTGTGGTTGTGGTTGCTTGCACTGTTGCGGGCGTTGTCGAGGTGTTTAGGGTCTCGGCGGATTCTGCCGCAGACTTCAACGATGCCGAGCAGCCTATAATCGTGAGGGCTGCGAGTGTGGCCGCTATTGCTTTTGTCGGACGTATCATAGTTACATTTATTTAATAGGGTGTTGGTACATCATCCGATGGCAAAGATACGAAAAAGAATTGAACTTGCACCACTTGATGCCTTTGGTGTAGTAGACCTTCGATGTAATAGGACCGTCGTTACGACGGCAAAGATACGAAAAAGAATTGAACTTGCACCACTTGGGGCTTTCTGTGTTGCGGTGCCTCGATGTGGTAGGTCCATCTTATGATGGTGAAGTGTGGAAGTACACCGTGAACTTGCACCACTTGGGGCTTTCTGTGTTGCGGTGCCTTGATGTAGTAGGTCCATCTTATGATGGCAAAAGTTGGCGGTATGCCGAAATTTGTTTAACTTTGTGTGACGCCAGCAGGGGCGTAATTGTTTTTCGAGGCCGCCGACAGCCGACGGTTGATGCGATTGTTGGGGGTGTAAAACGAGATTACGACATATGAAAATGCCTAATTTAAAGGGAGTTATGCTACTCCTTATTATCGCTATATTTGCGCTGGGCGGGAGTGCTCGTGCTGATGTGCCCGAGTCGCCTAACGACGACCTCCGCCTATGGTACGACGAGGCGGCCACCATCTGGGAGGAGTACCTGCCCTTAGGAAATGGCCGCTTGGGAATGATGCCCTCGGGCGGCGTGGCTACCGATCATATCATCCTCAATGAGGGTACTATGTGGGCGGGACAGGTGCAGCACACCGACAACGACGAGGCTCGAGAGTGGCTCCCCAAGATACGCGAGGCACTGCTTCGGGGTGATAACCGCGCTGCCGAGATTATGATGTATAGGTACTTCACCTGCTCGGGTGGCGGCTCGGCATCGCCCGAGTATGGCAGCTACTCGATGTTTGCCGACCTGTATATCGAACACATTGGTGCTGAGGAACTTGTGGTTGAGGATTACCGTCGCGAGCTTAGCCTCGCCGATGCCGTGGCCCGCACGTCGTATCGTTGCGATGGTGTGGGGTATGAGCGCGAGTACTTCTGCTCGATGGCCGATGGCGTGGCCGTGGTACACCTCAGTGCCGAGCGCGCCACGGACTATCGTTTGCGCCTCTCACATCCGATGGGTATGGATGTGGTGGCTGCGGGTCGCGAGCTCGCGATAAAGGGTATGCTGCCGAGCGGTAGCGAGCGCGAGGGCGTGAGGTTCTACGGCCGCGTGCGCGTGTTGGGTGATGGAGAGGTTGAGACGGATGGTAATAGTCTGATAATCAAGGGTGCAAAGGATGCTGTGGTGCTTATTGGCGCGGGGACAAGCTATGCCGACGAGGAGTATATCGCACACGTCGACGAGGCCGTGGACAGCGATAAGAGCTATCGTGAGCTGCGCGGCGACCACGTGGCCGACCACCGCGAACTCTTCGATAGGGTCACGATCAACCTCGGCGAGCAACCTACCGATATCCCTACGGATGAGCGTCTTGCGCGCTATGCGGCGGGTGCGGAGGATGCGCCTCTTGCAGCTCTCTATGCGCAGTATGGCCGCTATCTGCTCATCGCCTCGGCGCACGATGCTGTGCTGCCTCCGAACCTTCAGGGTATCTGGGCCAACACGATATGGTGTCCGTGGAATGGCGATATGCACCTGAATATCAACCAACAGATGAATCACTGGCCGCTGGAGGTGGGTAACCTCACGGAGCTTATCGACCCCCTCACACGCTATGCCAAGCGGTTGGCCGTGTCGGGCAAGCACACCGCCCGCCACTTCTACGATGCCGATGGCTGGTGTGCCCATATCTTGGCCAATGCTTGGGGCTTCACGTCACCCTCGGAGGATCCTTCGTGGGGAGCAACGAATACTTGCGGCGCGTGGCTCGCACTGCACCTCTGGGAGCACTACCTCTATACGCTCGACGAGGCCTACCTCGAGCGAGTATATCCCGTGATGCGTGGTGCTGCCGAGTTCCTGCGCTCGATACTTATCGAGCACCCCGCGGGCTACCTCGTGACAGGGCCTACAACCTCGCCCGAGAATGGCTTTTTCCTGAGCGAGGAGGATGCTGCACGCGGTATCGTCACGCACGTATGCCTCGGCTCGACGATGGATAACCAGATAGCGCGCGAGATATTCTCGGCCGTGGCCCGCGCCTCGGAGATTCTCGACCGAGATGCGGAGCTTCGCGACGAGTTCCGTGCGACGATTAACCGCCTTGTTCCCAACCGCATAGCTTCGGATGGCAGGCTTATGGAGTGGATGGAGGAGTACCTCGAGGCTGAGCCCCAGCACCGCCACGTGTCACACCTCTTCGGCCTCTACCCCGCGGCGCAGATCACGCGTCATACGCCCGAGCTTATGGCGGCAGCACGCCTTTCGCTCGATGTTCGTGGCGATGCCGGCACGGGGTGGTCGCGAGCCTGGAAGATATGTTTCTGGGCACGCCTCGGCGATGGCGATAGGGCCTTGAAGCTCCTCGGCTCGTTGCTCGAGCCGGCGGTGGTGGATGGCGCACATCGCGGCGGTACCTATGCCAACCTCTTCTGCGCGCATCCACCATTCCAGATAGATGGTAACTTTGGCGGTGCGGCGGGCATTATGGAGATGCTCATTCAGAGCCACGATGGGGCTATCACGCTGCTGCCGGCTCTGCCATCGGCGTGGAGCGAGGGAGAGTTCCGCGGCCTTAAGGCGCGTGGCGATGTCGAGGTGTCGTGTCGCTGGAGCGATGGGCACGTTGTCGAGGCGTGGCTAAAGAGTGATCATAATCAGGTGGTTGTGGTGCGCACGGCGGATGGTAGCGAGCTGAAGGTCGAGTGTCCGTGCGGAGAGCGCGTGCGTGTGGAGTTTTAGGAAATTATTAAATAAATGGAGATATGAAACGAGTAATGAGTTTTTTTGGAGTCGTTGTCGCGGTGCTTCTTGCAGGGTGCGCTGCGGAGCAAGAGCCACGTTTCGAGGCGAGCGTAGGGTACACGATCGAGGATGGCGTGATTGTGCTCGATGAGCCAGTGCGCGAGCCCGGGCAGCAGTCGATGATAGAGTTTCGCGCTACGCCGCTCGACACGGTGCGCGTGGGATTTGTGGGCCTCGGTATGCGTGGCCCGGGTGCTGTCGAGAGGTTTACCTACATCGACGGTGTGGCCATCAAGGCTCTATGTGATAAGTATGCCGAGCGTGCCGAGCGGTGCCAGGCTTACCTCACCAATGCAAATATGCCAGCGGCGGCGATATACTCGGGTGACGAGGGCTATAAGGCTCTGTGTGAGCGCGATGACATCGACCTTGTATATATCTGCACGCCGTGGCAGTTGCACGTCGACGTTGCGGAGTACGCTATGAACCACGGTAAGCACGTGGCCATCGAGGTGCCGAGTGCCAATACCGTTGCGGAGTGCTGGCGTTTGGTCGACGCTGCCGAGCGTAACCGTGTGCACTGTACGATCCTTGAGAACTGCTGCTACGACCACTTCGAGCTCACGACGCTTAATATGGCGCAGTGCGGCCTCTTCGGTGAGATCATCCACGCCGAGGGTGCATATATCCACAACCTCGAGCCCTACTGGACGCACTATGCCGACAACTGGCGTCTGGAGTACAACCAAGCGCATAACGGCGATGTCTACGCCACGCACGGCATCGGCCCCTGCTGTCAGGCTCTCAACATCCATCGTGGCGATAGGCTCGACTATTTGGTGGCTATGTCGACAAAGTCGATTAACGGCGCGAAACTCACGCGGGAGCTTATGGGTGAAGAGGAGTGCCGTCAGGGCGACCAGATCAACACGCTCATCCGCACGGTCGAGGGACGCACCATAGATATGCAGCACAACGTGATGACGCCACGCCCGTATAGTCGTATGTATCAGCTTGTTGGAACTGAGGGTTTTGCGAATAAGTATCCCGTATCGGGCTATACGTTTAAGCTCGAGCAGATTCGCTCTGTGGCCAGCGACGAGGAGGCTGTGCCCGACATCGAGGACCTCGACCACCATACGTTCGCCCCCGAGGAGGTGGTGGCCGAGATGACCGCGAAGTATCGCCATCCCGTGCAGCTTCAGCCGGTTGAGGGCGTGCCATTGCAGGAGTACTCGCTCAGTATCGGTGGCCACGGCGGTATGGATTTTATGATGGACTACCGTCTTGTCTACTGTCTGCGCCACGGCCTGCCGCTCGATATGGATGTCTACGATGCTGCCGAGTGGAGCAGTATGGGTGAGCTCACGCGCCTATCTATCGAGAACGGCAGCAAGCCCGTCCGCGTGCCCGACTTCACGCGTGGTGACTGGGATAGGGTTGATGGTCTTACGTTTTACTTCGAAGAATAATCTATAACTATGAATACCAATAACTTACTCAGCATCGCTCAGGCCTTTGCGTTCGATGCTCCGGTGCTCGACATTGCACCGCTTGGCGAGGGTTTCATTAACGACACCTACGTCGTCCGTACCGAGAAGTCGCGCTACATACTCCAGCGCAAGAACCACAACGTCTTTCCCGACGTGCCGGCTATGATGTCGAACATCGCGCGCGTCACGGCGCATCTCAAGGCTAAGGTCGTGGCGGCGGGTGGCGACCCCGAGCGCGAGGTGCTCACGGTGATTCCCACGTGCGAGGGTGCGCTCTACCACTGCGAGGGAGAGAACTTCTGGGCCGCATCGCTCTATATCGAGGGCTCGGTGACGCACGACGTTGCCGACACTCCGCGCCTTGCCTATATGGGTGGTCGCGGCATCGGGCGTTTTCAGGCTATGCTGGCCGACTTCGACGAGCCACTCAAGGAGGTGATTAAGGGTTTTCACAACATACGCTGGCGTTTCGAGCAGTGGGATAGATCGTTGGCCGAGGATTGTGCTGGACGCAAGGCGGAGGTGGCCACGGAGATAGAGTGGATAGAGCGACGCCGCGCTCAGATGCTCGCGTTCTGGGAACTTGTCGAGCGTGGAATACTACCCACGCGTGTGACGCATAACGACACGAAGCTGAGCAATATACTCTTCGACGAGCGCGACGAGGTGCTGTGCGTCATCGACCTCGACACGGTGATGAGTAGCACGTCGCTCAACGACTTCGGCGACGCCATACGCTCCTATGCAAATACGGGCGCGGAGGACGACAGGGATCTCAGCCGCGTGGGTATGAATATCGAGACCTTCCGCCACTACACGGAGGGTTACCTTTCGGAGCGCGGAGCGACGATGACACGTAGCGAGCGCGAGTGGTTGGCCTTCTCGGCACTCTATATCACCTACGAGCAGACGCTACGCTTCCTGATGGATTATATCGACGGCGACACCTATTATAAGACGGCCTACGCTGAGCATAACCTCGTGCGTGCTCGTGCGCAACATAAGCTCCTCGAGAGTATGGAGGCGCAGTACGACCAGATGCAGGCCATCGTCCGCGAGCTGTTGTAGTGCGTCCGCGGGGCAGGTGGTTATGGGGAGCATACGGCGTATATAATTAATATATCTTTGTATTATTGGGGATGGTTAATGTGGCTATGACCAGTAATATAGCAACACGTGCAAGTGGTTCACCACTTGCACGTGTTTGTAGCGACAGGGCCCAAGATTAAATCCTATTTGGCTTTCAATGATATTGGTTAAAATTCTTGAGCAAAGAGATTTGCTCGTTTGATCCAGATTTACTCCTCGAGAAAATCATAATTACATATAGCAATCCTCATTTATGTATCGTGCTATATGATATCGAATCGAATGCTATTTTGTGATTTTAAAGCCCAACTTTAGGATTAATTTTAGCGTCTCCAAAGATGTATTACGATCATACTCTTTTTCGTCTTCGCTCAACTGCTCATATGGAACCAGACAAGGGTGAAGTTTTAAATTGTCGTTACGTTCTTTTCCGTATGTCCAACCTTGATTAATGCGGCTCTGTGCCCATACGTCGTGAACGTTTCTTGCCATCTCTTCCACTAACTCCTGCAATTCGTTGGGTAAAATAATATCTTTGGTGTCAATCGGATTGGGAATGTACTTAGTCATAATTGTTTAATAACTATTAGTCGAAAATATATATCGTTCTTCTGTAAAACTATTGGAACTATTCGTATATGTAATGAGTGATAACGTTGTGGCTTATCGGTAGAACAACTACTATTGAAATGATATGGAACTACGTTATCATTATGGCGGCTTTATTGTATGTGCAAATATAAGCATAGATTGTTTAAAGTGTATTATGAAGCAGTTTAATTATAATATTTTGTAACAATTAATGAGAATAAGAGTGCTGATAGATGATACGCTCTGCAATTTCAAGAGCCTTATCGTCCAGCTTGCTTTGTTGTATCAAACCCCATACCTGAGTTAATATTACGGGCCAAGTTACGAATAAAGCTATTGCTGTTGGTATCGCTTGAAGTCCAAACAAACCAACTGACGCGTCAAATTGAGTGTCGCCATTATCGGGAGTCAATTTGATCTTCAGTGCAGTTTTCATTCCGAGGATTGCTTTGAAAATACCTCCTTTGGTTATTGAGATCTCCTTACCGCTGTAACCAATATCTTGAACTGTTACATCGTAACCATCGTTGGTAAATTCTTGTGCCATTACAGAACTGATGTGGGGAATTAAAGATGGATCCCCATACAAACGCTTATTTGTGTTAAATGCTCCCATAACGTATAATGTTTTTAGAATGTTATTTATAATCTTTATGCGATTGTGTATACGTGGAATATCGTATATCTTATGTGATATTCCACGTATGCAACATCGTGAAACCTTTGTTACTTGCCCTTTGAGATGTCGTTCATCTTGTCCTTGTTCTGGGCCATCACGTCATTAACACAGGACTTAAGATCGTCGCCACTACCACTGCCGTTCCTTACCCAGCGAGCGATAGCGGTGAGGTATACCCAAGCGGCACAGATGGTTGCACCATACATAGTGGCTCCCATCATAACGCCACCAGTGATAGTGCCCAAAAACGGAATGTACTTCACGATAGCACCTGTTCCTGCAACTGCTAAGTTGCTTGCAAGGTTTGCGGCGACTGCAGAGCCGAGGCTCTTCATCATGTTTTCGCTGAAAGAGATACCCAACAGACGGTTGATGCGAACATACATTGTCCAGATGTTTCCCGTAAGTGCAGCAACATCAAGACCTCCGACTGGAATGAATGACGCAGCGACAGCTATACCAGAATGGGTCTGGATACAATCTACAATCTCGTTGGGAAGAGTTGTTCTCATCTCCTTGTCAAATGCTCTCACGGCTAATACTGCGGCTGGATAAATAGCAGGACTCATAATTGATAGTTTTTATGGTTAATATTACGTTTTGTCTTCTGTATATATATATCACTTTCGATGTGGAAAAATACCATTATCCAGAATAAATATTAAGCAATATGTGTAAAAAAATAGTAAAGTGTCACAAGACACTTTACCATTTTCGAGAATCATTGATGTAGATAGGAGATGTGCGGCTACTTTCTCATATCAAATCTGCGGTCAAAACTCAGATTAACAACAATCTCATCATAAACTATTGCCTTATTGTCTTGACCTGTTTCTAATTCATGACATGATACTAAGCACCTATGCTTACGTCGCCGGAGATCCTTGGTTCTTTTTTCTTCCTCTATATCCCCATATACAAATCCTAATAACTCCATTTTGGCATTCCAGCGCAAATGTTCGCATCGACGCAAATTCGTGAGTAGGGCACTGTTCTTAGTCAATCTAATATCTACGCTATTTCCTGGAGCATCTTCTGATAAACCTGCCAAGCAACGCTTAGTCTTAATATGCCTATAATTAGAGATATCTTGCTCCTCGGAGTAGCGCAAATATATTAGTCCATCTTTATCATTGTTTGCGTCTCTTCGGTTATACCATTGTAGATACTTGTCTTGTTCTATCTTTGTTTGTGTTTTTTCTATTTCTTCTTTCTTTTTTTCGTATTCATAATAGAACTCCATCGCACCCTCTTCCGTAGCATCCATAGATATGGTTTTGTAGTGAAAAACTCTATTATTGCTACCGAACGGTATAATGTAGGATTATCTATTATGGTCCTTATATGGTCAGTAAAACTTAGCTCTGTCATAAAGTCTGGGATATTGGTTAGTTGCAACTACCCACAAAGCTAGCTAAAATTTCTAATAAACAATATTATATATAAGATTTGGTGGAAGTTATACAAAAGTGGCTCCCAGCTGGGAGCCACTTTTAAGTTGCAGACTACAACCTTTATACAGCCTCTTTATAGCCGTTTGTGTCGATTAATACCCCCCATTGAGCATTAAGGTTCTCACGTATCTCCGACAAAGACTTATTAACGTTCTCCAAAATAGTTCGGTTAAACATCTCCTTCTTGCTCGTCGACTTGAGAACCTTAGTCATCTCGTCAGTTAACTCTCGGCGGATATTACTTTCAACGGAGCTTAGTGCCCATTTGCCACCGACTATAGCAGAGAGAACCACACTAACAACTATTGCCGTAAGTCCAATAGGGGTGAAAAGAGAGGCTATGCCAAGAATCAATCCGGCACCGAACTCACACCCCATAGTTTTTAAGGTGGCGTCAATTCCTCCAGCACCGCCCATTATTGCGCCACCAATATCCCCGACAAGGAGCGATGTGCCTGAACTTAGAATTCGGTTTGTCTTGCTCGGTGTTGTTTTGTCTATGATATGACGCTGGTCAATGTTTAGCGAAACGCGCAAGCTCTCAAGCTCGCTGAGGTACGTGTGGGCTTTTGCATCTACCGATTCGGACAGTGTTATAATCTCGCTCTTAAGCAGAGGGATGAAGTGAGTGCGTACCCAGCTGTTTGTCTCGGTTTTTATCTTCGATGATACGTGTCCAACCAGTTCCGATGTGTAGGCCTGTGATTGGCTTTTAAGTCTAAAGATGCTATTAACAGCAGTCTGGCATTGGGAGTCATTGACCCAGCCTGGAACCTCGCGAATAAGGTCAGAATAAAAGGTGTCTGAGACCTCGAGGGCGTGTTTGCGAATCTCGGCCATACCCTCCTCGATATGTTGTTCAATGAGCTGCTTCTTCATTTGTGATTGAGCATCAAAGCTCGTGTTAATGACATTCTCCATACGATATCTTATTTAAGGCGTTAATAATTGCGGCATTGGGCTGTGTCATAGCCTCCATTACGTGCAACTTGAGTTGCAGTTTATAGTTATTCACGATGTCTGGCAGTATAGCCATAATCTTTTCCTTTGATCTTTTGGTGCGAGAGATGAATATCTCTTCTGCTCCGGTGCCAAACAGAATGCTCCCGACAAATACTCCTACACCAAAACTCGATAAGCAGAGTGCGGTAACGATCGTGCCTACACGTGTGTATAAACGCGTCTTGTGGATGTCCATAAGGTCGAGTTTGGATGTCTCGAAGTCCTCTGTCCTCAATGGATAATCGACAAAAGGTAATTCAAACTTGCTGATGCCAAAAGCGGCCAAACTACTCTTTAGCCAATATAAGTTTTGGGTATATCCGCTAGTAATAACCTTAGTGATATGGCGCAAATCTGTGGTTGCAAGAGATCCCATACGATATGGGATCTCTTTCTCGTAGAACGATTTTGGGTCGCTACAACCATCGACATCGTGCTTTAATTGATGAAGGAAATCGGAAGCTCTCTCTTCTAAGTATCCGTCCAACTGCGCAAATAATTCGCGATTCTTCTTGGCGACACTCAACTTTAGCAGTGTCCAATCCATTCGACTTGGTTTTATCATAGCACAATGTTATAAGGTTATACAAAAGGATCTACTGCATCTTATGGTATATATTATGTCAATAGATCATTGATAAAGGCGAACTCCTCGGGGGATACCTGCGTTGCCACCATGGTACACCCTGAATCATTCCAAGCATCCATGAAGTTGTCAAGGGGGAATTCCGTACGGAAATAGCCAGTCCCCGAATCCGTCAATGTGATAAGGTTGTCCTGTGGAGATACCCCGTCGACAATCACAGCGTGGTCGGGGATACCACCGTAAACCATATCTTCGAATTGTTCGTTAGCTCCAGGCGACCATAGTTCTCCGGAGTCAATAGCTACAACAACACGATGGTCCTGCGCAAGTTCGCTAATAAGGTTGTCGACGCCGTTACCCTCGGTAACGTTTACTGGGACTCCGCGCCCTTCGATGTGCTTCCCCATACAGTCTAATGGTGTCCCTTGTCCCGGTTTATACCATCCTTGAGCTTGACCTTCGAACTGTAACTGCTCTTCAGTTACGTCAAAGCCGTACTCATTAAGGATTGAGGCCTCGGAGTGGAAGTTGCAACCATCCGTTGTGTGCTGAACACTCTCTGGTACCAGGATATTCTCTGCTGGAATACCATAGCTGTGGTTCGCTTGCGCGAATCCAACTGAAAATGTCTTTTCCATAGCCGTTAAGTTTTATAGGTTTGACCAAATGTAGTTGCCCAATGTGGGCGTCTATTATAAATGATCCGTTATAATCACTGAAAATACCTTTTAGTGATAATATTTTTTCAAGAAAAATTTGCAAATATTATATACGGCTATGGTAGATTTGCGCCGCTTGATGCCTCATTATGAACAGAGCACTATTAATAATTAATTATATGGCACAAATTCTTAGTCCTAATGGCGGACATATTGGATTTAATAATTATCTTTGCATAGAGAACTAATAAACACTATTCCATATGACACAAGACATTTTCTTAACACTACTAAAACAATTATGCGATCCTTCGACGAGGAATGAGGTTTTTGACAAATTCCTTACGAAGAATCGCTCGATATTCGATCAGGCCATCGGCATTATGTACTCTGATCCGAAGTACTCTGAGGTAGATGTAAAGGGCATCTATTATGCTAACTTCTCAAAATTTGTCGTTCACAAATTAGAGAAGGCAGAGGTTGGTACTACGTTTGAGGAGTGGGTTAGCCGATTAGCAAAAGATAGAGCTAATGAGATTCGCTCGAGCGTGAATAAGGAGCTGATTAAGGTGTTATTCCCAAGAGCTGGAAAGGAGAATTGGGATACTACGTGTCGCCTTATACTTGAGGAGTATTCGCATATGTTTAGGAATGTGGCCTACAAGTATTACGACAATGCTAAATATAATCGTGATAGAGCCAATATCCCGTTTATTTTGCAAAACTTGTTTTATGAGAAACGAGCGAAAAATCCCCGTGCAATAGTAAGAAAGGATGGCAACGGAGAGACTGAAATTCAGGAGAATTTTGATGGCTATATGTATAGAATGATAGCTCATTTTGCAGGTAGGATTCGCCCTGAAGTTGATGCAGAACTGGGATGCGATCATTACGATCAGACGGTTCCTGATAAGTCGGAGGATGACGAGATTGATGATATCTATAACATTGGCAATGACGACACGGAGACACCTTCGCGTTCTGATGTCAAAATCAGGACTCAAGATGATGCCGATATAACGAATGATGAGACCCTCTTGACCGATGATGAGGATTTTGGCGCATCGGTTGAGTTGATTGAGAACCTGCTGAAGAAAATGCCCAATCAGGAGCAGGCGGAGTTGATTCGCAAGAGGATATTGTGGAGGCATACATATGAGGAGATGGCATCTGAAGAGCGCTGTGGTATCGATTATATGCGTACGCGGTTTAATAAGGCTATGGACGCATTTATTAAGGTGTCACTACCTGAGGTTAGAAACAGATGTAAGACTATGTTCAAAAAATATGGCCAGTCTCTGACAAATGAGTACCATAAGAGCATCTTAGGTGCCTTCTTTTCAAGCAACCAGAGTATGTCGGAGATTGCAACTTCCTTTGGCCGTGGCGATAAAGAGTTCTCGGCGGAGTTGGTTCAGGCATATAAGCTTCTAAAGAAGTGCGATAAGAAGAACGAGCAAAAGCATAGAGGTAAGCGTAAGAACGACGATGAGAAGTACGTCACTGTGGTGTTAGGATGGAAAGACTCTAACGAGGATAGTGAAGAATAAAACATTATTTTTTAATTTAAATATTAGAAATCTATGATACGTAATCATATATCGAGAGAGCGATTGGACCTTTTCCTTGATGGTAAGGCATCTGCAGTAGAGACATTGGAGATATTGGAAGCGATGGTTTTCGACCCATCAATCCAGGAGTATATTATTTCATCGCGACGTATGAATCATACGATAGAGTTGAAACGTGACTACGGTGGCTTTATCCCTATCACCCAATTAGCGGCTGACGATGGCAATAACTTATGTGATATTCAGTGCGAAAGATATCTGCTCGCAAAATATGGTAGGGAGATAACTGAAGAAATGCTAACGACCAAGGCTCAGAATAACTATTGGCTGAGAGAAATGGGTACGCCATTGTATAATGTAGGAAAACTTTTAGAGGATAGTAAACTCGTTGTCATTAGAAAGTATGATAGCGATATCGACCAATTAAAAAGAGTATTGGAGGGTCTCAATGATGAGCTTGTGCACGATGCTATCGCTATCGTAAACAATAGCATTCTTGTAAATGGTGAGCCTGAAGATTATTTCGCAGATGAGAACCCGAATCACGCGGTTGTGGTTCTAAGTATCGACAAAGAGAAGGGCGTGGTCGAATTATATAATCCCTCTACGGGTAATGAAAAAGATGTTTATAGTATAGAGCTCTTTACTCGTGCGTGGGCAGAGTCAAAGAATTATCTTGTGTTGGTTAGAGAAAGAAAGGAAGAGTATGAATATAGTCCCAATCCTATTGATGTAAGCAATGTGAGCCTATCGCCTGACCTCGAAGAGTTGATCGATACAATTGCAGAAAATGCACATAATGTTTGGGCAGAAGAGAAAATTAGGAAAGAGCCCGATATTAGGTATGCACCGAAGGATGAAAATGGCAATGAAGTTCCGGGACATAATCACTATTTATTGCCATATGCAGAATTGCCACAGGAGGATAGACAGCCAGATATAGATATGGCAACAACGACAATCAAATTGTTGAAGCGTATTGGTTATCGCATTATAAACGTTAATAACCTCCATAGGTGTTCAGAGTGTGGCGAGCCTATTGAAATGCACAATCTTTATTGTTCGCATTGCGGTAAGAAGCTTACCTGGGAGGACTTTAAGTGAGATTGATAGTTTGTGTTGATAACGAATTGTCGGGGATAATATAATTGTCATTGACATAAATTAATCGCAGAATAGGTATTAATGTCCCTAAATGTAGCTCTACTATAATGAGAGTAGGTTACATTTAGGGGCATCTTGTGTTCTGCCTTTCCCATAACAGCAAGATGGTCTTATACCTTTATGGGTACATAATTTTGTGTGTAGAGCTATAGTGTGATACGCTTGATCGCCGGCGTGCTATGTAGATGTGAGCTAGAAATTCTTACAGGTTAAAAAATATTCATAAAAAGTGTAGAATAGCCGCGATTTATGGCTCTATGTAATAAACGGAAAACTGATAAACATATGAATACAAAGTTACATATCGGACAGATGGTTGGAAGCTATCGTGTAGAGAAGTTCATAAAGGCCTCTTCGGATAATCGCAGTGAAAGTTATTTTGTAGTTGATGACAATGGCAAAAAGGCACTGATGAAATTGTATAGCAATGACGCAAAAAGCTGTGCTGCGGAGTATGGCGAAAGGGTGATATTTGCGGGTAACCTCTCTCTTCTTCCAGTGGTAGATAATGGCGAGATTGATGTCGATGGCGTTCCGTATCACTATATTGTTCGTGAGTTTGTTGACGGCGAGCGTCTTTCGGATCTCATTAATTGTGGTAAGCGTTACTCTTGGGAGCAAGCTGCTCTTATTATACTTCAGGTAATGAGTGCGTTGAAACAGCTGCACTCACAGGAACGGGCCGTCATCCACAATGATGTCACTACTCGTAATATTATAATCAAAGAGGACGGGGATAGAACTCTGGTTTACGTTATAGGTATGGGTCATTTGTCACGTAGGTGTAATGGTAAGGCAACTTTTTGTACGACAGATTTGAATAATTGGTATCGAGCCCCCGAGACCTTCAAGGGTATCTATGATGAGCAGTCGGATATATTTTCGGTGGGAGCCGTGCTTTACACGATGATCGAGGGTGTTGAACCGTGGAGTATTACATCTGAGACTCACGATGTCAATGTAGACAAAAATCTCTTGAAGAGTATTCGTTCGGTGGGTAATGAGATCATTGACCGTATGCACATTACTGAGGCACAGAAGGCTATCTTAGGCAAGATGATCGCGCTTGATTATGATAAGCGTTACCGTAGCGTCGAAAAGGCTATGAACGATATTGTGAGGGGACGTGTCACAGAGAGTATCGATATGACCTTTTCTTGCAGAGAGTTGTCTGGTGACCATAGAAATGAACCTAAGGTTGAGGAGCAATTCGCTGAGGAGAGGATCAAGCCTTGTCGAGGTGGTGGCTTTGCAGATGTGGCTGGGATGGCAGATGTGAAGCGTATGCTTTATAAGGATGTTATGTTTGTGATGCAGAATAAAGATAAGGTGGATAAGTATCGCCTTAAATCTCCCAATGGGGTACTCTTCTATGGACCTCCAGGTTGTGGTAAGACATTCATAGCAGAGAAATTTGCAGAGGAGTCACAGCTAAATTTTATGATGGTTAAGGCATCAGACCTGGGAAGTATTTACATTCATGGTACGCAGGGTAAGATAGCTCAATTATTTGCCGAAGCGGCTAAAAAGGCTCCTACGGTTATATGCTTTGATGAGTTGGACGGTATGGTGCCTAACCGTGCAAACACTAATAACGAGAGTGTGTCGGGTGAAGTCAATGAATTTTTGTGTCAACTTAACAATTGTTCAGAGCGAGGAATTTTTGTTATAGGAACATCTAACCGACCCGAGAAGATTGATCCGGCTATTTTGCGCACAGGTCGTCTTGATAAAATGGTTTATATTCCTATGCCGGACTTGGAGGCTCGTAAGGAGATGTTCAAGATACAACTCGATGGGCGTTATTGTGATGAGAGTATTAACATTGATGAGTTAGCAAAACGTAGTGAAGGTTATGTGGCGAGCGACATTAGCTATATAGTTAATGAGTGTGCCTTAGAGGCTGCTATGTCGGATGTGCCTATTGATCAATCCTTGATTCTTGGTGAGATTCACAAGGCACGCAGATCTGTCACTTCTGATGATATTGCAGGTTATGAGCGCGTGTGTAAGAAGTTTGAACAGCAGACATCTAATCAGACGCGTCGAGTAATAGGTTTTTAATACAAATATTTTTAATATGCCGATAATATGAGAATGATTGAAAAGGTGATGGCTGAGTTGCAGAAACAAGGTTTTGTGCCTCAGCGCGAGGATGATTGTGTTGTATTCAAGTATCAGATGCTTGGTTACCTCTATTTGGATGACGAGGACGAAGATTATTTTAGTCTGTATGCTCCATATATCTTTGAGGTGGGGGAAGATAATCTCGGGGATGTTTATGCGGCTATAAATGCCGTTAACAAAGATATGAAGGTTGTCAAGCTGATGATAAGTGATGACCATGTATGGGCTTGTTTTGAAGAGATGCTACCCCATGGGGCCGATTTGGGGGAGATATTGCCTTATGCGATTGCCTCGTTATTCCGCTCTCGTCAGCAATTTTATGAGAAACTCAAGGAGGTTTAGTGATGATTGTTCTATGATTACCAAATGAAATATAGGAGTACTGGATGGTACTCCTATATTTGTTGTGTGCAAAAATCACAAAAAACTCCTGTGCCGCTTGGCACATTGTAACCGCTAAGCACTTTGTCAAGAACGGCGCAATCACGTCCTACTCCTTCACGCATCGGAGTAGGCAACCACCGGCACGGCTACCTTGACTGTTGATCGTGCAATTGTCCGAGTAGAAATAGAGATACGAAGCACTGCCGACGTCGGTTGTCGAGGTCCAGTAGTAGCCGTTGAGCGTTCTATCATAGCCCCTGCCGTCCGAGATGTTCAGTCGCCCGCCCGCGGGAAGGAACAGACTATTGCCCTCGGAGCCGTTTATGTCGGTAAACGTGCAACCATAAAGGCCGTCCGACGTCTCCCAACCATATTGTGTAAACTCCACTAACGACCTGAACTCGAACGCCGTAGGTACACGCCAGCCATCGGGGCACGGATCATAGGTGCAGTTCTTAATCGGGTTTTCGTCGGTGCCGAGATTCCAAAATGCGTTATCGCCCTCCTTGATCCAATCATAGCTATAACGACTATCTCCCGACGAGCAGTAGAACGTATCCTTCGCTTCCGAGCCATTCTCTCCCTGCCACATCTCCGCGATATTGGGCTCGGGTTCGCTTGCCGCCTCATCGCCCACGTACCCTAATCCCGCTGCGCGCCCCCACTGATACATCTTGCCGTAGGGGTAATGCTCCGCGTGATATCCGCAATTTACGGCCGCCCAAGAGAGGCCGCGAATGACAACTCCCGGGCCGTGGTTAATGCCATATTCATCGACGTAATCTTTTTCGTTCACCTCTGGGGCTCCATTCTGCGTTATCGTGATCTGTCGGCTGATTTCGTATGTATCGTTCCACACCGTGATGCTCGACTCGCGGGTACTCTCCTTGTCGTTCGTCGCTACGTTTACAACCATATCGAAGTTGCCGATAAGGCCCGTCGATGGGCTTATAGCTATCCAGCCCGATTCGGCGCGGGCATACCATCCACAATTACTCGTTATTCGGATCTGCTTCTCGGCCTCGCGATAGCCGAAGAGCAGCTCCTCCTCCGAGATGTCGATATAGGGGTCGAAGCCATCCTGTGTGACGGTGAAGCTGATCCTCTTTGTATCGCAATAGAAGTCTACGCTGCCGGTTCGTGGCTCGCGACTCACGTTCTCATTAACCCTGAAGTGTAGGACTTTGGACTCGTTGTAGAGGCTATCCTTAGGCGTTATTGTTATCCACTCCACGTCGTTATGCACGCGCCACGTGTGGTTCGCCACGACCTTCACGGCAAACTCGTTTATGGTTGCGTTCACCGCCTTCTCCGAGGGTTCGATCACTATGTCATACTCCGGCTCGGGGGCAACGTCCACATCGACGCTGTCGCACGCGACAAGAGCCGCCGTGATGCTCAACATAAGCCCACAAAAGATACTCCTTATCATATTCGCTACGTGGTTACACACACTTCTAAATCCAACACTATGGAGGCCGCGTAGCCCCCATAGTGTCAACATTATACGGCATCCGAGAGGTGCGAGATTATATCTCGCCGCCCTCCTCCATCTCGCCATTGTCGCCGCCTCCGAACCAGTCGTCGCTTGCGAAGAATCCATCCTCGTACTCCACCTCGACAACCTCGATCGACGGTCTGCAATATTTCGTCTTAGTCATAATTAACCTACAATTACATCCACTCGTTCATTATCCATCGAGCCCTCATCCTCGGTGTCGATCTCGACGTTGGAGTTATTCTGGCTCGACTCGGTTCTGAAGTTATTAAAATAGTCACGCCACTTCTCGGCCGCCTGATAGTCGTCGACAGCCTCGTCGGCAACCACGAAGATCAGATCGCCCGCCTGACCAACGAAGACATCGTCGCCCAGCGTCGGTGGAACCATAGGCTTTAGGATCACCTTCACGAGCGTCGTGCACCCGTAGAACATCTCGCTCGGTATGGCCTCGATCTGCTGCGGTATGGTTATGGCTTCCAGCCTGTTGCAGTTCTTAAACGAGGGTAACGTCGTGAGCCCGTAGAAGTACTCAAGCTCGTTGAAACGCATCACCTCCGACGGTATGGGATACTGCGTCTGATCGGGGAACGATGTCACGCCAGCCACCTCCACCATCGCGAGCCTGCCGTCGCCGTTGGCATCGAAATGCGTCAGGCAGTACTCCCTCATAGCGTCATCCGCGATAGCGAGGTCGTCGACTAAGAATCCCGCCACGTTGGTGTTGTAGGCATAGCCGTTGTTCAACTTTGCCGACGTGAAGGGGGCGGTGAAGCTCGTTACCGAGGTCTCGAGGATCACCTGTCGCTGCATCGCTGCCGATGCGGGTATGGCTGCATATACCGTCTTTACGCCTGCCGCCGAGGCAGCACTGCCGGGCGATAGGACGATGTTGCCGGTGTGGGGCGTGACGGTGAAGCCCATTCCATCGCTGCGGTTACCCAGATCGAAGGCGTTAGTCACGTTTGTTAGCGTCACGCGGCTTATCGTCGACGACGATGGGACATCCGAGAGGCCTATCATCACGTAGCTCATCACAAACGAGAACGACAGCGAGCAGTGGGTAAACGTGGGGCTGTCGGCCACCACGGTCGAGTAGACACATAGTGGCACGGCACCCGTTGTGCCGCGTTGCGCCGACATATCTATGCTCACGCCCTCGAACTCCACCTCCGCGGTGTTTGTCTCGGCCGGATATAGGTAGCTGATAACGTCGCCCTTGTTCACCGTGCCACTCACCTCGCCCGAGAAGGTCGTTGTTGTTCCGTTGCCGTCGGCCGTGAGCTGGCCTCCGAGGATCTTTCCCGTGGTGTGGTTTATCACCGATAGCTTGTCGCCTGCGGCCCACTTTATTCGCACGGTGTACTGCGTCGATGCTCGGGTCGCGCCATCGACATCATCCGTGGGGTTGTCGACGACGGTGAGTTCGGGCAGCTGAGCCTCGAGCGATATATCAAAGCTCCCGCTTGCCAATGTCGGGTCGGAGGAGTCTTTCTCGCACGACAGTAGCACCAAGAGGAGTGATATGTAGAGCAGTCGTCTCATAGGCTATGACAAAGGAATCGTTGTGCCGGTTTCGCCCATCGAGTCCTCGCTCTCGGTGTCGAGCGAGATGCCCGCGCCCTTGTCGTCGCTTGTCAGCGCGATGCGGATGTTGTTCAGGCAGTTACGCTTCACCTGTATGGTCTTTGTGCCGAGGTCCTGCGTTACGCCGATGCCGCGCTTCCAGACTACCGCCACGGTCAGATTCTCGGTGTAGTTATCGGCATACAGCCACGCGCTGTACGTGTCGTAGAAGGCGATAAACTGCTCCTCGCTCTCGTACGACGCGGTGTTTGTTGTGCTGTTGATAAAGGTGCGGTCGTTGTTATATACCTTCACGGTCACCTCGCCATCGGTCACGCCCGATAGCTCATACTTCAGTCTGAAGCCCACGCGCTTAAGCTCGATGTCCATTGTTGCCACCTCGCCATTGGGTGTGTACTTGTTTACCTCGCCGTAGAACCAATCGGTGCAGGTGGGGTATTTTGTATTCAGTAACTCTCCCTCGCGAATATTTCCAAACCCGAAGTATGTTTTTTCCCAAGTTTTCGATGTCGCATCTACAGAGTTATAGTAATAAAGGATACCATTGGAATTATAGTAAAATTCATTGGTTGGAATATAGCCACCGGTGTTAGTTTCGAATGGACCTACTTGTGGTGAATAAGTACTAAGTCCATTATTGGTTAACGAGAAATGGTTGCTCAGATATGTCTTGGCATCCCTGATCATACAGACGCGAACATCATACGACGAACCGGTCTTTAGGTTAAGCTGCATCTTCGACACATCGTCAAAAATACCCGCTGCAAACGCGCTACCATCCTTATAGACCTGTACGGCGTAGAGGTCGTTGAACGACGCCGAGCTACGCGAAAGCTCCTCCTCCGTTACACTGATCTCGCCAACGGTGTTGATGGTCACCAGACAATCGCGCACCTCAACGGTTGGCAGCTCCTCCTTCTGGCACGCAACAACGAGTGCCAATAGCGATATGATTACAAATATCCTCTTCATAACAATTAATTTTCAGGTTTCACAACAATATCAATAAGGCCATCGGTATTCAGACCCAAGTCGATGATATTCTCCTCGTTAAGCTCCTCCTCGACAATCGAAAGTGATGCGCCGGCGAGGTCGGGGCTAAGCTCAATGTTAACCGTGGTCATCACGTTACGCTTGAACTGAACCTGCATACTCTTCGATAGGTCCCAAAGCACGCCGCGATCGCTATCGTACGCAAGAGATACTGTGGCAACCAGCGGCAGATCGTTGGAGTACACGCCCGCAACATCGGGGAAGGTGTAGATGCGCTCGGTGCCTGCGTGGTCCCCTTCATATGTTGCCGAGTAAAAATCGCCCGCTGTCAATTGTAGGCTTCCCTGCTGAACGCCCGAGACAACGAACTTAGCACCAAATACCACGCGCTTAAGGTAGATGTCGATGGTGCCGTTAGGAACAGGCACATAACCCCTAGTGATGCCGTAGAAACGGTTTACCTGAGGGTAGGTCGTGTAGTTCGACGTTGAGGGCGATGTTATCGAGGCTAAGTGTGTATCGCTCTTGCCCAAGCCCGTGAAGTAGGTCGATGTGCCGATAATAAAGGCGTTGCCCACGAGCGTAGAGTTCGACGCATTGGTCTGGAACGGGTAGGCGTAGCCCGAGTAGGTGTTGTTGAATGCCTGACCGTAGTAGATGGTATTCTTGGCATCCTTGATCAGGGAGCAGTAGATGTCGTACTTATGGTTCGACAACAGCGTGATGGTCATATCCGCCACATTGTCAAAGAGTCCATAGGCGTAGATGTCGTTCACCGAGCCGTCGCCCTCCATGTCGTAGTAGACATTCAAGGCATAGGCATCGTCGGTCGAGGCGGCACGCGTCAAGGGGTCCTGCGTAACGTCGACACTGAAGTCACCAGCAAGATTTAGCGACACGGTCATCGGCTCGTGCTCGACGACGTCGATGTCGGCCTTCTGGCAGCTGCTCACTCCGAGCACCAGAAGCACAAGAGGCAATAGGGTATTAAATCTTATCATAGAAAATGTGTTTAATGTTTCGGTAACCAATGGCGGCCTTTCGAGCAAAAAAGCATAGCAAAGATATATAATTATTCGTTTGGTTGTACCCCGCGCGCGATAATTTTATCTTATGCCTCGGGATGGTTTTATGATAGAATTCTATCCCGTCAGTCGGCTCGCGCCGAGGATATACCCCGCGGCTCGAGACAAAAAAGAGAGGAGTGTCGTGGCACTCCTCTCTCTTGCGTAGAGCATAAATATCTGAATATCTTGAATATTAATGGCGCGGTGTCGGCCTGCTAAACCCACATCCTTAAACGAGGCTCCTGCGCCATCAAGCCCCTCCCGAACAACGAGGCACCTGCGCCATCACCCCCTTCCTAACGACGAGGCTCCTGCATCACCCCCTCCCGAACAACGAGGCTCCTGCATCACCCCCCCCTACAACATCGAGGCGATGAACGAGGGTATGGCATCCTCCGGGGTCAAGGCATAGAACTTGCCGTCGATGTCGGCCATAAAGAACATCTGTGTGAACTTCGGATAGCTCGGCACATTGACGCCATAGCGCACAATGGCACGCTTGCCGTCGTCGAGGATGCCCGCAATGGCGATATAGTAGTCGCCATCCTTATTGTCGTAGAAGTAGCCATCCTCGTCGCCCGCGAAGAGGTAGATATCCGCCGTGCCGTAGTCCGCGCCCAAGTCGTAGTCCTCGGCAACGAGCTGCGAGTAGAAGAACATAGCGTCGAGCTCGGCGTCGTACTCCACCTCGATGGCGAGGTCGTCGAAGCCCTCCCAGCCAGTCATATAGAACGACGTGTTGGCATAGCACTTCGTGATCTCCACGTCGCTGACTACGCCATTCTGGCCCTCGATGCTCCACTTGCCTAACCAAGCCTTGTAGGCGGGTGATGCCATCTGCTCCTCGACTTCGAATTCGTCGCTCACGGCAAACAGACCGCTCACCTCGCCCGAGGGCGTAAAGCCCACAGCCAAAGCGCGATAGAGCCCCGGCTCGAGATCGAAGGGGTCGGCACCGTTGCCCGTGTAGAGCATATCGGCAAACTTGAACGACGTGCCATTCTCGCGGTTGTACTCCTTTAGGTACTCCTTGAGGTCGATGGCCATAGCATCGGCCAAGTCGCGCATCTGGTAGGGGTCGTAGTGCTCGGCGTAGACGAGCGTGATGGCATAGCTGTTGTTGTCGGTGCTGATGACGCGCACGACGTGTTTGAAGATCTCGCCGTCGATCTTGTCCTTGCCGACGTACATCACCCTCCACGCCTCGTTCTCGCGCATACCGTTGTACTCGTCGGTCTCGCCACCCGAGGCCTTGAGCGTCTTAAACTCCACGGCCACAATATCACCGTATGTCTTGCCCTCGGCAGTGCAGCCCACGGCGACATACTTGTACGACGTGTCGGGCTTGAGATCCTCGAGGATGGTGACATACTGGCGCGTTTGGTGTAGCTCCGAGGGGTCGATGCCCGCGGCGATATGCTCCGTGACAAGCTGCTGGAGTGACGCCGAGGAGATGTTCTCAGTAACAAAGCCGAGCCACGTCTTTGCCGTGTCATCCTCGTGTGTAACCTTAATTTTTGCTGTTATCGTGGTAATGTCGCTGACTTCGACATTCAGCCTAAGCTCTTGAGCCGAGGGCTTCTTGTCGTTGTTGTCATCGCCGCCACAACCTACGACAATGGCTATGGCCGCAATTGCAACCATAGCCCTCGTAATATAGGTTTTTATAGGGTTCATAACTTATTATTCAAAAATTAGTTAGCGGCTAACTATTTCTGCTTTTTGTAGATAGCAATATTATTAGCATCCAATGTAGTGCCCTCAGCATCGAGCTTGAAGGCCGAAAAGTTGGTGCCCGTCTTACTGTTAAACTTGATGATTCGTGGGTAAGAACTCTGAACTGTTGCGACACCCGTAGCTGCATCAATGGTTATAGCATACGATGTCGTGTTGTTAGCACCACTACTTGCTGCACGACCCTTAAGTCCCGATGACGGAGCGTTGAGATAGTAGTCTGTGCCCTTGTGCGTAAATTGGAACGCGAACTCTCCGTCGTTCAAACCAGCCTTGATAGTAAGAAGCATTACGCCCTTCTCCTCAGCATCGTAGATGACGTTGCCAGACTTTTCGATATCAACGGCAGGGATGGTTGAGACACCTGTGGCTGAAGCAGAGCTTGCAAGGCAGCCGAGTGCCTTATCGCTACCAACTGCAACAATAATCACCTCGTCGTCTACGGTGAGTGTCGAAGCATCTGTAACAAGCTCGTATCCGAGTTTATTCGCAGGATTAATGCCCTGCTGAGCGATAATTGTAGCAGAGGTCAAACCATAGGTGAATGTTACAGCGGCCTCACGGACATACGATGTAGTATTCTCCGATGTGAAATTGATGGTTGCGGTATTATCAGCAAATGAGAACTCTGCGTAGTCGTTCTCGGCCATAGTAGCCTCAACAGCCTCGGGAACAGCGATGTTGCCATTGTTGTATGTCGAAACTTTAATCTCAACGCTACCACCAGTGTAGTCAGCGGCAAGACCCAACTCTGTTGTAAGGCCATAGTGACCCTTATAGGTAGAGTAGTGTGAGCTATTACCTCCCTTACCTGATCCAACAGGCACGGTCGTTACGGTCATCACATCGCCAACCTTAACGTCAATATCTGTATTGCCCGACACCTTTTTGCCGCCATCGGTGTAGAGGTATGTTATGGTTGCAATGTTGTTGTTGCCGTCGGTGAGCTTGAATGTACCACTGTTCGACGTTGTCATCTCTGTAATTCTACCAGTAAGCTTGTAGCTAGAGTTCTCATCCTTAGCCAACTTAATGAACTCAGCGATAGTAATCTCCTGGGGTGCCCCCTTTTGTGTAATGTTAAACGACCACGTGAGCGACTCCTTGCCCTCCATCGTTGCGGTGATGGTAACAGTTGTCTCGCGCTTAGCTCCCGTGTTGGGCTCGGCAGTGTAGGTGAGGTAGTTGTTCTCAGCATCGTAAGCCACGCTCAACCACTCGGCCTCAGCCTCAGCTGCAATTGTCCACGCGCCAACGTAGTTGAAGGTCACCTGCTCTGTGCTGATAGCCGTAGGCTCCGTAGCACCCTCCTCAGCGATTACAACCGTCTCATCAGCCTCGGGGACAGTGATGTTGGCATTAATAACAGGGATAGTACCAACAGCTCCCTCGAGCTTGTAGATACAAACCTGATTGTTGCCTGTAGGCTCAGATGTTGTGCAGTCAAATCTTCGAGAGCCGGCCGAAGTACTATGATAATATCTCCACCACTTATACGTCTTCTCAATCTCCGAAGCACAGAGCGTTGCAGCACCATCTTTGATGGTTACATCGAAGAGTGTGTTAACATCGCAGAAAGCCTGAAGCTTAGGCGAATAATTCGAGCCAGTAGCATATACAAAACCTGCGCTGGTATCACCCTCATAATCAACACCATTATAGAAATCAAATGCCACACGATTAGCATCTCGCTGCATAAGGGTATAGCACTGCATTCTATTATCTACCGATGTCTCTGCAGTAGCAATTGGGTGGTATAGATAATCACCAAACTTGACAACCTCCGTTTGAGAAGCAATAGGATAGTTAGTGCCCTGCTTACCGATTACGTAGTTATGGTTCTTCGCCGCGATAGTCACGATATCGCCCTCCTTCAACGTTGAGGCATCCTTAACGAGAGTCCACTTCTCGCTGGCAGCAACGCCCATCATATTCACACCAAAGCGGTTAACCATACCGGCCTCAAACGTGAGCGACTTATCCTCGGGGATAGTGCCCTGCTTCAGGTAGATCTTCTTGTTGGTGATGACGGTAATCGTGTAGCTATCGCCAGTTTCCAAAGTGGTAGGAAGCACCGTGAAGTAGACGTCGCTTGTCGATGTGGTGGCAACGCTTACGCTGCTAACACCCTCATTTACAGCGAACTCGTGGGGTGCGTTGGGGTCGGTAGTGATGCTGCCCGCAAGGCTCTTGCCCTCGGCCGTGAACACCACCTTCTCAACCTCGTCGCCAAGCTCCACGCCGAAGTTCTTGAGCGTCATCTTAACAACGGCAGCCACACGCGTGAACTGCACCATCTGTGCGGTCGTGGGCTGAGCATCCGTAACCACAACCTTCGACACCATAAGGTCGGCGTTGGGGTCGTACGACGTCTCGGCCATAGTCTGGCTTGCGGGCAGTGCGAGAGTAGCTGAACTAATACTCTCGGCCGCTACATAACCACTTGCGGGATAAACGGTTACATACTGATACGATGCCTTGTCATCGTTAGCAGGGAAGGCTGCGCTAATATGGGCCTTGCCATCCACGTTCTCGTACGTGACGTTCGATGCTACGGCAAGAGCATCGGTTGCTTCGAGCACGGCGAATGTCTCGTTCGCGCTCCAGCTAAACACAGGCTTGTCGCCCGTTGTGTCGACAGCGGTACGTGTCGCCTCGGCCTCGGCAACGAAGGTTACGACCACCTCATTCTGAATGGGATTTCTGTTGGGCTCGTCAAACTCATTCTGGCAGGCCGAAAGTCCAATTGCTGCTCCAGCAACGACCATCAAAAGTTGAAAAAACTTCTTCATAGCTTCATCAATTTTAGAGGTCACCATCGTAATCGTTATAGCCAGAATCCTGACCTGCATCGCCTGCGTCGCCATAGCTCGCGCTAAAGCCACGCTCTACCTCGAGCTCCAAAACCTCTGCGCTTGGAGCCTGATAATTAGTTGTTTGTACTCTCTTCATAACTTTGTTTTATTTATTTAATTTAGATTATTTCTGCTCTCTCACGCAGCGTACCGAGGCTCCGTAGGCACGTGCGCCGTAGGAATACCACGATCCCGCAACCGTCTCATCCAGCAGCGGATAGATGCCGTAGTAGATGTCGTTGAACGCCACGAAAAGGGTTGCGGCTTTACCAAAGCCCGATGCCCCATTGCCGAAGCTCTCGGCCGTCCAGTAGAGCATCTTCTCCGATGTCTCGCCAATGAGGCCCGAGACATCGTAGTTGCCCGTCGCAGGGAAGAAGTCGCCATTGCCTCCCGTCCAACGCCAGCCGTAGGCCTCCTTGGTCCACTGGTGGCTGAGGTAGGTGCAGGCGTACTCCGCTGGTATATCGCCAAATGCCCCGCGCGGAGGTACGCAGTAGCCCGCAGGACAGGGGTCGAATATGGTCTTATACTCGGTGCCCGGCTCGGCATCGCCCCATAGCTGCGAATCCGACTGCATCATCACGCCCGACGTGTTCATCAGGTCCTGCTGCATATACCAGTCGAAGAGGTACTCGCCGATGGGTATATCCGTACGGCAGGCGAGCAACGTCGTGGGGTGCTCGAGGGCATACTCTATGTTGCCCGGGGCGTTGAGTGCGACGGGTGCGGGGTAGCCCACATATTGCCACTCGTAGCGGCCATTGCCTGTCTGCAAATTATTGATGTTCACCGCCACGCGATTTACCTCGATCTCGGCCTGGATAGCGGCGTACTCCTCCTCTGTCTCGGTGAGGTTGTAGTCCTCGTCGTAGCTATGCGTCGGCATCTCGACATAGGCTGCGGGCGAGGGTAGGAACGGCTCCTTACGGCCCCACTGGTAGAGCATTCCGCGGTTAGCGATGTCGTCCATATCGGTGGTGAGTGCGCCGAGGTTGCGATCCATCCACTCCAGACCGTTTGCCTCCGAGTGGCCTATCTCGGCGTCGGTGACCCACAGATGCCAGCTCCAGAGCAGTTTGCCGCCACCATTGTAGATGGCAACGAGGGCATTACCCTCGGTCGCGCCCGTGCGGAGGTAGATGCACTTATCGTCGGCAGAGTAAATGGGCGTCGAGTCGATGATGTGCACGCTTCGTGTCTTGTCACCATCGAACGTCGCCTCCCACACAACATCGGCATAGGCAGCCCCCGTGATTGCGGCGTCGTAGGTCGCCATATAGCGCGAGCGACCATCCCTCGCTCCGTTGCCCTTGATATCGGCGCGGAACTTCACGATGCGCTGCGTGGGGCAGATATAGCAGTTGGCTGTGGCTTCGGCCGAGAGGTCGAGACTCTCGTCGCCCAGCTGCGTGAGCTTGAAGCGAGCCTTCGAGGTGTCGGGGTCGCTACCCGCAACGATGTCGATGATGGCCATACGGCTCTCGTGTGTGTCGTTTGCATCGACGTAGAGCTTCAGCGAGTTGGCCTCGATGCTGAGGTCTACCCACTCGACGTTACACTCCGCGCTCCACGACTCACGGTTCGACGACACGAATATCTCCTTAACACCACCCGTGCGCTCCACAACGGCACTCCTCGACGATAGCTCGACATTGGCATAGTCGGGTTCGGGGTATATGATCTTGGCTGGCTCCGACGTACAGCCAAGCGCAGTGATAATCAGCGTAATATATATAAAAATTCTCTTCATAACGATTCTGTTTATTTCCACGACGAAGGCATATCTTGGTAATCGGTGAGGCCGCTGCATCCGCCAAAGCACGCCTCGTGTGCCGATGATGAGGTGGGTGCGATGGGGAAGTCGTCACCCCTCGTGCGCTCGTAGAGGTGGACCTTCGTCTGGGTGCCATCCTCCGACGTGATGATGGTATAGGGCGACTCGCCCGTAAGTGACGTGCAGCCGTCGAAGCAGCCGTCGATGTAGTTTATGCGGCGCACCGTGTCGAACAACCCTGCGGGTATTGTCTCGAGCGACGTGCAGAGCGCGAAGCACTCCGCAAAGGTGATGCTCGACGTCTTGGTGCCTATGGCCGAGAATAGCTCGGCGGGGATGGACTTAAGCGACGAGCACTCGGCAAAGGTTGTCTCGAACGAGGTGATGGCTGGCGACGAGGCGAAGAGGTCGGCAGGGATCTCCTCGAGCGACGTACAGCCGTGGAACATACCCTTCACCGTGGTGACATCGGCACACGTAGCCAGCAGCCCCTCGGGGATTGTTTTAAGCGAGGTGCAGTCGGCAAAGGTCTCGGAGAACTGCTTTGCCTTTGTGTTCGAGGCGAAGAGTCCTGCGGGGATCTCCTCGAGCGACGAGCAGGCGGCAAACGTGGCCGTGAACTTGAGCTTCGCCGTGCCGAATGGTGCAAACAGATCCTCGGGGATGTTCCTTAGCTCGGGGCAGTTGCAGAAGGCATAGGCGATAGAGCTCACGCCCGATGTATCGGGGAATATCGAGCCCTCGATGGTATGTAGCTTGGGACAGTTTTCGAAGAGGCTCTCGAAGCCCGACGATACGTTCGTGCTCTTGGCAAAGAGCCCTGCGGGGATGGTCTCGATGCCCGATGAGTCGAAGAGGTTGCGGTAGCCCGGCGAGGTGACCTTCGTAAAGCGGTCGAAGAGACCTGCGGGCACGGTCTTGAGGTTGGTGCACTCCGAGAACATATAGGTGAAGTCGGCAGACGAGTAGTCGCGTGCATCGTTGAATAGACCAACGGGCACCGACTCCAACGCCGTGTTGTGGAACATATATGTAAACTCGTAGGCCAGGGTCATATTGCGAAGCAGACCCTCGGGTATCGAGCGCAGAGCGGTACAGTCTGCAAAGCAGTAGCGGAACGACTTGGCGGCTGTGAGGCCGTCGAACACGCCCTCCTCGATGGTGCTCAGGTTCTTGCAATCCTGGAATACGGCACCGATGGTCTTTGCCGAGGTGAGGCCCTCGAAGATGCCGGCCTTCAGGGTGCTGACGCCAGTGCGGTAGAAGATATACTCGAGGTTGGTGACTGCGGCGTTGTTGCGGAACACGCCCGTGGGGATCTCGTCAATAGACGAGCAGCCGGCAAACATATACTTGATATCGGTGGCGGCCGTGGCGTTAGCCATCAGATCGTAGGGGATGCTCTCGAGACATACACACGCCGAGAAGGCACCCGTAAACTTCGTGGCCACGCTTGCCTCGGAGAAGATATCCGCGGGGATAGACTCGATGGCCGTGGCTCCGAAGATGTAGTCCATCTGCGTGAGGTTGGGGCAGTTGGCAAAGAGACCCTCGGGGATGCTCTTAAGGCGTCCTGCGCGTACCTGCTCGCTGACAGCCTCGAAGTTGGTGAGCGTCGAGTTGGTATTTACGATGCCCGTACCCGTTGCGTAGAAGGCGTATGAGAGGTCCTCGGCCGCGGTGCAGTTCTTAAACAGGTCGGCAGGTATCGCGCTTATGGATGCCGAGTGCGAGAAGCAATCCTCGAAACGCTTGGCGAGCGTGGCGTGGCGGAATAGGCCCGCAGGGATCTCCTCGAGCGACTCGCAACACGAGAATGCACCGACAAACGATTTTACGTTGGCAAACGAGCCGGCCACATCGTTGGGTATAGACTCGAGGCGCGAGCAACCGAGACACATATCCGTGGCCGAGCTATAACCGAGCACGCCCCACGAGATGATGTTGCGTAGGTCGGTGGTTATGGCGTCATCCGAGCCAAACTCGAGCGACTTGGCCTCGCCCGTGATGGTGATGGTGTAGAGGCCGGGGGTTGCGTAGGTGTGGCTGCCGCGCACCTCGACAAACTCCTCGATAGCCGAGCCATCGCCCCAGTCGACCTTGATGGCTCCGCCACCACTTGGCGAGAGCACCGGTGCTGCCGTGATGCGCTGGTTGGGCTCCGTGGTCTCGATCTCGTAGATCAGCTCCTCGGTGTCGGGGCCGATCTGGAGCACGTTGATGCTCACCTCGGCGTGGTTATTCTCGTCGCCCACGATGATGCTGAACGAGCCGTGACGCTCGTTGCCTCCGAGGTTCGAATCGACGCTCACAGTAACGCGACCCTCGCCCTTCTCGACGCTAAACCACGCGTCCGAAAGGTTGTCGATGCTCCACTCAAGTTCGGGGTTCGAATCGACGACGATGCGCTTCAGACCGCCATCATCGTCCGTGGCGACGTTGCGTGTGCTAACGACAATAAATGCCGAGCCATCCTGCGTGACGTCGAGTGTCTCGAAGTCGGCACCCTCGGCCTCCGAGGCACGAACAACGATGCGTGTCGTGCGCTGTGTGTTGGTCTTATTATCGTCGGCCGTGAGGCGCAGACCCTCGCTCGTAGGCTCGATAAGCAGCCAGCTACACGTAGCCTCGAAGGTCCAATCCTCGGTCGTCGACTCTACGCCGATGGTATGCTGAAGGTTGGTGTGGGCCTCGAAGTTATGCTCCGCAGTAAGAAGCGTAACCTCGGGCTCGCCAGCTCCATTCTGTTGCACGGCGATGCGACACTCCGCACCGCGATAGCCATCGCTTGCGACAATGGTGATCACCGCCTCGCGACGCTCCGCCGAGCTATTGGCGTCGGCCGCGACGTAGATAAAATAGTCGTCACGCGACGTCTCGAGCCACGAGCCCTCCACGTCGTACTCCCACTCGAGGGCGTTGGTGACGACGTCGAGCACAAGCTCGCCACCGCGGCTCTTAAAACCGATGGTAGGCTTCTGGTCGATCGTGGCAAAGAGCCCGCTCTCGGAGCTCACGTCGAGCATCACGCGACCCTCCGACACGGGAGGGGTGTTGTCCACAACCGTCTCACTACACGACGCAAACGCGGCCACGGCCACAAGGTAGAGTATATATCTCAGATGTCTCATAACACTTCACTCTTTTTAAATTGCACATCACCCATAGGGAACATCGTGGGGCGATAGTTCGAGCCCACGGCCACCTTATCGCCATTGTCGTTGTAGGTCCAGAGGCCAAAGCCCACGTAGTTGAACCCGTCGACCGTAGGCAGGTCGGGCGTAAGGAGGGTGACATCCTCGTTCGGGAGGACATCGACCTCCAGCGAGGCATAAGAGAACTGCGTCGTGCTGACGAGCGTCACGTAGAAGAAGACGTCGTACGACAGCACGGTCCAGCCAAAGGGTATCACAAAGCCACTGCTCGCTGCGTCGTAGCGCACCTCGAGCTCGGTGTCGGGGTAGAGGAAGTTGCGCATCTTGAGCGTCTTACCATATTCCGCAGCCTCGAGGTCGAAGATGAGGTAGTAGTCCGAGGGGTTGGGGGCGTAGTCGAGGCTGTTGAGCGAGCCATTGGGCGAGTAGAACCACTTTGACGCGGTGATCTCCCACTTGCCCACAAGACGGTAGTAGGCGTTGTTGGCGTGGGTATCCTGCACCACGGCGATGGTCGCCGCCTTGTCGCCCGCCGTGATTGTAACCACTGCACTGCGCTGCTGCTCGCCATCGTTTGCCTCAACGGCTATCGTGGCACGCTCGGCCTCGGGCTCACGGCTAAGCGCGATCCACGCCGCCGAGGTGGTGATGTCCCACTCCACGTTGGCACTAACACCAAAGGTGTAGCTCGAAGCCACGGAGTCGAACATATATGTCTCGGGCGCATCAACACGCAACACTGCCTCCTCGGCCGCCTCCTGCGTGACGCTGACCCTTATGGGCTCGAATGCCATCTTCGCACTCACCACGTTGAACGCTCCGGTGCGCAGCGTAGGCTCGCTGTTGGGCTCGATACGCACGACGATAGCGTTGCCCTCGGTACTACACTCAAACCACTCCTCGGTACCCGTGCGCTCCACGCTCCACATATCATCCGCGGAGAGGAAGGGAGTTACCTCCACCCTACGCTCGCCGCCATACGCGTCGATGCCAACGCCGTTTGCAGATAGCTGTACGCCATAGATGACTACGGGTTCGGGCTCTTCGCATCCCGCGACCGTAAGGACGCATACGAGAATTATGCCCCATATACGCCGTAATAGATTAGTCCTCTTCACTTTATCACTCATCACTTTGTAATTAGGCGAGAGCCTCATTATGGTTGAATGCCCTATAACGATTAGGAGACATCATAATGATAGTCCCTCGCGAGTTCTACGTTTTTTGTTGGTTTTTTTTCGATTGCCATTTGGGCCGCGGAGTCGCCTGCCACAGCCATAGCTTTACAAGGTTAAATAATATTATTTAAACTGCCAAATATAACCCAGTTATTTCGATGGGAGTTAGCAACATATCTCGTAAAATTGATGGGCTGGATAACGAATAAGGAGTGCCGCAGCACTCCCTATTGCAGTTAATTATTGATGGTGATTTGCCCGCAGACGGAGCGTAGAATGGCGTCGTAAGTCCTCAGAGGCAGACATTTAGTTGCGGCCTTAGCATCAGTGGCTTAGTCGCGCACCTTGAGCTGCAAGGCGAAGCCACCACCCTCGGCCATTCGGAGCGAGAGTGTATCGGCCGCGGTTACGCTCTGCTTCTCGATAACGTAGTCTGTGGGATATGTGTTCCAGCCCGCCTTGTCGCCATCGCGGTAGAGCGTTGCCTCGTACTCGCGGTCGGCCGCGAGGAAGTCGAGCGATACCTCTACCGTACGCTCCTCACCGTCGGTGATGCCGCCCACGTACCAATCCTCGGAGTGTTTATCCTTGCGTGCCGTAACAACATAGTCGCCAATCTCGGCATCCAAGCAGCGGGTTGTGGCCCAGTCAACAGGCACGTCGACGATAAACTGCAAAGCATCGGGTCGCTCGCGGTAGTTATCCGGGAGATCGGCAACCATCTGTATCGGGCTATAAAAAACGACATACTGCGCAAGCTGATGCGCCAGCGTGGAGTTCACGAAGAAGGCATAATTATAGTCGGCATTCACACGACCATCCTCCGTAGCGGCTGCCTTGTTTACGGTGTTGTGGTAGCGCAAGTCGAAGATGCCCGGCGTAAAGTCCATAGGACCAGCGACATTACGCGTAAACGGAAGCGTGGGGTTGTGGTCTGTCGAGTTGCCCTGGTTCCACGCCTGCCACTCCTGACCGCGCATACCCTCGGCACTCATAAGGTTGGGGTAGGTGCGCGAGATACCTGTCGAGTGGATAGGCTCGTGGATGTCGATGCAGAGCTTATGCTCGGCACCCTCAACCACGGTGCGATTATAGTGGTCGACCATCCAGCGGTCGTAGTGCTGATGGTCCGCGATAACGCCCACGTAACCCGTCTTAACGCTGTTTACGCCGTGCTGGGCGTAGTATTCGTAGGCATCGGTCATCTGTTCGTCGTAGTTCGTGACGTTGGCATAGGTCTCGTGGTGGCCGATAATTTCTACGCCACGCTCCTCGGCGTAGCGGCACAGCTCCTCCATATCGAAATCGGGGTAGGGCTTTGTGTAGTCGAAACGCTCACCGCGGCCCCAGCCCACGTTCCAGCCCTCGACCAGCACGCCACCAAAGCCATTTTCGGCGGCAAAGTCGATATATCGCTTAACATTCTCGGTCGTAGCGCAGTGCGGATACTGGCCATCGCGGTCCCAGATCGAGACCTTGAGGTGCATCTCCCACCATACGCCCACATACTTCATCGGCTTGATCCACGACGTATCCTCCAAACGGCAAGGCTCGTTGAGGTTAGGGATAAGGTTGCTTTCGACAAGAACGCCCGCACGGTCGCCCACGATGACGGTGCGCCACGGTGTCGAGAAGGGGAGTTCTACCTCGCTCTTAACCTCTTCATTACCTGCGAGCAACGAGGTGAAGCAGCGAGTGTCGTTATCCCACGCCAAGGCCATTCCGGGATAGTGCCAGAGGGCCGCTTCGTGGATGGCGAGGTGGTTGCCCGTAGCCTCGCTCTTCATCGCGATAGGGGTCGACACGCCACACTCTACGAGGTTCGTAATGCGCCCAGCCGACTGCTGCATAGTCTCGGGTGTAATTTGGCTAAGGGGCGTATGCTCGTAGTCGAACTCGGCATCGTCGTGGCTGCCTGCAATCCAGTGCGCCGAGTAGTCGCCACCCATCTTAAACTCCGTGCGCTCCGAGGTGATGGCCGCCGAGCCCTCACCCTCGAGCACGTAGCGCAGGCCGAGGCCATCGTCGAAGAGACGCATCTCGATCTTAAGCTCCTCGCCATCAGTATTTATTAGCGTGGCGGTGAGTGCGTTGTAGTGGTTGCGGATATCGGCATACTGACCCCAGACGGGCTGCCACGTCTCGTCGAACGACGAGGTCTCAATGCCCACCAACTCCAAGCCTTCGGTGAAATCTGCCTCGGTGGTAGTGAGTCCGAGACGTGATAGCGGGATAAGCTCCTCGCCATCGAACGTGAGCGAGTATGCCGGCTCACCGGCGTCGGTTAGTTCGAAGTGTAGTTTTGTACGACCATCGGGCGATGCTATCTCGTCCGTCGTAGCACAGCATCCCACCGCGAGCAGCAGCGATGCAAACAAGCAAAACACTTTATCCATATGCGATATTATTTATTGTGCGATTAGGAGCTCGATGCCTAACTCCTCGATGTGGCGGCGGATAGAGTCCGTGATGCCAGCGTCGGTGATGATAACGTCGACATCTTCAATATTCGAAATCTTGCTGAAACCCCTGCGGTGGAACTTCGACGAGTCGGCCAGAACGATGGTCTTTTGTGCCGTGTGCATCATCACGCGGTTGAGCTCGGCCTCGCGGATGTCGGTCGTCGTGATGCCAAACTCAAAGTCGATGCCGTCAACGCCGAGGAACAGCTTGCTACAACAGAACGTCGGGAGCAGACCCTCGGCATATTTGCCAACGACCGAGAGCGAGCTGTGGCGAAGGATGCCGCCAAGCTGTATGATATCTATGGCCTCGTCGCTCGATAATATCTCCGACACCTGAAGCGAGGCGGAGATGACGGTGAGCTTATGTATAGGCTTGATGTTATGCGCTAAGGCGTGGACCGTTGTTCCCGAGGCGATGATTATCGAGTCATCCTTATCGATCAGCGACGCTGCCACACGGCCGATGGCCATCTTCTCCTCGGCGGCAAGTTTCGATTTCTCGTTTACCGAGCGGTTACTCGTGTACGGGTTGATGAGGATGGCCTTGCCGTGGCTGCGATAAAGTTTGTTTGCCTTCTCCAGCTCGGCGAGGTCCTTACGCACGGTTACGGTCGATACGTTGAGCAGGTTGCTCAGCTCCGCTACCGATATAGATTCATATTTTAGTGACATCTCGAGTATCCTCTCGTGTCGTTCTTCTTTAGTCATAGTTGTTGTGATTGAGGTGAAAATCCTGTTTTACGCCCACAAATATACAAAAAAGTATTAAACTTCCATCGCTTGAGGCTGTTTGATGTCGCAGTACCGTCGTTCGACGGCAAGGATGCAAAATTATGTGATCGCCCAAAAAAATATGAAAAAAAACAGAAAAAACTTATTATGGCATAAATTGTTGATATCGTACACTTTTCGTGCCGACGCCCACGCAAAAACTCGATAATTTGTTTTTTAGACCAAAAAAGTATAAAAAAATTTGGTGGTTTTCGAAATGATTACTAATTTTGCATTACTTAGTTATTAAACGAAACAGAAAAGGTTGCGATTTGTTCTTGTAAAATTGACATATAAACCCGATTTTTTTCTGTTGATTGTTTCATTTGGTAACAGTAAAAAGTAGTATTGTGGATAGGATCGAAAACAAACACTACGACGTGATCGTTATTGGCGGAGGAGCCACGGGTGCGGGTACGGCGCGCGATTGCGCTATGCGCGGTCTTAAGACAATTTTGGTCGAGCGATTAGACTTTACGGCCGGAGCCACTGGCCGAAATCACGGTCTGCTGCACAGCGGTGCTCGTTATGCTGTTACCGATCAGGAGTCGGCATCGGAGTGCATCCGCGAAAATATGATATTACGCCGCATCGCCAGCCACTGTGTGGAGGAGACGAGCGGCCTTTTTATTACCCTCCCGGAGGATGATTTGGAGTATCAAAAGTTGTTCGTTGAGGCGTGTGGTAGGGCTGGCATTGATGCGGCGATTATTGATCCTAAGGAGGCTCGTCTGTTGGAGCCTACGGTAAATCCCGATTTGATTGGTGCGGTGCGTGTTCCCGATGGTGCGGTGGATCCGTTCCGTCTGACGACGGCAAACATCACGGATGCGCGTCTGCACGGTGCGGATATATTGACATACCACGAGGTTGTGGGCTTCGTGCGCACGGGCGATAGTATCGAAGGTGTACACCTGCGCCACGCTCGTACGGGCGAGCAGATGACCGTGTATGGCTCGTTGGTAATCAACGCTGCGGGCATCTGGGGCTATCGCATTGCCGAGCTCGCGGGCGTAAGAATCAATATGTTCCCGTCGAAGGGCTCGCTCATCATCTTCGGCCATCGCGTAAATAATATGGTAATAAACCGCTGTCGTAAGCCGGCGGATGCCGATATTTTGGTGCCGGGCGATACCATTTCGCTCATCGGTACCACATCTACACGCATACCCTTCGACGAGGTGGACCATATGGAGGTGACGCCCGAGGAGGTAGATATATTGATGCGTGAGGGCGAGAAGCTCGCGCCGATCCTCGGTCAGGTTCGTATCCTGCGCGCCTATTCCGGCGTGCGTCCGCTCGTGGCTTCGGATGACGATCCTTCGGGGCGAAGCATCAGCCGCGGCATCGTGTGCTTGGACCACGAGGTGCGCGACGGCTTGAAGGGCTTTATCACCATCACGGGTGGTAAGCTAATGACCTATCGTCTGATGGCCGAGTGGGCTACGGACCTCGCTTGTCGTAAGTTGGGCGTTACGGTTGGCTGCCGCACGGCAGAGTTGCCGCTCCCCGGCTCGGACCAGCCGAAGGATAGCGAGGGCCGTAAGCGTAAGGCTCACATCATCGAGCTCTCGACCGAGCAGAAGGCTGCCGAGGGTCGCCACGGTACGATGAGCCGTTATATCCCGTCGCAGAATGCTCAGGACGACGCGCTCGTGTGCGAGTGCGAGCAGGTATCCGTGGGCGAGGTAAACTACGCCATTGAGAACTTATACGTGCAGAACCTCATCAACCTGCGCCGTCGCACGCGTATCGGTATGGGCACCTGTCAGGGTGAGCTTTGTGCCTGCCGTGCAGCGGGACTCTTGGATAAGGCAAACCGCTGTTCGGAGCGCACGTTGCAGGATTTGAGGGGATTCCTCAATGAGCGATGGAAGGGTATGTATCCTATCGCTTGGGGCGAAACCCTCGCCGAGATTCAGTTCACGTCGTGGTTGTACAACGGAGTCTGCGGCTTGGATCAGGTAAAGGAGAGTGAAGGTAAACCGGTAATAAATCAGTAAGATGCGTTACGATACAGTCATAATAGGAGGAGGATTGAGCGGTCTTATGAGCGGCATTGCTTTGGCGCGTGCCGGTCAGCAGGTGGCTATAATCTCAGCAGGACAGAGTGCGTTGCACTTCTCGTCGGGCTCGTTTGAACTCTATGGCGGAGCGGAGCATCCGTTGGAGGGTATCGCTACTCTCCCCGCGGAGCACCCCTACCAGAAATTGGGCGTTGAGCGTGTGGCTCACTATGCCGAGCAGACACAGGAGCTTCTCCGTGAGGCTGGCATCCAGACCACGGGCTCGACGGCGCGTAACCACTACCGATTTACACCCATAGGTATGGTCAAGCCCGCGTGGCTGTCGCTTGCCGACTATACGCCGCTCGAGAGTGCCGATGCGCTACCGTGGCGCAGGGTGCTTGTGGCCAACCTCGAGGGCTATCTCGACTTCTTCCCATCGTTCGTCTCGGCGGGTCTTGCGCGTCTCGGCGTGGAGAGTAGCGTCGCGACCATATCGCTCCCGCAGCTGGAGCATCTGCGTAAGAGCACAACAGAGATGCGTGCGACAAACATCGCCCGCATTCTTGAGGGTGATGTCCTGCGTGCACTGGCCGAGGCGTTGAACGAACGTGTGGGTGATGCCGAGGCCATCTTGATGCCTGCGGTTGTGGGCCTTAAGAGTGATAAAGCTATGTTCGAGCTGCGCGAGCAGGTGAGCGTTCCCATCTGCTTCTTGCCCACGATGCCCGCGTCGGTGCCGGGTGTGCGTACGCAGCTCACGTTGTCGAGCTACTTCCAGCAGTTGGGAGGTGCCTATCTCATCGGCGATAATGTTGTTCGCGGCAACTTCGAGGATGGACGCCTTGTGAGCGTGAGGAGTAACAACCACGAGGATGTGGAGTTTAGGGCCGATAACTTTATTATCGCCACGGGTAGCTTCTTTAGCCACGGCCTTGTTGCCGAGACTAACCGCATCGTGGAGCCGATCTTCGGTCTCGATGTCGAGGCCGACGAGCAACGCACGCAGTGGTACGCTAAGGATCTGTATGCCCGCCAGCCCTATATGTCGTACGGTCTTCGTAGCGACGATAGGTTCCGCCCGATGATTGAGGGTCGTCCGATTGAGAATCTCTATGCCGTTGGTTCGATCTTGGCTGGCCAGCGTGCCATCGAGGAGGGCACGGGTGGTGGTGTGGCTACCACGACGGCTCTCTATGTTGCCGACTTGATTCTAAACCGTTAATTCCCAGCGCGATGAACAAGCATAACAATATAAGTCCCAATGGCTTCGAGCAGTGTATCAAGTGTACGATATGTACCGTTTACTGCCCGATGACGGCCGTGAATCCCGACTACCCGGGCCCCAAGCAGGCAGGTCCCGATGGCGAGCGTTATCGTCTGAAGAAGCCGTTGTTCTACGACGAGGCCCTGAAGTATTGCCTCAACTGCAAGCGTTGCGAGGTGGCGTGCCCCTCGAACGTGCGCATCGGCGATATCATCCAGGCTGCTCGTATAAAGTATAGCAAACACTCGCCAAAGTTGCGCGACGTGATCCTTGCCAATACCGATTTTATGGGTACGGTGGCAACCACGATGGCACCCATTGTAAACGCCACGTTGAGGCTCAAGCCCGTCAAGCACGTGATGGATGCAGTCCTTGCAATCGACCACCATCGCACCTTCCCGTCGTATGCGTCGCAGAGGTTCGAGACGTGGTATCGTAAGGAGGCGGCGGCAAAGCAGGCCGAGTACCCCAAGCAGGTGTCATACTTCCACGGCTGCTATGCCAACTACAACAACCCGCAGTTGGGTAAGGACTTAGTTAAGGTGCTTAATGCGTTGGGTTATGGTGTGCAGCTATTGGAGAAGGAGCGTTGCTGCGGCGTTGCGAAGATATCGAATGGCTTGGTCGAGGCGGCACGTCGCGATGCTAAGCGCAACCTCTCTGCGATACGCCAGGCCGTGGCCGAGGGTCGCGAGGTGGTGGCAACGTCGTCGACCTGTACGTTTACCATCCGCGATGAGTATCCCCACCTTCTCGGCCTTGAGAACGACGACGTTCGCAGCCAGATATCCTTGGCTACGCGATTTATCTATCGCCTGATCGAGGAGCGAAAGGCGAAGCTCGTCTTCCGTAAGGATTTCCGTCTGCGCGTTGCCTACCACACGGCGTGCCATATCGAGCGTATGGGCTGGTCGATATACTCGACCTCGCTGCTACGTATGATCCCAGGCATCGAGTGGCTGCCGCTGGAGTCGCAGTGCTGCGGTATCGCCGGTACCTACGGCTTCAAGCGCGAGAACTATAACTTCTCGCAGGCCATCGGCGAAAAGCTGTTCCAGCGTATCAAGGAGCTTAACCCCGACGTGGTGTCGACCGACTGCGAGACGTGTAAGTGGCAGATCGAGATGTCGACATCGGTGCCGGTGGAGAATCCTATCTCGATACTCGCCCGCGCGTTAGACGAGGAGGCCACGCGCGAGGCAAACGGAGTGAAGTAACATTTTAACTAATTAATAATTATTAACCTAAAATTTAGTCGTATGTGGAAATTTTTAGCTCCCCCAGCCCACAAGCCCGAGCGTTCGGGTCCCGAGGCTGATGCCGACTACAAGAAGTTGCGTTGGCAGGTCTTCTTGGGTATCTTTATCGGATATGCAGGATTCTACATTGTTCGTAAGAACTTCTCGATGGCCATCCCGGAGTTGGCACAATTCGGTTTCGAGAAGAGCGAATTGAGTATCGTGCTGTCGATGAATGCCGTTGCTTATGCCCTCTCGAAGTTCTTGATGGGTAGTGTGTCGGATCGTAGCAACGCCCGCGTCTTTTTGCCTTTGGGCCTCGTGCTGGCGTCGATCACGATGATCTTTATGATGGTTCCCGTGCTGGTCTTTGGCCCCGAGCAGAAGAACCTCGCCATTATCGTTATGGCTATCCTGAACTTCCTTGTGGGATGGTTTAACGGTATGGGATGGCCTCCGTGCGGACGTGTTATGACACACTGGTTCTCGGTGAAAGAGCGCGGTACGATGATGTCTATCTGGAACTGCGCACATAACGTCGGTGGTGCTTTGGTAGGTCCTATGGCAGCTTATGGTGCTGTTTGGTTTGGTTCGTGGTTCTTTGCTAACGAGCCCGAGTACTACTTCCTTATCGGTACCTATCTCTTCCCCGCTTGTGCCGCTATCTTCGTGGCTATCTTGGCCTTCTTGTTGATTCGCGACACGCCTCAGTCGTGCGCATTGCCCTCGGTTGAGAAGTGGCGTAATGACTATCCGAAAAACTATTCGGAGCAGCACGAGCAGGTTCTCTCTACGCGCGACATCTTCTTTAAGTATGTGCTTAACAACAAGCTGTTGTGGTATATCGCTGTGGCTAATGCCTTCGTATATATGGTTCGCTACGGATGCTTGGATTGGGCTCCTACGTTCCTTAAGGAGGCTCAGGGCTTCGATATCAAGCAGGCAGGTTGGGCATACTTCGCATACGAGTTTGCAGCTATCCCCGGTACGCTTGTTTGCGGCTGGTTGAGCGATAAGGTCTTTAACGGCCGTCGTGCGCTGCCTACGATCATCTTTATGGCCCTCGTAGCGGTGTTCATCCTCCTCTACTGGCAGTTCTCGGATAACTTCACGATCGTCACCTTGTCGCTTATCGCCATCGGTTTCTTCATCTATGGTCCCGTTATGTTGATCGGCGTTCAGGCTCTCGACCTCGCACCAAAGAATGCAGCAGGCACAGCAGCTGGTCTTACCGGCTTCTTCGGCTACTTCTTCGGTACGGCTATCCTTGCAAACATCGTCATCGGTTATGTTGCCGAGCACGCTGGCTGGGATTGGACCTTTATCTTGTTGATCGCAGCTTGCTTGCTGTCAATCGTCTTGATGGGCCTCACCTACAAGAACGAGCAGTACTTGGCTGAGCAGAAGAATTAATATCATTCAAATAAATCATTTCTTAACCTAAACAATTAAACTATGCACAAAAATCTATTTCGATTAGGCTTTGCATTTGCGGTTTTGGCCGGTACACTCGTGGCGTGCGAAAACCAGGATGTAACGGATGTGAACAATGACGCAGCGCGCATTGAGACCAACACGATCTCGCCCGAAATGGCAAAGGTTCGTGACTATGTGCCCCCTATGGCAGTAGCCGCTCACCGTGGCTCTACGTTCTGGGCTCCCGAGGAGACCGAGGCCGCTTGGCGTTGGGCTCGTGAGATTGGTGCCGACTACCTTGAGTCTGACCTTCAGTGCTCGAAGGATGGTGTTATCTTGGCTAACCACGATGACAACCTCTGCCGTACTACCAACATCGAGAACGTATTTGGCGAGGATGTTCCCCGCACACGTCCCCAGTGGTATATGGAGAATGCCGGTATGACCGAGGCTGAGGCTATGGCTCAGTATGCTAAGGACCGTGCAGCGTTCCAGCCCTACTACACCAACCAGTATATGTACGAGGAGCTCTTGATGCTCGACGCTGGTACTTGGTTCAACGAGTCGAGCTTGGAGATGGCTCGCGAGGGCTTCACTCGTAACAAGCAGTATGTATCGACTCTCGAGGACCAGATCCGCTATGCCGAGGGTAAGATGCTTAAGCGTGACGCTAATGGCGAGCGCGTATTCACTAAGGAGGGTACGTACGATCCCGCAAATCCTCACACATCGCTCAAGTATAAGTTTGAGTATGTTGACGATCCCGAGTGGAGAGGTAACGTTCCCGGTATCTACATCGAGTTCAAGGAGTCGTGGTTGAACCCCAGCAACTTCGAGGAGATGGTCTACAACGAGTTGGATCGCCTCGGCTGGAACATCATCACCAAGCCTTGCGATGGCGAGCCCTGGTATAAGGATGGTAAGGTTAACGTTGGTAACACCAACGGTAAGGTAATCCTCCAGACCTTCTCGTTCGAGAGCTTGCGCCGTACGGCTGAGAAGTTCGAGGGTAAGGTTCCTATGTGCTTCCTCTTGTGGCACGACAACATCACGCCCGCGCAGTATGCTGGTTACATCAACCAGGGTCTCGAGTTCAAGGCTCACATCATCGGCCCCTGCATCGCTGGTGCTCCTAACAACTACTTCGAGATGAATGCTCCCTGGATGGCCGATATGATCCGTCGCTCGGGTATGCTCAACCACCCCTATTCGTTCGATACGCTCGATCAGATGAATACCTACTTCGGTGTTTATCACTATGGTGCTGGTCAGTTCGCAGCTCCCTATATGGATGGTGCCTTCACTAACCGTTCGGAGATGACTATCCAGTTCTTGATCGACAATGGCGCACGTGCTGAGGGTGCTCCCACTACCGTAGAGGATCCTATCGCTGTATTGGAGCGTCTGGGTTACTAATCAAACTTCATTCAAACATTAAAAGACTTACAAGAATATGAAAAAATACTTCTTACTGCCTTTGATGGCTCTGTTCGCCCTAAACGCAGTGGCACAGGATTTTGACACTGAACCGGTGGTAAAGTTCGATAACGAGAGCGAGAATCTGAAGTTTACAATCGGTGCTCGCATGATGGCAGATGTTGCCTACTACCACAGCGACTTCACACCGCTTAAGTCGGGTGCTGCGTTGACCGACGCACGTATCCGTACATCTATGACCTACCAGAACTGGTACTTCTTCGCCGACTTCGACTTCTCGAAGGGTAAGTTCAAGCAGAAGAATATCTTCTTGCAGTATGCGTGGGACCAGAATAAGGATCAGAGCAACTGGAAGTGGCACGCTATCAAGGCCGGCTACTACAACGATCCCGCCTCTATGTCGCGCAACACCAGCATCGGTAGCTATCACTTCATCTCACGTCCCGGTATGGTTAACGCCTTGCAGAACGGCCGTCAGCTCGGTGTGAGCTACAAGTATGTAGACAAGAACGTATTCCTCCACCAGGGTATCTACGCCGAGAACCTCTACAACGATCAGATCGCTGGCTTCCAGGGTGCTACCATCAGCGGCCGCTGGTTGTACTTGCCCATCAACACCGAGACTAACACGTTGCACATCGGTGTGGGTGCTCGCTATGCTAAGCTTAAGACTGGTACCGTTAACAGCAACGTTGTGCAGACAAACCTCAACCTCTCAACTTCGTTGGAAACCTACGTTGATCCCGATGCACAGTTCGTAAACGCTAACGTACCTTGGGCTTCTGACGTGTTCAACGTAAACGTTGAGGCTTTGTACCGTGGCAAGAAGTTCTTCGTTCGTGGTGAGTACACCTACAAGGCTATCGGCAAGGACCGCGACGACGAGACCCTCTTCAAGAATCAGTTGGGTACGCTTTGGTCTTGGGGCTCACTCGAGTCTTGGCAGGCAGGTAATCCTTTGAAGACTTCTCACTTCCAGGGTGCATACGTTGAGGCAGGCTTCCTCGTATTCGGTCAGCCCTATACCTACAATCGCAAGGAGGCGTTGTTGGGTGGCCTTGGTGGCAAGTCGCTCGAGATCGTTGCTCGTTATAGCTGGACCGATCTTAACGATGTTGTTGACGGTGCATACTACTTCGTAGCTCAGGATAAGTATATCGATAACGGTATCTTGGCCGACTACCCCGTAGCATCTACCAGCATTGGTGGTGGTGAGTTGCACTCGGTAACCCTCGGTGTTAACTACGCAATCAACCGCTTCGTTCAGGTTATGGTTAACTATTCATACCACAACCTCAACCGCGACAAGTACGCTTACGACAAGAACTTCCACGGCGTTCAGGGCCGCTTGGTATTCTCGTTCTAATCGCATCAAGGTTAATCGCGTTTACAACGTTTTGTCGACCCCGCCACTGCGGGGTCGATTTTTTTGTGCCGATATGATTGAGCTTGTATGTTTTGGGCTTGTAGAAAAATTCGCGACGAGATAAAGCCGCGAGGCCTTATTCCTTTATGTAGGCGTCGAGATTAATATCGCGGTGCTCGTCCATCCTATCGCGGAAATCATCCCAGCAACTATCCGATGGGATGTGTACGGGAATTACTGCGTATGTTCCACCGCAGCCATTTAATCGCCAGCTGTTGCCCATCTCTTTAATGGCTGAGGGGTAGATTAGTGCTCCTAATTTAGCCCCCTTAATCCCGTTGTCGCGCTGACTGTCAAGTGTGTGCATATACGCAATAAGCTGGAATTGGTCTTCGCGCTGTCCCATTCCGCCATCTATGTTCTTGTACTTCGCATCGAGGACAATGCCCCCATTCTCCAAACTATAAAAATCGGGGAAACGCTGATGTGCGCCGCTGCCATCTTCTAAAAACTTGATGCCGTTACCCTCGCCCTTCACGCCGTGCGTAAAGCCCCTCTCGCACAAGATCGTTGCGAGGTACTCCTCCCATAGCCACGCCCCATCGAAGAGTATGCCATAGACCCTATTATCCGAGGATGAGTAGCTCATCTTCTTATGGCGTAGGATCGCAAGACAGAGCCTCTGTAACATCGTGTATTGTGTATAAAACGGATGCTTCGCGGGGCGCAGATTCTGATTTATTATGCGCTGACGGTCATTGGCATTATATGTTGGCGTGATGTCGTAGATCGTGCGTACGGCATCCTGCATATCTCTATCCGAGCGCAATATATTTCCCGCCATTGGGCTTGTGCGTATATACTCAATCGTGTGGCGTATGAGTTGGGTCACGGGGTTATCTAAACAGTACTCGGTCGTGCGATACGCTATCTTCCCGTTAAAGGGGGTGTTGTAGCGTAGATGGCGAGCTACATCTATTGCGCCCCTGATATTTGCATCATTATACTCTCGCTTGCGATACTGCTTGAACACTCCCTGACGCATAGCCTGCTTGAGGTGGTGAGGGAAGAGGTAGAGCAAGAAGTCGAGAGCCTCGTTGTCGCCACCACTGTGTGGCATATTGAGGATGTTGAAGTGAAACACCCGCTGCAACATATAGTGCAGGAAGTAGTCTTGATCGTTGTCGCAATGGAAGCGCGAACGAATGGAGAGCTCGGCACGGGTTGCGTCATCTTGTACACCGATAAATCCCATCAGATTGCCAGTGGATATGGTGTCGTCGATAATGGAGCAAATAGTAGACTTGCTGAACTGCTCGCGCTTATCGCCTAAACAGTGAGGAAAAATAAGCAGGTTTGGATGTTTTTTGCATAACTCCCCAACCGAGCGATGGGATATGCTATTGCGTAGCAACTCCCACTGCTCGGCAGAGTATCGGACTTTTTGCAACTCCTCGCGCCGTCGCGACCTATTATCTACTATCATCAGACGCGTTATTAGATTACGTTGTTCGTCTCGTGGGCTGTATTATTGTCAGCGGGCTTATTGTAGGCCTCCTTGAGACGCTCGATCTTAACATCAATGTCCTCCTCACCTCGCAGGTACTCGCGCAAAAGACCCTCTAAACGATATCTCCACAGCTCATCTGCACTCTCCTTGCCATCCTTCAATTTCAGGAAGTATGATGCACCTATTTGGAACGACGTCGAGAGCTTCATATCCTCAACAATGGATCTATTCAGATTCTCCATACGCCTCTTTATATCCTCGGGAATCTCCATATTTCGGGCACTCATCTCCGCGGTAACCTCAATAAATTGGAAACGGCGGCGCATAGCAAAATCCATCGACTCGACGCTGCGGTCGATATCGTTCATCGTGCCGATGATATAGACATTCTCGGGGATATAGAAGCCGTCGCGGAACGGGTCTGCTTGGTCGGGTTTGAAATCATTATCCCCATCCTTTGGTATAAGGTTTTGGTATTGAGTGTCAATCTTGCCCTCTACGCCACGATATCCGGGATCAATAGCATAGAACAGCTCACCAAAAATCTTCGACAAGTCGCCACGATTGATCTCGTCGATAAGGAAGAGAAAAGGTTGCTTATCAGAGCTTGTACTTGATTGGCTATTAGCGTTATGAGCAATTTCCAAAAGTTTATTTATAACCCATTTGTACTGAGTTTTGTCCACGCCTTTAGTAGGTTTCGATTTATACTTAGCCGTATATTCCTGGACCAAAGAATCTATCTGCGTATCAGATACCGTTTCATTTTCGTTCTGAATATAGTATCTAAAGCAATACTCGAGATATTCTTTTATTGTATATTTAGGTTGACCGTTTTGTGTAGACAACTTAATTCGGTTATCTTTGGTTATCTCGATATCAAGGTAACCACAACGTGGAGTCTCGTATTGTTTAATATCCCCATTACTAATTAGTGTCAATAAAGTGCTATATACGTCATCAAAAGACACATTTGTTTGTCGTTGTTTTGAAATAAGCGGTGCTTTAATAGCACTCTTGCAAAACTGCTTAAACGCACCATCTTTGCGCTTGAAAACAATATTACCTTTACCATCGTCCTCTGGTCGCAAGCCCTCAACAAAATCGGTATAGTCATACGACGGGTGAAACTGCACCATCTTGAAACGTCCGTTTTTTTCAAGCTCCTTAATGTCGGATACCCCACACAGCGACGTTGCAATCTCCTTCGCCAAATAAGTCTTTCCTGTACCCGGGGCACCGTGCAGAATAATGTTGTGGCTCGCCAGCAGCATCTCCTTTATCTCATCTCGTGTCAGCAGCATCTCCTTTATCTCATCTCGTGTCATAGGTTATATAGTTTTATTATTTCGTTTCTCCTACAAAATTAATCAATTAATTTCTGTTGTGCAATGTATAATATGGCAATTTATACCGCAAAATGCCATATTACTCCTCTGGCTCCGCATAGCTCTCGGGTACGTACGAGCCCCAACGACTGCGACGGATGCGACTATTGTGCAGGTCGTGACACCCTAAATATTGAGCGTTGTTATTAGGTTGGGCTTCTCCAAAGCGTGGCGCACGCATAAACTCCCGCAGCCACTCGTTATCCGGAGCCTCAAACTCCTCGCCCGCCTCGCTCTCGCGCACAGCAACAATATCTGCAAAGGCGTAGGCGCATATCGCACCCGTAGAAATCTCGCGCCCTACGACAAACCACCCGCTCTCGAACTGCTTGATATAGTATGGCTCGATCTTAAGATACGTCGATCTTTTGACTTTTCGGCGGCGATAGTGTATCTCGACAACTCGGTCCAGCCCCATAGCCTCAATCAGCGGCGTGAAGTAACGAAACGCGAGATAGCCATCGAGCCAGATGCGATTGGCCAACGCGGGGTTAGAAAAGAGCGCGTTGCTAATTTGCAGATGTGCGAGCATCGACTCCTCCAAGTTACTCATATCAATATCGCTCGACTCAACGATACGATATTGGAAACCACTCGTGCTCCGAATCTCTATGCCGAATATCTCGCGAATCTTAGCTAAGTGGTTGTTAAAGGTGCGCCTCGGCAGCCGCTCGTGTGTCTCGTTAAGTGCCGAGCGTTGCCATTTGTCGCTAATCTCATTATACGTTAAGCCTCCATATCGACTTATTGTGGTAAGCAACCACACATACCGCTTAAACAGGTTTTCGGCCATAGCTCATAAATTTTTATTGATAGTGCAAAGATACAAATAAATCTGTGCCATTATTTGGCGCAAGTTTGATTTTTCTTTGCAGCAGATTAAAGAGAGTATCAATCTAAACAGTATGAAGCAACGATACACCATCGGACGCTACGTGAGCGTCGCAGGCTATGACGAGAATGGCGACATAATTAAGACTATTGCCGAGGCGGAGATGCCACTAAAAGTGGTGGTCGGCACGGAATTGCGGGCGCGCCCCTGTGAAAGAGGTGCCGAGTGGATAGATTTCGGAGTGGTACGCGAGGTGCGTAACTACAAGAAGCGAAGCCATATCGAGGTTTTGACCGACCGGGGTTGGTACGTACTCGAAGTCGACGTAGGGCTCGAAAGCGTGATGACCGATTTTATGAATCTTTCTGAAATTTAATTCTATATAACTATGGAACACTACATTGAACTAATTGACGGGACACGCATCGAGGCGTTCCCTAAGGCTGTACAGCCCGAAACCATCAAAGAGGACAACCTCGCGCTCGATACCACGGGAGAGTATCTGCAAGTAGGTCGCAAGAAGCGAGGTCGAAACAATAAGTCGGTGCGAGATGAAGTGGCGCAACGGCAAGCGGAGTTGTTTTGTCGTAATCTACATCGCCTGATTGCCGCAAGCGACAGAATTCTCGCCGACAGCCGAATGTTCCTCGCCCCCGTACCTATCCAAAATGGATTGGCCTATTTCGGTACATCGGGCTTTCACAACCCAACGCTCGGAGTATATATCGAGTGGTGGAGACGCTACAAATGTTCTTGGGTTGTGGATGAACCTGAAGAGACTGACGAGTCTGCTGAGCCGCTGCCGTTGGTCTATATCGCCGGTAGCCCACTTAGTGGCAGTAATAAGTGCGCCTACGTTGGGGCCGATGGCGAGAGCTGTGGCGTGTCGGTCACGAAGTTTGCGCCCGTATGGAAGTCGTTTGTGAATGTAAATACCCGCTACACCGAGGCAAAACAACGCTACGAGGCATACACCATTGAGGAGGTGGTAGAGAGGCTGTTCGGGTAGGGGTTGTTGCCTCTATCTCGGGGCGATGAACGTCGGCCTAAGGAGATATATGGCAGGCGTAATTTCGCAGCGAACTATCTCGACGTGAATAAAAATATAGGAGTGCCAACCGCACTCCTATATTTTAACAGTACTCATAGAAGATCAAACTCATTGGAGGGCTAATCCTGCTCCTCGTCTGTGCAAATCTCGTCACTGCGGCTCTTCATATTAATCACCGGCTTCACGAAATAGAGCACATCAACGGTGTCGGTAATGGCCCTTAGAATCTCCATAGGGTCCTTATACGCCATAGGGCTCTCGTCAATGGTATCGGTCTGCACCGATGTAGAGTAGATATGCTGCATACTCTGCTTATACTCTTCCATATCGATAAGCTCCTTTGCTGCCGATCGAGACATCAAACGTCCCGCTCCGTGGGGCGCAGAGTAGTTCCAATCGGGGTTTGACTTTCCTATGCAGATAATCAGTCCATCGCGCATATTGAACGGAATGACCAACTTCTGTCCCTCGATGGCTGCAACCGCACCCTTGCGCATCATACGAGCCTTGAAGTCGATGTAGTTATGTGTGGTGACGATCTGCTCCTCCACCTTCACACCTCCACAGATTCCAGTGAATACCTCGGCAATCAAACGGTGGATGATGATGTGGTTGAACTCCGCATAGGCCTGAGCAATAACCATATCGGTAATGTAGCCCTTCATCTGCTCACCGGCAAGATATCCTACCGAGGGGTGATTTAGCGTAGGGTTATGGGCCACCGTGTGCCAATACTTCCACACCTTCTGTCCAAAATTACGACTTCCGCAGTGAACCGTAATAGCGTAGTTCTCATCTGGTGTACGGCCAATCTCGACGAAGTGATTGCCACTACCAACCGTTCCTGCCTGGCAGAAAAAGGTTCGGGCATCCATCTCAACTCGCTTGAGCAATTTCTCGACACCTCGCTCCGAGACATCAATGTTCTCGACATATTCGCTCCAAGCCAATCGGGCCTCCTGCAAACGCTTCTTCAGGTGTGCATAGAGCTCTTGCTCCTTGAACACGGCGTGCTGCTGTTGTGTCATTCCAAACTTCACGCGCTCGCGAATCTGTCGCTCCAGCTCCATAAAGTGCTCCTCGTTGACCGGTGTTGAGGTAATCGTGGTGCTTACCGTACAACCTATATCACCACCAATATGGTCGGGGTTTACACAATCTCTAAACGGAGCCGTAAAACCTACCACAATATCCTTTCCGGCGTGTACGTCGGGCATAATTCTAATCTTGCTGCCCTCGAACATCTTGTGGTTTACAAAGCTATATATAATGCCTCTTGCATCCTGTTCCAGTGTATCTGAATAGACGATACAATCCTTACAATATCGTCCTACTATCTGTTCCATAATAACACGAAAATTAAGTGTTTTAAACTATAAAAAATCATCACCTCTTCCCAAGCAGTGCCAACCCCTTGGGCCGCACTGTAATTACATTCTATTACATAGCATTTAGTTTTGATTTGTTAGTGTTTGCTGTATAGAGTACGTGAAGTTGTAAAATATATCACCGTGCTGCAAGAAATTGTGATTTTTTTACAGTGTTTACGGTGTGTGGCGATTTGGGGAAGTCTCAGCGAGCACGCTACCTATCCCCTAATAATTCGCAGAGGCTGATGAGTTGCTTGTACTGAGAACTAAAATAATATAGGAGTCTTTGGGGGACTCCTTATATTTTTTAGTTCTTTCGTGATTCCGTTGGGATGGTCGGTTTCTGCGCCAGACGCGCACAGAGGGCACTTTTTCAAACTCACTCTGCACTCACTGATGCGGTTTTCTACACTAAAATTTCAAGGCTCAAACATGCACGATATTGCAGCTATTTTTACGATGCAACCTA
>JAGBCY010000003.1 GCA_017937765.1 Alistipes sp.
CGTTGGTGCAACCCTTCTTGATGGCGATAGCAGCACCTACAACATAAGCCCACTTAGCGTTCTCGAAGCAGATGGGCTGAGTCTCCTCGCACATCTTATAGGGGTCGATGCCCTTCTCGTCGCAGATGGCCTTAGCCTCCTCGACTGACTTGATACCATATTGTGCAAGCACAGCGTTGATCTTATCGATTCTGCGCTCGTAGCTCTCAAATAATGCCATAAATTTAATCTGATTTAATGGTTAATAAACTCTCGAACGCCTCCGTTACTCGTGACGGGGATCGATATACTTAACTGCGTCCTTGAAGCGGCCGTATGAGCCCTTAGCCTTCTCCAACGCCTCTGCGGGCTCGATGCCCTTCTTGATGAAGTCCATCATCTTGCCGAGGTGTACGAACTCGTAGCCGATAACCTCATCGTTAGCGTCGAGAGCCATACGTGTGCAGTAACCCTCAGCCATCTCGAGGTAGCGAGTACCCTTAGCGTTAGTACCGAACATTGTACCTACCTGCGAGCGGAGACCCTTGCCGAGGTCCTCGAGCGATGCGCCGATAACGAGGCCACCCTCCGAGAATGCCGACTGAGTACGGCCATATACGATCTGCTTGAACAACTCGCGCATAGCGGTGTTGATTGCGTCGCAAACGAGGTCGGTGTTCAAAGCCTCGAGGATAGTCTTGCCGGGAAGAATCTCTGAAGCCATAGCTGCAGAGTGGGTCATACCCGAGCAACCGATAGTCTCTACCAATGCCTCCTCGATGATACCATCCTTAACGTTGAGCGTGAGCTTGCACGCGCCCTGCTGGGGTGCGCACCAACCGATACCGTGAGTAAGACCAGAGATATCCTTGATCTCCTTCGCGCGTACCCATTTGCCCTCCTCGGGGATAGGAGCCGACTCGTGGTTGGCACCCTTCTTCACGCAGCACATCTGCTGCACTTCGTGTGAGTAAATCATAGCTTTAATTACTTTTTAGTTATTGTGTATTATATTGCTTTTGCTGTTTGCATAAATCGTGACAAAGGTACAAAAAATAATTCGGATTTCGCAACCTAATTCTGTAATTTTTTTAAAAACGAAGAGCGCGCAACAACTGTAGTGGTGTTACGCGCTCTCTATCTTGCGAAGAATCAGCCACGGGCGTTAGTAGCCCACGATCTGCTTGGAGTAGCGATACCAGTGTGGGGCACTCTTGTAGATCTCGACAGCTGCTACGGGAACGTATATCGTTAGCGTATCGCCGTAGCCATCGAAGATATAGTCGCCACCGAGTGTGGGTGGTGTCATAGACTCGAGGCGTATCTCACCGAGGTTCGAGCAGCCCGAGAAGGCGTATTCGCCGATATGGGTGACGCCCGCGGGGATCGTTATGCTCTTCAGACCCGAGCAATCCTTGAAGGTGTAGTCGCTGATGGTTTCCAGACTCTCGGGAAGCTCGATCTCCTCGAGCGACGTACAGCCGTAGAAGGCGTGGTCACCAATTGATATGAGGCCGGTTCCCAAATCGATCTCCGACAGTTCACTACAACCGGCGAACGGCCCGTTATTGATATGCTTCACAGTAGAGGCGAGTGTGACGCTACGCATCGGAAGGTCGCTGAGCAGCATATCGCCCACGACGCTACACTTCTCGGTGAATATCACGCTTTCGGCCTCGAGGCCCGAGAACCAGTGGCGCGAGGTGCTGCCGGTGGTTGTCTGCGACTTGATATCGCCATCGATTATAAAACGCTCGGTGTGACAGCCGTCGAATGCCATATTACCTACCGAGACGATACTCTTGCCGATGGTGATGCTCTCCACGTCACACTCGGCAAAGGCGCAGGCACCTATCGATGTGGTGTCGTCGCTAAGTACTATGCGTTTGAGCAGAGCATAGTTATAGAATCCGTACTGGCCGATATAGCGGATGCCGTCGCTTTGTAGCTCGGTAACCGTCTCGCCGTCAACCTTAAGCACACACTGCTGGCCATTGAGCGGGTTTGCCGTCGGACCGCCGAAGGTGATGTCGCACCACTCGGCTACGCTCTCGATATGAATCTCCTTGAGGGCATTGCAATCCTCGAATGCGCGGTTGTGGATGTTGTCCACCTCGGGGCTGAGGTACACACGTTCCAAGATGTCGTAATCGAAGAATGTGCCGGAGCCTATGCTGTTGTTAATGTAGACCGTAGCAAACTCCGAGCCATAGAGCCAGTGGTTGGGGTCGGTCGTTGCGCACCCCTCGTTGGGGATATAGCAGTCGGTTGTGAGCACACCCTTGCAGCCATTGAAGATGCCGCCCTCGAGAATCTCGATTTGCGAGGGTAGGGTAAACTCGCTACACCCCGTGCAGCCACTAAACGCGCCCTCGCCAATCTTTGTGAGCGTGGCAGGGAGGTCGAACTGCGTGATCTCGCGGCAGTTCTCGAAGGTGTGTGCCGGTATGGCGCGCACCAAATAGTCGAAGATGATACGGCCACAGCCGCGCTCCTCGTCGTAGATGTGGGCTAAGAATAGTGCGCCGAAGCCCTCGCTCGAGCCGATGTCGACCTTGCGTTTTGTCTTGGTGTAGTATGCCACCTCGTTGAGTGCCGAGCCCTGTGCCGACTGTACCACGACGAAGCTCGTAAGTAGTTCGCTATCATCGCTTATAACATAAACAGTGGCGATACGCGACGATGTTGTGCGGTTATCGGTAGCGGTGAGGCGCAATACGTGATCCTCCACCGAGCGCGTCACGCGTGCCGAGAGCCAGATGGCGTCGTTCGAGACGGTGACACGATAATCCTGATTCGTCTGGATTGGAATCTCGTACAGGGCATCCACCGCACTCAGCGTCACGAGCTTATCCACGTCAGCATTAAAGACGGGGTGCATCTGCTGCGTAATGGGGATGGTTGCACGCTTACCGTTAGATAGCTTTACCTCCACGCTACTTGTGCGATCCTCGCCTAAGTGGTTGGGTGCCACGGTGATGGTGAAAGTATTTTGCTCTTTGGTCCCAGATGCGGGCGTGATTGTTACCCACTCGTCGGCGGGTGTAGCTGTCCAGCTATACGACGTAGTGAAGAGGTAGTCCTCGCTGCCGCCGTTATAGGGGAATACGGGCTTTAGTGCACAGCCCGGATTGAACATAATCGCAGGCGTGTTGTCGCCATCCTCATATTCGCAGGCGGCAAACGTGGTGCATATAATCACAAGTAGCAGTATGTTCTTTATAGCTATCTTCATAATCCCTAAGGTATGTTTCAGTTTGTCATTATGGACATCCATCCCATCAGCCACTAAGTTTGCGCAGCAGGATCGCACACAACCTGCCATCTACGCCTACTACGCTTCGTTAATTGCGTCCTGGACACCACACAAAACATTGTCCCCTCCACCTTCGGTATATCGGGTATACTATCTATATACGTAATCGCCCTTGAAAAAGTTGCACCCGTGCGGCGTAAAATGTGATATTTTATTAAAATACCACTCTCACGCCGAGCTGCATATGCCAACGCGAGGCGATGTCGTCCATCGTATAGCTTGCACCGTTGAACTTATATACGGGGCGATAGCCGCCATCCGCTGGCTGTAACTCGGTGATTGTCACGGGTGAAAGTGCCCAGTTCGACGTGCGGTGTACAAGACCCCACGAGCGCGAGATGAGGTTCGAGAGGTTGATTACATCGAGCGACACCTCGACACGTCGGCTGCTCGTCTTCGAGAAGTAGAACGACTGCGCTACGTGGAGGTCGAGACGGTGGACGAAGGGCAACGAGTGAGAGTTGCGCTCGGCAAACTCACCACGGTGCGATTGAAGATATTTATCACCCTTGATATAGTCGTTGAACGCCGTGGCCGATGTATCGTCGGCCCAAAGCATCGACGACATCTCTGACTCGGTAGGTATGTAAATCAATGAGTTGCCGCGATATGTATCGCCATTGGCATCCACCTTACCGCGAGCGTATGTCAACGAGTAGTGCTCGCCCGAGTAGCCGTTATATAGCAACATTACATTTGTGCCAAAGAGCCCGTAGCGGCGCGAATACGAGAGCGATGCTACGATCTTGTGGGGGTACTCGTAGACCGAGTTGCTAAGCTCGGGCGAGTTGCTATCGACTGCGTAGGTACGACCCCAGTTCGACGATGACTGCGCCGAGATACCGTCGTTTATGCTCTTCGACTGCGAGAAGGTGTAGGCGGCCATTGCCTTAAGTCCCGAGAGGGCGTACATAAAGTTATATTCCACGCGTGCTGTCGCGCTCCACGAGTAGCCGCGCTGCGTGTTGCTAAGGCGGTAAACGGCCGAGTAATCCGAGGTCGTAGAGCTGTAATAGGTGGCCGAAGCGTCCGATCCCTCGCCACCAACGTATAGCCTCTGGCCACGATCCTCGGCAACGAGATTCTCGACAAAGATATTATTTAGTCCCTTGCTGTAATCTGCATCAATGCCGAGGATGAGAGGGTAGAGGTCAATCCTTGCGCCAGCAGCTAAGCGGAACACCTGCGGAAAGCGGAAGTCGTTGTCTACAAGGTCGATAGACGGGTTGCTCTTGATGCCGACACTCTCGGGATGAAGACTGAAATCGGGAGTCTCGGCAGGGTTTGTCACAGTCACACCCACCGAGCGAAGGCCTGTGTTCTGGTAGCAGTTCGATAGCCACACGAAGGGCACACGGCCAGTATAGATGCCCGCGCTACCGCGAAGTGTCAAGCGGTCGTTCTGCCACTCGACACCAACACGCGGAGAGAGCAGCACCTGCATTCGGGGTACCAGTCCCGTTGCTACTCCGAATTTAGCGAAATAACCACTATTGAATGCCTCGTTTGCCACGGGCTTGTCGAACATCACGGGGATATCGGCACGCAGACCGTAGGTGATGTGCAGCTTACGGTTGAGCGTCACCTCGTCTTGAACGTATAAGGCAAACTGCCCCGTTGTCATCGGCGGGTTGAGCTTGCCGTCGGCAAAGTAGCCATACGCGTACTGCGTGGCCTTATCGGCGAGGAAATCGTCCATCGAGGCGTATGTATAGGTGCCGCGCGCGTTGGCCATATAGAGGTTGTCGGCACAGTAAATCTCGTTCGATGTACCGATGGTAATATCGTGATTGCCATAGCTATACGTCAGATCATCGGCGATGATGACGACATCCTGATATAGCATATTACAACCCGAGTATGGATTTGTGCCAATCGTAGCCGTGCCGTTGCCGCGCTCGCCGAGACCGTTGATAATCACCGCGGGGAGGCTGCGATCCGTCGTGCGACCATCCTGAAGGCGGGTATATCCCACGCGGAGTGAGTTGCTGAAGTGGTTGTCCCACTGCTTGTTCTGCCACGACGAGTTGAGCTCCGCAACCACCGAGTGTGTGCGGTTGATGTTCGTGTACTCCGAGCCGGCGAAGTAGAACGACTGCGCCGTATTTGACGAGGCGTCGGCATCGGCGTGGAGCATATTATATCGTAGCGATAAGTGGTGATTGTCGCTGATATTCCAGTCGATACGTGCAACGGCTGATCCGGTGAGTGACAGAATGTTATGACCTCCATAGCCGCCGCCGTCGTAGCCCGTGAGTGCCTCGTAGCTACCCGAGATAATCTCGGCCTCCTCGAGTGTCAGAGCCGACGGACTGCCGCTCGCGGGGAAGTTCGTCGACGGGGTCGTGTTGCGGTTGAACTCGCCCGCAACGAAGAAGAAGAGCTTATCCTTGATGATGGGACCACCAATCGTAACGCCCACGATGTTTGTCATCTGCTCGGTGAGTCGCTTGCGATCGGCGATGTCGCGACCGGGTGTTGTGCCCCAGAAGTGCTCGTTATTAAAGTAGGTGTAAGCCGTGCCGCGGAACTCGTTGTCACCCGAGCGTGTCACAGCGTTAATGCTACCGCCTGTGAAGCCGCTCTCGCTGAGGTCCACCGTAGCGGTAGAAATCTGTACCTGCGAGATGGCATCCAACGGTATGGGGTTTGCCTGAGTGAGCGATCCGGTCATTCCCGTGGTACCGAGGCCATAGATATCGGCCGACGATGTGCCGTCGATGGTGAAGGCGTTGTAGCGCGTGCTCTGGCCACCGAGGATGATGCCTCCCGATGCCGGATTTACGGCCGTGGGCATCAGCTTCGTGAGGTCGTAAATAGAGCGGTCGATGGTGGGAATCTTGTCGATATCCGTCGCCGAGAAATTCTGCGTGGACATATCCGACGAGGTCGATTCGATGACAATCTCGTCGATCAGTGCATCGGCCTCCTTGAGCTCGGCATCGAACGTCATAGTCGCACCAAGAGGTAGTTCTACATCCTTGTACATCACGGTTTTATAGCCGAGGAATGAGATCTCGATTCGGTAGGGTCCGCCTACACGCATACCTCCGATAGAGTAGTGTCCTTCGGTATTGGAGGTTGTTCCATACATAGTTCCCGATGGGGTGTGGAGTGCCACGATGGTAGCACCATAGAGAGGGTTGTCGTTAGAGGTTACGCTACCACGAATTGACGAGGATGTAACCTGTGCCGATGCCACTGCCACGACAAGAAGCAGTGCGACACTCAAAAGCAGTCGCTTCATTTGCTAATGATTTAGGGACACTATTTATGTGTCAGGTTAATGATTAGGTTGGTCGCGCCTCTCGAGAGCGCGATTTGCGGTTGCAAATATATAAAAAAATTTTTAGTTGCAAGCGTTTTTGCTCCTTTTGGGGGAATACTTTTCTAAGATGTAACAAAACACTCTTAGTCGAAAATATTGACATATCGCATAAATATGTACAATGCTCCCTGCCTCAGCCTCTTATACCTCGTTTTGGTTTATTAAAATCTCTATTTTGTGGGGGCGTGTGGTGTGAACCATTTTGATTCGAAATGCAAGGAGTGTGCCCAGCCCCCTCATTTTAGATAGTTTGTTGAAAAAAAATAACAATGATTTTTTGCTATTTAAATTAATTGGTCTATCTTTGTGCATTAACTTTACACCAAGAGTGTGGACCTACATAATCGCAGGTTGCGTAGCAAGGGTTTCGCTGGCGGGGTAGAGGAGGAGGCCAAGTGGTGAAGAGGATGGAATGAGTGGAGAAGAGGATGGAGGCCAAGTGGAGAATATGATGGAACCGAGTGGAGAAGAGACGGAGGCCGATGATGCGAGAGAGTGTGTTTGTGAGTGTGAGGCTTGGAAAATGGTGAAAGAGAGGCTCGGACGATGGCGAGTGTGAAGATTGGGAGAGAATGAGTGTAAAGCTTGGGCGACGGTGATGGTGAAATTTGAGGCTGATGAGGAAGTTGATACCTCGCGATGTTGTTGAAAATAAGAAAGATACTAAACTAAAAACTTTATAACTTTATACAAATTTATTTAAAACTAATGCTTATGGTTAGAAAAGTTGTACTATCAATGGTTGCAACTCTGGTCTTGGGATGCTTCGGAGCATTCGCACAAGGTCAGCGTGTTACCGGTACAGTGACCGATGATACCGGTATGCCGGTCATCGGAGCAGCGGTTGTAGTCGAGGGAACTTCTCGAGGAACTACTACCGACGTTGCCGGTTATTATGAGATTGCGGCTGCATCTGATGCCAACCTGGTATTCTCGTACCTCGGTTTGCAGACTCAGACTGTTGCTGTTGCAGGCCGTTCGCAGGTAGATGTTGTCCTCGCTGCCGATTCAGAGCAGATCGAGGAGGTCATCGTTCAGGCGTTCGGTACTGCTAAGAAGGAGGCCTTTACCGGTTCGGCTAAGGTCATCAAGTCAGAGGACCTTTTGAAGACTCAGTCTTCATCGGCTGCCAGCGCACTTGTTGGTAAGGTTGCCGGTCTTCAGACATCTTCGAGCTCAGGTTCTCTTGGTTCGGAGCCTTCAATCCGTATCCGTGGTTTCGGTTCTATCAACGCGAACCAGGCTCCCCTTTGGGTTGTCGACGGTGTGCCTTATGAGGGTGACCTTAACAACCTGAATATGGCCGATATCGAGTCGATGACCGTATTGAAGGATGCTGCATCTAACGCACTTTATGGTGCTCGTGGTGCTAACGGTGTGATTATGGTGACTACCAAGCGTGCTACGGCTGGTGATGCTCGCGTATCGTTCGACGCTAAGTGGGGTGTGAATACTCGCGCGCGCGTACTTTATGATTACACACGTGACCCCGGCCAGTACTACGAGATGCACTATACATCGTTGTATAACTACTACCTCGATCAGGGTAACGACTCTTCTACTTCATACCAGAAGGCTGTTAACACCTTGACATCAAACAATATCGGTGGTTTGGGTTACAACGTTTATACCGTGCCCGCAGGTCAGAACCTTATCGGTACCAACGGTAAGCTCAACCCCAACGCAACTCTCGGCCGCAAGGTGACAAACGAGGGTGGTACCTATGGTGATGAGTATTACCTCACTCCCGATGACTGGATGGACGAGTTGTACGACCCCTCATTCCGTCAGGAGTATAACATCAGCATCGCTGGTGCTTCTGAGAAGTCAAGCGTGTTCGCTTCGTTCGGTTACTTGAACAACAATGGTATCACCGACGGTTCGGATATGCAGCGTTGGACAGCACGTCTTCGCGCTGACTATCAGGCAAAGAAGTGGTTGAAGGTGGGTGCTAATATGAACTACACCAACTTCAACTGGAACGGTGCTTCTTCATCTAACGAGGGTGACGGTACTACCGCTGACGTATTCTCGGCAGTAGCTAACACCGCTCCTATCTATCCTGTATATATCCGTGATGGCGAGGGTAACATCGTTAAGGATAAGTATGGCTGGCCCGTATACGATACCGGTGACGGTCGTGACAACGGCGTATTGCGCCCCAGCGGTCAGCAGGCTAACCCCTTGCAGCTTATCTGGTTGAACGAGTCTAACTCTGAGGGTAACGCATTCGGTGTTAACGGTTTTGCTGATTTCATCATCATCCCTGGCTTGAAGCTTACTCTTAACGGTTCGGTATCTATCGACGAGACACGTTCTACATCGCTTAGCAACCCCTACTACGGTCAGTTCGTAACCAATGGTGGTGTTGTATCTAAGTCACACAGCCGTATCTACTCGCACAACTTGCAGCAGTTGTTGAACTACAACACTGTATTTGGTGCTAACGAGGAGCACAGCCTCGACCTGTTGCTCGGTCACGAGACTTATTCATATCGTTCATACTCTTTGGGCGGTGCTAAGTCTAACATCTTCGACACCGACAACAACGAGCTTGCTGGTGCAATGGTTGATATGAGCTCGGCTTCATCATCACGTGGTGAGTACATCAACGAGGGTTACTTCTTCCGTGCACAGTATAACTACGGTGAGCGTATCTTCGCATCGGCTTCATTCCGTCGCGACGCTTCTACTAACTTCCACCCTGATCACCGTTGGGGTAACTTCTGGTCAGTAGGTGCTGCGTGGATCATCAACCGCGAGAATTGGTTTAATGCTCCCGTATTCAGCATGTTGAAGGTTAAGGCATCTATCGGTTCTCAGGGTAACGACGGTATCGGTTCATACCGTTACACCGACCTCTACAACGTATCGAACGACGGTGCTGGTGGTATCTCTATCGCATTTGCTCAGAAGGGTAACCCCAACATCACTTGGGAGACCAACACTAACTTCAACATCGGCGTTGAGTTCGGTATGTGGAACGATCGCTTCAGCGGTAGCATCGACTTCTTTAACCGTAAGACCACTGATATGTTGTTCTCAGTGCCCGTAGCTCCTTCAATGGGTTACTCGTCATACTATGACAACATCGGTGATATGGTTAACCGTGGTATCGAGATCGAGTTGAGCGCAGACCTTATCCGCACTCGCAATGTAACTTGGACATTCGGTCTTAATATGACTCACGTACGTAACAAGGTGCTCTACTTGCCCGAGTCACGTAAGGATCAGGACTTCAACGGCGATGGCGTGTTGGACGGCTTCATCAGCGGTTCACAGATCGTAGCTGAGGGCTATCCTATGTACACTTGGTTTATGCCTGAGTATCGTGGCGTAAACGAGAACGGTGAGGCTCAGTGGTACTACAAGTATGAGAAGACCGATGCTGAGGGTAACGGCACAGGTGAGTTCGAGGAGGGCGTTTCTTCAACTTATCAGTACGCTTCGCTCCAGTCATCACGTAAGCTCAAGGGCTCGGCTACTCCCGACCTCTATGGTGGTTTCAACACTACGTTGTATGCTTACGGTTTCGACTTCTCTATCGCATTTGACTACCAGATCGGTGGTTTGTCATACGATTCAGGTTATGCCGGCTATATGTCATCGCCCAGCGGTACATCAGTTGGTCGGAACTACCACGTTGACTTGTTGAACGCTTGGACTAAGGGCGTAAATGAGGATTCGCAGATTCCTCGTTTCCAGTACGACGATGTTTACTCAGCAGCAACATCGGACCGCTTCCTTACCGACGCTTCGTACATCAACATCTCTAACATCAATATTGGTTATACATTCCCTGCTAAGTGGTGGAACAACAAGATCTCAGGTTTGCGTATCTACGTAGCTTGCGACAACGTTTACTACTGGTCACAGCGTAAGGGTTTGGATCCTCGCCAGAGCTTCAGCGGTGGTACAACCAATGTTAACTACTCACCTATCCGTACCATCTCGGGTGGTGTAACATTGACCTTCTAACGTAAAATATGATTAAGACTATGAAAGTAAATAAGATATTTAAGACTGCAGCCCTTGTACTCTGTTCGTCAGTGTTGTTCAGCGGCTGTATTAAGGAGGTCCTTCCCAAGGCTGGTTCTATCACTCAGGAGCAGCTCGCAGATAGCGATGTTGGTCTTGAGTATATGATGAAGGCTATCCCTGCATATATGGCAGCAAGCACCGCTATGAGCTATGACCACTCGGACTTTGGTTACCACTCAATCGGTGTTTGGATGGATCACCACGCATTGATTGCATTCCCTTGTACACGTCCCGACCGTGGTGGTAACCCCTACTACTGCCGTTTCCAGGCTACGAACTACGGTTTCGATATGAGTATGAACGGTGGTTACACTCACTACTTGTGGTATAACTACTATCCTTTGATCAAGAAGGCTAACGAGGTTATCGGTGCTGCTGGTGACCAGGAGGATATGCGCGAGTATCGCGGTATCTCTAAGACCTTCCGTGCGTTGTTCTATCTTGACTTGGCTCGTTACTACGATGCACTTCCCGCTAAGGCTCCCGAGCTCCCCACATATGAGGGTGACTTGACTAAGGTTCAGGGTCTTACAGTGCCTATCGTAACCGAGGCTACGGATGAGAAGGCTGCTAAGAACAACCCCCGTGCTACACGCGAGGAGCTCTTCACCTTCATCCTTTCGGACTTGGCTGACGCTGAGGCTTGCTTGAAGCCCTACGAGGATGGCGAGGTTAAGGCTACTGTTTATGGCTCAACTCCTACCTATCCCGAGTTGGCTGCTGTTTACGGCTTGTACGCACGTGCTTACTTGTGGCTCGGTGGTTTCGAGGATGTTACCTATGAGAACGTTCCTACGGGTGAGGCTGCTTATCGTCTCGCTGCTGAGTATGCTCGCAAGGCTATCAACACTGCGAACGCTCCCATTATGTCTGAGAACGAGTGGACAAACATCACTACGGGCTTCAACACCGTGGTTCCCGCTTGGATGTGGGCAACAACCCTTTCGAGCGATACCGTTCTTAACAACCTCTTCGCTTTCGTAGCGCATATGGCTCCCGAGGCTACTTACGGTTATGCACCTTTGGCCTGCCAGGGCGTACCCTCAAGTATGTACGATCGTTTGCGCAGCACCGACTTCCGTAAGAAGCTTATCGTAGGTCCTAACACTTCGTACGACGAGTTTAAGAGCTATACCTCTATGTCTCGTGACGAGTGGGAGGAGTTGGCTTACCGTGCTCCTTACACTAACTTCAAGTTCCGTCCTTTCCAGGGTGAGCGCGTTGACTATATGACTGCTAACGCCGTTTCGCTCCCCGTTATGCGTATTGAGGAGATGTACTTGATCGAGGCTGAGGCTACCGCACACTACGACGATGCTACTGCACGTATGTTGATCGGTACGTTTATGGTGAACCGCGATCCTAACTACTTTATCCTTCCTACTCAGAACGTTATCGACGAGATCATCTTCCAGAAGAGCGTTGAGTTCTGGGGCGAGGGTATTGTATTGTTCGATATGAAGCGTCTTAATATGGGCGTGAATACATTGGAGCAGAACTACCAGTCGGGTATGTTGTTCAAGACCGACGGTCGTCTTCCTTGGTGGAATATGCCTATTCCTTCGTCTGAGTCATCAGTAAATACAGCGATTAAGGGCTTCGAGGGTCCTGATCCTTCTTACGGTGTTGAGTCAGAGGATGCGATCTAATGTGGTTCCTATTTGTTAATAGAAAATAAGATTACATTATGAAAAATATCAAATTTTTGTTTTTGGCATTAGCGACACTCGTTGCCGGCGCATTCACCGCCTGCCAGGAGGATTGGACCCCCGGTCCAGTTGACTCTGATAAGAGTGTGTACTTGCCCGTAGATGTGAATGTTGCTGCATTCCCTACCGTGGATGACGAGTCAACTCCAGATGTTGATGAGCGTTTGCGCGCTTTGTTCCCCGTATACCGTCAGAACACCAATGGTGAGTTGACTGTTGAGTTCCGCACGCGTCTCTTTGATGAGGATCTTAGCTTTATCCTTGAGCGTGATGAGGAGGGTAACCCCATTGAGACTCTTCCCGTTCCCGAGGCTTTCAAATTTGACGAGTCTGTAACCTTCGTCGATGGCGAGAACGTTGCTTATTTGGGTATCACTTTGAATGAGGTTATGCTCGGCAGAATCTCGGTAGGTGAGCTCTTCGATGCTGAGATTATGGTTAAGGATCCTCAGTATCACGGCAACTATGGTCTCTACCGCAAGGTCATCAGCTTCGGTATTCCTGAGACTTGGAATCCCGTTGACGAGAACTTGGCCTCTAACGAGGGTATCTTGTTCGATGACTTCCTCTCTGGTCTCTATGGCCAGCCCGCTGGTAACGGTGCTCCCGTAGTTATCGAGGAGAGTGGTTCGCGTCCCGGTTACTACCGTTTGGTTAATCCTTTCAAGGAGGAGAACGCCATTGTCTTTATCGGTGGTATTCCTTCGGATATGTCATTTGCTCCCGGTGATACATACCTCGAGGTTGACGCACGTGATCCTAACAACGTATTCATTCCCTACCAGAACGTCGGTGTATCTATCGAGGGTTGGGGCGATGTATATATTGGTATGACAACCAACACTCCCGGTACTTTGGGTGTTTTGAAGGATGGTATCATTACCTTCCCCGCTAACTGTATGGGTGTTTTCCAGGCCAGTGGTTCGGGTAACTATGCTAACACAAGCGGTCTCTTTAGAATCGTTCTTCCTGGTGTGAGCCTTGTTGATTACTCAATGAGTGTTGCTTGCGTTGGTATGGAGACATCTATCGACAACACAGTTACTAACGCTATCCTTAACTTTGCGACAGGTGCTGACGTTGAGAAGTTCCGTTTCGCTGTTGTAAAGGGTGATCATCCTATCACATCTAAGGTTTCTACCGGTATTGGTAAGTTCGAGGAGCAGTATCACGAGGCTATCACTAACCTCATCGACGATGAGTACGAGCCTACTGACGAGGATACTATGGCTGAGGCTACTCCTTCGCAGAACACTTGGTATGTATCGTTCGACGAGAGCGACTTGTACACCGTATTCGCTGTTCCTTACAACGCTAATGGTGAGCCCATTATGGAGAATATCGCATCGACATTCTTCTACTACCGTGCTGCCGGCTCTACTACCGAGGCTCCCGAGATGCCCGATATGAAGGTACAGTTTGGTTCGGTTGCTAACGTTATGGGTAATCCCCAGTACGAGGCATCTTATCCTGCACCTTACATCCTTTGCCTTAACGTTGCACAGGAGGATGGTAAGTATCTCTCTGCAGTAGCAAGCTACTTCGCTGAGACTGCTAAGGTTGAGGCTGCGTTGGCTGCTGGTGAGACTTTCGAGTCGTTGCTCGCAAGTGCTGATGCTCAGGATATGAGCGATGCAATTAGCGGAATCGCTGCTGGTCAGTTTGATCCTCTGTTGTTCAACAACCTTACTCCTGATACCGAGTACACCGTTATCGTTGGTACTACCAACATCTATGGTCAGTCGGCATACTACCGTGCTGATGCTAAGACAGCTAAGTACAACGGTTTCCTTAATATCGGTGTATATGAGTTTACCGATGGCAACAGCAAGATGCAGATTAAGTTCAAGCCCTTCTTCAACCAGAATTATGGTCAGATGTTCCTTATCACTTGGGTAGGTGACGACCTTATCACGGATGAGGGTGAGCCTATGGAGTTGTCGTTCGTAACATATTCGTTCCCCGATTACGGTACCGTAGCTTGCTCTGGTCAGATTTATGAGCTTGGCGACTACTTCTTCAATGTGCCTATCGACTACTACAATGGCGATAAGTCGAAGTTCTGGGGCTACAGAAGCTCGTCGACTGCAGACTATGAGTATGCTAACGAGTCGTTCGTTATGGAGTATGACAATAATGGCAACATCGTAGGTATCCAGACTTACTTCCAGAAGTACGTTGTTGATACTGAGGGTAATATGGAGGTTCTTGCAGAGTTCGATCCCGCAACTACAACAGTTAAGTTGATCGAGTCGCATATGCCTACACCCGAGGAGCCCGCAACGTTCTCTGCACCTCGCAAGTCATTCTCTAAGATCGGTGTGTACACTGGTACTATCGACCTTACGTTGAGAACTGATTTAACCCCTGTAAGCATTAAGTAAATCATAAGTATTTCGTCCTATGGGGCGGCAACCTCGAAGGAGCTGCCCCGAGGCGAACTCTCGAAAGAGAGACTTAATGGAGTACTAACAAACAATGATAAACAATTAAACTTATGAATAAGGGTAAGATTTTATTGATAGGCTTGGCAGGAATGCTTGCAGCGGCTTGTGCTACCGACACGGTAGATCAGCCTCAGGCTACTCCCGAGGCATCTTATGCCAAGAAATTCGTTAATACCTCTTCAGATGCAGTGCAGGGTAAGCTTCTCTTCTACGTTGAGGAGGGTAGCGTGGCTCAGCTCGAGGCAGCCGCTTCGGCATCAGCTACAGGTATTAGCCAGATCGATGCCGTTGCTTCGGAGATCGGTGCAACAAGCATCTCACAGGTATTTAATATGAAGGTTAACGCTGAGCTCAAGCGTGAGCTCGGTATGGACCGTTGGTTCGCAATCGAGTTCTCGAAGGACGTAGACCTCGACGTTGCTGCTAAGCAGTTGGCTGCTGTTGCTAACGTTGAGCGCGTAGAGTTCTCGACAATCGTTAAGGCTCCTAATGTTGACGAGCCCGAGATCGTTGAGGTTGCTGATATGAGCACAACACGTGCTGGTGAGTATCCTAACGACCCCAGCTTTGGTGCTCAGTGGAGCTTGATCAACAAGGGTAATACCAGCGCAACTCCCGGTACTGAGGGTTACATCTTCCCCGGTGCTCGCGCAGGTGTTGATATCAACGTTGTTCCCGCTTGGGAGCTCTCGAAGGGTAACTCTGACGTTATCGTTGCTATCGTTGATAACGGTGTTGACTACAACCACGAGGACTTGAAGGCAAATATGCTCGTTAACGAGGCTGAGTTGAATGGTACTGAGGGCGTTGATGATGATGAGAATGGCTATGTAGACGACGTTTACGGCTATAACTTCTACAACAACACTCCCGTTATCACCTTTGGTAATGGTCACGGTACTCACGTAGCTGGTACTGTTGCTGCTGTTAGCAACAATGGTGTAGGTGTTGCTGGTGTTGCTGGTGGTACTGGTGCTGGTGATGGTGTGCGTCTTCTCTGCTGCCAGATGCTCTCTGACGTAGATACTGCTTATAGTGAGGCAGGTTACGATTCAGCTGCTAAGGCTATTGAGTATGCTGCTGACCGTGGTGCTGTTATTGCGAACAACTCTTGGGGTAATGATCCCGGTATGTTCGTTAACGACAACTCGTTCGAGGTAAATATGTCGCTCCGCTATATTGCGTTCAAGTACTTTATGACCAAGAAGAATCACCCCGCTTTGGATGGTGGTATCTTGATCTTCGCAGCTGGTAACGAGGAGGCTCCTATGGCTGGTTATCCCGGTGCTTACAGCGAGTATATCTCTGTAACCTCTATCGGTCCTCACGGTCTTCCCGCAACTTATACCAACTACGGTCCTGGCTGTAACATCGCTGCTCCTGGTGGTTTGTACTTCTCTAACCAGTATAGCCACGCAATGCGTTCGGGTTGCATCCTTTCGACTTTGCCCGATAACAAGTATGGTTATATGCAGGGTACCTCGATGGCTACGCCTCACGTATCTGGTATTGCTGCTTTGGCTCTCTCGTACGCTTCAGATATGGGTAAGTGCTACACGGCAGATCAGTTCAAGACTATGCTTCTTACGTCGGTTAACAACCTCGACTACTACCTCACAGGCGACTACGCAGCATATGCCGGCAAGATGGGTACAGGTACTATCGACGCTTACCGTGCTATGATGGCAGTTCGTGGTATCAGCTGCGTTCCTGTTATGGCAGGCGAGGAGGCTGTTATCAACCTTACGGCACTTGTTGCTGATGGTAGCACTCAGTTCAAGACTTGGGAGGAGATCATCATCTCTGATGACGTTCGCGAGCGTCTTGGCATCAAGAACGAGACTATCTTTGGTGACGACCTCATCCTCACTTGCGAGAACCCCGGTGGTGGTGTTATCTCAGTAGTGATGGTTGCTGGTGGTGATACTATCGGTGGTGGTAGCACTATGGGCGGTATGCGCATCGAGAAGGAGATTGCTCTTATCGTTAGCGATCGTTTCACTGCAACTGATGGTGTTGTTTCTAACCCCGGTGGTTGGTTGTAATGGGTGACTATACGTAATAATAATCTCTAAAAACAAAGAAATTATGAAGAATCTTAAGATATGGTCACTTGCATTGGTACTTCTTATGGCAATGACCGGTTGCGAGCCTACCCCCACCGACAACTTCAAGGCCGGTGACGTTAAGGCTATTGTAAACGAGTGGCGTCTTGTAGAGTGGGATAGCGAGGTTGCTCCCTACGACGTGTACGTTGATTTCAACGAGGATAACACCTTCGTTATCTACCAGCGTATCTACGGCACAGCTTACGAGCGTTTCGATGGTAACTACTCTTTGAATGGTAACAACCTCACTGGTATGTACGGCGATGGTACGGAGCTTAAGCCCTACCGTGCTGAGGTATCTGTTGATGGCGAGACGTTGCGTCTCCACAGCACCGAGGGTGAGCGCGAGATTATGGGTGTCTACGCAAAGACTACCATTCCCGAGAACGTGAAGGCTGAGGCTGACGGTACACGTGCAGCTGAGGGTGTTCCCTTCTTGTAGTCGCTCTCTACGGATTTGATAATCCGATGAATGGGTGTCACCGACTTTTGTTGGTGACACCTTTTTTTGTGGCAGCAGGGAGAAAGGCGGGCTGTCTATCGAGTGGCGGGATTTCGTTGGGTGGACAATATTGACTCTTTACGGTGCGTTACATTGTTGTTCGGTACGTTGGACTAAGCGGCTCGTTATGTGTTAATTGTCCAATAATTGGTCGAAAGTTGTTGTACTTAACGAAAAAATTGCTAACTTCGCAACTTGAAACTAATAATTGTCTGAGAAGGAACTTTTTAACTTTAAACAAAATTATGAATAAGGGTAAACTTTTACTTATCTCTTTGGTTGCTCTCTTTGCAGCTTCGTGTGCAACGGATAGCGTCGATGAGTCGGCGTCGGTTGAGCAGAGTGCTGTGGCAGCCAAAAAATTTGTCAATACCTCGGATAATGCCGAGCAGGGTAAGCTTATCATCTACGTATCGGAGGAGTGCGCCACGCGTTTGGAGTGCTCGGAGGTTACACGTAGCGGTATGACCGAGTTGGACCTCTTGGCTTCGGACCTCGGTGCTACGTCAATCACCCCCGTCTTTAACCTCAAGGTTAACGGCGAGCGTAAGCGCGCGATGGGTATGGACCGTTGGTTTGTTGTTAATTTCCCTGTTCAGGAGTCGTTGGAGGGTGCGGCTGACCGCCTCGCTAACATCGACTATGTTGAGGCTGTGCAGTTCTCGACGATCATCCCTCGCCCCGTACAGCAGGCCGTGGAGTTCGACCCCGCGAGCATCGCTCAGACACGTGCCGAGGAGTATCCCTTTAACGATCCCGGTTTGTACTACCAGTGGCACTATATCAACAGGGGCTACGTTACGCTCTATCCTACATCGGTAGCTGGTGAGGATATCAACGTTGAGCCCGCTTGGAAGTACACATCGGGCCGTCCCGAGATTGTTGTTGCCGTTATGGACGAGGGTGTATGCTATACGCACGAGGACTTGAAGGACAATATGCGTGCTAACGAGGCCGAGTTGAATGGTGTTGAGGGTGTTGATGATGACGAGAATGGTTACGTCGACGACATCTATGGATATAACTTTGCCACCAACGGCCGCGTGTCGTGGGGTAGAGATGGTGATTCTGGCCACGGTACACACGTCGCAGGTACGGTAGCCGCTGTTAATAACAACGGTATCGGTGTTGTCGGTGTTGCCGGTGGCTCGGGCTCAGGCGATGGTGTTCGCATCTTTTCGGCACAGATCTTCTCGGGTAAGCAGACCGCTGGTTATGATGCTACGGCCCAGGCTGCAGAGTATGCTGCCGACAATGGTGCTTGTATCTTGCAGTGTTCGTGGGGCTTCGAACCCAACGCTTTCAGTGGCGATAATATGTTTGTCCAGGGTATCGCAGGCGTTGAGTATAAGGCATTCCAGTACTTCATCGAGACTAAGAACTGCGATGCTTTGGACGGCGGCTTGGTAATCTTTGCGGCAGGTAACGAGGGTCAGCCCGTTGCTGGCTATCCTGGTGCCTACAACGATTATATCGCAGTTACGGCATACGCGCCCGATGGTCTTCCTGCTTACTATACCTGCTACGATAAGGGCTGTAACGTATCGGCTCCTGGTGGCGAGTACTACCTCGTAGGTAACAGCTGGGCTGAGACTGGTTGCGTTTACTCTACGCTTCCGAATAATACCTATGGCTATATGCAGGGTACTTCGATGGCTTGCCCCCACGTGTCGGGTATTGCGGCTCTTGGTCTGTCGTATGCTCTGGACCTCGGCAAGACCTACACTGTCGATCAGTTTAAGTCGTTGCTCCTCACTTCGGTTAACTCTTTCGACGAGGACCGCTTCGCGGATTTCAAGGCTAATCCCGAGGGCGGTACCCTAAACCTTGCAAGCTATCGTGGTAAGATGGGTACTGGTAAGATCGATGCTTATCGTCTGTTTATGGGTATCCGTGGTGTGAGCTGTATACCTGTGTCGACAACAGAGTCTAACACTATCGACTTCAATGCATTTATCGGCGACGGTAATGTGAGTATGAAGATGCTCGACTACGAGATCTCGGACGAGACTCGCGAGGCTTTGGGCATCACCTACGACGCAGCATTTGGCGGTAAGCTCGCCCTCGAGTGCACAAAGCCTGGTGCTGGTACTATCACCGTAGGCCTTGTTGCTGGTGGTAAGAACGTTGGTGGCGGTATGGTTACTGGCGGTATGCGCATCGAGAAGGAGTTTGCCATCATCGCACGTCCCGGTGTTCCGGTAGACGAGAATGGTCAGCCTCAGATCCCTGGCGGTTGGTTGTAGTATTTGGTGTTAACGTAAACTTAAGATATTGATATGAAGAGAATTAATATATGGTCGCTTGTTGCGATGCTGTGTTTCGGCTTGACGGCCTGCGGTGAGAACCTCGGTGGTGACGACAATGGTGGCAACGGAGGTAATGATTCGAAGGTGGCAATTGCCGGCGAGTGGGGTATTGTATCGTGGAACGGTGCTGAGCCCGTATTCGACATCTATGTAGACTTCAACGAGGATGGTACCTTCGAGATGTACCAGCAGGTTTATTCGCTCACCTATGAGCTCTTTACGGGCCACTACGTTGCGGATAAGGGCATTATCAACGGCTCGTACTCTGACGGTAGCGCGTGGAAGTGTAGCTATAAGTACACGGTGGATAAGGATGAGGCTGGCGTTCAGCGTCTCACGCTTGATAGCGAGGAGACTATTGTCGTAACCAGCGTATATACCGCTACGGAGATTCCCGCCGAGGTTAAGGCCGAGGCTTCGGAGACACGTGCAATGGAGGTTGAGCCCTTCTTGTAGTGGTCTGCCATCATACGGTTATCCCCGAGGAGCACGGCTCTTCGGGGATTTTTATTTGTTTCGGGCTTTTATGCTTAGTGGTGTGTTTGTGCGGATGCAGTGCGTTGGTCTAATTGCTTGATGACTGCCTCGGTGACTAATTCTGTGGCTCCGCAGTTGGATGAGGTGTATTGCCGTGCAGCGTCCGCGAGCTTGGAGTGTAGCGCGCCGTCGTTGTTCAGCCTCGTGAACCAGGCCTCGAGCTCGCACGATGAGCGTACGGGGGTGGCAATGCCGCGGGCAACCATCTCGCGTGCCTCACGAAACTTCTGATAGTTAGGGCCAAAGGCTAACGGCAAACCGAAGGTCGCAGCCTCTAAGGTGTTGTGTATGCCGCGGCCGAAGCCTCCGCCGATGTATGCCCAGCGGGCGTAGCCGTAGAGCGATGAGAGGAGGCCTATGGTGTCGAGGATCATCACCTGTGCCGATCGTATATCGCTCTCGGGTGCCACTTGCGTGTAGCGCACGCATCCTCCACGTATCGAGGCGATGATGCGCTCTATGCGGCGGTCATCCATCTCGTGGGGGGCTATGATGAAGCGTGTTGTGGGGTTGCTGTTGGCGAGGTCGATGAGAAGCCTCTCGTCCTCGCCCCACGTCGACCCTGCAACGAAGAGGTCGTCTGTGCCCTTAAATCGCTCGACGATGGGTATTCGCTTTGCTTGTCGCGCAATCTCGCGCACGCGGTCGAAGCGTGTGTCGCCAGCGACAGTGATGTTACGTAGACCGATGTCCTCGAGTAGAGTCTTGGAGCTCTCATCCTGCACGTAGAGTGTTCTGAAGCCACGTAGTGCCTCGCGCCAAGCACCGCCCCACGGACGGAAGAAGATGGAGCGTGGGCGGAAGATTGCCGATACAAGGTAGGTGGCTATGTCGCGCTGGCGTAGCTCGCCGAGGTAGTTTAGCCAGAACTCATACTTGATGAATATCGCTGCCTCGGGGCGTACGATGTCGAGGAAGCGGCGCACGTTTTCAGGCCTATCGGACGGCAGGTAAAAGATGTAATCTGCGCCGGGGAAGTCCTTGCGAATCTCGTAGCCCGAGGGCGAGAAGAAGGTTAACAGGATACGTATGTCGGGACGTAAAGCCTTGATACGCTCGATGATAGGTCGCCCTTGTTCGAACTCGCCGAGCGAGGCGGCGTGAATCCAAATGATAGGCTCTCCGCGCGTGATCCTCTCGGCCATCTGCTCCAAGAGGCCACGGCGTCCCTCGCGCCACCGGCGCGCCTTTGAGTCCCAGAGCGAGGCTATTGCGATGCCGCACTCGTAGGCTCGGATACCTATATTATATATAAGCGACATCCGCGTAGTGTTAAATTTCGGGGCTGACCGTGGGTATGGGTCAGCCCCTCTGTTATAGGATATTTTCGGTGTATTCGATCGCGAGGTGTCCGTGGTCGTCGATGGTGACGGCAATGAGGTCGAACTGTAAGTCGAGGCGTATGCGATGCAGCGTACGATAGGCCAGAGCACCACGACGCAACGTACGACGTTTCTGGTCGTTGATACTATCGTAGGGCGACTGCCAGCCCCCGAGCTTACGGGTCTTGACCTCGATGATGTGCAGCGTGTCGAAGTGCTGGGCGATGATGTCTATCTCGTAGTGCCCAACACGCCAGTTGCGCTCGACGATGTAGAATCCCCGCTCGCGAAGCCACTCAACCGCAGCATCCTCACCACGTGAACCTATCTCTATGGTTGTAGGCATTGTCGAGCAGTGCTACTTAGAGCGACGAATGAGGAAGTCGATGTTATCGCCGGGCTGTACCTCGTAGGTCTCGATACCCTTCTTGAAGATGCGCATCGGACGGTTACCGATAAGCTCGATGCCGTTGTCGTCGATGCGGAGCATACAACCCTCTCTGAGGCCTACGACGTAGCGGCTACGGTTAGCCTCGAGGTACTCGAGGATGCGCTGCTCGCGAGTCTCGCCGGCGTGACCCTCGGGGTTAGCGTCGAGGTAGTGGGGGTTGATCTGGAACGACACGAGACCGATGGCGCGGAACGACTCGGGCTGAACAATAGGCATATCGTTTGTAGTGCAGATCGTAGGACACGTAACGTTGCTGCCTGCCGACCAGCCAACGTAGGGGACACCAGCCTTCACGCGGCGGAAGATCATATCGAGGAGGTCCTCCTCCTGCATCTTCTTAAGTAGCGCGAACGTGTTACCGCCGCCGATGACGATGGCCTGAGCGTGGCGCACGAAGTTGCGCTTGTTGATGGCGCGGTGAATGGAGCTTACCTTGATGCCTATCTCGTTGAAGCGGGCCTGAACCTTAGCTTCGTACTCGTCGTACGAAAAGGTAACGGCGGCGTAGGGAATAAATACAACTTCGGTTACGCCTTTAAGCGTCTTGGCGATCTCCTGAATGGGGTACTGCAAGTAAGGCTCGCCAGCATTGGTGGAATTGGAAATTAGCAAAAGGTTCATAAGACTCAGAGTATTAATTGTTTAGTATATATTGTTATAAAATTGACAATAAAATTTTTACGTGATAATGTCAAAGATAATAAAAAAAGTGTTACTTTTGTACCGTCTGATGAATTTTTTTATTCGAGGACGAATTACAGTAGCATACAATTTACTACTATAATGTTTAACTAAAACTTATTTATTATGTCAGAAATTCAGTCAAAAGTTGTCGAGATCATCGTTGACAAGTTGGGTGTTAAGGAGTCAGAGGTAGTACCCGAAGCAAGCTTCACAGCACACCTCGGCGCAGACTCTTTGGATCAGGTAGAGCTCATTATGGAGTTTGAGAAGGCTTTCGATCTTCAGATTCCTGATGGCGATGCTGAGAAGATCCAGACTGTTGGCGATGCTATCAGCTACATCGAGGCACACAAGTAATAGATAGTTCTTTACCATCTCGAAGGCAATTGCGGTAAAATGGAGTTGCGTAGGGTTGTTGTAACGGGCATAGGCACGATAAATCCGATAGGAAACAATATCGAGGAGTATTTCCGCAACTTAGAGGCGGGAGTCTCTGGGGCTGCCCCCATCACCAATTTCGACGCATCGAATTTCAAAGTGCGTTTTGCCTGCGAGGTAAAGGATTATGATTGGTCGCGATACTTCGACCGTAAGGAGGTACGCAAGTACGACCGTTTTGCTCAGTTTGCTCTCATCGCAGCCTCGGAGGCTGTGGCCGATGCAGCATTTGGCGAGGATGTAAATCGTCGTCGTTGTGGTGTTGTGTGGAGCTCGGGCGTAGGCGGTATCGAGACCTATTTTCAGGAATGTATGGACTATGCCAAGGGAGGTGAACTCCCTCGGTTTAGTCCATTTTTTGTTCCTCGAATGATAGCCGACCTCGCTGCGGGACATATAGCTATGAAGTATGGCTTTATGGGCCCGAATTATAGCGTGACGTCGGCGTGCGCATCGTCGAACCACGCCCTCATTGATGGCTTCAACCTTATCCGTTTAGGTAAGGCTGAGGTTATTGTCACGGGCGGTGCCGAGGCTCCCATCATACAAGCGGGCGTCGGCGGCTTCAGCTCGATGCAGGCACTCTCTACGCGCAACGACGATCCCCAGCACGCATCGCGTCCTTTCGACCGCGACCGCGACGGGTTTGTTATGGGCGAGGGAGCGGGTGCTTTAGTGCTGGAGGAGTATGAACACGCCGTTAAGCGTGGCGCAAAGATCTATTGTGAGGTAGCCGGAGGTGGTATGTCGGCTGACGCTCACCATATAACTGCCCCGCATCCCGAGGGCGCAGGAGCTATCATCTCTATGGAGGAGGCTCTGTCGGACGCAGGAATGAAGCCCTCGGATATCGACTACATAAACGTGCACGGCACATCCACCCCGTTAGGTGATATCGCTGAGCTTAAGGCTCTTGAGGCCCTCTTTGGCGATATGCTTCCCGAGATTAGCATTTCGTCGACAAAGTCGATGACGGGCCATCTGTTGGGTGCTGCCGCAGCTATTGAGGCACTGGCCTCGATTATGGCCATCACGCGTGGCATCATACCACCTACGATCAACGTCGAGAATCTCGACCCGGAGGTTAATGAGAATCTTGATCTTACGCTGGGCGTGGCTCGCAGACGCGAGGTGCGTGCAGCTCTTAGCAATACATTCGGCTTTGGAGGTCACAATTCAACGGTTATCTTCCGCCGCCTCGCCGAATAATAACCACCCTACATATATCTGTGAATCACTATGTTTGACTTTTTGATTCGTCCGTTTCGTCGTCGTTATGGTAGCGATAAGGAGTTCTTTGCGGCCATCGACGATATGTTTGGATTCATCCCTCATAATATTGAATTATACAAACTTGCACTCATACACAAGTCGGCATCTGTCGAGCTCGAGGATGGTAGCCATATCAACAACGAACGCCTTGAGTTTTTGGGCGATGCCGTTATTGAGAGCATCACTTCGGACTATATCTTTATCGAGTTTCCCGACCGCGATGAGGGCTTTATGACGCAGCTGCGCTCGAAGATCGTATCGCGCCAGTCGCTCAACCGCCTCGCTTCGGCCATAGGCCTTGATAAGCATATCATCTCGAACGCTGCGGGTAACTTCGCGCAGAAGCATATCTATGGCGATGCCTTCGAGGCGATGATGGGTGCCATCTATTTGGATCAGGGTTACGACTTTGTTAATCGTCTGTTGATCAACGATATCTATGGCCGCTATCTGTCGCTGGACGAGATTCTGCAGTCGGAGACCGACTTCAAGAGCCGTCTGATCGAGTGGTGTCAAAAGAGCCACTATACAATCGAGTTCCGTACCGACAACGGTCGCGGCGGCCAGTCGGGCCACCCATCTTTCCATTCGGTTGTCTACATTGACGGCATTGCCGTGGGCCACGGCTCGGGCGACTCGAAGAAGGAGGCAGAGCAGAGGGCTGCGTTCTCCGTGTCGCAGGCCTCGACTGTTGCGATCGGAGACGAGGCGAGCGCACAGCTTCTCGACAAGATCGACCGTATGGCGAATTAGGTGCAGTCGATGTGAAGTTGGCGTAGTTAGGTAAGGTGCCCCAAAGTTGTGATTATCATCCTTTGGGGCTCTTTTATTTTGTAAGTTAATCGTTTATTCGTATCTTCGTGGGAAAATGAGCTTGTACGCTATGAGAAATGTTATTGATAAACTGATGTCGCGCGGGGCAGCAAGCCTGACGGATGAGGAACTTGTGGCTGTTATCATTGCCGAGAGTATGTCGGATGAAAGAGCCGTGGAACTCGCACGCGAGTTACTCGCAGGTTCGGGTGGTGATGTTATGAGCCTCGTCGAGCAGGACGCGGCGCGCCTGCGTATGGTTGGTGGCCTCGGGCGTATGCGAGCCCTCAGGCTCAAGGCCGTGGCTGAGTGCGGCCGTAGGGTGGCGGTAAGCCGAGCCACGAACTTTGACAACATAGGCTCGGATAGCGACGTTGTGCGTATTATGGAGCCGCAGCTCGGAGGCCTTCAGCACGAGGAGTGCTGGGCGTTGTACCTCGCCTCGTCGGGCCGGGTGCTGGAGCGTATGCGCATAAGTCAGGGCGGTGTACAGGCTACGGTTGTCGATTGCAGGCTCATCATCAAGCGCGCGTTAGAACTTCTTGCCGTGCAGATCGTGCTTGTGCATAACCACCCCTCGGGGAGTGCCGAGCCCAGCGAGCAGGACCGAGTGCTTACGGAGCGTGTGGCCGAGGCTGCACGCCTCTTCGAGATTCGCCTTCTGGACCACGTGATCATCGCACGCGGCTCGCATTTTAGTTTCCGCGGACACGCACTCTTAGGATAATCGCCTTTTATAGCGCGAGGTGTGGGATTTATGTTTCACATTTCGTAAATTTTTACTACCTTTGCCACGATATACGGCACTGGTACGTATGGAGTATTGCAAATAATTAAAATCAAGATATAATGGCAGTTGAACTGAAAGATTTGACCAAGAGCGACGAGAACTATTCGCAGTGGTACAACGATTTGGTTATTAAGGCCGGCCTCGCTGAGAACTCGGCGGTGCGCGGCTGTATGGTCATCAAGCCCTATGGCTATGCCATCTGGGAGAAGATGCAGGATGTGTTGGATCGTATGTTTAAGGAGACGGGACACGAGAATGCCTACTTCCCGCTCTTTATCCCTAAGTCATTCTTCTCGCGTGAGGCGAGCCACGTTGAGGGCTTCGCTAAGGAGTGCGCCGTGGTTACGCACTACCGTCTGAAGAACGACCCCGAGGGTAACGGCGTTGTGGTTGACCCCGCAGCACGCCTCGAGGAGGAGCTCATCGTGCGTCCTACGTCGGAGACCATCATCTGGAATACGTACAAGAATTGGATCACATCGTACCGCGACCTGCCTATCCTCTGCAACCAGTGGGCTAACGTGGTGCGCTGGGAGATGCGTACGCGTCTCTTCTTGCGTACGGCTGAGTTCTTGTGGCAGGAGGGTCACACGGCACACGCCACAGCCGAGGAGGCTATGGAGGAGACCGAGCGTATGATCAACGTCTACAAGACCTTCGCAGAGGAGTGGATGGGTGTTCCCGTTATCGTGGGTCACAAGTCGCCTAACGAGCGTTTCGCTGGTGCTGTCGACACACTCACAATCGAGGCGTTGATGCAGGATGGTAAGGCTTTGCAGAGCGGTACGTCGCACTTCCTCGGCCAGAACTTCGCTAAGGCCTTCGACGTGCAGTACACCAATAAGGAGGGCAAGCAGGAGTACGTGTGGGCTACATCGTGGGGCGTGTCGACACGTCTTATGGGTGCGTTGATTATGGCTCACTCGGATAATAACGGTCTTGTTCTTCCTCCGAAACTCGCTCCTATTCAGGTTGTTATGGTGCCCATCTATCGTGGTGAGGAGCAGCGTGTTCAGGCTGTCGCTCGCTTCGAGGAGATCGCTCGTGAGCTTCGTGCTCGTGGCGTGTCGGTTAAGATCGACGGCCGCGATAATGTACGCTCGGGCTTTAAGTTTGCCGAGTATGAGCTCAAGGGTGTGCCCGTGCGCTTGGCCCTCGGTCCTCGCGACCTGGAGAATGGCACCATCGAGCTTGCTCGCCGTGATACGCTCACGAAGGAGGTAATCTCGCAGGAGGGTCTGGCTGACCACATCGTAAAGCTCCTCGACGAGATTCAGCAGAACATATTTAAGAAGGCCCTTGATTTCCGTAACTCTATGATTACTAAGGTGGATACCTGGGAGGAGTTCAAGGATGTACTCAACAATAAGGGTGGCTTTATCCTTGCACACTGGGATGGTACTCCCGAGACCGAGCAGGCTATCAAGGATGCCACTAAGGCGACAATTCGTTGTATCCCGATGGATGTCGTCGAGGAGGAGGGCACTTGTGTATTCTCCGGCAAGCCGTCGAAGTATCGCGTGTTGTTTGCTAAGAGCTATTAATTTGTTGTGATAAAGCGGCATCTACTGCCGCTAACAAAAAGTGCCGTCAATGGGCTGTACTTCCATGTACTATCCCATCGACGGCATTTTTGCCGAGCGTTGTATCTGCGGCTTTCTGACAACAAATTATCTCTTGTGATAAGGCAGCATCTACAGCCACTAACCAAAAGAGCCGTCAATGGGCTGTACCTCCATGTACTATCCCATCGACGGCATTTTTACATCATTACTGCCTTCTACTTTGCTCTATCGTATGTGCGGAACGCAAAGGGATATTCATACTCCTCACCGCGCGCGTGCTGCTCCTCGGCAGTGAGCTTCCACTGGTCGTAGTCAATCTCTGGGAACGACGTATCTCCCTCATAATCACGCCCAACGCGAGTGATATACATCCTATCGGCCACGCCGAGAGCCTCGGCGTATATCTGTGCACCACCGATGATAAAGATCTCCTCATCATCACCCGCAAGCGCGATTGCCTCCTCCAGAGAGTGTGCCGTGAGCGCACCCTCAAACATACGGTCGCCACGTGTGATGACAATATTCGTGCGCTTGGGCAGCGGCCGTGAGCCGAGCGACTCGAAGGTCTTGCGTCCCATAATCACTGCGTGGCCCGAGGTTGTGGTGCGGAAGAAGCGCATATCCTCCTTGATATGCCACAGCAACGCGTTTTTATCTCCAATAGTGCCATTCTGAGCGATGGCGACGATGATGCTTACCATAGTTTTATAGGTTTAGAACGATAGCGGTGCTTTGATAGCGGGGTGAGGGTCGTAACCCTCGAGCGTGAAGTCCTCGTAGCGGTAGTCGAAGATGCTTCGGACGTCGGGATTCAGACGCATATGTGGCAGTGGGCGCGGCTTGCGGCTAAGCTGCTCAGCGGCCTGCTCCGTGTGGTTGAGGTAGAGGTGCGCGTCGCCGAGCGTGTGGATAAACTCTCCCGCCTCGAGGTTACACTCCTTGGCGATCATCATCGTAAGCAGTGCATAGGATGCGATGTTGAAGGGCACGCCAAGGAACGTATCGCCACTGCGCTGGTATAGCTGGCACGAGAGCTTGCCCTCGGCCACGAAGAACTGGAACATCGTGTGGCACGGCGGCAGAGCCATATGCTCAACGTCGGCAACGTTCCAGGCCGAGACTATCAGTCGGCGCGATGTGGGGTTGCGCTTGATGCTCTCGATGACGTTTCGAATCTGGTCGATCGCGCCACCGTCGGGCTTAGGCCAGCTACGCCACTGGTAGCCATAGACGTGGTTGAGGTCGCCAAAACGATAGCCCTCAATGGGCGACTCGATACCAGCAGCACCGAGGAATGTATCCATATCTACGGGTAGCACGCCGTGCTTGACGCAGAGCTCGTTATAGTAGCGATAGGCGTCGCTATCCCATATATGCACGCCATTGTCGACGAGGTATTTTATGTTTGTGTCGCCGCGCAGGAACCACAATAGCTCGTGGATGACGCCCTTCAGAAATATCTTCTTCGTAGTCAGCAGCGGGAAGCCCTGGGCGAGGTCGAAGCGCATCTGATAGCCAAAGATGCCCTTGGTGCCCGTGCCCGTGCGGTCGTCGCGCACAACGCCCTCGCGGCAAATCTTATCGAGAAGCTCCAGATATTGTTTCATCTATGTCGAATGTTTTAAGTTTCAGGTTGTTGTCGCCGTCTAACGTAGCGTACGTCGCAGCTTCGCGCGACCAGTCACTGAGGAACAGAACTTCGGCTCCATCTGCAGAGGTGCTGTGCGCCAAGTGCATATGTCCGAAGATGTAACCACCAACGTCGGGGTGCGTGGCGTGGTGCGTGCGAGCATACTCCACGAGGTAGTCGAGCCTATCGGCCGTAATCTGCTCCGTGCCGTGCGACTTACGCGACTTGCCGCTCCACCACGAGCCAAAGCGCAGGGCGATATCGGGGTGTACAAGCCAGCGGAAGAGCCAGCGTGCCACGCGCGAACGGAAAAAACTATTCATCAGGCGAAGCAACGGTTGCCCCTTGATATTCATATTATCGCCGTGGGCGAGGTGTAGCTTTTGGCCGTTGAGTGTGACGACGCGCGGCGAGTGGACAATCTCGATGCCGCACTCGCGCGTGAGGTAGTCGTAGGTCCACATATCGTGATTGCCGGTGTAGAGTGTGACCTTTATGCCACGGTCGCTAAGCGATGCGAGGCGTCCGAGTGTGCGGGTAAAGCCGTGAGGCACAACGCGTAGGTACTCGAACCAGAAGTCGAAAATGTCGCCCAAGAGGTATATCTCCGTGGCATCCTCGGCGACCATATCAAGCCATCGGCAGAAGGCCTGCTCGGTGCGTCGCGCCTCGGCCGTGTTGCCTGCACCGAGGTGTATGTCCGAAACGAAGTATATCATTGTGGACTACAAGGACTTCTTGATTTGCTGCTCCAGCTCGTCCATATTGATCGGTGCAATGCTCATATTTCCCTCGCGGTCAATGAGATATGCCAACGGCAGCTGGCTTACGTTATAGAGGGTAATGACCTCGGGATGGTTGCCTCCGAATACCGAGATCCAGGGGTGACGCTGCTGGCGTACAGCCTCGATCCAAAGCGATATGTCGCCGTCGACAGAGATGTGGTAGACCTCGAAGCCTGCATCGTGATACTTCTCGTGGAGAGCCTTGAGCTCGGCGTTTATGTTGTTGCAGAGGGCACTCTCAGCGGTCCAGAAGTAGAGCATTACAACCTTGCCGTCGAGATCCGACAGACGGTGCTTGGTCTTGTATATATCCTCGAGCTCGATATCGGGATACGAGGCGAGCTCAATACGCTGGCTAAGTTCGGCAAGAGCCTCAGCCTCAGCGATCTCGCGTTCGATGATGGCGATGTAGGGTGAGTCGGGGTAGCTCTTATTGAGGCCCTCGAGCACCGACTGGTAGTGTGCTATGGTGATGCCGTGGCCGTCCAACTGTGGGATATACTGCTCGACGACGTTATGTCGCATAGCATAGAAGGCCGCGAGCTTATCGCGGTACTTGCCGACGAACTCCACCTGTGTCTTGATGGCGGCACGAGCTGCAAGGTATGCCTCACGCTCCGAGACGGCCTTGCTACTGTTGATGAGCGTCTCGGCGATAAGGGCCAGACGGTCACCCGAGGCGAAGTACTCGTGGTTGAACTGAGCGATGAGCTCCGACTCCTCGGAGCCCTCGACCTTGTAGTTGAGGAATATATCGCCTGCGGCCTCGAGACGGATGTGGTCACCGGGGGCTACGACGAGCGTCACAGGACGGTGGTCACCCGGGAATGCCAACTTATAGAAACGAGGCGAGGTGCCATCCTCGATGTCGAACGAGAACTTGAAGCCTCCGTTGTCGGCAAGTGCCTGGGCTGCAATACGCTCGGGAGCTACGAAGGTGTCGGAAACGCGCTCGAGATATACCGAGTCGACGTTGCTGCCGACGAAGCGGCCCTCGATGGTCGTGGACTTACCCTCGGGCTCCGAACTACAAGAGCTGAGTATCGTGGCGATGACGCTAAGAAATAGAAGTATCTTCTTCATTACTATCTGTTTACGGTTTTGGTTCAATACTTTTCTGAGCTATTGGCGGTGTAGACTGTGACGCTGTACGCTCTTTGTGCCTGTCTTCTGCATCTTGCGGCCGTTGTTACGCTGCTGCTTGCCACGCTTCTGGTTGCGCTGAGGTGTGTGGCGATACTCGCTGCGCATCGCGCTCACGGCCGAGAGGTCCATCTCGACATTGCCACCCGCCATAATACGAATATCGCGAACGATGGAGTCGTTGTTCGGGTGCTCGTTGTTGAACTCGTAGCTCTTGGTACGCAGGTAGCGGGCGATGTTCACCATCTCCTGAGTGGTATGTCGCGTGGCGCGCTCCGAGGCCACCACACGCACGAAATGCTGGGCATACTTTCCGTAGTGCTTAAAGGCTATGCGCGACTGCGGATAGGGTAATTTTTCCGGCGTGATATCCAGATCTTGGCGTGATGGTTGTGGGTAGGGCGAGTCGACATCAAGTTGGAAATCCGACATTATGAAGAGGTGGTCCCAAAGTTTATGCTTGAAATCCTCGGTATCACGAAGTGTGGTGTTAAGGTTGCCCATAACGGCAATCACGGCCTTTGCCTGTCGTGTGCGCTCTTGTCTATCCTCGATCTCGAGGAGCGAATCCACCATCTCGTGGATATGTCGGCCATATTCGGGCAAGAACAACTTACGTCGTGTGTAATTATAGTTTTTTCTCATTGTGTATGATATTAAACTCTTGGATTAAAACCCGTGAAATAGTACGTTATGTCCATTATTATGTCGGGTTTAGGTCATTATGCAGCGTAGGGGTTGCACCTTCCGCCTAAAGAGTGCATCTTTAACGGCTGTAACGCTCGCCTAAAGATTTGACGGCTGCAAGCTCGATATACTCTTTACCGCGATTTGACCATACAAAGTAACTAAAAAAAAATCACATAAACAAACTATGGCAAAAATTTTACTCCTATCGCACTCAAAAAGTATGCTTAACTCGCTGAGCGAGCGGCTGCAATTCGAGAACTACGCTACGACCGAGACAGACAGCCTGCCCTCGGCCACGGAGCTATCCCACACGGGCGATTACGATGCGGCGATTGTCGACGGCGAGATGACCATTACGGACATCGGCCTGCCGCTTATCGTTGTCACGCGTAAGCCCAATATCGACTCGGCCGTTGAGGCTCTGCGCCACGGGGCTATCGACTACCTCTCTGCACCGATTGATATGAACCGCCTGCTTACCGTGCTACGCGGCATAAGCCACGACGGCGATACGGCGACGGCGAGCGAGGCTCCGCGGCGCGTGGTGCGTCACTCGTCAAAACGCACGAACTGTGCCACGCAACCTATCATCGGCCGCTCGGAGGCTATCGAGCACGTGCGCAGTATGATACGGCGCGTGGCACCGTCGGATGCCCGCGTGCTGGTGCTCGGCGAGAATGGTACGGGTAAGGAGCTTGTGGCCCGCTGGTTACACCTAAAGAGTGGGCGGTCGGCGGCTCCGTTTGTCGAGGTTAACTGCGCTGCGATACCTGCGGAGCTTATCGAGAGTGAACTCTTTGGCCACGAGAAGGGATCGTTTACGTCGGCCGTAAAGCAACGAAAGGGTAAGTTTGAGTTGGCCGATGGTGGTACCCTCTTTATGGACGAGATTGGCGATATGTCGCTCTCGGCGCAGGCTAAGGTGTTGCGTGCGTTGCAGGAGAATAAAATCACGCGCGTGGGCGGTGATCGTGATATCGCAGTGGATGTGCGTGTGGTTGCTGCGACGAACAAGGATATTCGTCACGAGATAGAGCTCGGACACTTTCGCGAGGACCTCTATCATCGTCTGAGTGTCATCGAGATAGACGTACCTCCGTTGCGCGAGAGGCGTGACGATATCGCGCTACTTGTCGATCACTTCATCGAGGAGATTTGCACGCGTCACAGCATCGAGGCGAAGGGTATCGACGCAGAGGCTATTGAGCTACTCACCGTGCGTCCCTGGACGGGAAACATACGCGAGCTTCACAACGTCGTCGAGCGACTGATAATCCTTAGCGACGAGCGTATCACGGCCGATGCAGTGAGACTATATTGTAAGGCCTAAAGTATCTCCGCCTCAAGCTCTTGCACGGTGCTCACTACGCACGTGGCACCGGCCGCGTAGAGCTCCTCGGCGAAGCGGAAGCCCCAAACTACACCAACGGAGTCGATGCCAGCAGCGGCGGCTGTACGTATGTCGATGCCAGAGTCGCCAACCATAATGGCGCGGTCGCGCTCGACGCCTGCGATGCGTAGGATGTTATTCACTATCTCGGGGTCGGGCTTTAGCGGTGCGCCCTCGCGATTGCCCTCCACGGCCACGAACTCGATGTCGGAGAAGAACTTGGCCACCAGACGGTCGGTGCCGTGCTGAAACTTATTCGATGCCACGGCGAGCTTCACACCGCACGCTCGGAGCTTTGCAAGTAGCTCTGGCATACCATCGTAGGGCACGGTATATCGGTCGATGTTATCGACATAGTAGCGGCGAAACTGCCAAACGCACTCCTCGACATAGGTCTCATCCGAGGCTAACTCCGCAGGCAGGGCGCGCTCAACGAGGCGTTTGATGCCGCCACCAACCATCTGGCGGTACTCCGCGTCGGTATGCTCGGGCAGGTTACGCGAGCGCATAACGTAGTCGACCGAGGCGGCAAGGTCGCCGATGGTGTTTAGCAGCGTGCCGTCGAGGTCGAAGATTACAAGGTCGTATTTCATAGAGTCGCTATTATTAGAAGAGGCTGCCCATACATACGTTGGACAGCCTCGAAATCGTACGCGTGGCAGATCTTAGAAGTAGAACGTGCCGGTGAGGCCCAAGTTAGCAAGGCCGTGAGCGTGGAAGTCGGCTGCTGAGTCGCCCTTGTAATAGAAGATCTCGGGACCAAACGTAGGGGTCCAGTCGATAGAGAGGCTGAAGGGGGCATTGTTGAACTTGATACCCAAGCGTGCCATAAGGGCAACACCCACGTAGGCGTAGTTCGACACGCCACCAACGTTGATACCGGCACCTGCATCCAAGAACCAAGCACCTACGCTCGGTGTCCAGTCAAAGTCGGCGAGGTTCCAGTTGTAAAGAGCTGTGAAGTCTACCGTGAGATCACCACCATAGTTAGCCCACGACATACCGAGGCGACCCTCAACATAATTATTGCTATCTACCTGATACTGACCAACAGCCTGAAGACCCGAACCTACGCGCAAACCTGCTGACCAATCCTGAGCGAATGCACCTGTTGCAAACATTGCAGCAACAACGACAAGCAAAAACTTTTTCATATTTTCTACGTTTTGATTAAAAAATTCCGTTTACGATTACAAATATAACATAATATTTGGAGACTACAAATTTTTTTCAATACATTGTGCGATATACGCAACAGATACATCGGCACAAATACTAAGCCTATCGTTGTGCCTAATACTCGTTCGCCACGTAAAATATGTCTCCAATCCAGCTCGCAGTCTATCTCGCCGAGGGCTATATCCCAAGAAAGATGTATTACCAAGTTACTCTCGGAGGATTTCTCTCGGCTAATTCGGTAGAAAAGCGAAGGCCGACGTTCTACTACAAACGTCGGCCTTCGAGGTTGCTATCGCTTCGTCTTATAGGCGGCGCGGTACGAACCGCGAGCCATCTTCTGAAGCTTATTCTTTATCAGGTTGCGGCGTAGTGGCGAGAGGTGGTCGGTGAAGACCATACCCTCGATGTGGTCGTACTCGTGCTGGATGACGCGCGCAGGCTTGCCGGTGAACTCCTCGTCGTGCTCCTCGAAGTTCTCGTCGAGGTAGCGCATACGTATCGTGACGGGGCGGCGAACATTCTCGTGAAGGCCGGGAAGCGACAAGCAGCCCTCCTCGAAGAGCGACGTCTCCTCCGACTCCTCGTAGATCTCGGGGTTGATGAACACCTTGCGGTAGTCTGCCAGTGTGGGATCATCCTCGCCCCAGGGTGTGCAGTCGACGATGAAGAGGCGGATGTTCTTGCCTATCTGCGGCGCAGCAAGGCCAACACCCTCGGCCTCGGCTAACGTGGTCCACATATCGTCGATGAGCTTCTTGAGCTCGGGGTAGTCGGGCGTTATATCCTCCGACTCGTTACGCAAAATCTGCGAACCGTATATTACAATTGGATATATCATAAAACCTTTACTCTGTCTAATGTTTACATTCCTACTGATGCCATATAGTCCTGCAAGATGATGGCGGCCGAGACCTTATCCACGAGGCTCTTATCGCGGCGAGCCATCTTGCCGATACCGCTCTCGCGGATTGTGCGCTGTGCAAGCACGGAGGTAAACCTCTCGTCGTAGGCGACAACGCGCTTCTCGGGGTAGGCGTGGCGCAGGCGGCCGATAAGTGGCTCTATGTAGCGCATAGTCTCCGACGGCTGGCCATTCATCTGGCGTGGGTAGCCTACGACGATGACGGCGACATCCTCACGCTTGAAGTAGTCGGCCAAGTAACGCTCGAGCTGCTTAGTCTCGACCGTCTCTAAAGGCGAGGCGATGATGCCCAGGGGGTCGGTAACGGCCAACCCCGTGCGCTTCGTGCCGTAGTCTATGGCTATTAGGCGTGGCATACTACAACAAAAATTTACCTATAACATAGCCGATGGCATAGCCTATGCCGAGGCATATTGCTATGATGGCAATAATCGCTGACCACTTGCGGGTTGAGGTTGGCTTGCTTGACATCTCGTCTTAGGCCTTAACCTTTGCAAGAAGGTGACGCAACGCTACCTTGCTATCGACCAATGCGTAGAGCTCGTCGATAGCTACGCGCTCCTGCTCCATAGTGTCGCGGTGGCGGACAGTGACGGTGCGATCCTCGAGGGTCTGGTGGTCAACGGTAACGCAGAACGGAGTACCGATGGCATCCTGACGGCGGTAACGCTTGCCGATAGAGTCCTTCTCGTCGTAGGCGACGTTGTAGTCGAAGCGAAGCATATCAATAATCTCGCGTGCAACCTCCGGCAGACCATCCTTCTTTACAAGAGGCATTACGGCAACCTTCGTAGGTGCAAGCGGTGCGGGGATGCGAAGCACTACGCGCTCCTCGCCATTCTCCAACTTCTCCTCGGTGTAGGCTGCCGACATAATCTGCAAGAACATGCGGTCAACGCCGATCGAGGTCTCGACAACGTAGGGAACATAGCTCTCACCACGCTCGGGGTCGAAATACTGAATCTTCTTGCCCGAGAACTCCTGATGGCGACCGAGGTCGAAGTCCGTACGCGAGTGGATACCCTCAACCTCCTTGAAGCCGAAGGGGAAGTTGTACTCCACATCGGTAGCAGCATTGGCATAGTGAGCGAGTTTGTCGTGGTCGTGGAAGCGGTAGTTGTCGTCGCCGAAGCCCAAAGCGCGGTGCCAAGCCATACGTGTATTCTTCCACTTGTTCCACCAATCCATCTCTGTGCCGGGCTGTACGAAGAACTGCATCTCCATCTGTTCGAACTCTCGCATACGGAAGATAAACTGACGAGCAACGATCTCGTTACGGAAGGCCTTACCGATCTGAGCGATACCGAAGGGGAGCTTCATACGGCCCGTCTTCTGCACGTTGAGGTAGTTCACGAAGATACCCTGCGCCGTCTCGGGACGGAGGTAGATAGTGCTGGCACCATCGGCCGTCGAGCCCATCTGCGTCGAGAACATAAGGTTGAACTGGCGAACGTCGGTCCAGTTGCGTGTGCCAGAAATGGGACATACAATCTCGCAATCGAGGATTATCTGGCGAAGCTCCGTGAGGTCGTTGTTGTTCAACGCCTCGGCAAAGCGAGTGTGCACGGCGTCCATCTTGGCCTTGATCTCGAGCACGCGGGGCGATGTTGCGAGGTACTGCTCGCGGTTGAAGTTCTCCTTGAAACGCTTGTGCGCCTTCTCAACCTCCTTCTCGATCTTCTCCTCCTGCTTGGCGAGCCAATCCTCGACCAGAACATCGGCACGGTAACGCTTCTTCGAGTCCTTGTTGTCGATCAACGGATCGTTGAAGGCACCCACGTGGCCCGATGCCTCCCAAGTGCGGGGGTGCATAAAGATTGCAGCATCGAGACCCACGATGTTCTCGTTGAGCTTAACCATCGAGTCCCACCAGTAGCTCTTGATATTATTCTTGAGCTCGACGCCATTCTGACCGTAGTCATAGACAGCACCGAGACCATCGTATATCTCGCTCGAGGGGAAGATAAAACCATACTCCTTGCAGTGAGCGACCAACTTCTTGAACAATTCTTCCTGTGTCATAATATGTAGTTTTTACGTTTGTAGCTTATCGTGTTACGCGCTGAAATTTCGCCGTGAATCCTTTACGCGCGCTTCAACCCGCAAAGTTAAGAAAAACTTTCCGATTCTGCAAGGGTGGTGGTTCGACGGCACGTGCGGAGTGTATAAGTTTGTGGAGATGGGGTGGTGCGTCGGATGATGATGAGGTGGCGCGATGTCGGGGAGGGCTGGTTCGGCAGTAGCGAAAATCGGATGGTGGGGGATGTGGTGTTGGTTTGAAGAGAGCAAATCGGATGGGGCGAGGTTGATTATGAGATACAAAAAAGGGAACTTAGGGGCGGAGGTTAAATTCTCCGAGGCTCCCTAAGTTCCCTTATTCATCTAACGCCCGTATGGCGTTCTGTTCGGCTGTCGACTACTTGTAAAGGAACAGATCGCCAACGACGATATACTGCGCAACGCCCTCAGCATTAGGTGCATCGAACGACGACTCGAAGCGCGGGAGGTTGAGGTCGATCTCCAGCTGGCCATCCTTAACCGCCGCCATATCGATGGTCCAGTACTGCACATTCGTGGGGTTCCCCGGTGCCCAGTTGGCACGGTCGTAGTTGTAGGTGCCCTTCTGGATGTAGTTGTCGGCGTTGGAGTAGAAGATATGGCCCTCGGTTGTCTGTCTTATGCCGTTGATATCAAACGAATACCAGTTCTCGACAAACTCGGCCATATTCTCAGGCTGGTAGCCCTCTATATCTGGGAAAGTGCCCTTGTCGTGGCCGTGGCCTGTGATCGAGAGGCGAAGCTCCATCGAGGTTACACCCTTAGGTATAGCTACGTGGCGAGTGCCTAAACGCTCCTCGGCCTCAATGTCGTGACCCTCAACGCCGTAGGCCCATCCGCGGAAGCCGCTGTTGCCGTTGGTGAATGAGTCATAAATGGGTACGATGCCTACAAGCTCACGCTCCGCCGTGCCGTCGTAGAGCAGGAAGCGTAGCTTGAAGCTATGGGCGCGCTCCTCCGTGGCATCGAAGCCACCATAATAGTAGGCAAACTCCACGTCGCCCTGAAGCAGTGAGCGGAACTCCGTGACGTCGATATAAAAGCTCTTCTCCCACGAGGCGTCGAACATACCGCCAAAGGGGGTGATTGCTCGCGTGATCTCGTGCCAATGGTCTGTGATCTTGTCCTTTACGAAGATCATCGTCGTATAGTCGTAGACCGCGGGACCTGCTCCAAACGAGCCCATCGTGTACTCGAGCATCACGCGCTTGGAATCGCCCTCGGGGAAGTTCAGCGTGAAGGATGGGAGCTCCGAGCCCCAGCCGCTAAACTCGAGTCGATACTCGTCGCTCGTAACCTCGGCCGAGGGTGCCGAACTCACGGGGTTGAACTTGTAGAAGGGCTTGCGCGAAGCATCCTCGACAAGTGCAGTGGGGTCGGCGGGTGTGGTGTCGCCACCACTCGGGCTACCCTCGGGACTGGTGCACGAGAGTAGCGCGAAGGCGATGAGTGTGTAGATCAATGCTTTGGGCATATGTTAAATGTCGTTGTTGAGTTGGTGGATGTCGGTTTCGGTCTCGCGCTCGCCGAGCAGGTGCTCCGAGAAGTAGTCGGCCATACGCCAGAAGAAGTACTCGTTCATATCGCCAAAGCCGTGACGCTGACCCGGGAGGATGAGCATATCGAAACGCTTGTTGGCGCGGATAAGAGCATCGACAACGCGAAGCGTATTACCCGGGTGAACGTTCTCGTCGATATCGCCGTGAACAAGGAGAAGGTTACCCTTCAGACGTGATGCAATCTCGGGATTTGCCGTGATCTCATACTCGAAAATAGCCTCGCCATTCTCGCCCTCGCGCTCGATGATGCCGTGGTGCTTCTCGCTCCACCAGCGGTTGTAGATGTTGTTGTCGTGGTTACCGGCGCACGATACCGCAACGTCGAAGAAGTCGGGGTACATAAGGATCGCTGCCGTCGACATAAAGCCACCGCCCGAGTGTCCGTGGATACCCACGCGGGTGATGTCGATGAACGAGTGGCGTGCTGCCAGCTGCTGAGCCGCAACGACCTTATCCTTAAGACCATAGTCACGCATATTGCCGTAGCCGTAGTTGTGGTACCACTTCGAGCGATCGGGGTGACCGCCGCGGTTACCAACGGTGATTACGATGAAGCCCATCTGAGCAAGGCGGTCGGTGCGGTTGAGGCTTCCGAACCACGACTGCTCAACAGCCTCGGTCTGCGGACCGGGGTATACATACTCGATGATGGGGTACTTCTTCGTGGGGTCGAAATCGTAGGGCTTGTACATCACGCCGTGGAGGTCGGTGATGCCGTCGGCAGCCTTAACAACGAAGGGCTCGGGGAACTTGTAGCCGTGGGCCATAAGGGGTCCCATATCTACGGTCTCGAGCTCCATAACGCGCTTGCCATCAACGGTGTAGAGCTCTGACTTGGGGGCAGTGTCTACGCGCGAGTAGGTTGTCGTGAAGTAGCGACGGTCGTCCGAGAGCGAGAACTCGCCGTTGAAGCCCTTGGGGTCGAGCTGCTTGAGTCCCGTGCCATCGTAGTTCACGCGGAAGAGGTGTAGGTAGTAGGGGTTCTCGTCCTTGTTGTAACCCGTTGCAGTAAAGTAGATTACCTTGCGAGTATCGTCAACGCCGAGGACGTCCGACACGTGCCAATCGCCCGTGGTGATCTGGTTGATGAGCTTGCCATCCGAAGCGTAGCGGTAGAGGTGTGCCCAGCCCGTGCGCTCCGACCACTCGATGACCTCGTTGCCGCCATTTACGAGCGTGGGGTAGCGATACTCGATCGAGGTCTTCATCTCCTCGTGTACCACCTCGGTAACCTCACCCGTGAGGATATCTACCTTGCAGAGGTCCACGCGCTTGATGTCGCGGCTCTGACGAAGGACGTAGAGCGAGGTGTTGTCGCCCTGCCATACGTGGCGGTAGGGACGCTGGTAGTTCTCCTTGTAGAGTGCGGGGCGGGGGCAGATGAAGAGCATCTGCTCGTCGTACTTGGCCATATCTATCTCCTTGCGCTCCATAGTCTCGGCGTCGAACACCTCGAGCCAGAACTTGGGGCTCTCCTCGCCTGGCATCTGATACTTGTAGCTGAAGAGCTCGGGACGCTTCTTGAGGATGTTGATCACCCAGAAATCCTCGAGCATCTCGGTGTCGCTGCGTACGGTGGCAAAGTGCTTTGAGTCGGGCGACCACTGAAGATATACGCGGTAACGCTCGTCGGGCTTAATCTGCTCGATGCAGTCCTCGAACCAGTGGTAGGCGGTCGACTCGACGGCATCGGTGGTGATGGGGTGCTCGACGATTGTCGAGTCCTTGGGGTCGCGTACGAGCTTCTCGACATCCTCGGTGGTCATATACCAGAGGTTGTAGTTCTTCTCATACACGGCTATACGGCCATCGGGTGATACGTTTGCCCACGAGGGGAATCGTCCCTCGCGTTCCTCAAGCGTCGAGAGCTCGCGCTTGGCGATGTCCCACTTGTAGTGGAGCACGATGGGCTTGCCATCCTCATCCTTCTCCAGATATTTGTTATTCTCGACAACGGCTGCCGAGGGGGTGATATCGAACAACACGTACTTATCCTCCTCGAGCTTGAGGTTGCTGATGGGAAGGTGCTCGGCATCAAAGGGATACGACGACAGGAGCGTAACCTTCTCGGCAAGCTCGGCCATCGACCATAGCTCGGTCTTGCGACCCGTTGTGGGGTCTACGATGTAGTAGTTTATGGCATCTACGGTCTGCCATCTATACCAGAACTTCGACGAGCCCTCAAACCAGTTGGGGCGGACGATGGTCTGGGGTACGAGGCGGCGCACCTTTGTGGGCGAGAAACGCTCGGCCAGCTCGTAGTTTGGCTTCACGCCATCGGGGTTGTGGGCCTCGGCCACGGTTGCCGAGGCGAGGGTTGCCGCCGCAGCAAAGAGTAGAGTCAGTTTCTTAATCATATTTAATTCTCAATTTTAGGTTTCGATAAGGGCAAAGGTACGAAAAAAAGTTGAATGGCGAAGGATGTTTTCAAAATTATTAGAAGAGTTTTCAAATTCCGCACACGGCGTAAATATCGGGTGATAGAATGAGCGAGCAAAAGTACTCTTTGATTTTGTGAAATGATTATATTTTTGTATATTTGCAACGATTGACGTCCTTGTGTGTTGAGTGGCCATCGTGGTGCTACTTTTGTTAATCAGATGGGTTGTTGGGCAAAGTGTTGATATTCAGAGCCTGCCTATCGATTTTAGCTTAAAATGGAGTGTAAAGGATTGAGGCGAGAGTTGCATCATACATCTTACGGAGTATGATGTTTTTTCGCACGACATCCGCAATATGATAAACGAATAATTGAGATAATGCGGGAAAAATTCCTGCGAAATAAAAAATTTTTTATGCTTATGTTACGAAGAAACCTGTTGATGCTCGTTTTCTTGATTTGCACTGTTGTTGTGGCCGATGCGCAGGTGGCACGATGGGCTCCAAATCTTAAACCTGAATTCGATAGGATCACGGTAAATAACGTGGGACTCCTCGAGGTGGAGAGGGATAAGAAGGTGGGTCTCTATAGCCGCGACTGGAAGGAGATCGTACCTATCGAGTATGATAGTATTCGCCCATTCCGTGAGGGTCGTGCCGCTATGTACAAGGAGGGTCACTTCGTGGCATTTACCGACACGATTGGTAACATCATCAATGTCAGCAATTATCAGTATAGCTTGGTTGAGGGTGCCGAGGATTTTAGCTGCGGCGCGCTACTTGTTAAACGCTATCAGCAGCCGTTCGGATGGCTGTATCACTACATCAACTATGATGGTAGGTCTATTATGCCTGACCAGTATCTAATCGAGGCCTATCCCTTCTCGAATGGCTATGCTGTTGTGAGTCGTTATGTTGAGGGTAACACGACTCGATACTATGATGTCATCGACACGAATGGCCGCTCGGCTTTTGCGGGTAACGATAATATGAACAATGTCGATATCCAGTTCGCCTCGACCTTTGTGGATGGCGAGGCTATCGTTATCTACAAGAATCGCGTACACAAGATCACTACCGAGAACCTCGTGCCTGATCAGATCTATGTCGACAGCCCCGAGGGTAAGAAGAATAAATATAAGGTGACGATCAGCGACTTCGAGGGTTCGCGTCAGTATCTGGTTGATGGACGTATCCATATTGCGGCCAAGAATGGCAATTTTATGTTTGATAAGTTCCGTCGACTCGAGGAGTATCGCTTGGGTGACGCCCCGGCGGTGACTATGCCCGTACCTCAGCCCCAGACCCCTGTTGAGGATAAGTCGGTGTTCGAGGTGACGTCGGAGGGTGGCCTCGATGGCCTTAACTATATGGGTGAGGAGTTGCTTCCTCCGCAGTTTGATAAGGTTACCTACGTGGGCAACAACTTCGTTATCGTTCGCCAGAAGGGTAAGTATGGCGTCATTACGGCCGATGGCGATGCCGATTTCCACTTTACACTAAATAGCGGTAAGGATATTGATTTCCGCCATAATACTCACGACGTGGAACTTATGGTCGATGTGCCAGTTTTTGTGGATCAAGACAAGGCACACGTGGCGAGCCTCAGCAATGATTGCCGAATATTCTATAATGGGGCGATGAGGTCAGCAGGTGTACGCTCGAACTATATTACGTTTAATAAGTGTATGCTGACTATCCCGAGCGATATTACGGGTGCGCCTCGAGATCATCACTACAATTTTAGGGTGGAGTACGATGGCTTGGTGTCTCGCACATATGACGTGTCGGCAAAGGAGTGGTACGTTATGTATTACAACGTTACGCCCGATGTGTTGCAGTATTCACTCGAGACTCCCGATGATGCGATCACCGTGGATTTCCATATCTCAAAGACCGAAGATGCTCGTTTTGATACCCAATCATACCCCAAAGAAGTACTCGTTTACCAGCTTGCGGAGATTGATGGCGAAGTAAAGGAGGTGCGCATTGATTGCACTAAGTTTAGCGAGACACACTACCAGTTTGCCATTGCACGTGTTGAGAGCGAGCGACAAGGTTTTCTTATCCACGTACGTGAGGAGGGATGTCCTACCTATGAGTATCCCTTTGAACTTAACTTCAATATCCCCGCGCCTCCAGTTGTTGAGGAGGGTGAGACAGCTCCTGTTGTAGACCCGCAGCCTACGACCGTGACTATCAATCCGGAGAAGCAACGCGTGCGTCCTGCACCTCCTACGCTCGGCTTGGATATCTCGTCTGAGGGCGCATCGACCGCGGGTATCCGCCACGCACAGACTACGGTCTCGGCCGGTAAGTAGACTCTACATTAAATATAATAACCCAAATATCGCAGGCTTCGGCCTGCGATTTAATAAATAACCACTACTATGAGTGAGACCCAGAGGGCAGATCTTGTGCCAGAGGCTCCGAACGCGGAGGGTGCGACGGAGATGAACGCGACACCGAGTGCAGAGGGAACCGAGATGAACGTGACGCCGAGCGCAGAGGATGATGTTATGATGGCCGAGCCATTGCGGACGGAGAACTCAGCGGGAGAGGAGCAGGCTGAGCGGAATAATGAGCTTCAAGAGAACACGCTTCTCAAGGGAGGTAGCTACCGTATCATCAAGTCTATCGGTAAGGGTGGCTTCGGCATTACATACCTTGCCGAGCATATAGATATGAAGCGTCGCGTGTGTATCAAGGAGTTCTTCCTAAAGGACTGGAATAACCGCGAGAAGGGTAAGCAGAGCGTCTCGTTGGCTGTGCCGAGCTACTCGAAAGCGATAGATGGCTATAAGCAGAAGTTCTTGAAGGAGGCCCGCACGCTTGCGGCACTCGATCATCCCAATATCGTTCGTGTCCACGATGCCTTTGCCGAGAATGGCACGGCATACTACGTTATGGAGTTTATTGAGGGCGACTCGCTCGATAACGTCATTAAGAGCGGCGGAGCTCTTGCCGAGGATACAGCCCTCAGTTATGCCGAGCAGATAGCCTCAGCCCTCGGATATATGCACGAGCGCAACCTCCTGCACCTCGATATCAAGCCCCAGAACGTGATGATTCGCAAGAGCGATGGCCGCGTGATACTCATCGACTTTGGCCTCACGAAGCACTACGACAAGGGTAGCGGTACGGAGACCACGACGACGGGTGGCGGTTATAGCGACGGCTATGCCCCCATCGAGCAGTACGATAATAGCAGCATCTCGAGCTTCAGCCCCGAGACCGACATCTATTCGCTGGGTGCTACGCTCTATGCTATGCTCGCAGGCAATCGTCCTCCTACCCCGCGTGATATCGACTATAAGACATTCCCTACGTTCAGACGTAAGGTCAACGAGCGCGTGCCTAAGGCCATCCGTGCAGCTATGCAGTACAATAGCAAGGACCGCCCGCATAGCACAGGTGAGTTCCTCGCGATGCTCCCGCATAAGTCACATAGGTCGCCGCTGCGTTGGATTATCGCCAGCGTTGCCGTTGTTGCTGTCGTGGCTGTTGCGGCCGTGATGCTCTTGGGTGGTAACCCCGAGCAGAAGAGTGAGGCTACGACCGTAGAGGTTAACGTTGAGGAGCTTACGACTATGGGTCGTGCCTATTATAGCGACAGGAACTACGAGAAGGCCTTTGAGTGCTGGCTTAAGGCGGCCGAGGGAGGCTATGCCGAGGCTCAGGTCGAGGTCGGCCAGTGCTATCGTAACGGCCTCGGTACGGATGCTGACGCCGAGAAGGCACTTGACTGGTATATGGAGGCTGCTAATCAGGGTAGCATAGTGGCTTGCAATATCTTAGGTGGCTGTTTCTTCGAGGGTGAGCTCGTCGAGAGTGATATCAAGTCTGCCATCTACTGGTACGAGCAGGCTGCAGAACAGGGCGATGTCAGCGCGCAGTTTAACGTTGCGAAATGTTATACGGTCAAGGGCGAGACTCAGGACTTCGATGCCGCTATCTTGTGGTTCTCGCGTGCTGCAAAGGCGGGCGACGTGGCAGCGCAGCTCGAGCTTGGCGATATATATTTCGTGGGTAAGGTCGATGGCGAACGCGATTTCAACACGGCTATGAAGTGGTACGGTATGGCTGCCGAGAGTGGCGATGCCGTCGGCCAGCTCTATATGGCTATGTGTCACGTGGCTCTCAAAGAGTACGACGAGGCATTTAAAATGTACTTGCTTGCTGCTGAGCAGGGTAATGCTCAGGCGCAGTGTGAGTTGGGCGCGTGCTATCAGAATGGTTATGGCACTGGTAAGAATGCCGAGATGGCCTTCTACTGGTATCAGAAGTCTGCCGCTCAGGGTCTTGACCGCGCTCAGTATAGCTTGGGCGTATGCTACGAATTTGGGTTAGGCACCAAGCCCGACGCCGCTAAGGCTCAGGAGCTCTATCGCCTTGCTGCCGATCAGGGCTTTGCCGCGGCCGCAGCTCGACTGAAGTAGGCCTCGGAATCAAGTCCCCGACACATATCTTCGCGTGGCTGCTACCTCCTTGCACGATATGACTGCTCAAAGTTAGCTCAACGGCGGCGGTATTTGTGGTGGTAGTGTGACCGCGTTAAATTGATAATGGGCAGTGTTGAGATAGCAGCACGGCCCATTTTCTTGCTCATATCTTACCCCACGACAGAAGTTATGATAGAGTATGCTTTATCTCTACTCCTCAGCCCCACATCGCACATAGACATAAAAAAACACCCACGGTAACGTGGGTGCTTATGGTTGTAGCGAGAGAGAGACTTGAACTCTCGACCTCATGATTATGAATCATGCGCTCTGACCAGCTGAGCTATCTCGCCATAGCTTTTGGAAAGCGAGTGCAAAGATAGAGCAATTTTCCAAACTTACAAAATATTTCGCAAGTTTTTTTTAAATTTTCTAAAAATTATGCCCACTTAGCCATTTCGGCCAAGCGGGCATATCTCGCTAATCTCTGTGCTTCACTACATAATCGTGTAGCTCGAGGCGCGACCGTTTGGGTAGATGCCGTCGATCGAGGTGATGCGCTCGGTGATACGACGGATGTCATCGACCGTGTAGATCGGCTTGTCGTTGATATGGGTGATGATGTAACCATCTTTCACGCGGCAGCGGTCCATAAGACCTCCGCGCTGGATGTTGCTGACCTGTACACCACCACGGATATCCAACTCACGGCATAGCGCGGTAGATATGTTGGTAAGCTTTGCACCGAGCTCCTCGATAGCATCGACGCTATCGGGACTGAGCAGCGATGTCTCGCCAGCCTTGTTCTGAAGTGTTGCCTCAAGCTCGAGAGTCTTATCTCCACGACGCACGCTGACCGTCACCTTGTCGCCCGGGCGACGCTTGCCTATCTGCTCGAGGAATATGGCCGAGTCGTTGACCGTTACACCGTCGATTGCGGTGATGATGTCACCCTTGCGGATGCCGGCCTCCGAGGCTGCTCCGTCCTCTACCACCGATGATACGTACATACCGCCGATTTCCGTGATACCCATAGCCTCGCCATACTCGTCGATAAACTGCTGATCTATGGCGCGGAACGATATGCCGAGAACGGCACGTTGAACGATGCCCGACTCCTTCAGATCGACAACGACCTTGCGGACGATGGTCTCGGGCACGGCAAACGAGTAGCCCACGTAGCTGCCCGTCGAGGTCTTGATGATGGTGTTGATACCCACAAGCTCACCGCGCGTATTCACAAGTGCACCTCCCGAGTTGCCGGGGTTCACGGCGGCGTCGGTCTGGATAAACGACTCGATGCCTGTGCGCGTATCCAACGCCCCCAAGCGGCGTGCCTTAGCCGATACGATACCTGCGGTGATTGTCGATTGCAGGTCCATAGGGTAGCCAATAGCCAGCACCCACTCGCCGAGTCGCAGGTCGTCCGACGAGCCGAAGGGCAAGGTGGGCAGTCCCGATGCCTCAATCTTTATGAGTGCAACGTCGGTCTCGGGGTCCGAACCGATAATCTCGGCATCGAAGGCGCGGCCGTCGTGCAGCTTCACGCGGAGCTTAGTGGCATCCTCGATGACGTGGTTGTTCGTGACGATATATCCATCCTCCGATATGATTACTCCCGAGCCACCAGCGCGAGCCTCGCGCGAGCCCGAGCCGTAGCCCTGCGGGTAGCCGAAGAACTCGAAGAAGGGGTCGTGCTGATAGCTACCACCGCCCACGACTACCGTGGCCTCGATGTTGACAACGGCCTTGACGGCATTCTCTGCTGCGTATGTGAGGTCGGGATAGTCGGTGCCTACAACCTGAGCTGCGAAGTGCGCGTCGGTTGCTGGGTTCTGTCTGAAGCCATCCTCGCTATCGCCAACAGCGATGCTCTGGACGGCAGTGTCGTCGCTCCTATCGAGGCTCTCGTTCACGGCGTACATCGTTGCTGCACCCGTTACTGCCGATACGACAACAACACCTAAGTAAAATAAAATCTCCTTTTTCATAACTCTAAATCCTTTAATAATCAAGAGCCGAAATGCTACATAGGCAGTGCTATTTATTCTTTTTCAATCGTTATTCTTGCGAGTATAACGCGCGAGCTGTGGATGTTATTGCGCGCTGTCGGATATTTGTTTGAGACTATTCGAGGATATACACCGTCTCGCCAGAGCGTTGCATATGATATGTCTCGCGGGCGAACTTCTCCATAAACTCCGGTGAGGTGCTGATCTGCTCGATGAAGGCACTATCGCGTGCGATGCGCTCTTCGAGCGTAGCGATGCGCTCCTCGACAGCTCGGCGATTTCGACGCGTACGCATCGTATCGCCGATGGTCGAGATAGATACAACAACCGTACAGATGGCAATGACCACGGTCATCGTCACCCAGAAGTAGTTGATGAACTTCTGTTTGCGGCTCTCTTTTGTATCTTGCTTTGTCATAGCGGGTTATGGTATGTGCATAAACTTATGCGTCTGTATCGAGATATTCCATTCGGGGTTTGCCTTCACCCACTCCACGATAGGTCCGATGATGCTCTCGTAGACGCTCCACTCGGGCTGTACGTAGAGCAGACATTTGCGGCCGACCTTGCGGCTGCACTCCACGGCCCACTCCAAGTCGTCCATCGTCTGGATGATAACCTTAAGCTCGTCGGCACGGCGGAAGGCCTCGTCGAGAGGTGGCATCTGACGCTTGGGCGAGAGGCATATCCAATCGAACTCGCCGCTTATGGGGTTTGTGCCCGATGTCTCGATAAATATCTCGAGGCCACGGGCGTGGAGCTCACGCGTGAGCTCGCCTAAGGGGTAGAGTAGAGGCTCGCCTCCCGTGATTACGATGGCCTGTGCCGAGCAACTCGAAGCGCGCTCGACGATGGTCTCGATGGCGGTCGGTGGGTAGATCTTGGGATTCCACGTGTACTTGGCGTCGCACCAGCGGCAGCCAACGTCGCAGCCGCCGAGGCGTATGAAGTAGGCGGGCTTGCCGGAGTGGAAGCCCTCGCCCTGTACGGTGTAGAAGTCCTCGACAAGCGGTAGCTTGCGACCTCCCTCCAGGAGCTCTATGTCGGGATTAATCTTCATCTAAAACGTAGATATCCTTAAGGTTACGACCTATCTGGTTGTAGTCCAAGCCATAGCCCACGATAAACTCATTGCCGATTGGCATAGCCACGTAGTCGATCTCGTACTCGTAGAGGAACTTATCGGGCTTGAAGAAGAGCGTGCAGATAGAGATGCTCGCGGGGTTACGCTGACGCAGGTAATCCAAAAGGTAGTTCATACTGTGGCCCGTCTCGACGATATCTTCGACGATGATGATATCCTTACCCTCGATGTCGAAGTCGATGCCGAGGTGCTGCTTGATGTTACCCGTCGACTGTGTGCCGTCGTACGACGATATCTTAACGAATGCCAAGCGGCAATCGAACGTGGTCTTACGCACGAGGTCGCTGAGGAAGAGGAATGCTCCGCTGAGCACGCCGAGGAAGATGGGCGTCTTACCCTTATAACGCTCGTTGAGCTTATCGGCAACGCGCTGCACAGCAGCATCAATCTCCTCTGCGGGGATCATAGTCTTAAACTTGCGATCTAAAAGTTGAATCTTATCCATAGCTAAGAAGCTGTTAAATTTTCTGTAAAGTTACACAATTATTCCGAGACTACAAAACTATCGGTCTTAACGCGGTCGATTATTCCGCTCAAGGCGGCCAGTATCACGCCATAGTTGGTGATGGCGACGCCCTGCTGGCGTGCGCGCTCAATGCGGCTGAGTACGTGGCGGCGGTTGAACATACAGGCTCCGCAGTGGATGACAAGGTCGTACGGACTAAGGTCGGTGGGGTAGTCCGCACCTCCCACGATGTCGATATGCAGGCCCTCGCCAAAGCGTTTACGTAGTATGCGCGGCAGCTTTACGCGGCCTATATCCTCGTTCTGAGGCGTATGCGTGCAGGCCTCGGCGATGAGTATTCGCGAGGTGGGGGTCAGTCGTTTCAGAGCCTTGACTCCCTCCATAAAGAGAGCGATGTCGCCCTTGTAGCGAGCAAAGAGGATGGAGAAAGAGGTGAGCGTCGAGGCCTCGGGCTTCAGACGATATACCTCCTCGAAGGCTTGCGAATCGGTGATGATGAGCTCTGGGGGCGTAAATAGCGATGCTAACGCCTCGGCCATACGGTCGGGCGTGCAGCATATGGGCACACATCCGCGGTCCAAGAGCTCGCGTATGGTCTGCACCTGAGGCTGTATAAGTCGCCCTTTGGGGGCCGACTTATCTTGCGGCATAACAAGCAGCACACGGTCTCCCGCCTTACAAAAACCCTCGGTGATGAGTCGCTCTTCCGAAGGACGGCACCGAGCGATGCGCTCCTTAAGTTCGGCAATGCCCTCGCCCTTGAGCGCACTTATTGTGATTGGCTCCACGCCGGTTATTACTGAAACCTCTCGGCTAAGTGCCTCAGTGTCTGTCAGACGGTCGCTCTGCGCGAGGACGACGATCGTCGGAATCTCCCTCACACGACACTCCTTCAAGACCTCCATCTCGACATCCGTGCCCTCGTCGGTAAAGAGCACGATGGCTATGTCGGTGCGGTCGAGTACCTTTGCCGTGCGTGCTATGCGTGCCGTACCAAGCACCGTGTTGTCGTCGAGACCCGGGGTGTCAATGATGACCGCAGCACCTAAGCCTTGGAGCTCCATTGCCTTCTGTACGGGGTCGGTCGTCGTGCCGCGCTCCGCCGAGACGATGGCTACATCCTGCCCCGTGAGGGCATTCATCAGTGTCGACTTGCCGGCATTGCAGCGTCCGAGCAGCGCGATATGTACTCGTTCTGAGGTGGGTGTGCTCTGCATAGTCTCGGTGTTAGAATCTAAAGTCGCGCTTACCCTCGATGATGGCCTTGAGGTTCTCCTCGGTGATGCGGCGTACCTTCTCCGAGGGAATTATCTGTGCCTGCTCGGCTATCATCTTCTTACCCAGTAGCTTAACGTTCGGTGAGGCGTAATCCTCGAGGTACTCGGCGAGGGTCATCAGTGCATTCGGGGCGCAGCAGTTGCCGATAAGGCCGCGCTTTGCTAACGACATAAACCTATCGCCCGTGCGTCCCTCGCGGTAGCAGGCCGTGCAGAAGCTCGGCACGTAGCCCAGCTCCAAGAGCCAGCCCACGATCTCGTCGAGCGTGCGGTTGTCCGAGATGTCGAACTGTGCCGACTCCTCAGCATCCTCAACTCCCTCGGCATAGCCACCGACGCTTGTCTTCGAGCCGCCGCTAAGCTGCGATACACCCACGTCGAGCACAAGCTCGCGTGAACGGCGTGACTCGCGTGTCGATACGATCATACCGGTATAGGGTACCGCCAGGCGCAACACAGCGACGATACGGCGGAATACCTCGTCCGTGACAGCATCGGGGAAGTCCTTTGGGTCGATGTCGCTCGCTGGACGTATGCGTGGCACGCTGATGGTGTGGGGACCTACGCCAAAGCGAGCCTCGAGGTGCTCGGCGTGCATAAGGATACCCACAACGTCGTAGCGGTAGTTCGTGAGTCCGAACAACGCACCCACGCCCACATCGTCGATGCCTCCGAGCATCGCGCGATCCATCGCCTCGGTGTGGTATGCCCAGTCGCTCTTGGGCCCCGTCGGGTGTAGCTTCTCATACGTTGCACGGTCGTAGGTCTCCTCGAAGAGGATATACGTGCCGATGCCGGCATCCTTCAGGCGTGTGTAGTTCTCGACCGTCGTTGCCGCGATATTTACATTCACGCGGCGAATAGCTCCATTCTTGTGGTGTATAGAGTAGATGGTGTCGATAGACTCTAAGACATACTCAATGGGGTTCTTTGTGGGGTGCTCGCCCGTCTCCAGAGCTAAACGCTTGTGACCCATATCTTGCAGGGCGATCACCTCGCGGCGTATCTCCTCCTGCGTGAGCTTACGGCGCGGGATGGTGCGGTTCTTAGCGTGGTAGGGGCAGTATACGCAACCGTTTATGCAGTAGTTCGAGAGGTAGAGCGGTGCGAACATCACTATGCGGTTGCCATAGATGCGTTGCTTGAGCTTGCGCGCGATGTCGTACATACGCTCCTCGACCTCTTTGTCCTCAACCTCGATAAGCACAGCAGCCTCGCGATGCGATATACCGTTGCCCTGCTCAGCCTTCTTTAGTATCTCCTCGATGAGGGCACGGTCGTTGCGGTGCTCGCGCGCAAACTCCAGCGTTGCGCGTATCTCGCCGTCGTGGATAAACTCGGCGGCGTGTTCCGATCGTACGTTATATTCTGTCATCTTCCGTAGTTTTAGTGTTGTTAAAATCGCCTCGCGAGTAATCTATGTGGTAGCCTATGGTCTTTAGCTCCTCCTCGAGAGCTGCTAACCCTTCGGCTGCCTCCTTACCCCACGAGGCCTTATTCTCATATATGGCATACTTGGCCCTCACGTCCGATGGTGATAGGTTGGGCATCACGACGTTGGCACCCGAGAGGATGCCCTCCAGTCGCCCTTTGGGTGTGAGCGTTGCTAAGGCCGTGGTCGAAGGTATCAGTGCGTGAGGTAGCATCAGTCGTACAATTGCCACGGTGGCCAACGTCAACCGCAGGTCACCCGCGGGCTCGGAACCTAAGGGTGTTGCGTGGTGCGGAAGGAAGGGGCCTATGCCCACCATCTCGGGTTGCATCTTGGCTATTAGTTGTAAATCCTCGACGATATGCTCTATGGTCTGACCCTTGACGCCAATCATCATCCCCATACCCACCTGATATCCCGCGCGCTTCAGGGCCTCGAGACAGCCTAAGCGGTGCTCCAAGCCGCGGCCTGCAGGGTGAAGAGCGTCGTATAAGTCGCTATTTGCCGCCTCGTGACGCAGCAGGTAGCGATTGGCACCCGCGCGCTTGAGACGTATGTACGACGCTTCACTGCGCTCGCCAAGCGATAGCGTGATGGCCACATCGGGATATTGGCTGCGCATCAAGCATAGCAGCTCCTCGAGCCACTCGTCCGAATGCGTGCCATCCTCGCCGCCCTGGAGCACAAAGGTGCGGAAGCCTAAGCGGTAGCCCTCCTTGCACGAGAGCATCACCTCGTCGGCCGTGAGCCTATATCGCTCGGCCGTGCGGTTGCTACGCCTGAGGCCGCAGTAGAGGCAGTCGCAGCGGCAGAAGCTCGACAGCTCTATGAGACCACGTATATATATGCCGAGTCCGAACTGCTCGCGGGCAGTTCGGACGGCACTATCGCGAAGAAGTTGAAGCACGCGGTCATCCGTGGTGCACTCCTTAAGTAGTGCACTTAGGCTCTTGGCGTCGAGCCCATGGTCGGTGGCCAGCTGCTCAACTAACTCCTTCATTCTTATCTCTTTTTCAACTCGGCGTCGAAGGTCTTTTTACCGTCGCCGTAGGCTGTGTGTACACTCGGGCCTGAGATACAACCACCGTCGCAGACCATCACCTCGATGAACTGTGCCGGAGCCTTGCCGGTCTTGCCGTATGCCTTCAACAGGCCGACGTTCTTCTTGTTGAGGCCAGCGATCTGCAACGTCGTAAAGTCGAGCTTGCCATCGACGAGCTCCTTAACTGCAGCCGTAACGCCACCATTCTCAGCGAAGCCGTGTGCCGAGCGGCGCGATGCGCAATCCACGGGGTGGATGTTGGCCTCGCCGAGCTCGATGTTCATACCTCCGAGGATGGCGTGTACCTCCTCGTAGGTGAGCACGAAGTCAACCTTGCCCTCCAAGCCCTCGCGGCGTACCTCCTTACGCTTGGCGATACAGGGGCCTACGAATACGAGCTTCGCGTTGGGATACTTCTCGCGTGCGAGCTCTGCGGTGTAGATCATCGGCGAGTATGTCGACGAGATATACTTCTTCAACTCGGGTGCGTGCTTTGCCGCCATCTCCATATACGACGGGCAGCACGACGTGGTCATAAAGGGCTGACCCTCAGCCATCTTCTCCGCAAACTCGTGTGTCTCCTTCTCTGTTGTGATCTCGGCACCGCGTGCCACCTCGATAACATCCTTGAAGCCGATGGCCTTGATTGCGCCATATACCTGCTCTGTGGGGACGTTGTACTGCGAGAGGATCGAAGGTGCTACCATAGCCACAACCTCCTCGCCATTACGTATAGCCTTGAGGATATCGAATACCTGCGAGATCTCGAAGATAGCACCGAAGGGGCAGGCGTTCATACACTTACCGCAGTAGATACACTTCGACTCGTCGATGTGCTCTACGCCATACTCATCCTTCGAGATTGCGCCTACGGGGCAAGCCTCCTCGCAAGGCACGGGGATGTAAACGATGGCGTGATAGGGGCAGGCAGCGAAGCATTTACCGCAGCTGATACATATCTTGTGGTTGATCTTACCCTGCGATGTGTCGGGGTCGAACTCGATCGCGCCCTTGGGGCAGGCGTGCTCGCAGGCACGTGCCACGCAGCCGCGACAGAGGTTTGTGATATCGTAGTTCGTGCGCACACACGACGAGCAAGCCTCGTCGATCACGCACATAATGTTGTCCTTGATCTTCGTACGATCGAGCGTCATCTTGGCATAGTCCGAGAGGGGCATAAGCTCATCCTTCTCGTCGGTCATATCCCATCCCAAGAGGGGTAGTGACTTGTACTTCCATACGGCGCGCTCCTTGTGGATGCAGCAACGGCCACGCACCTGAGAGTTACGGGGACTGAACTCGATGGGCACTCGGTCGATTTTCTCCACGAGCTGGCCCTCATTCCAGAGGCTCACGAGCTTTGTGAGGAGTCTCTGGCGCACGATCATAACGTTATTTTTAATTGCCATACGCTAAAAGTTGGGTTTTCAATTGAGCAAAGATAATAAATTTTACTCTATTACTGCAAACTTATTGCTCTTTTTTCTTCGCGCCTATCACTTTTGTACTCTTTGTGGTTATTTCCGCCACTCAAATTTCGCCAATTGCGGCACGAGTCGGCTATGGCATTATTGGTGTAAAGTATATGTTGCGGCATAAAAAAACTGCGCCCCGCGGGGCGCAGTATAAGAAATCGTTATAGGCTTGTATATTTATTACAGTTAGCTACTGTAAGTTTCTTTCCATCAACAGTTACTGTACCTTCATTATCAACAAACTTTACAATATAAGCTTGACCTATATAGTTGTAGGTACTATTATGTTTATCATGCCTATTAGTGCATTTAGAAGATGAATCTGCTCCGCTATTAGTAATGTTTATTGTACCAGTGGCGCGGATATTACCTATAAGAGTACTTACGTGTCGACCTGGAACAAGATAATATCCAAGTCCTTCAATTATACCTTTCACAATCCAACCGGCATCAATAGTTGCCATTTTATCATCCTGCCCGTATGCATATATGATTGTGCCTTTGGTCCAACAATTTGTAATAGTAGAATTACCTTGAATAAATCCGAACATACCACCGACCTCACCATATGGGTAGAAATCAGCATATACATTGTTTACGGTAACACCTGCCATTGATTTGCTACCTGATTGGAATCGTTCGTTAATCTTACACTCATAATTCTCCACATAGCAGTTATTTACCGTGCAGTTGTTTAGTGTAGATGTTCCAGCTATGCGAGCACCGAGAGTTCCGACCTTCTGTAACGCAAAGACCTTGCAGTCATAGGCGTGGACGTTCTCCATTGTGTAGTTCGCATCAACATTCGAAACGAGGATAGCTCCATATGCCTTTGCGTCTGTCGCAACGGGCTTGTGTACGCAAACAGTGCAGCAGTTTCTAAAGTTGATATTTTTATGTACTGTTGTGCCATTTGCATAGAGTATAAATGCTGCTCGCTCCTGCTCTATCTGCGAAATGCTAAGATTCCAAATAGAGTAGTTGTTGTTTGCATCCTTTGCTCCGTCAAGTGTGGTGACGTAGCTAAATGGATCAAAGTGGTTGTCATCAGCACTTGAGTATGCGCTCTTTGTAAAGTTCGATGGTACATTATACTTGCCATCAGTACCCTGACCATTCATATCTATATCCGACTTTAGATAAATGGCTGATGGACTTGCCGTTATTTTGCGCACACCAGCCAAGTCAAACGGCGAGTAGATAAGGTATGCCCCGCTATCATCAGTCATAGGTGTGATCGTCTTATTGCCGTCCCACTTAATCTGCATACGGTGGTCCTCAAATTTTATCACGCCACGGTTGATCTCCTCGTCGCCAAGCCAGCCGTTGTATTTAGTGAAGTCAAAAGCACTATCGCCCTCGTCGAGCCACTGAGCATCGTTATCCTCGGTATATGGCGACACAAAGTCCGTAACGGCGCAGTTTGCGTCAGCCGAGCAATCAGCGTCGAACGACAATATCTCGTCGTCATTATAGCCGTGCATACGGCCCACGAATATGCCCTCGTCGAGTGTGCCGTTGGACTTAACGTTCTCGAGGTCGCAGTTGATGAACTTCACTTCAAGAGCGGGGCCTTTGCCGCCTCCGATGTAGCCCACAACGCCACCAGCAGCACCATCACTCGTGGTTGCCGACGAGTTCTTGATGGTGATATTCTTGAACGTGGCGTTAATGCCGACTCTATTGACAAGCACGCCCACGTGGCCACTATTCTCAATGGTGGCGTCCTCGATGTTTAGGTCGTGGATGTTGATCTCATCGATATAATTTGCATCTGTGTTAGGGGTAAACAGCGCGTCGCCAGCAATAGCAAAGTTAGATATCTTATGGCTTGCACCGTCAAACTCGCTTACCCATACGGGGAATGGCTTTACGGTGTTGCCACCCATATCCATATTGCAAGTGATACGTACCTTATACTTTCCCTTCGTGTCTCCATTTTGTAGCACCCACGCGAGCTCCTCGGTATTGTTCAGCACGAGCCACTCGCCGTCGTCGGTCATAGGCTCAACGAGCGCAGCCGCTCTCGAACATCTCGCCGCGGAGCGTCGTCAGCCAGCCGCGCTTCAGAGGTATTGCCATAGTGGGGGCGATGGTGCTCACAGGCTCGGCGTTGTCGCCCTCGTAGAAGTTGGCGGCAATTGTCGATGTCGTTGCGTTGCCATCTGCGTCGACTGCGGGCCAGAGCAGGTATGCCGTGATGAACGACTGCGACCACTCGGTAGCACCGGCCGCGGGGGTCTCCTCGTTGTATTTCTCAAAGGCGGTACGCGCACTAAGCATCGGCGCGCTGAGCGATGGGGTAGTCTCGCCCGTAGCGATATTGAAGCCCGTATAGAACTTCTCGGTCTGGAGTGTCGCGTTTGTCGCCGTGGCACTTGCCGCATCGGTAGCAATCATACGCAACTTTGCAACTGCGCGCTGAACGCTGAATTCTGTATTCCACGTCGTGGCAATCTCGCCAACGTTTACCGTGCCCTTACCAAAGAAGGCATCGTACGACTCGTCGTTGATAACAAGCGTGGGGCTATCGCCGGCAAGCGTGATTGCCGGGAACTCCTCTGTGTTGTAGTGGAGGTCTGCGGTAGGCGCACTCTTTAGAACGTAGTCCGCCCAGAGGTAGATGTCGAACCTATGACCCGTGGTTAACGGCAGGCCGACGTCAACGCTGATATTGCCACTCTCGATATCGTCCTGATCCTTGTAGTCGACAACTCCCGTGGCGTACTCGCCAGCGAATGTGTCGCCCTCGGCACCGTATGCCTTGATGATTACGCGAAGCTCGTACTCTTCCCAGTCGACGTTGGTGATACCGCCCTTCGCGCTATTTTCGGCACGTGTCGTACCGCCTAACTCGGGGAGGGTTGCGGTGATCTTTACGGTCTTGATCTTGCCCTCAGAGCCTGCGCCCGAGGTGTTGATGTCGGCATCCGTGGTACAGCCTACGCCGAGGAGCAACGCTCCGACGAGTAGTGTGAGTAATCCTCTTAGTTTCATTATCTTGCTTTCTTTTTATTATCAACGTTTGTCACGATTGCATTGGCTTTCGAGACCGTGGGTCGCCACGTTGCGGGCTGTGTGCTACGTTCGAAGCGTTGCCTGCGTTGTGGCGGTATATATCGTACGGGTCTGCAGTCCGTAGGATTTTCAATTTCGGGGGCCGTATGTCGGCCGTGCGCGATTGGGCGCAAAATTCTCGTCGCTCGCGACGATGGTGTTTCCCCTCGGTGTGGCCTCGGCCTCACCTGTTGGGATGTTGTTAAGGCTTTATGTTACGTTGCGTAGCTCTGTCGTTGGGGGTGAGTTGCCCCACCCCTCGACAGAAGTAAGAGATTAAGGATTCGTCTGCTTGGGAACCCAGTTGCCGTAAGTGTCCTGCTCGGCCTCAACCCAATTGCCGTTAGTGTCCTGCACGTATACAGCCTCGCCACCAGTGATGGTGTCGCTAACGTCGCAACTGATAGATGCGGGGTTAGTAAGACCTGCGCCCATAATAGTTGTGAGCTTGTCGGTTACTACGGGAATGTCGGTTACCACGTTCATCGTGTAGATGTCGGCAGTATCATCCTTTACCTTAAGTTCGAATTGGATAACATCACCTGCAAAGAGGTATGCAGTAAGGAGTGTACGCTTAGCACCATTATCAGTCTCGTCGCCGTAGAGCACCATAGGTGCAGCAGCAGCCTCGCTAAATGTTGCCTTGTTTCCATCCACGCTGCCTGTCAAAAGGTTATAAGCCTTTGTCATCGCAACGCTACCAGTGCTAAACACAACGTTATCGGGATACTGATAGAATGACAACTTGTCGGCATCGGTAGTTACCACGCGGAGCTTACCCAATGGACGTGTAAGTATGAAGTTTACCGTGCGCTGCTCGTCATTAATCGTTGCCGAGCCGCAGTAAGCATCGCAACTCTCGTCGTTGATGGCAATCTTGCCCTGCATATAGTTGATTGATGCAAAGCTTGCCGTGTTGTAGTGGTAGTCGTAAGACTTAGCAGCGTCACGCTCACCATCAACCTGGGGAACGAAGTCGGCCCAAGCATATACCTTGTATTCGCGGCCTGCGGTGAGGTCAATCGACTTCTCGAAGTTACCACCAGTGGGGCAATACTCTACGATACGAGGACGCGCCCTCTTCTGGGTGTTAGCATCATAAATCTCGATCTGGTAGCGAAGGTCGTACTTGTCCCAGTCGATGTTTGTAAGTCCACCCTTAGCACTACTCTCGTTTGTGGTACGAGTCTCGATCTCGGGGAGGCTGATCTTGAACTCCACGGTTCTCTCGCCGTCGAAGCTAACGTTCAGGCCGTTCTCGGGCTCAGCGCACGCTACGAAGCCTGCCGCTGCAGCCAAAAGCCAAAGTTTGTTTAGTTTCATACCTATATATATTATTATAGGGTTATTTTTAGGGGAAATTCAAACCCTCTGCGGGGTAGTTGCCCACCCCGCGCGGGTTAGAGGGGATTACAATATGCGGCCGATAACCTCATTGCGGATGTTGCCACCAGCGTTGCTATCAATGCAACCATCCAATGCAGATACCTCTACATTCTCTGCTGAGCAACCAGTTACATTAGCCTCTTTTGCAGCACCTACAATCTGACCAGCATCGCGGCCTGCCTTAACAGTTGAAATCTTAGCAGTACAGTCCTTGACAATTACGCCAGCATTTCCAGCGTGACCAACTACGCCACCTGCCTTGTCGCCGCAAGCATCCTCATTTGCGTGGTGACACTCTACTGCTACATTGCTTACGTGGCAGTTCTCAACTGTACAACCTGCAGTCTCAAGATAGCCTGCGATAACACCTACGTTGTGGTTGCCCTTAACAGTTGCGCCATTAACCTTTACGTCCTTAACAGTAGCGGCGTTCAACCAACCGAACAAACCTGATGAGTAGTGCTTGCCAGTCTCAGAAGTCTTGTCGATGTTAAGGTTAGAGATAGTGTAGTTCTGGCCGTCGAATGTACCCTTGAACTGAGTTGCACCAGTCTGACCTACGGGAGTCCACTCAGCATTCTCAAGGTCGATATCAGCATCGAGCTTAACGGTCTTGCCACTGAAGTTGTTGTTTTCAACATTTACCTCGTTAGCAAACCAGAACAACTCCTTAGCATTCTTGATGATAACCACATTCTCATCGTTCTCGTCAACCTCAGGCTTTGACATAGTCGTTGATACCTCGTTGGTCTTAGCGTTGATCTCGAAGAGCATAGCCTCAGTGATAGGCTGACCATTCAAAGTACAAGTGGTAATCTTGATGTTGTCGAAGCTTGTGCTTGCCTCCTCGTGGTCGTAAGCAAACTTAAGATCGTTGAACTTAGTAGAAGTAAGCTCGTTATTTGCGATGGTAAATGCGACATTCTCGCATATCTGAGAGTGGCTGATCTGAACACCCGCAGCAAAAGGCTCACCTGAAGTTACACAAGGATTAACGATCTTATTGTTTATAAACACCATATTCTGGCTTGACAAAGTATTGTTAAACTGGCTCTGAACGGCATAGCGCTGCTGGTCAACAAATGTACAGCCCTCGATGTTAACGTTAGCGCGTGCACGGATAGGACGCTGACCATTACAGTTGAATGTAGTATTCTTCACCGTAAGAGTGTTGCCAGTAACATCAGCGTGCTGGTTGATAGCACCCGTGGCTACGACGTTAATAGTACAATTCTGGATATCAAGAGAACCATTGTATACGCCAAAGATATAGCCATTAGCACGTGAGAGATACCCGTTCGAATCATAGTGATTCTGAGGATTAGCATTCGTAAGAGTTATATTGCGAACGCCTACGTATGCAGTGTTACCTGTAAGGTTAATAAGACCATCAATAGTTACATCCTCAGTTGTTGTGAGAAGAATCTTCTTGTCACTAACCAAGAAATAGCCAGCGTAGTAACCACCCTTAAGATAGATAGTGCCAACCTCAGTAGCAGAAGCCTTGCTGATAGCTGTCTTAAGCTCATCTGCATTAGAAACAACTACGATATTGGCATCAGCAGAGCCCTCGATAACCTTTGTGCCGCCCTTAACGGTTACAAGGTCAGCGTACTGCTTAGCATCCTTGTCAACCCAAACAGCATTGATAGGATCGGCAGCAACCTCAGTGATGTCGACATTCTCGAGGGTGATGTCGGCACCTGCAGCTGACTTTACGAGAATAGCTGCTTTCTCTGCTGTCTTGAAGGTTGCATCCTTAATGTTCATAACAACCTTTGCAGGGCTATCAACATACTGCTCGTCGATCTTGATACCACGAGCATCTGCTGCATCTACAGTCAAGTCCTCGAGAGTAACATTCTGTCCGTTAGCAGTTACCCAAATTGCGTACTGACCATTATCGCTATTTACAGTAACGTCCTTAACCACAGCACTCTTCTCGAAGTTTACAGGAGTAGTTGTAACGTTGTACATCTCGACATCGCAATTGTAGTTAATGTGAGTGCGAAGTCTATCACCAGTGTTGTGGCCTGATGTATTAATGTTCAAGTCCTTAAGAACAAGTGTGGCATTAGTTGCGACGTTGCTCCAGTCTGAATCCTTAAGGTTGAATGTCAGAGTGTAGGGCTGTGCTGCGCGAGTATTCTCAACACCGCTGATGGTGATGGTCTTAGTCTTGTCGCCACCCATATTAGATGCTTCAGCAGCTACGTCGTAGGTGAGGTTAGCACCAAGAACTACTGCGATGTTCTCAACGTTCTGAGTAAGAGCATCCTTAAGCTCCTCGTTTGTGGTAATAACATTACCGCCATCGTTGTGATAGCCAGCGAAGCTCTCGTCGATAGTAACGGTGAAGTCGTTATCGTCGGTGAGGAGGTTACCCTTAACCGTTGTGAGGTAGTTGCGCTCAACGGGGATCTCGGTGTTGAAGTTAAGAGTGGTTGTAGAACCCCCGTCGTTGTAGCCGATATACATTTCGAACTGGATAGAACCCTTAGCTGTGCCGAACAAGTAGTCGGTAAAGAGCGTGCGGTTAACTGTGTCATCAAAGTCGTCGTACACGTTCGCGAGAGTGTAGTCGAAGGCCTTTGCGCTTGCGTTCTTAGCCTCAGCTGCAAATGCGTCGAAGCCTCTGTAAACGTCGGTGCGATACTCTACCTGTACCTTCTCGGGCAAGATGCCATAGAGCTCGTCGATGTCGGTAGTGACAACGCGGAGCTTAGCGAAGGGACGAGTAAGCGTGAGGTCGATAGTAGAGCTGCTGTTGTAACCCTCGATGCGCTTAACGCCAGTGTAAGCGTCGCGCAACTCGTTCATAGCAGTCCACTTGCCCTCAACAACAGATACGTTGCGGAGACCTGCACCCTCGGCGTCGGTGTTGTAGTAGCAGTCAGCCTTAGAGCCATTCTCTACGAAGTCGGCCCAAACAACAAAGTTGTAGTCACGGTTAGGGATAAGACGGAGGTCGAATACTACGGTACCTGCGTCGCTGAGCTTAGTGTCACGCTCCTTAACGAGCTTACCAGCGTCGTTATACACCTCGAGGATGTAACGGATGTCGTGAGTTGCAGAATTGAAGTGTGTGAGGCCACCAACATCACTGCCGGCACGTGTTGCCTCGGGAAGAGTCACGCTGAGGGTAGTGTTTACAGTACCATCAGCATTCACATTGAGACCCTCGGGGTCATTCTGGCAAGCTGCTAATCCAAGCACCAATGCCACCAAAGCGAAAAATTTTGCTTTCATAGATTTGTTAATTAATGTTTGTTATATGTTTTGCTTTCGTCACATATTTTGCACACTCCTAAGAATCGGTCTTGGGCTTTGAACTCCAAAGTTTGTCAGCCCTCCAACTTTCGAGCCACCCGATCTTCGGCCGCCCTCCAACTTTCGAGCCACCCGATCTTCGGCCGCCCTCCAACTTTCGAGCTACCCGATCTTTGGCCGCCCTCCAACTTTCGAGCCACCCGATCTTCGGACGCCCTCCAATTCTTGAGCCACCCAATCTTCGGACGCCCTCCAATTCTTGAGCCACTCAATCTTCGGCCATCGCTCTAATTGCCCCTCTCCTTGAGGTGCCGCATCTTTTGCTCCGGGATAATAGATCGCAGGTCTGCAACTACAACCTTTGCCCCTCGCGTATGTATGCGGGCGTGTGCGCGGGATTAGCGAACAATAACCGTCTAAGACGGTGATATACAACCGGTTGCAAATTTCAGATGATATGGCCTCTGCAGTTCGGCTAACTCATTGATCTCTGCTTGGTTGTATTTTGGACGCTAATCTGTTACAAATGTAGTGAAAATCAATTAAACTGCCAAATATTTATAATGAAAAAATCGAGAAAATTTCGCGCGCGCGTGCATAATGCACGTTATAATACATTGTGGCGCGGATTCCGACGCGCAAAAAAATCCCGAGACTGATGCCTCGGGATTTGTGTGTTTGAGGTGTGACCTCTGTTAGTGACGCTGGCGTCGCTGCTCGCGGTTGAGGGTCTCCTGCTGCTGGCGCAGAGCCTCCTCGTAACGCTCCTGGAACTTCGACTTCTTCTTAGGCTTGTGCGCGAGGAGCTTCTCGCGTACCTTCTCGTCGTTGACGCTGCGACGGATGACAAACATAATGATCATCGTGAAGAGCTGCGACAGGAAGTAGTAGTAGCACAATCCCGACGAGAAGCTGTTCATCACGCAGAGCATCATAATGGGCATAAAGTACACCATCATAAACTTCATCATACCTGCACCCGGCTGGCCGGCAGTAGCGGCAGCCTGCTGCTTGTAGGTGAAGAACGAGTAGCCGAAGATCGAGAGGGTCATAAGCAACGCAAAGAGGCTCACGTGGTCGCCGTAGAACGGTATGTTGAATGGCAACTCGAGGACGCTATCGTACGACGATAGGTCGTCGGCCCACAAGAACTTCTGGCCGCGTAGCTCGATACTTGCAGGGAAGAAGCGGAACATAGCCCACAGGATAGGCATCTGGATAAGCAACGGCAGACAGCCACCCATAGGACTCACGCCCACCTTCTGGTAGAGCTCCATCGTCGCCTGCTGCTTCTTCATCGCATCGTCGGGGTTGGGGTACTTCTGGTTGATGGCCTCCATCTCGGGACGTATGGCGCGCATCTTAGCCGTCGACATATAGCTCTTGTAGGTGAGCGGCAGGATTACAAGCTTAACCAAGATTGTGAGGATCAAGATGATAAGACCGAAGCCGAGGCCGTGGTCGCTCAGCCAGTGGAATACGGGGATGGTGACGATGCGGTTGATCCAGCCGATAAGCCATCCGCCCATCGGGATGAGGTCCTCGAGGTGCGAGGCCTCGCCCTTGAACTCCACATCCTTCATAATCTTGAAGTCGTTAGGACCGTAGTAGAGTGCGAGGTTGTACTGCTCCTCCCCGGCGGTGTGGGGGATGATCACGCGTGAGTCGAACTCCTTGACGAAGCCCTGCTTGGCATCCTTTGCGCGTTTGAAACTCATACCTGCGTGGATGACATCATCGGCGATAAGTGCCGACGAGAAGTACTGCTGCTTGAAGGCCACCCACTCGAGGCCACGGTGGTGCTCGCGCTCGCCATCGGCATCGATCTCCTCCATCTCCTCATCCTCGGCAGTGAAGTAGGCGATGGTCGTAGCCATTGCTTCGTTGTCGAAGCTGCGCTCGTTCTGGTTGCTGCGGTTCTTCCACTGAAGTACCACCTCGTCAGCGCGGCGCAACATCGGGTCGATGTTGTGCTGGTTGAGGGTGAAGTCGATCAGATAGTCGCGGCTCGGGTTGCCCGTGTTATAGAGCGTGTAGACATACTGCACGTAGGCGTCGTGGTCGATGGGAAGAGTCATCGTCACAGTCTGGTAATCATCACCACGCTCGACCTTCGAGTCGAAGAGATAGTCGTTGGTATTCAACGCCTTGCTTCCCTCGTGACGATGGATGTCGAGACCGAACTTCGCAGAGCCGGGGGTTATGAGTTGCACCTTCTCGGTGCGCTCACCGTCGGCATAGCGCGTGTAGTTCTCGAGCGTCACGTCGACAATCTTACCACCGCGGCTATCGAACACGACAGTCATAAACTCGTTACGCAGGGTGTCGAGCGTCGATGCGCCCTCGCGTCGTGCGTAGAGCGTCGAGCCGTGGCGATAGAGCTCGGCGTTCATCTTCTCGGCCTGAGCCAGTGAGTCGCGCTGGTGCTTCTCCTCGGGCGTCATAGCCTCCTCGAGCATACGTTCGGCCTCGAGTTCAGCGGCACGCTGTGCCTCCTTGAACTGCTCCTGACGAGCTCTCTCGCGTGCAATCTTCTGCTGCTCCTCCATCTCGTTGCTCTGGTAGAACGAGAAGCCGACGAAGACAGCAATCATCAGTACAATACCAATAATAGTATTTTTGTCCATTCCTAATTTTTAGTTTTTACTTAACATCAGTCGTCCTAACGCTGTGTTGGACGAATTATTACTTCTCGGCAGCCTCGTCGCGATACTTGAGGGCCTCCTGAACAAATCTCACGAACAATGGATGAGGATTTGCCGCCGTAGAGTGGTACTCGGGGTGGTACTGCGTACCCACGAACCAGCGGTGTGACGGAATCTCCACAACCTCAACAAGGTTGGTGTCTGGGTTGAGACCCACGGCCTTCATACCTGCAGCCTCGAAGTCGGCGAGGAATGCGCTGTTGAACTCGTAGCGATGGCGGTGACGTTCAACTACATTGTTCGAGCCGTAAGCCTCGGCAACGTGCGACCCCTCGGCCAAGTGGCAGGGATAGCCACCAAGACGCATAGTGCCACCCTTAGCCGTCACGTTCTTCTGCTCCTCCATAAGGTCGATGACGGCGTGCTTCGTCTGAGCCATCTCGCTCGAGTTGGCGTCGTTCCAGCCGATGACGTTGCGTGCAAACTCGATAACGGCGCACTGCATACCGAGGCAGATACCGAAGAAGGGAACGTTGTTCTCGCGGGCATAGCGCACAGCAACGAGCTTACCCTCGATACCGCGATTACCAAAGCCCGGGGCAACCATCACGGCTGCCATCTTACCCAAATGCTCGCGCACGTTGTCGATGGTGAGACGCTCCGAGTTGATGTAGTGGAGCTTGACCTTGACCTCGTTAACGGCACCTGCGTGGATGAACGACTCGCTGATCGACTTATAAGCGTCGGGCAGCTCTGTGTACTTACCAACAAGGGCGATATCCACCGTGCTCTTCGGGTTCTTGATGCGCTCGACAAATGCTCGCCACTCGGTCATATCGGGCTCCTGTTCCGACTCTAAGCCGAGCTTCTCGAGCAATACACCGTCGAGGTTTTGCTCGTGCATACGCAAGGGCACCTCGTAGATCGTCGGCACGTCGATAGACTGCACAACGGCCTCGGGCGTGACGTTGCAGAAGAGTGCTACCTTACGACGGATATCCTGACTCAGGTCGTGCTCCGAGCGGAGTACGAGGATGTCGGGCTGGAGACCATACGACAAAAGCTCCTTCACCGAGTGCTGCGTGGGCTTGGTCTTAAGCTCGCCCGATGCCGCCATATAGGGGATGAGCGTGAGGTGCACAAGGACGGTGTTCTGATAGCCAAGCTGGTAGCGCAACTGACGTACCGACTCGATGAACGGCAACGACTCGATGTCGCCCACCGTACCGCCGATCTCGGTGATGATGACGTCGTACTTCTTCGTAGCACCGAGCAACTGCACGCGACGCTTGATCTCATCGGTGATGTGCGGGATTACCTGCACGGTCTTACCGAGGAACTCACCGCTACGCTCCTTCTCGATGACACACTGGTAGATCTTACCCGTGGTGACGTTGTTGTTCTTGGTGGTCTGTATCGAGGTGAAACGCTCGTAGTGGCCGAGGTCGAGGTCGGTCTCGGTACCATCCTCCGTAACGTAGCACTCGCCGTGCTCGTAGGGGTTGAGCGTGCCAGGGTCGACGTTGATATATGGGTCGAGCTTCTGGATTGTCACCGAGTAGCCGCGAGCCTGAAGCAGGCGGGCGATAGATGCCGAGATGATACCCTTGCCAAGAGACGAGGCGACGCCTCCCGTGACAAAGATGTACTTTGGTTTAGATAGTTTCATAGCTATATCTGTTTTACTTTTTCAAATCTGGCGATTCAATCTCACATTCACTTTAATTATGGCAATTCGATTTCGCTTGCCGAGTGGGGGGGTGTACTATGCCTGCTTGTTCTTGCTCTCCTCGGCGTCGATGAGCTTCACCTTCTCGATAAGCTCTGCCATATCGCGTTTCGTACGCTCGATCTTCTCGCGTACGTCGGCGATGAGAGCCTCGGCGTTCTTCGACTTCGAGAAGAAGCCGATGTTGTTCTCCAGGAGGGCGATATCCTGCTCCATCTGGCGCACCTTGTTGAAGAGACGCTCGCGCTCCGAACGCAGCTGGCCGCCGCTCTTCATATTCGATACGCGCTCCTTAAAGCGGTTCATCGAGCGGTCGCGCTCCGACGAACGAAGCGTAGCGAACATAGCATCAACCACAGCCTTATACTCCTTCTGCAACGCATCCTTCTGCTTGATGGGCACAAAGCCGATCTGGCTCCAGCGACGCTGGTACTCCTTGATAGCCTCGAAGCCACCAGCCTTGATGTCGGCAGCCTTCATCTCCTCGAGCAATGCCTGCTTCTGGCGGAGGTTCTCCTCGTGCTCGGTGTCGATATGCGAGAAGTGCTCAGCCTTACGCTCGAAGAAACGGTCGCAAGCGGCACGGAAACGCTTCCAGATAGCATCCGAGTGGCGGCGTGCCACGGGGCCCACCTGTTTCCACTTGGCCTGCAAGGCGATGAGCTCATCGGTGGCGTGCTTCCAATCCTCGCTCGTGGCCAATGCCTCGGCCTCGGCGCAGAGCTCGTTCTTGATAGCGAGGTTATGCTCCATCTCGTTCTTCATACCAGCGTAGTAGTCGCGCTTAAGCTCGAAGAAACGGTCGCAAGCGGTACGGAAACGCTCGTAGATGCGGTTGTTATCCTTCTTGGGTGCGAAGCCGATGGTCTTCCAAACCTTCTGAATCTCGAGCAGCTCCTCGCTGGCCTTGTTCCAGTCCTTGCGCGAGAGCATCGGGCGGGCAACCAGAGCCTCGGTCTTCTCGCAGAGCTCCTGCTTAAGGGCAAGGTTCTTCATCTGCTCGGCCTTGAGACCCTCGAAGTGCTCCTGATGACGCTTGTTGATACGGCTCGAAGCCTCCTTGAAACGCTCCCACAACGACTCCTTGAACTCGAGAGCCACGGGGCCGGTCTCGCGCCACTCGTCGTGGAGCTTCTGTAGCTTGCGGAATGCCTCGACAACCTGAGTCTCGAGTGCGAGCTCCTCGGCCTGCTCGCAGAGGCTGAGCTTCACCTCGTAGTTCTTCTTGAGGTCGAGGTCGCGAAGCTCCTTGTTGATCTTGATGAAGTTATAGAAATTCTCGACGTGGAGGTTGTATGTCTCCCACAAATCCTTCACGTTCTGCTGGGGTACAAGGCCCGTCTCCTTCCACTCGTGCTGAAGCTCGCGGAAGCGTGCAAAGGTCGAGTTCATCGTCTCGTCCGAGTTGATAAGCTCCTTGAGCTCGTCGATGATACGGAGCTTGATCTTGAGGTTCTCCTCCTTGCTTGCCTCGAGCTCAGCAATGTGCTTGTCGCGCTCGTTGCGGTAGATGGCGAAGAGTTCCTTGAAACGCTGCTCCTCCTCATCGGGCGTGGGGGTGAATGCCTCGTCGCTGCCACCTGCCTCGATGAAGGCGCGCTTCTCGGCCTCCACCTTTGCGCGGTGCTGCTTGTAGAAAGCTATTTTTATGGCCTCGACAACGGGGCGTAGTGTCTGCACCGGCTCCGACTCTATCTTGGCTGCGAAGAGAGCCACGAGCTCATTCTCGTCCAGACCCGAGAGGTCGTCGCCAGCTTCGGGAGCTGCCTCCTCTTCGTCGGTCTCGTCGCCGATCTCGAGTCCTGCCTCGTCGGCTGCGAGAGCTGCCTCCTCATCTGCGAAGGTCTCGGTCATTGTGTCGGTCGGGTTTTCAACCTTGCTTGCCTCCTCGGCTGCGGGTGTCACACGCTGGGTGTCGGTAGTTGTCTGCGCATCTTCGGCAATGGTGCCGACGGGCTTCTCAGAAGCCGTAAGATTGATTTTTTCAGTAGCCATCGTAAAATAGTTTTAGTTGATCCTTCGCGCCATAGCGACGCGTTAACGTGCAAATATACGAATTCTTTTTCAAAGAAAAAATATATCGGCGCATTTATTTGCGCGCGACATCGAAATCTCTTTTCGCAAGCCCGTTGTATCTTATGCGTAATATGGTTGAAATATCGCCGATATGTCGCACGAGGAATTGGATAGTTACGTTTCGGTTGTGACGATAAAAAAAAAGGGAATTTAGGCCCTCGAAAAATGGTCAAAAAAAAATCTTCGAAATAATTGGAAAGTCACGGTAATTTTTGTACCTTTGTTGAGATTTAACGGGCGCGTGTTGCTCGCTGTGAAACAAGATTCGAATTAACGTATTAACTATAAAAACACACTGCAATGGTAATTTTGGTTCTTAACTGCGGTAGCTCGTCTATCAAGTATCAGGTGCTTGATGTTCTGGAGTCGTCGCACACGCTTCTGGCCAAGGGTCTTGTAGAGCGTATCGGTCTTCCTGAGGGTGATCTTACACATAAGCCTCAGGGTAAGGATAAGTTTGAAGTTCGCTGCCCGATTCCCGATCATACGACGGGTATTCGTTTGGTGCTCGACGCATTGACACACCCCGAGCACGGCGTTATCTCATCGCTCGACGAGCTTAAGGCTGCGGGTCACCGTGTGGCTCACGGTGGTGAGTTCTTCCACGATAGCTGTCTCGTTGACGACGATGTTAAGGCTAAGATTGAGTCGCTGTACTCGATTGCTCCGTTGCATAACCCCGCAAACCTCGAGGGTATCCTCTCGATGGAGAAGGTGTTGCCCGGTATTAAGCAGGTGGCCGTGTTCGATACATCGTTCCACCACACGATCCCCGCAATCAACTATATGTACGCTATTCCTTACGAGTACTATGAGAAGTACCGTGTGAGAAAGTATGGCTTCCACGGCACAAGCCACAAGTTCGTGGCACGCGTAGGTGCTGAGATGTTTGGCCTCGATTTCGAGAATTCGAAGATTGTGACCTGCCACATCGGTAACGGTGCGTCGGTTACGGCTGTGAAGAATGGTAAGTCGTTCGATACGTCTATGGGCTTCACTCCGCTCGATGGCCTTGTGATGGGTACACGCGCCGGCTCGATGGATGTTAGTGCTGCTACATATGTTGCCGAGAAGGAGGGTATGTCGTATAAGGAGCTCGACACGATGCTTAACAAGCAGTCGGGCGTTCAGGGCCTCACGGGCATCTCGAGCGATATGCGCGATATCGACGCAGCGTACGACGAGGGTAACGAGCGTGCCATTATGGCTCGCGATATGTACTTCAACCGCGTTAAGAAGTTCGTTGGTGAGTATGCTGCCGAGATGGGTGGCGTTGACCTCGTGGTATTCACTGGTGGCGTAGGCGAGAACTCTCCCGAGTTGCGCGAGTATGTGTTGAGCAATATGGAGTTTATGGGCATCGAGTTCGACGCTGTGCGTAACCGTGGCAAGCGCGGTACAGATTACGAGATCTCGGCCGAGGGTTCACGCGTGAAGGCTGCCGTTATCTGCACCGACGAGGAGCTCGTTATTGCTAAGGATACATTTAGACTTACAAAGTAAGCGACTTTAGTTTCTATGGAGGTAAATGCCGAGGAAGTCTCGGTGTTTGCCTCGTAGAGTCGCGATGTGTTTGTTAGACTAAAAAGAGTCGTTATAAGGATAAAGAAAGAGAATAAGACATTAAATAAAACCTAAAACTATTATGATTAAGCATTTGGATGATATCGTTGCTGCGGCCGTGGCTCGTGGCAAGAAGAAGATGATTGTGGCTTATGGCCAGGATACACACTCTATCGGTGCAACCGATATGGCTATCAAGGCAGGTCTTGCTGAGGTGACGCTCGTGGGTGATCCCGAGGAGATCAAGAAGTCTTGCGAGGCTGAGGGCGTAGATATGAGCCAGTATACCATCATCGAGGAGAAGGAGGATGTCAAGGCTGTTGAGATCGCTGTTAAGGCTGTGCATAACGGCGAGTACGACGTGTTGATGAAGGGTGTTGTTCCCACAGATAAGTATATGCGTGGTATCTTGAACAAGGAGTGGGGTTTGTTGCCCGCAGGTACTACCCTCAGCCACGTTACCGTTCTTGAGATTCCTAAGTACCACAAGTTGCTCGTTGTGAGCGACGTTGCGGTTCTTCCTTGCCCCACGCTCGACCAGAAGAAGCAGATCGCTAAGTATCTGTTGGAGACTGCCAACAACCTCGGTGTTGAGTGCCCCAAGATGGCGTTCATCGCACCCTCGGAGCAGTTGCTTCCTAAGGTAGTTAGCTCGGTTGAGGCTAAGGAGCTCGGCGAGCTCGGTGCTGCTGGTGAGCTCGGTAAGGGCTTGTTCCAGGGTCCTTTGGCTTTGGATGTTGCTATCGACGAGGAGTCTGTTAAGATTAAGAAGTTGGAGGGTCCCGTTGCTGGTGATGCAGACTGTCTGTTGTTCCCCAACCTCGAGTCTGGTAACGTATTCTTCAAGGCTTGCTCTAAGTTTGGCGGTGCTGAGTTGGCAGCTATGGTTGCAGGTCCTATGGCTCCCTGCGTGTTGACATCACGTGGCGATACTACTAAGACTAAGTTGTACTCTATCGCACTCGCTTGCTTGTCAGCAAAATAGTCGACCTACAAAACCTGAAAAACAGATAAGTAATGGCATATAACATTCTTACAATCAACCCCGGTTCTACAAGTACTAAGGTGGCATTGTTCCACGACTTGGAGCAGGTTAAGACCCTAAAGCTTAGCCACTCGGCTGAGGAGATTGCTCGCTTTGCTACGGTAGCCGACCAGCTCGACTGGCGTATGGATATTATCCTCGACGCACTTAAGGCCGACGGCATTGAGCTAAAGTCGCTTGATGCTGTCATCGGCCGTGGTGGTCTTATGCGTCCTATCGAGGGTGGCGTCTACCGCGTTGGTGAGACTATGATTGCCGACCTCTCGGCTCCTAAGCGTCAGCACGCCAGCAACCTCGGTGCTCTCATCGCACGTCGTATCGCCGACGCTGCTGGTGTTGAGGCATATATTGCTGATCCCGTTGTTGTCGACGAGCTTCAGGATATGGCGCGCGTGAGCGGCCTCAAGGAGTGCCCTCGTCGCTCAATCTTCCACGCTCTGAACCAGAAGGCTATCGCTCGTCGCTATGCCGCGGAGGTGGGTCGTCCCTATGAGGACTTAAACCTCGTGGTAGTACATATGGGTGGCGGTATCTCGGTGTCGGCACACTGCAAGGGTCGTGTTATCGACACGAACAACGCGCTGGATGGTGATGGTCCTATCGCTCCCGAGCGTGCTGGTACGCTCCCCGCTGGCGACCTCGTAGACCTCTGCTTCTCGGGTAAGTACGACAAGACGGAGATCAAGAAGATGTTGGCCGGTAAGGGTGGCCTTGTTGACCACGTTAACTGCAACAACGTTCAGGAGTTGAACGAGATGCGTGCAGCTGCTGGCGATAAGGAGGCTCGCTTTATGCTCGACACTATGTCGTACACGATCTCTAAGTGGATTGGAGAGATGACTGTTGTGTTGAAGGGTAAGGTTGACGCCATCCTTCTCACGGGCGGTATCGCTTGGAACGACTGCGTTAACGACATCATCGTTGACTACTGTAAGTTCCTCGCTCCCATCAAGATCTATCCCGGTGAGAACGAGCTCGAGTCGTTGGCCGAGAATGCGTTGCGCGTGTTGAGGGGTGAGACAACAGCTAAGGAATATTAATAAAGTTATCTGTTGGGCTCTTTTGGCATCTGCCCTGACAGCCAAATGCTCATTTACGCCTTAGTAAACTGCGCTTTGTCTGACTGCGAGCAGCTTCAAAATAGCCTCAATATATAGCTTTCAGGCTGTGTAACCTATAAACTTATAGGATGAAAATTTTAATTATCAACGGTGCGAACCTCAATCTGTTGGGGAGTCGCCAACCTGAGATATACGGACGTGAGAGCTTCGAGGATTACCTCGGGGCTCTTCGCGCACGTTACTCGGAGCATACACTCGACTATTACCAGTCGAATATCGAGGGCGAGCTTGTCGATGCCCTTCAGCGTGCCGACGGAGCCTACGATGGCGTCATCCTTAACGCTGGCGGCTATACCCACACATCCGTGGTTTTGAGGGATGCTGTGGCTGCTGTGGCTGTGCCCGTTGTCGAGGTACACATCTCGTCGATACTCTCGCGCGAGGAGTTCCGCCACGTGTCGATGATTGCCCCCGTGGCCGTAGGAACGATTATGGGCTTCGGTATGGAGTCGTACCGCTTGGCCGTGGAGCACCTTATAAAATAATTAGTAATTAGTAGTGAGTAATTAGTAATTAGTAATTAGTGATGGCTAATTGCTTGATTTGTCGTTAGATGCAGAGGTTGGAGCATAAGGTTGCAAGTGGTGTTGCGTGGAGTTTCTCGGAGAAGCTCCTCTCGATGGTCGTGCAGATGGTGGTGAGTATCATCGTGGCGCGTCAGCTTGCTCCTGCCGACTTCGGCGTGATGGCCATTATGACCTTCTTTACATCGGTGGCCTTAGCTATTGTCGACAGCGGCTTCTCGCAGACGCTCATCCGCAAGGCCGACCCTACGGATGAGGATTACCGTTCGGTGCTCGGCTTTAACGTCGTGGTGTCGGTGGTGCTCTACGTGCTCTTCGTCGCTGCGGCATATCCGCTCGCAGAGCTATACTCCGCACCAGTTATTCGCGACATTGCCCCTGTACTCTTCCTCGTGCTGCCCATAAACTCGCTCTGCGTGGTGCAGACCGTGATGTTTACGCGTGAGTTCCGCTTCGCACTGCTCTCGAAGATTGTCTTTGTCGCTTCGCTGGTGAGTGGTGTTGTGGCTGTTGTGATGGCTGTTGCGGGGTGCGGCATCTGGAGCCTCGTGGCCCAGCGACTGCTTATGATGGGCATCAAGGCCGTGGCCTTCTGGTCGATACGTAGGTGGCATACCACGGCACGCTTTAGCTTCGCTGCCCTTAGGGCTATGGCACCCTTTAGCCTCCGCTTGCTTACGACCGACCTTATCGCCTCCATATATAATAATGTGGCGCAGCTCTTCATCGGCAAGATGCACTCTACGGGAGTGCTCGGCTACTACTCTCAGGCCCAGAAACTTAAGGATCTGCCTGTCACCTCCACGGTTCAGGCGGTGCAGGGCGTAACATATCCCGCCCTCTCGAAGCTCGAGGGCGACGATGCGAAGTTCTCGGCGGGCTATCTTCGCATCCTTCAGCTACTGTCGTTCGTGCTCTTCCCCGTGATGCTTGGCCTTGTGGCTATCGCGCCCGATATGTTTATGCTGCTTTTAGGCGAGAAGTGGATGCCCACGGTGCCCTATTTCGAGATCTTAGCACTCTCGGGTATGGCCTATCCGTTGGCCGTCGTGTCGTATAACATTCTGAAAGTGAGAAGCGATGGCCGTGTTATCGTGCGCCTTGAGGTGGTTAAGCGCGTCATTATGACCGCTGTGCTATGCTATACCATCCCTCGCGGTGTGGAGTCTGTGGCGTGGGGTATGACGGCTATGGCTTTCGTGGAGTTTTTTATCAATACTGTGGCAGCCCTCCGCTACCTATCCATCGGTGCTGTCAGGCTGCTCGCGACGCTTCTGCCGCAACTCGCGCTTGCTGTGGTGATGTTTGGCGCGCTCTATCTGTTGGAACCGTATGCAGCCTCATTATCTCTTGGCCTAAGGCTTGTGGCTGAGATAGTTGCGGGCGTTATTGTCTATGCCGCCGGGGCATTTATCTTTAGACTCCGTGCCCTTCGTGAACTTCAGAGTCTCCTTCGTGGCTATATCGCAAAGTAGCCCCGTATCCTAAAAATGTGTAAAACCCTTGAGGTCGACATCTGTTGGTGTGCCATCCTGCATCCAGCGGAGTTCGCCCGACTGTGTCGTGCGACCTATGGCCGTGAGTGTCGTGCCCGTAGCCTTGAGAAGTGCCTCAGCGACAGTGGGGTAGCTCTCTGCCGCAACGGTCAGAAGTAGCTCGTAATCCTCGCCACCAGTCGTTGCAAAGCGTATGTCGTAGTCGGTGGGTATCGCACTTAGCTCGATGTCGGCACCCACGCCCGATAGCTCCATAATATGAAGAATGTCTGATGCTATGCCGTCCGAGATATCCATCATAGCGTGAACCTCGGGACGAGCACCCAGCCACGTGCCCTCCGCAATGCGTGCCTGAGCTACGCGGTGGTGGCGTGCTGCGGCGGTATTGAGGTCGCCAAACATTATGTCGACGAGACCCTTTGACGACGTTCCGAGCTTGCCCGTGACGCATATCACATCGCCTGCCTCGGCCGCCGAGCGACGCTTGATGTTATGCTTCGGGGCGCGACCTATGGCCACGACATTTATCGAAATCCTATCGCGCGACGCCGTGGTGTCGCCACCCACGAGTGCCACGCCCGTCTCGTGGCTTGCCTCGTAGTAGCCACGCATAAAGCCTTCGCTCCATTGGCCCTGAGCATCCTCAGGGAGCGCGATGCTCAGAAGCGATGCAATGGGACGCGCTCCCATTGCCGCCACGTCCGATAGGTTGACCATAAGACTCTTGCGCCCTACCTCCTCGGCCGAGGATGCCGAGCGCAGGAAGTGTACATCCTCGACGAGCATATCCGTGGTCATAACGAGCGCATCGTCGCCCATATCGAGCACCGTGCAGTCGTCGCCTATGGGTTCGAAGCCGTGGTGGGCGAGCGGGCCAAACATCGTGGCAATGTCGCCGATAAACGAAAATTCCGATTTTTTCATAGCGCAAAGGTAACGAAACCCCCAATTAAAAGCAAATTGGAGCCCACAATTGTAGACTCCGATGCAGTGCAAGTTAGCTTCTCACTATTGAATCTTGAAGCGATATACTGCGCGGGCAGTAAATATCTCATCCTTCTTCGGGTCGAGACATACGACGCTATCATCCATAAAGGCGATAACCTCGACCAGTGACTCCGAGGTCTCGTTCGACGACCAGTAGTAGGTCTCGACGAAGGGCTCGCCGCCATTATCCGTGAGTAACTTATTATACTCCGCAACGCGTGGTGAGTCGAAGTCGCGAGCACCATCCGTGATGGCCTCCCACATCCACTGTAACTCCGTCGACGAGGGCAGGAACCAGCCCTCGCCCTGAGCCATACACCACTTGAATGCAGGGTAGTCGTTGATGTTCATACCGTAGTAGTCGAACGGATCGTAGGTGTTGTAGTCGCCGCGCTGCGAGATGCAGTTGCACCACTCGTAGCGCGTAGACCACTGTACGTCCTCCTCCTTGAGCGACATAATGTAGCAGTAGCTGTCGTAGCCCACAATGGCGGTGTAGTCGCTATTGTAGATCGGGAAATCCTTGATGGCGAAGACTACGCCCTTCTTTCCGTTACGGTTGTAGAGCGTGCCCGGCGTGTAGCTCTCGGGGATGATGGGCAGCACGTGGCTCATATCCACCGCGAGGGTATTCAATGCTCCGGCCTCGAGTCGAAGCTCTCTCTGGGCGGGGATTGTCACCTGCCTTGTGTATGTCGCACCGTTGCATACCACCCTCACGCTGAAGCTGTCGCCCTCGGTGAGCTGTACGGGGAAACTATTGAAATATATGGGGGTGTTGGTAGTTATGGGTGTGGGGTAGTTGAGTGTTATCTCGTTATGCGCTACACCCACCGCACCATACTCCTCCACCTCGCCCGTGGGCAGGTTTACAGACACAAGACCTGCAATTGTCCTGTCGGGTATGATGAATGTCACTCGGCTAATCGTTCCATCCGCAGGCAGACCCTTAAGCGTGAGCTTGTTCATAGCCACGATACGCTTGAAGCGCATCATAAGGCTTGTGGGTTGCTCCGAGGTCTCTATCTGCTTGGCGATGAGTAGGTCGCAGCTCGGGTCAAACGATGTCGTCGTGGGGCTCTGAGTCGCGCTAAGCGATAGCTTGAGGCTTGTGATGTCGGTGTTCCACTGGGCACAGAAGAGGCTCTCGGCGGGGTAGAGGCCGTTGTAATCGTAGGGTGGCGTGCTGCTCGTGGGGAATGTCACGCCAAACGTTGCGTGGCCCTCTCGGTCAATCGAGGCGTCGGTCGACTCCACGTGCTTGTCGTTCTCAAAGACAACGATCCTATCCTCCCCGCTCCACGCAACGCGATTCTCCGTCTCGCTGAGCTCGGTACGCGTAGCGTCCTCTGTCGTGACGGTTATCGTATGCCACGCCGCGGTGTTGGTCGTTGGCTCCTCGTCGTGGCCACAAGCCGCAAGTATGAGGCCCGCGGCTATGATGCTAAGTAAAAGTCTAAGTCTCATAGTTGCGATTCTGGGGTTAGAATATGCCATTATCGTTAACATCGAACTCCTCACCCGCTTCTCCCACGTCGCCATAGCTCGCGTTGAAGCCCAGCTCTACGTCGACCGTGTAGGCCTCGGCAATAGGGGCTGTGTACGGCTGCTCCTCTAATCTTATCTCTCTCATAACCTCCTATATTATATTTATAAACGAAGGGCTGTCCTAAGTATTCGGACAGCCCTACAATCGTCTGATCGGTTACTCTAACTTGAAGCGGTAGGCTGCACGTGCGGTGTAGACGTTATCCTTCTTAGGATCGAGACATACAACGCTATCGTTCATAAAGGCGATCACCTCGACAAGATCCTCCGAGGTCTCGTTCGATGTCCAGTAGTAGGTCTCAACGAAAGGCTCGCCACCGTTCTCCTTAAGGAGCTTGTTAAACTCGTTAACCGATGCCGCCTTGAAGTCGCGCTCGCCATTGGTCAATGTCTCCCACAACCAGTTAACCTCGGTCGATGAGGGCATAAACCATCCATCGCCGTGGTCCATACACCACTTAAACGCGGGGTAGTCGTTGATGTTCATACCGTAGTAGTCGAATGGATCGTAGGTGTTGTAGTCGCCACGCTGGTAGATGCAGTTGCACCACTCATACTTCGTCGACCACTGCAAGTCCTCCTCGTCGAGCGATACGATGTAGCAGTAGGTGTCGCCGTGGTTGTCGGCCTTGATGGCAAAGATGAGACCCTTGACCGTACCGTCGTCGTAGATTGTACCTACCTCATACTTACCCACCAACTCGGGGTTGTAGGCATCAACCGAAACGAAGGGCGATGTGATGCCATTGTAGCGTGCACGGAAGGTGTAGGCACCAGCCTCTGTTGTCGTGAAGGTAGCATCCTCGAGTACCTCGTTGGTATTCTCTACGTAGATCTCGCTCTTAGCGGTGACATCCTCCTCGCCGTATGTTACGGTGAAGGTTGCCTTCTCCTGGCCGTCGGCCTTGATGCTCTTTACATCAACAGCGAGGCGGAGGCTCTTCTCCACGGGAGTCTCAACAGCCGTAGCGGTGATTGTCACCTCATCCGACTTGTAGCCATCCCACTCAGCCACGAACGAAAACTCGCCAGCAACATCCGTCACGAAGGTTGCGCCCTCGAGCTCCGTGTCGTAGTTCACAACGGTGATGGTGCTCTCGGCAGTGCGGTCAACGCCCTCGACCGTTACGGTGAATGTAACAGCGTCGGCGTTATCGGCCTTAATCTCGCTCTTGTCAGCCGTGAGAACTACCTCAGGGTCAGTGTCGGGTTCGTCGCCACCGCTCTTTGTTGCCGCGATAGTCACATACTCCGATGTTGTCGCGCCGAATGCCGCCTTGAAGCGGTAGTTGCCAGCCTCGGTTGCGGTGAAGGTTGTACCCTCAAGGATTGAGTTATCCTCGAGGTTGATGATCTGGCACTCCGCGGTGCGGTCCGTGCCATTGACCAATACCTGGAACGTCACGGCATCCTGGCCATCTGCCACGATCGTGAGTTTGTCAGCCTTGAGCTCTACGCTCGGGGTCTGGTCGTTGGGGACATTGGTAGTGCCCTCCTCGCAGGCGGTGAAGCCAACGAGGAGTGCCATAGCGGTGAAAATCGACAGAAATCTTTTCATCGTTTATACTATTAAATATATCGGTTATTCGAACTGGTCGGGAGTTACGCGTACCATATACTGCGTAACGGCACCCTGAGAGTTTGCAGCCTCGAACATAAATACGCCATCGAATGCACGGTCGATATCGTACTCAACGGTTGCACCCTCCGAAGTCTTAGCTGCGGCAAGAACCTCGTCGTTTGCAGTTGTGAAGTAGATGAATGCGCGGATGCTGTTGCAATCCTCGGGATCGTAGTAGGTAGCTACGAGATCGCTCCACTGCGTTGCACCATACTTCAACGATACGGCGTTGCTGTCTACGGCCATATTAAACGAGATTGTGTAGCCAAAGGCGTTCTTCTCGATAACGGGACCAACAACGTCCATCTGAACTCTCATACTATCGTCGGGCTTGGCGGTCTTGAAGTTTACGGCTACGAAGTTATAGTCGTAGACAACGGTGGGATCCTCCACTGCGGGATCCATATAGAACATAGCCACAACGTACTCCTTCTCGGGCTTCAAAGGCTCGTAGTTGATGATCTTAGTGGTGCCGTACTGACCCATATAGTCGTTGATGAAGTCGTTGAACGTTAGGCTTGTGCCGTTGAGAATGTTGTACTCGCCACGGAGGTTGTAGAGACCGAAGTAAGCACGCATTACCACCTGATGACGGCTCTCCGAGAGGTACTCCTCGTAGTTCTTCTTCTCGAAGATGTAGTATGTCCAGAGCTTATCGTCGCCCTTAACAGGTGTTACGTCGAGCTCGAAGCCTGTGTGGCCGATAGTGAGGTTCGAGTAGGTGAAGAGCGTCGTGGGATCTACCTCAGGAGCATCCTCGGTTGTGAACTCGTAGCGGAAGAGGTCGATCTCGATAGCACCGCTAATAACGTCGGCGTAAGTATCTGTGTTGAAGGCGATGGCGATATACTCGAACTTGGGCGCGAGGTTATCGTACTCGAGCGTTGTCTCACCCTTGAACACGAAGTCGTTGCTGTTGGGGTTCTCGATAATGTACTTCATAATCTCCAAGTCGTTGTTCAGGATACCGAACTCGCGGAGCTCGAGCTGAGTGAGCACGCGGAAGAAATAGTTAACCTCGGGATCGTTGGGACGAGCCACGGCAGTAGCCGAGTTTGAGGTAATGTTGTTGATGGCGATGTCTACATAGAAGCCGTCGCCAGCTGCACCAGCCTCAGCCGTGCGAGCAGCAACCTTCGCTACCTTGTCGGTTGCGCCATAAGCAAAGGCGATTACCATATAGTCGGTCTCGGGTGTGAGGCCCTGAGCACCAATGAGCTGCGTGCCCTTACGCATCGAGAGGCTCTGGAGGTACTCGGTGATGATTGTGGCATCATCCTTCGTTGCTATCTCGCTTGCGGGAACGATACCGGCGAAGTAGTTGATCTGGTCGTCAGAGGGCATAACCAAGATCTCGATCGAGGTTGAGGTTGCCTCGGGCTGGCCGAAGGCAAAAGTTACCTCATTGTTGCCGCCATTGTTGTTACCACCACCCTGCTCGTTATTGGGGTCGTCGCAACCGATTGCCAGAATAGCAACAAGTGCTAAGCTGAAGATTGAAAGTAGTTTTCTCATATACTTAAATTAAAATAAAAATAAATAAATTATTAATGTTTCTTCTATCCCATTTTAGGCCTTGGTTATACTTAACCAAAGACTCGCACGCAAATATAGCAAAACATTTTCTTGTGCAAGAATTCTAATATATATTTTTTCATTTTACTCCTTTTTTTTATTTAGCTCTTGCAGAATCGCGACATTTTGCTTACTTTTGTGTACCCAATTAACAATAATAGAGAATTAGTTTGCGTTAGCCGTGAAAAAGGATACTAATCAAGAAAAAAAGACGATGAACCTAAAGACCCAGCGCCTTTCGATCATTCGTAAGATTATACGTTCGGAGTATATTTCATCTCAGGAGGAGCTCATCGCTCGCCTCGAGGAGTGTGGTGTCGTGGTCACACAGTCAACCTTGTCGCGCGACCTGAAGTTTATGCACGTGGCTAAGGTACCCCACAAGGAGAGAGGATATATCTACGTGCTGCCGAATAGCTCGCGCAGCGATCTGGTTGTCTCGACAAACCTTACGGACAACATCGTGGATATTGCCTTCTCGGGTAATCTGTGTGTCATAACCACAAAGCCCGGTTATGCCAGTGCCATTTCGGTGCCTATCGACAGCCGTGGTATTGCCGACGTCATTGGCACCATTGCTGGCGATAATGCCATCCTCTTGGTGCTCCGCGAGGGCTTCGATATGGAGGACCTGATGGAGCAGCTCTGCTCGCTCTTCCCATCGCTCCGCGTTCTATAATCGGCGCATAGTATAGCGACTCTGCCTAAGGCTATCAACCTCACTCCCCACCCATACCCAGCCTTAGAGCCTACGTCCCAAAGGTTATATATCAAACATAAGGCTGCCCACATCGTGTGGGCAGCCTTGAGTCGTTGTGTCTATTGATGTGGTGTCGCGCTCTCCGTCGATAGGTAATTTATCGTACCAACGTATCTGGCTTTTATCCCTCGTGGTGAACGCTATGCTGTGTGTTTGACGTGCTATCCGATAGAGACTTATCCAATCGTGTGCATTCGTATCGACGCCTTGATAAGGGCTATGGCGCGTATGCGGTCGATCTCCACCTCCTTGTCGGCGTGGTGCTGGTTCTGGCTCACGAGCTTGATGAATCCCTCGTGCTCCGACTTCTGAACATACTTTACCGTGATGTACTCCTCGCCGTCGATGTCTATCGAGAGTAGGTACATATCGCCCCAGAATACATCTCTCACGTCGTTTAGCTGCTTATATAATATAATGTCTCCGCTCTTAAGCAACGGGTACATCGAATCGCCCACAACATATATCGCGCCATCGCACTTCGGCAGGTTGGGGATATGGATGAAGTTTACGGGCTTGGCCGTCGACTCCTCGGCAAAGAGGGGAACGAGACCCGCCGTGCCCTCAATCGAGTAGAGGGGGACGCTCTGCAACGGTAGCGACTTGTCGGTCTTGAGCGTGTAAGGTGTGTAGCTTGGCTCGGCATTAAACATACGACCCTTGCCCGTCTCGATCCAATCGGGGTTGACGTTAAAATCCTGAACTAAGATATTTCTGTTGCGTGTCGATAGTCCGGCCTTACCTGTCTCAATCATCGAGAGTGCTGCTTTGCCTACGCCAAGTCGCTGAGCTAATTGCTCTTGTGTTAGATTTAACTGCTTTCGTATAAGCCTTACTCGTTCACCAATCGTCTCCATATAAAATTTATTGATATTAAATATTTGTACAAAACTATTGACAAAGTAAATATTTGAATATATATTTGCACTACAAAGTTAAGCAATTTATTTTGAATTGCAAATTTTTACCGTAAAATTTAATTAATAAACCCTAAAGAGAGAGTTATGTACGAGATTACACCTTCAGTTTATCTTGAGTTGGCGCACCTGCTTTCGCAGCAGGTTGCCGACAAGGAGTTCTTCTCCGGTGTTGTTAGTTGCGATGATGGCGATGTACAGTGTCGACTTGTGTGCACTATTGTTATTGCGCGCGAGAAGTGGCCGCAAGATGGCCGCGCGTGGCGTACCATAGAGAGGATTTTGCCCGTCTGGTGGGAGCTGCAGACGATAGCGGGCGGAGAGCTTATTGCCAACGATTTTAGCTTCAAGACGCTGTGCCGTGCGGTACTCGATGGCGAGTGTTAGCCGCGCTTTGGCGAGTTTTAATCTTGCCCACTTGAACCGACAACTACCAGTAGAACAATGATGTAGAGTAAAACAATGTTATAGATAAAAGTATGGAAAATGAGAATTTGGAGAGCGTGAAGTCCGTGCCATCGTTCGTGGATTTTGCTTTGGAGGTGTATCCCTTCTTGGAGCTCACCTCGTTTCATCGAACCTATTACACTATCCTCGAGGCCTTTGCTCGTGGACGTATCAAGAGGCTTATTGTCTCGGTGCCGCCGCAGCACGGTAAGAGTGTGGGAGCCACCACGTTGTTGCCGGCATATATGCTTGGCCTTGATCCCGATATGCGTATCGCCATCGCCTCGTACTCGGGGACGTTGGCTTCGAAGTTCAATCGCCGCGTGCAACGTATCCTCGAGTCGAGGGAGTACGCCGCTATTTTCCCCGAGACGACCATAAAGCAGGGCACGCGCCCCGCGGGGTATATCCGCACGTCGGACGAGGTCGAGATCGTGGGGTATAAGGGCGAGCTTATCAGCGTCGGTCGCGAGGGCTCGCTTACGGGAAACCGCGTCGACTGCTTCATCCTCGACGACCTGTATAAGGATGCTATGGAGGCGCAGTCGCCCGTCATAAGGGATAACTGTTGGGAGTGGTACACCTCGGTGGTGCGCACGCGTATGCACAACCACTCGCGCGAGCTTATCGTCTTTACGCGCTGGCACGAGGATGACCTTATCGGTGTGCTCGGGCGTACGGAGCCCTTCCGTGAGCTGCGCTCGCTCAGCGATATCGACGAGGCGGGAGCCGACGAGTGGCTCATTCTAAATTTCGAGGCGTTGAAGGCGTCGCCCGCCACGCAGGTCGACCCGCGCGGCGAGGGCGAGGCCCTATGGCCCGAGCAACATAGCCGCGAGTTGCTGCTGTCGAAACGTCGCCTCGACCCCGTGCGCTTTGAGGCTATGTATCAGGGACACCCCTCGTCGAAGGAGGGCTTGCTCTATGGCGATGGCTTCCGTCAGTATTCGCTGTTGCCGCGCGATATTGTGGCGCGATCGAACTATACCGATACAGCCGATATGGGCGACGACTACCTCTGTTCGATCGACTATGTTGTTGATACGGATGGTGTTATCTATGTCACGGATGTCGTCTACTCGCGCGAGCCGATGGAGCATACCGAGCGGCTCGTGGCCTCGATGCTTAGGCGCGAGGATGTGCGTCAAGCCTACATCGAGAGTAATAACGGCGGCAGGGGCTTTGCTCGAGCGGTGCAGCGTCTGGTGCCCACGACACGCGTCGAGTGGTTCCATCAGGGTGCGAACAAGGAGGCGCGCATATTGTCGAACTCCGCCACGGTGCTTCACACGGTGCGTATGCCCGAGGATTGGTGTGTGCGCTGGCCCGAGTTCTACGCCCACCTGACGACCTATAAGCGGCTCTTTAGGGCTAACCGTCACGACGATGCGGCCGATGCGCTCACGGGTATTGTCGAGCGCGAGGTTACGCAGTCGTCGAGTGGTCGTTGGCAGCGTGCGCGATTTATTTAGTGGTAATATGTTTAAAAAATGAATATGAGAGTGAGAAAATTTTGGTTTTCTCACTTTTTATTGTAAATTTGCATTACATACGCGCAGTGTCTGCGTGCGTGTGCGAGACAATGGGTTGCCGCAAAGGGTTATTGCGGTGGTTAAAATTTTGTTAAACAGCTATTTACTTTATTGCGAATGATGGAGTCAAATCATATCATCGAGCTGCGTAACATCACCAAGAGTTTCCCCGATAAGGTTGTCTTGGACGATGTTAGCTTGTCGGTAAAGAAGGGCGAGTTTCTCACGATTCTGGGCCCGTCGGGTTGTGGTAAGACCACGTTGTTGCGTCTATTGGCCGGTTTTAACTCGGCGACGGAGGGTGAGATTCTCATTGGTGGCGAGGTGATGACGGGTGTCCCTCCTCACCTGCGCCCTGTAAATACGGTGTTTCAGCGTTACGCACTCTTCCCAAATTATAATGTCTACGATAATATCGCCTTTGGCCTTAAACTTCAGAAGGTCGATAAGCGCGAGATAGAGCAGCGTGTGAAGCGTGCCCTTAAGATGGTGGGTATGACAGACTACGAGCACCGCGACGTGCAGTCGCTCTCGGGAGGTCAGCAGCAGCGCGTGGCTATTGCGCGTGCTATTGTCAACCGCCCGCAGGTGTTGCTCCTCGACGAGCCGCTGGCTGCGCTCGATCTTAAGATGCGCAAAGATATGCAGATGGAGCTCAAGGAGATGCACCGCACGTTGGGCATCACCTTCGTCTACGTTACGCACGATCAGGAGGAGGCCCTCACGCTCTCGGATACGATCGTGGTGATGAACGAGGGTAAGATCCAGCAGATTGGCTCGCCGACGGATATCTACAACGAGCCGTGCAACGCCTTTGTTGCCGACTTCATCGGTGAGAGTAACATATTGAATGCCACGATGGTACGCGACCGCTTGGTGCGCTTTATGGATAAGGAGTTCGAGTGTATCGACGAGGGCTTCGGCGAGAATGTGCCGGTGGATGTGGTCATCCGCCCCGAGGATGTGTATATCATCCGCAATGCCGAGGCGGCGATGTTCCACGGCGTGGTGCGTTCGTGCATCTTCAAGGGTGTACACTACGAGATGTTTGTCGATACGCCCGATGGCTATGAGATTCAGATTCAGGACTATAACTGCTTCGAGCCGGGCCAGGAGGTGGGTATGCTCATCAAGCCTGCCGACATCCACGTTATGGCTAAGGAGCGTACCGAGAACCACGTCGAGGGTACGATGGTGGATGCTACGCACGTCGAGATCCTCGGCGAGCAGTTTGAGTGTCAGGAGGTTGCGGATATTGAGAGCGGTGCTGCGGTGGATGTAGCCTTCGACTTCTCGGCCGTAGAGCTCACGGATGATCCCGACGATGGTGTGTCGTGGGGAACGATCCGCTTCATCCTGTATAAGGGCGACCGCTACCACCTCACGGTACGTACCGACGAGGGTGAGAGTATATATGTCGATACGCACGACGTGTGGGAGGACCTCGATGAGGTGGGCATTAAGATTGCTCCCTCGGCCCTCAGAGTTGTACGACGTGCCGAAAAGTAGTAGGCCAGTGTAGGTTATAACCTTGAGGTGTAGTTGCTACGCCCCATTACCACCCAGAAACTAAAATGAGAAACTTGGTAAAATTCTTCTCACGACGACGTAGTTGGAGCCTGCCATACGTGCTCTTTATGGCGGTCTTTATCGTCGTGCCGTTGGTGTTGATTATGCTCTACGCCTTCCAGTCGAAGGATGGCGGCTTCTCGTTGGAGAACTTCGAGCGTTTCGTCAACCAGCCCGAGGCGGCCAATACGTTTATCTATTCTATCGGCATTGCGCTGATTACCACGATTATATGCCTTGTGTTGGGCTATCCCGCGGCCTATATCCTTTCGCGCCTTAAGCCCTCGACCGCGACGCTTGTCGTGATGCTATTTATATTGCCGATGTGGATTAACGTGCTGGTGCGTACGCTTGCCACTGTCGCGCTGTTCGACTTCCTTAGTCTGCCGCTTGGCGAGGGCGCGCTCATCTTTGGTATGGTCTATAACTTCCTGCCGTTTATGATCTACCCGATCTACAACGTGTTGCAGAAGATGGATCACTCGCTTATCGAGGCGGCGGAGGACCTCGGTGCCACGCCGCGTCAGGTGTTCACGCGCGTGGTGTTCCCGCTCTCGATGCCGGGTATCGTTAGCGGTATTATGATGGTCTTTATGCCTACGATTTCGACCTTCGCCATCGCCGAGCTCCTCACGATGAACAACATCAAGCTGTTCGGTACTACCATCCAGGAGAATATCAACAACGGTATGTGGCACTATGGTGCGGCTCTGTCGCTCATAATGCTCATAATCATCGGTATAACATCGCTCTTCACCGACTCGTCGGAGGAGGGTGCTAACGAGGGAGGTTTGCTTTAGTATGAAACGCACGCTATCGAACATATATCTGGTCGTACTGCTTGTTATGCTCTACGCACCGATTGTCATCATCGCCATCTTCTCCTTCACCGAGTCTAAGGTGTTGGGCAACTGGACGGGCTTCTCGACGGAGCTCTACGAGTCGCTCTTCTCGGGTGGCGTGAATAACTCGTTGATCGACGCCATCAAGAATACGTTTATCATCGCCTTCGTCGCAGCCTCTGTCTCGACGCTCTTGGGTACGGTGGCAGCTATCGGCATCAACGACCTCAGATACCGTAAGCGTAAGGTGGTTAACTTCGTGAATAACATCCCGATCCTTAATCCCGATATCATTACGGGTATCTCGCTGTTTTTGCTCTTCATCACGTTGGGCGTCACGCAGGGCTACGCTACGGTTATCCTCGCGCATATCACGTTCTGTACGCCATATGTCGTGCTGAGCGTTATGCCACGCCTCACGCAGATGAACCCCAATATCTACGAGGCGGCCCTTGATCTGGGAGCTACGCCTATGCAGGCTATGCGCCGAGTGATCATCCCGGAGATTCGCCCTGGTATGATCTCGGGCTTTATCCTTGCCTTTACGCTCTCGATCGACGACTTCGCCGTTACGATCTTTACCAACGGTACTGATGGCCTCGAGACCCTCTCGACCTATATCTATGCCGATGCCCGCAAGGGTGGTCTCACGCCCGAGTTGAGAGCTCTGTCGACCATAATCTTGGTTGTGGTCTTGGTACTGCTTATCGTCGTGAACTATCGCTCACACCGCCAGGCCAAGCGTGCCGAGGAGATGCAGCAGCAGTTGTCGAATAAAAAACTATCGCGCCGATGAAAAAGATGATACTTAGCCTTTTAGCCCTTGTGGCTGTGTGCTTCTCGCTCGTTATGTCGTCGTGCTCGGGCGATGAGGAACGTATGCAAATCTTGAAGGTCTATAACTGGGGCGACTATATCGACGAGGAGCTGCTCACGGAGTTTGAGGAGTGGTATAAGGAGCAGACGGGTGAGCGCGTCGAGGTCATCTATCAGACCTTCGACATCAATGAGGTTATGCTTGCCAAGATCGAGAATGGCGAGGCCGATTTCGATGTGGTGTGCCCCTCGGAGTATATCATCGAGCGTATGATGCGTAACGAGTTGCTGTTGCCGATCCTTACGCCCGAGTTCGAGGCCGAGATCAACGCCCGTGGTATCAACTATTTCGACTGTGTGTCGCCCTATATCCGCGAGCAGTTCTCGCTCTTGGAGGCCCCCGAGGGTGAGGATCCCAACGACTACTCGGTGGGTTATATGTGGGGTACGACGGGTATCCTCTTTAACGAGCGATACGTAACGGCCGAGGAGGCCTCGACGTGGGACCTTATGTTCGACCGCCGACTCAAGGATAAGATATTTGTTAAGGATGCCTTCCGCGATGTTTACTCGCCGATGCTTATCTATGCTAAGACGCTCGAGGCACGAGCTGCGGGCGAGTTAGCAGAGGATGAGTATCTCGATTTGGCTACCATACGCGAGCTTATGTACGACTCATCGGATGAGTCTATTGCTCTGGTTGAAAGCTACTTGAAGCGTATGAAACAGCTCGTTGCAGGTTGGGAGGCCGACTTCGGTAAGGAGATGATGACGCAGGAGAAGGCGTGGATCAACCTTATGTGGAGCGGCGATGCAGTGTGGGCCATTGACGAGGCTACAAGCGTTGGCGTCGATCTGGGCTATGTGGTGCCGAGGGAGGGTAGCGTTGTGTGGTTCGACGGCTGGGTAATACCGAAGTATGCCCGTAACCTCAGAGCAGCGCGCTACTTCATCGACTATATGTGTATGCCCGAGAATGCCATCCGTAATATGGACGCCACGGGATATGTCAGCGTCATCGCCACGGAGGAGGTCTTTGCCGAGCTTGAGAACCTGAGCTGCGGCGAGATGGTTGTCTCGGACCTTAGCTACCTCTTCGTCGATCGCGATGGCCAGCCTATCGAGGGCTCGGATAGCGTCCTTGTCGACCCGGTGTTGTACCCCGATCGCTCGGTTATCGACCGTTGTGGCGTTATGCACGACTCGGGCCCGAGGACAGATAAGATGCTTGAGATGTGGTCGAGAGTCAAGGGCGACAATCTATCGGAGGGTATGCTCGTGGGTATCATTCTCTTCTTCTCGTTGCTCTTTATCTGGGGCGTGTGGCGTAAGATTGACGCCTATCGTAAGCGTCAGAAGCTACTGAAGCGTCGCCGCCATACGAAGAACAAGCCGCAGCAACAGACACGCTAAACATTTTTCTATAACTACTAATACCATTAACCTAAAATGACAAGAAAGTTTATTCTCTTCCTTGCCTCTATTTCGATTGCCACTGCGACAATGGCACAGGAAGTCGCATCGGATGCTCCTGCCGCACAACCCGCGGCACTTAGCACCGAGGAAAGCTACGGTGTTAAGTCGCTCTTCTGGTGGAGCGCAGGTGCTAACGTTGCGTCGAACTACCTGTGGCGCGGTTACGACCAGTCGTACTACGGTAATATGTTCGACCCCGCCATCCAGCCCAGCGTGACGCTCGGCTATGGCGATTTCTACGTCGACCTCTGGTATAACTTTTCTACCATCAGCACCTATCAGGAGCTCGATATGACCCTCGGCTACGAATATAAGAACCTGTCGGTTACGGTCTACGATGTGTGGTGCGACTATGGTAAGGACTTCTGGCAGAACGACTTCCTCGATGATGAGAATCATAGCCTCACGGCAACCATCGACTACACCTTCTTCGACCGCCTGCGTCTGCACTGGGGCACGACGTTCCTCCACTCTGACGACTGGCTCTTTAACGAGGATGGCTCAAAACGTCGTCGCGCCTTCTCGTCATACTTCGAGGTGGCATATACGCAGCCCATAAAAGACCTCTTCGATATCGAGATTCTTGCAGGTGCTTCACCCTGGACAGGCCCCTTCTGGTGTGCCGGCCCCCGCATCTGGCAGGATGGAGCCTACACCCTCGACTTCGATAACCTCCCCGAGGGCTTCAATGTTACAAACCTTAGCCTTACTCTTAGCCGTGAGTTTGAGGTGGGTTCTGCTACTATTCCCGTGAATCTCGGTTATACCTTTAACCCCACGTCGAAGAGGCATTATGCGCTTATTAAAACGGGCTTCAGCTTTTAATTTCTTGTGATAAGCCGTAATCTACGGCCCCGAACCTCAGAGCCCCGAATGGGACATACTTAAGCGTATTTCCCATTCGGGGCTCTTTCATTTGGCACCACATCTCACTACTTCTGACAAGAAATTGGTAGTGCTTCCTATTATCCGCTCTTTCTCGTGTCGAGGCCAAATTAGACTCCTTCTCGCAAGAAATTTGGTAGATTGCGGCCCCTAACAAAAAATGCCATCAATGGGACGAAAGTCGAGTACTACCCATCGGTACCATTTTTGCCGAGAATTGTATCTCAATCCATCAACTCATACACTCTCCGAGATACAGCAGCGGCGGGCAGGAAACGCTCCCATCCGCCGCTGTTGGTACGTTATGCACGCCTCTTTTGTTGCGTGCGTTGTGCTTAATGTACTCGTTGCTATTACTCCTCGGCCACAAACTCCTCGACGCCGAGGCCACCGGCAAAGTAGCTATGGATATTCACTCGGCCCTTAGTGTCGAGGATCACCATAACGATGATATCGCCGCCGTAGGTGCTGCTATACTTAAGCAGTGCCTCGTACTTGGGGTCAAACGAGTTCTCCAGGTCGTCGACATACTTATATGCCCAGCCCTCCTTGACAATCTTATACGAGCCCTTGACCTTGCCTGTCTCGGCGTACTCCTCGAGGTTAGCCTTCACGCGGCTCTCGATCTCCTCGGTCTTACAGCTTGCAAGGCGCATAAACCAAACCTTATCGACATTCGAGCTAAACTCCGTAGCCGTGAGCGTCACGTTCACACGCTCGTCCACCTCGCTGATATCCGAGGCTGTGAGTGTAGCTGTACCCGTGCCTGCGAAGCTGAGTGTGCCGTCGTCGATGATCTCCTCCATCGTCGTGTAGTACTCGGTGTCGAAGCCCGCGAGCTGTGCGACGCAGACCATCTCGCCAGCGAGACCCTCCGTATCCACGGCCGAGGCGTAGATGTAGTAGTTGTCGCCGGGGTGGTAGATATCTATCGTAGCTGTTGCCACGCCATTCTCGAGCGCATACTCCTCGCGGTAGTTCTGGTATGTGTCGGCATCCATCACGCCCTCCATATTGCCGGCATAGGCTGCGTGGTCGGCCGAGGGAGCTGCGTAGATGCGTACCTTCTCAGCGTTGCTGTCGGCCGTAACCTTCACCGTGAGGGTCTCGTGCGACTCCTGAGGCTCGATCGTGGCGGCCGTAATCTTTGCTACGCCCGAGAGCGAGGGGCGTGTCGTTGTGAAGTTAAGGAACTCAACCTCACCAATCTTACCATCCTTGATAGCTATGGCGTAGGCCACATAGTCGCTACCCACCTCCAGACGGTCGCCAAGCATTCGTGTGATGGGTGTGGTGTAGATCGAAGGCACGGCCTGAGCTACCGACACGATGTATGCCTCGATCTCGGCCTCGCTCTTACCCTCGAAGTCAAACGGATTCTCGGTGTCGGACATTGCGATTGCGGGGTCGATAAGGCCGATGAGCATCTTACACTCATCCGTGGCCGATACCTTAGCGGTAGCCGAGTTATCGGTAATCTCAGCCATCTCGATGTCGATTGCGATGTTGCCATTGATCTCAGCCGCGGGAACTACGAACTCGGCAGTCGTTACGTTATAGTTACCATCCTTATCCTCGCCATACACGGCGATGGTGTACGACGTTCCGGGGATGAGGATGATGCCGGCGTTTATGTCGCTGTCGGTGCGAGAGTTACGCACGAGGTCCTGCTCCGAGAACGTACGGTTCTCGGTTGCCGAGTTAAATACGGCGAAGGGGTAGCTCGGATCGGGGTTAAGCGATGCCTGAACCTCGTCGATAAAGACGTTACGGTCGTAGGCCGAGGTGTGAACAGCACCCGCAACGTAGCGCACGCAGGCCTCGCTCTTCTCCACGAGGGCGTCCACGGTAAATGCCGTGAGGTTTGAGATGGTGATGTCGGCAACGTCGCCCAAGACGTAGAAGTCAACAATCTCCTCTGTGCCCTCGTTTAGGGCATTCTCCACGCGGAAGATGAACTGATACTCGGTGTCGTACTCCACCTTGTAGCTCACGGTCTTAGGCTCTGCGCCCTCGAACGTCTCGTACTGCGCATCCAGAGCGTCGTCGTACTTACCCCAGTACCAGTGGTGGGTATCCTCCGAAGGTGTCACCTCGAAGCTCACGGTCATAGTCTCGTCGTCGAAGATAGGGTCGCCAACACGGAGCGTAGGGATCGTGGGTGCGAAGTAGCACTCCACGGTTACCATCTCGCTCGAAAGTGCGCCGCACTCGGCATAGGCGCGGATGGTATAGGTCTTGCCCCACTCGTATGCAAAGCTGATCGCAGTCTCAGCATTACCCTCTACGCTGTTCCACGCGAGTGTCGAGTTATCGGTATCGGCCTCGTAGCTCTGCCAATGCCAAGCCGTCACCTCCTTTGAGGGGTAGATGGTGGCCTCGGCCATCATTGTCTCCTTGTTGAGCGTAACCTCGCCGATGCTGAGCGATACCTCGCCCTCGGGCATCGCGCAGAACTTCTTTGTTGCGACCTCCGACTTGCCAGCCTCGTTCTCGGCATATGCCGAGATGATGTACTCGCAGCCGTAGACAGCCTTGAACTCAATCTCCTTGACTTCTGCACCCTCGACCTTCGTGTATTCGGCAGGCTTGTCAGTACCCGAATTCGGAGTGTCGACACACCAGTACCACGCCGTGGCATCCGACGATGGTGCAATCAGAACGGTGACATTCATCGTCTTGGCGTCGAACTCGGGCTCCATAATGCCTATCGTGGGGATCTCCACGCGAGGTGTGACGCTAATGCTCTCCTCGCAGCCCCAAAGCGCGAGCGAGAGGGTGGCAGCTGTGATAACTGCCATAATGTTTCGTAATGTTCTCATATATGCGTTTTGTTAGTTTAATTCAGGTATCTCGTCGACCTTTGCGAAGGTGAAGGTGTCGTTTGTCGAGAGCGAATCCCAGCGCATCTCACGCCCAGGGGTGAATATCGTTACGGCATACTTGTCGTTCCAGTCGCCCACGCCATAGTCGTAGCTGCCCGAGAGGATGTAGTCGCCATACTCGTTCTCCTCGATTGTGAATGTGCCGCTGTGCTTGTCGGCATACATCGACGCGAAGTTATCCCACATCTCGAAGCGACGCTCCGTGCGGTCGAAGTCGATGTAGCAATAGGTGCCCTCGCCGATCTCCTCGCCGTTCCACGCGATAAGCTCCCAACTGCCGTCGAGTGTCGAGTAGCTAACCACCATACCTGGACTTATAACCTCGGGCGTTGCACCTCTGTCGCAGCCTCCGAGGAGTAGTGTTGTGGCCATCGCGACCAATGCAAAAATCTTTCTGATCTCTCTCATAGATATTATCTCTTTAACGTTATTCTTATTATCCTTGCCGCGGCAGATGCCTCCACGCCGTCGAGTATAACCATCGTTTCGATGTCGGTGGTAGGCTCCTTCGTTGGACGGTACTCGATGACTATATCGCCTTCGCTTCCTGCGGCCAACTCCTCGGGCTCGCATCTAAGTCTTAGGCCCTCCACCGTTGTGCGTGCCGAGATTCGTACGGGCGTCGTGCCGTTGTTGGCTACGGCTATGCGCTCACGTCGTGTTGCTGTGGCGGTAACATCCTCTAACGTCACGCTCGTACGGCTCAGACGCAGCGCGCCTATGGCATAGGGCAGGTGTGTGAAGGGGTCCGTACGCTCGATCTCGCCCTTGAGCGTCAGTCGCTCGGTGGGGCTTGCGCTATCGAGCGAGGTGTATATGTTTATATCGTAGCTAAACACTCCGCTTCGTCCTCGAGGGTTAAACTCCGCACTGAGCACGTAACTTCCGCCTGCGGCTATCGTCGCCTGTGAGGAGAGGATGTGTAGGCAACTGCACGAGGCACGAAGTTCGGTTAGTGTCGCCGGCTCGTCGTGGTTGTTGCGTAGCGTGAACTCCACTACGACGAGCTCGCTATCGCTTATCGTGCCCACGTCGATGGTCCTGCTATCTGCCCTAATAGTACCCTCGGCTCTATCCGATAGTGCGGGGCGAACGAGCGAGTCGAGTGCCGAGCGCGACAATATGGTCTGGGCCAATGCGGCGTCAGTCGCAACCACCAGCAGAAGTGCCGCCGAGGCGATATATCGAAGCGCGCGTAGCATAGCCTACAACCAGCCGTTATCCGAGGCTCCGCGGCGCACGGTGATCGTGGCGCGCAGCTCCTTGCCGCCGCTGCACTTGAGCGTAAGAGTTGTCTGTCCTACGCTCTTGGCTTTGATAGTCAACGTGTTGCCATCGAGCGATGCCGTAGCAATATCGGTGTTGGCAACACTCGCGCTCGTCACACTCTCGGTTGTGTAGTCCGTGAGACGTAACGTAGTCTCGGCTTCGGGAGCGAGATAGATGTTCGGCAGACGCATATCGCGACCACTGCCGTCGATGGCCTTAAGCAGCGCGCCAGCATCGGTCAGACGACCCATCTTACCACGATAATCCGCAAGGTTCATCTTGACGGCCACGGCACCAGCCGAGGTGTGGTTCATATAAAATAGCTTCTCGCCCACGAAGTAGTTGTCGATGTCGCGTGCCGTCTCATACATTAGCTCGCGATACTCCTCCGAGGTAAAGTGACGATGTTGCTGCTTGGCGTAGGCAAGACCGAGTGCCGCAACGCCCGAGACGTGGGGACACGCCATCGAGGTACCCTCGTAGTAGCCATAGCCCGCAACACCGTCGACGACGAGCGTCGAGAAGATGCTGCCCTGCTCGCAGAGGATGCCATTCTCGTCGTACGAGTCGTCCCTCTGTCCGGGAGTGCCGTAGTACTCCATATCGCCACCAGGGGCAGAGAGTAGCACCTCGCTACCGTAGTTCGAGTACGATGCGGGGGTGTAGTCGGCAGCGATGGCCGCAACCGAGATACACTTCGAGTAGGCAGCGGGGAACGACGACTGCGCGGCATACTCATTGCCCGAGGCAAATATCGCTAAGCCGCCGTCGATGACGCCGTTAGGCGAGCCTGCGCAGTTGATGAAGTAGTCCAGTGCCTCCTTCTCCAAAGGGTATGTAGCGGCCCACTCCTCCTCAGTCGCAGGACCGGGCGTGTAGCCGAGAATAAGGTTCGACTTGGCGGAGTTGTAGCCCCACGAGCACTGCAGGATCACAGCTCCGTTGTCGGCGGCATACTTCATAGCGCGTGCCTCCATCGCAAGCGAACACGAGTTCATACCGTCGAAGAGCTGCAACGTCATAATCTTCACACCCTTCGAACCCTTGCCGCCACCGGCTATGCCAGCACAGCCAATGCCGTTGTCGTTCACCGCAGCGATTGTGCCCGCTACGTGGGTGCCGTGACCCGTGCTGCCGTTCGATGTCCACGACGTGATGCCGGTGTTACGCACGAAGTTATAGCCGTAGCGGTCGTCGACATAGCCGTTACCATCGGCATCCTTGCCCGCGTGAAGCTCCTCGGCCTCGTTGATCCAGATGTTCTCTGCAAGGTCGGGATGACTCCACATAACTGCCTCATCCATAACGGCAACGATGATCTCCTCGTCGCCCGTGCAGAGTTCCCACGCCTCCTCGCAGCCAGCATCCGAACCAGCCACAACGCCTGCCCACTCCTGAGCAAATGGCGCGCTACCGTCGTTAATGTAGCACCACTGGCGATACATCTCGGGGTCGTTGAATGGCATATCCGCCGTGCGTGTTGCGGGCGTACCAGCAGCCTCCGCACAGCTTATGAAGTGCGGCGTTGCCGTGGGGTTGTAGGCGCGGTAGATCTGGCGATTACACTGCAACTTATCCACCTCGCCGAGCTTCGAGAGTCGCTCGAAGGCAAGCGCGAGATCCTCACCCTCGTCGAAGCGAACGAGATACCAGAGGTGCAATCCTACCTCGCGTGTGCGCTCCTCGTGGCGTATGTCAATAGGGAACACTCGCTCGAAGGAGTAGGCGTTGAGGATGTCCAGCACCTCGTCCGTCGAGGGTATGCCCGAGCGTGTGGCCTCGCCCCCGGAGCGCGTCATCGTCTCCTCGAGGATAGCCTCCATCTCGGGTGAGAACTTGATAATCACCTCACCTCGTGTGGCATCCGCGGGGATAACGACCTCGGGCTCGCTCTCGATGCCTACGCGAAGATCGTCGGTCTCCTTAACACAGCCTATCGCCAAAAGGGCGGCGGCAATATATAAAACTCTTCTTCTCATAGCTACTCAGTCATTTCATCGTTAAACTCGAAGCGGCCGCGCATAAGCGGGTACTTCTCGAAGTAATACTCCGGCGATGTAGGCTCGTTGTCGAATCCCACGACATCACCCTCGGTGTCTACGCCATTCTCCTGCTGCGGATAGACCAGAATCTCGGGAACCCACTCCAGTAGTCGCGGGTGATAGAGCAACCAGTCGGGTAGCGTGCCGCTCAGGAAGTTGAGGTTTATCCTCAGCACGCGGGCATTCGGAAGGATGCGCGGCAGGCCACTCTCAACAGCCCACAGGAGTGTGTCGCCACGCTCGGCAACGTCGGCTGCGGTGTAGGCTCTCACGCCCTCCTCGCCGGCCTTAAAGTCGGGTAGCGGGCCCTCGATGTAGTTGTACGATAGGGTCAGCTCTTCCAATGCCTCCCAAAGTAGCAGGCGACGGAGTGCCTCCTCCTCGTTAGTGTTGGTGTGTAGACCTATGCCATCTTCGTTTGCCGATTCGGCCTTGCGTAGGTCGCTAATCGAGGCACGGCGATTGCTGGCAAGGTTCAGCGACTTAAGGTGCGGGAAGTTCTCGGGAGTTAGCACCTCAGGTATGACGTTGAGGTTGTTGGAGTTAAGGTCGAGAGTCTCGAGCGTGTCGCCGAGACGTGCAAAGTTTCTTGGTAGCGACACGATACCGTAGGCCGCAATGCGCAAGCCCTTGAGGTACTCTAAGTCGCAGATCTCCTCACCCATCTCGATAGACTTAAGCATCGTATTCACGTTGCCGAAGAGCGAGAGTGTCTCGAGGTACTTCAGGTAGCGAATCTCCTGAGGTATGCCCTCCTCGGTGTTGAAATAGCTCAGATCGAGGTCGCGAACGCGGCCCACAGCCTCGGGTGCGGGTAGTGCCTCGTCGGTAGCCTCCCACAGACGCACGCAGTCCCAGCGGTGCATACCCTCGGTTGTTGATATGCCGTTATCGCTCCAGCACTCGAGCTTCTCGAAGATGGTGACTACGGCTAACGAATCACCCTGGCGGTTATCCTCGATAAGCGGGGCGGCCAACTGGCGGATGACGACGGTCGTAGGCTCCTCGATACCCTCGCCGCTAAGGTGTAGCTTAGCCACACGCTCGCGAGGCTCGGGGTTCATCTTCCACTCTACCTTTATACGCGTATCGCGCGGGCGCGCGCCACGGTCGAGCGTGAGTGTATGGTCGCCCACCTTGAGCCACTCATCATCGGAATCATATTCCGCAGTGACGTCGAATTCGACGTTGGAGTTAACCTCGATCTCGAACCAGCGGTCGGCACGCGTTGCCGAGGCGGCGATCTCGTGGCTCTCCTCCTTCGAGACGATGCTTCGAGCGTAGCCCTCCTGTGTTACAGCCACCTCGCGCAGTATCTCACCTGCCGACGAGAAGCGTATGTCGGTTGTGCGGCTGTCGTTGACAAGCGTAGAGTCAATCTTGATGATGCACTCAACGCTGCCGCGACCATTTGCCGGCGATATCATCACCCAGGGCACGTCGCTGATGGCCATCCACTCCTTCGACGACTCGATGCGTAGCGTAAACTCGCCACCCTCGGGGCGTGCCTCGATTGACGCGCTGTCGGTCTCGAAGCCCGGCGTTATGGCGTTATCCTCCACACAGCCCCAGAGCATACCGAGAGCCGTGATTGACGATAGTAATATGATGTTTTTCAGTTTCATAGACGATGGTGTTTAGTCGAGGTTAAGGGCGTCGCAGCCACGGATATCCTGTGTTGAGTCGTAGATAAGCTCGTAGTAGCCCATCTCGATGTAGGGACATACGCTCGAAAGGTCGATCGAGATGTTGGGGTTGTCCTTAATCTCGAAGAGTAGGATGTAGGGCGAGATGGTATCCTCGATCTTACGCAGGTCGTTCGAGCCGATGTAGAACGCCGACATTCGCGGACACTGGCCGATGCCCGTGGGCCACTCGCGAAGCGTGCGGTTACCCTCGTCGTCGCGCTGCTGACGTATGCTCATCACCGTGAGCGAGTTGATCGAAAGTGGTGCATAGGGGAACTCCGCAAAGGCGTTGCTCGAGAGGTCGATGCCGTAGAGATAGGGGATGTTCGACGCGCTGAAGTCGTCGTAGGGGAGCTCCGATAGACGGTTGTAGCTCAGGTCGATAGTCGTCAGATGCTCGCTGTTAGCACCGCGAAGTGCTCCCTCCTCGATGCGGCGCATACCGTTACCGCCGAGCATCAACGTCTGGATGATCGAGCCCGAGCCGATGAGTCGCTTGGGAAGCTCCTCGAAGCGGTTATTTGCGAGGTTGAGCGTCGCGCTGTTTATGCCACGCCACTGGTCGCAGTTCTCGAGCGACGTGATGCGGTTGTTCGAGAAGTTAACGGTCTGCATAACATATACCGAGCGCGCGGTGAAGATATCAGGCAGCACGGTGAGTTGGTTGCCCGAGCACGAGAAGGTCTCCATCTGGCTCACGCCCACGAAGTAGCCATCTGGGGCAGCGTGGAGCTCGGTGATGCGGTTGTTGTCGAGGTAGATTGTCGCGGGGGTGATCTCCTTACCGAAGGGGTGGGCAACCTCGAGTTGGTTGTTTGTGCAGTCCAGTAGACCGAGCTTGGTCATACGCTTGAGGTAGTCGTGCGAGGGTGTCTCGCGGAGGTTGTTATATCCGAGGTAGAGGATCTGAATCGTCGCACCCGAGGCTCCGTCGATGATCGCCTCCCAGTCGGTCTTTAGCTGCTCGCCCGTAATCGTGCGGTTGAGGGCTACGTTGAGCGACTGGATGTTGGGAAGCTCGGTGAGGAGCTCGAGGGGTAGGCGCGTGAGCTTCGGACAGTTGTAGATCTCCACGTCGGTGAGGTTCTTAAACTCGCTCCAGCTCCACGACTCCTGCTCGGCATAGAACTCCGACGCGGGGTCAACGTCGATAAAGAACTCCTCGACCGTGATTGGCGAGTTGGCGATGAAGAGCTGCTCGAGCTGCGTGAGGCGCATCACGGCGCGCGAGATGGCGGTGATGCCGTTGGTGTAGTTGCCAAAGGCTACATCGCGACGCACGGGCGTGGCGAATATCGAGGGCTGTGCAGGATCGCTGTTAATCGCACGCTTAAGCTCTGGACTTAAGCCCTCGCGACCGTCGTGCTGGAGCATCTTACGCTCATAGTCGTAGGCGTCGATGCGGCCATCAACAAGCCCATTGTCGAAGCCACCGATAAGCTCGTTGTGGTTACCGAGGTAGAGCACACGGAGCTCCGTGAGCTGGCCGATGGCATCGGGAACTATGCCGCGCGCGCCGAAGCCCGAGATATTGAGCGACACTACGCGGCCGTTGCCGTCGAGCGTGACGCCCGGCTGCTGGCCCCACATATCCTTATCCTTGTTGAAATCCCAGTTGGCACCCGCCACGTACTCCTCGCCGTGGAATGTCCAGTTAGGACCATCGAGCGCGAGCCATATCTCGCGTAGTGCCTCGTAGTCGCGGATGTGTGCCGCCGTTTCTGTTAGGATGATAGGCACAGCAACATCCTTCGTCGTGGTGTTGTCGCTAACCGAAAACTCGACTCCGAGATCTGCAATCGACGTAGTAGAGAGGCGGTTACGGCCGCGAGTGTCGGAGTAGGTGGTATATTCCGTGATGGTGTAGTTGCCGGCCTCGATCCACAGTGCCGTGTCGCACACCGCACGCGAGGTGAGGTGGTTACGGTCGCCATAGAGCTCCTCGTCGAGTGAACCTTCGCCAAACTCCTCCACGTAGGTCACGGGCAGATGCTCGAAGGTGGTCGACACGCGCGAGAACTTATTTCTAACGGTGATATCCACCGTGCGAATCGCCGAGAAGAGGTAGTCGTCGCCGCTACGCGTGAGCTCCTTCTCGAGCACAAACGACACCTTGCCGCGTTCGACGCACTCCACGCCTATATCCTTCATAGTGAGGCCTCCGCTCACGACGTTAAACGAACCGACGGCATCGCCCGCCAGAAGCTCCTCGTCGAGGTTGTCGTAGAGGTAGTAGCCGATGACGGTGTAGTCGCCAGCAAGTAGGCGTAGCTTCTCGCTACGCAGACCCCACTCGGCTGTCTCCTTGTCGTAGCTCGAGAGGGGGAGGGTCTGCTGTATCGTCGAGCCCTCGTGCTGCATAACGACGGTTATCTTCGATGCCTCCGAGAGCCACTCCAAGATATCCGTGGCACGTGACGCGGTATCCTCCGTCGCGCTCATCTTCACGACCTTAAACTGCACGTAGCCGTACTGAGCCTCGGTCGTGTCGCCATCGCGCTCACAGCCATAGGCCACAAGAAGCGCAGCAGCGGCAACGATGCTCCATACTCGGTTTATTATCCTATTCATCTTACTATTAGCTTGTTAATGAAGTTGCTATTCGGTTGGGGGTGTTACGACGAGGAGCTTCTTAGCAACGCCGTCGAGCTTGAACACCACGTAGACCTCCTCGCTAAAGCCCTCGCTCGGGCCGAAGAGCTGCGCTGCCATCACCTCATCCTTGTTTTCACCCATCTCGTACTCGCCCTCGCTGGTCTTGAGTCGCTCGCCACGGTACCAGAACTCGGCCGAGGCGCGACCCTCGGTGAAGGTATCCGTCGTCCAGCTCTCGATGCGTGGGTCGATGATGATGCTCGGGGTCTTGCCATCGCGCGGTAGCGGGAAGGGGCAGGTGAATGCCTCCTCGGCACCGTACGTCGCAATGACATCGGCATCGGTGTAGCTCGTGCACGGTATCTCGTAGGTTGTCAACGAGTGGTAGACGTAGATACCCTCGTAGGGGCTACGCTCGTTAAAATCCTTCTGCGTAAACTCGATGAGCACGAAGGGGAGATAGTCGTATACCACGGTCTCGAGACCTATGCCAGAGGTGTAGTCGAGCTCGAAGATATTGCCCTTGATGTCGGCGCGTATCTTGTTATACGTACCGCGCGGGATGGCCATAACCATACCGTGGCGCGTGCTGTTAGTTGCCTTGACCTTGAGAGTCGAGGTCTCCTTGTTGAACTCCATCCAGTCGACATCGACCTCGTAGGTGGGGATGCCACGATCGACAACTTTCTCGAAGAGGAGAATCTCGTAGTCGTGCTTAAAGGATGTAATCGAGAACTCGAGGCCATCCTCGAAGGTCACGGCCGTGCCTGTCGACTCATCCGTCTGACGGAAGCTCTTGCCGTCGAGCGATACCTCCCAGCCGAAGTTGTTGGCTGTGGGACCCTCGAACGTGAGCGCGAAGTTACTCATACCGTTGTACTCGATGGGGAAGTCGAAGGTGGTCTCGCCGCTCTCGTCGGAGAAGGTGATGTAGTGACCCTCGTCCTTCTTGAAGGGGAACTGCTCGCGCACGCCGTCCGCGATGATTCGTACCATAGCCTCGGTCTGCTCGCCCGGCACGCCCGTTACAGCATCGCCCTCGAACTCAATCCACTCGGGATAGTCGACCAGCGCGAAGCGGAAGTTAGCCTCGATACGGAAGGGTATCCAGTCGATATATCCGATCTCGACAGCCTCGATAGGCGTGTCGGTGATGTCGTATATGCGCATATAGAGCTTGTTGGGGCCGCGCTCGACGGTGGCGATGATGCCGATGTTCGAGCCCATCTTCATAGTGATGTTAGCAAACGTGGGCTCATTCTTGATGTTTTCGTCGGTGATACGCAGGGTTACGGTGTGCGAGCCGGCCTTGCCCGACATATCCTGCACCTCGCCTGCCGAGGTGATAAACTTACACCACGTGACGTCGGACGACAGCTGCCAGTTGCCCTCGACATAGAACGAGAGCGTGGGGCGGTCGCCGGCGTTACAAATGATATGCTTGGCATTGGGAATCTCGCCTATGTAGGGCTGCTCCTTCTTGCACGATGACGCTCCAAGCACGAGTATGAGGCTAAGAAGCGACAGATGTTTGATTAATGATGTTACCTTCATATCTGTTATTTTTATTTGTCTCTCAATGTTTTATCTGCGGTATCGTTATCTTTATCACGCCCACTTACAACGGCAGTACCCTGCCCACTTACCACGGCCAGAGTCAGCACTCCGCCCCTGTATCTAAAAACCTTCGCGGAGGATGCGCTCGGCCTCGTCGTCGGATATCCACTCGAGGATGTTGACGTAGGTGCCTACGGTACCAACGCCCTCGACATACATCGTAGTGTAGAGCACGAGGAACTTCTCGCAGGTGCCGTAGTACGAGACGTAGCCCGTGGGTGTCATCATCTCGAGCTTGCCGTTGCCATATATTGTACCGAAGGCCTCGCCCGTAGAGCCTATGGTGTGGGGCTCCATCTCGACGATGGGGTTGAGGCGATCCTCGGTAAGGAGCTTGAGTTCTACGTCGTAGCCCGTGTAGAACATATCCTCTACTATGATTACGTTCTCGTTGCTCTCTGACCTCTTGGTCTTTACCAGACGCGCATCGGCACCCATATACTGCATTATCCACGAGGATGTTAGCTTGCAGTAGCCCGTGAACATATCGAGGTCCGCGGGGCAGCACTTGTGCAAGATCACCTCGGTGTCGGTGCCATACTCATCCCAGATGTTCTCCTTGTCGACAACAAGACGCAGTGTGATGCTTGGTGTGTCGCTCGTGGCGATATTCTCGGGGTTGCCCTTAATGCGCACGGCCGTGCTAAGCTCTCCACGCGGGATGCGTAGCGTGTAGGACTCCACGGCGTAGTGCAAGCCCTCGATGGCACTGCTGCTTGCGGCAACGACCTCCACGCCGATGGTGCGGTCGTAGTCCACAGCGCGTGTCGCGGAGATGGGTATCTCGAACCACTCCTCGCTGTCGAGGATGCCGAGGTCGTGGCTCTCGGCCGAGAACATAATGTAGTCGGGACCCGAGTAGGTGGGGTAGTCGGCATTGCATCCCACCGCGAGAATCAGGGCTCCCGTAGCTATTGTTATAAGATGTCTGATATTCATAGCGTTACTATTTGTTGCTGTCGTTAGGTAGTATCATCGAACCGGGAGACTCGAGCTCGTGCTGGGGTATGGGCCATACGAAGAGGGGGTCGTCGGCCTCGACCTTGAGCGACGAGCCGCTCTCTATCGACTCGCTCTGGGGCTTACGCTCGAAGCCCTTATGCCAGCGTTTGAGGTCCATAAGTCGGAAGCCCTCCATATAGAGCTCCTTGACACGCTCCTCCTCGATAATCTGCATAGCATCCTTCTCCGTGAGCGTCACGCCACCGCCAAACGACAGGTAGCGTGCCGAGCGTAACGTGGCGATATCCTCGCCTGCGCGGGCATAGTCACCTCGACCCTCGACGTATGCCTCGGCACGTATCAGGTACTGCTCCGCTAAACGCAGAGGCTTAGGCATCGATGTGTGGAGTATCTGGCTGTTGAAGAAGTTCATATTACCGAAATACTTTACCAGCAGCGGCCACGTAAGACCGTGGCTGTGCCCCGTGGTGTAGGTGTAGAAGTAGTTGCCATAGCGCAGGTCGTTGGCGTCGTAGAGGCTCAAGGCCCACTCACCGGGCACGTAGTCGGGCTTCATCGACGAGTAGTCGTAGTTGAAGAATATACGGCCCAACGCACCGCCATAGGAGTTAATCGTGAAGCCCACCTTCCAGATGATCTCCGAGGCGTCGTCGTACTGCCACATATACGAGAAGTAGCTCATACCCGAGACATACTCCGTCGTGGCCGACGAGAGGATGTAGTAGCCGCTGTCGATTATCTTCGACGAGTACTCGATGGCAGCCTCGTAGTCCTTCATATAGAGTGCCACGCGCGCACGCAATGCGTAGGCTGTGTACTCGTTGAAGTAGGTGGCGTTGTAGATGTTACCTGCGAGCGACTCCTCGTCGATATCCAACAACTCGGCAGCCGTCTCCAAGTCCTCGATGACGCGCTCGTACGACTCCTCGAGCGAGGCACGCACCATAGGCTCGTCGGTGTTATACTTCGTGACCAGCACCACGCCGAGTTCCGAGGCGGCCTGCTCGGGACTCTCGTAGGCCTTGCAGTACATCTTGATAAGCTCGGAGTAGGCCAGCGCGCGGGCGAAGTATGCCTCGCCACAGATCTGGTTGAAGTTGTCGATCTCGGCATCTGTCGTGAGCGTCTGCTCCACACGTGGGGCGTACTCTAATAGGAAGTTAGCGCGTGCGATGACGGTGTAGAGTGCGGCGTAGACCGACGTGATCTCGGAGTTAGTGGCAAGGATATCCCAACGCCAGATGTTACCATAGGTGTTGGTATAGCCATTGATGGCGTAGGCTAAATCGCACTGGATGTCGGGCAAGAGCGTCAGGTAGCCGCTATATAGCGCGCCGCTCTTGAAGGCGTCATAGACGCCGATGGCGGCTTGGTCGAGTTCCTCGAGCGTGTTGATAGCCTTATCCGCAGGGATGGCACTCTCGGGATACTTGTCCAAGCACGATGTCGAAGTAGTTGTAATGACGATGGTCGTCAGTATGCCTGTAAGCAGTATAAGTGTCTTTCTCATAGTCGTGTGGGGTTAGAAGGTGAGGTCGATGCCTACGGAGTATTGGCGCGACATAGGGTACTGAGCCTTATAGACGTTCGACGACGACTCGGGGTCGATACCCGTGAAGGCGGTGAACGTAAAAAGGTTCTGGGCCTGAATATAGATGCGTGCTGCGGTGAAGAAGTTACTATTCTTCAGCACGTTCGACGGCAGCGAGTAGCCGAGCATCAAGTTCTTAAGGCGCAGGAACGAGGCATTCTCCAAGAAGCGCGAGTCCATCTGTGGCGTCACGCCATAGCGCGGGATGTCGGTCACGTCGCCCGGCTCCTTCCAGCGGTCGTAGAGCAGACGGCGCGACTGGTTGTAGACCGAGTAGAGACCGTTGCTCTCCTCGAAGAAGCGGTCGTTGTTGAACATCCAGCGGTCGGCAACCCACGCAAACTGTGCCGAGAGCGTGAGGCCCTTCCACGAGAGCGAGGTACCGAAGCCTCCCTGCCAGGGGGCGATGTAGCTCTTGCCGATCATCACCTTGTCGCTCTCGTTGAACTCGGTCGTAACCTCGCCCTCCTTAGTGAGCCAGAGGGCGTCACCATTGGCGGGGTTGACGCCGGCGTAGCGGTTGATGTAGAACTCGCCCACGGAGTGACCTACGACGAGCTTCGTACTTGTCGACGAGAGCTCATACTCGTTGAGACCGTTATATAGCTCCGTGATCTTGTTCTTGTTGTACGATACGTTTGCCGAGATGTTCCACACGAAGTTGCGCGTGCGGATGACGTCGGCGTTGAGTGCGATCTCCAGACCGCGGTTGACCATAGCACCTATGTTATCCCAGCGGAAGCCCTCGCCCTTGTCGGCATACGACACGGGCACGGACATAAGCATATCGGTGGTTAGCTTGTTGTAGAACTCGACATCGAGGTTCAGGCGGTGCCAGAAGCCGAGGTGGAGGGCTACGTTCGTAGTCCATAGTTTCTCCCAGCCGAGGTTCTCGTTGCCGCTCTGCATCGGGTAGATACCCATATTGTCGTTATAATTGGCACCACCGCCCACCAGAGCCAAGTGGTCGTAGTTCGGAATCGACGAGTTACCCGACGTACCGGTGCTGAATGCCACCTGAGCGTTCGAGAGCCAGTCGGCCATCTCGAGGAACGACTCGCGCTTGGCGTTCCACATAAGTCCCACCGACCAGAATGCCGCCCAGCGGCCACCCTTACCGAAGCGCGACGAGGCATCGGTACGCAACGAGAAGTCGGCATAGTAGCGGTCGTTGTAGCTATACTCGGCGCGGGCGAAGAACGAGAGGTAGCTGTAAGCATCCGTCACGTCGCCCCACTGTGTTGCGCGCGAGCCCGATGAGAGGGTCGTGAGGAAGTCGTTGTTCTGACCCTGTGTGATAGCCTGGAAGCCCTCGTACTGATAGTCGATGCCCTCCTGTCCGAGCATAAAGTTCAGGGAGTGGAGGTCGTTGATCGTCGTGCGGTAATTGATGGTGTTGGTGACGGTGAGGTTCAGCGTGTTGTACGCAGCACGTCCCGCAACACCGATGCCGTTATTCGGTGCGTAGCTCGGCATCGACTGCCTAAAGGCTGTAGAGTTGGTGAAGTCGGCACCAAACTGCGAGCGTATCGTTAGGTTTTCGATAGGGGTAATCTCGGCAAAGAGGGTGGTGAGAACCTTGTATTTCTTGTTCTGCTGCGGGTTGTTCTCCATCCACTCTAAGGGGTTCTGTCCCGTGCCCTTCCACGAACCGTCGCTCTCGGATGCTATCGTGCCATCCTCGCGATATGGATCCCAGTAGGGGAGCATAAAGCGGCTGGCAGATATGGGTGAGTAGAGCGCGTATTCGCCATCCTCGGCCTGCTCCACCTGCTCAAAGACGGCCATCGTGTTGGTACCCACGCGCAACCAACTCGAGGCGCGCACGTCAGTGTTTGCGCGTATGCTGTAACGGCGGAATGTCGAGCCCTGAGCGATACCGTCTTGATCGAAGAACGAGCCCGAGACATAGTAGTTCATCTTTTCGGTGGCGCGGCTGACCGAGACGTCGTAGTTCTGCAACAGCGCGCGGTCGTTAAAGACGGCATCGAGCCAGTTGACGTTCGTCTGGCTAAGGATATCGTAGTTCTGACCCGAGTCTAAGCCTATCTCCTTCTCGAAGGCGATACGCTCCGGAGTATCCATCAATGCCCAGTTGCCGTGAGCGAGCTGCGAGATGCCGAGCTGTGTGCGGAATGTCACCTTCGCAGCATCCATCGCCGTGCCGCGCTTGGTGGTGATTACGACAACGCCGTTAGCAGCACGTGCACCGTAGATCGACGATGATGATGCATCCTTCAGTACCGATACTGACTCGATGTCGGAGGGCGATATGGCGTTAAAGTCGGAACTCGAGATGGGTACGCCATCGAGGATGAAGAGGGGCGCGGTTCCCGAGTTGATGGAGTTGGTACCACGAATCTGGAACGATGCTGCCTTTGAGGGCTCACCCGAGTTTGAGAGTACCATAAGGCCGGGGCTCTGACCCTGCAATGCCTGGTCGAAGCCGGCGGCGGGCACGCTCTCGAGCTTGTCGCTCTTGACCGTAGATACCGAGCCTGCGATGGTACCCTTCTTACGGACACCGTAGGCTACGACCACGACCTCCTCGACGGTCTGCGTGTCGCTCTGCATAACGACGTCGTGCTGCACGACGCTCAGGCCCGCCGGAACGGTCCACTCCTCGGTCGCAAAGCCGATGTACTGGAAGCTAAGTGTTGTACCCTCGTCGACGGTGATGCTATACGAACCGTCCACGCCGGTGGTAACACCCGATGCTGGGCCCGAAATGACGCTTACGCCGATAAGCGGCAATGAGTCCTCCGAGGAGGTGACAATGCCGTTTACGGTAACTCTGTTTTGTGCCGATGTAATGAGGGGAATTACGAGCAGCGCGCCTATGGCCAGTAGTTTTATGAAAGAGTGTTTCATTAGAAATATGTTTATTCAGCCTTTTATAATGGCAAATATATGTATTTTTCTTGGAATGGCAAACAGTCGTTATACACTTTTTATTAATAAGAGAAAAAATCTCGCATATTTATGCCAGTATGAACAGTGTAATGTCGTCTTTTTATGTAGTAATTGCGTTGGTAAATTGTACGCAAATCGAGGCATTTTTACCTAATTTCTGACGATTTAGGTATTTATACTACCTTTCGCGGAGGGAAAAATAAGTACTTTTGCCGTGGAAAAAATAGTGTAATTATGGGTAAATATTTCGATATGCTGGCCGAAGATATACGTCTTCGTGAAGGGCTCAAAGCGTGTATGAATTGTGGCGTGTGTACGGCCGTGTGCCCCGCCGCCGAGTTCTACAATTACGACCCCCGACAGATTGTCGACATAGTGCAGACGCGCGACGACGACGAGATCGAGCGGCTGCTCAAGAGCGATACGATCTGGTACTGCGGCGAGTGTATGTCGTGCCGCCCGCGCTGCCCACGAGGTAACACCCCGGGCTATGTGATTCAGGCTCTGCGCGCGCTGTCGCAGAAGTTGGGCTTCTTTGTCGAGAGCGAGAAGGGTCGCCAGCAACTCGCCCTAAAGCGACTTATCGGCGATAACATCTTGGCCACGGGCTACTGCCTCACGCCGCGCAATATACGCCCCGAGTTACACCCCGAGCAGGGCACCGTCTGGGAGTGGATCTACGCGCACGATGAGGATGTCTACGGTCGCTTCTCGAATTCATATCTTCGCGAGGGGGCTGGTGCGCTGCGCCGAATTGATGACGAGTCGATGGGTGAGATTCACCGCATCTTCGAGGTGTCGGGTGGCAAGGCCTTCTACGATGCCATCGAGCAACACTCGGAGCGTAAGGCTCGCGAGATGGGCTACGACGGAGCCACCGAGGAGTATATGATGGAGACCTATACGTTTAACTCCGAGAACCACTATTAATAGTTGAATCCTAATAAGTTAAGATACAATGAGAAGAGCCTCTTGGCAGGAGTACCAAAAGGATATTGCCTCCGATAAATACTACTACGCGCGCAGTTGCATACGTCAGAATTTCTTTCCCGGTAGCGAGCGTGCCTTTCTCGATATTCTGCATAACGACCTCGGCATAGATGTCTTCGACGACCCGCTCCACACCTCGTGTACGGGTATCGGCTATCACTCCGATGTGGTGCCTCTGGAGACGATTATGACCGTCGTTGCGCGTCAGTTTGCACTGATGGCCGAGGCGGGTTACGAGAACTTCATCTCGTCGTGCATAACCTCGTTTGGTATCTACAACGAGATCCTTGCCACGTGGGAGGAGTTCCCCGAGACGGAGGAGCGCACGCGAAGATATCTTAGGGAGGCAACGGGCCGAGAGCTCGTGAAACCTCGCTCCATTGCCCACACCTCGGATATTATCTTCCACCATCGCGAGGCAATCGCACGACGGGCGAAGCGACGTCTGGTGAATGTCCACACGGGCGAGCCGCTCAGGGTGGTGGAACATATTGGTTGTCACTATGCTAAGATATTTCCTAAGTCGGGAATCGGCGGCTCGGAGTTTCCATACGTGCTGGCCGGAATGATCGAGTCGTGGGGTGGCGAGGTGGTCGACTATCCCGAGCGTCGCCACTGTTGCGGCTTCGGCTTTAGAAACTATCTTGTGCAGGCAAATCGCGGCTCGTCGATCGCCAACTCGCACAAGAAGCTCGAGAGCATGGCCCCCTACAAGCCCGACTTTATCGTGGCTAACTGCCCCGGTTGCACGATGTTTTTGGATAAGTGGCAGTATGCCATTGCCGAGATGGAGGGTACGACCTATGGTGCTGATGGCCGTGGTATCCCCGTTCTCACGTACGAGGAGATGGCGGGCTTGGTACTCGGCTACGACCCCTGGGAGCTCGGTATGCAGATGCATCAGGTCGACGTGGAGCCGTTGCTCGATAAGCTCGGCGTGGAGTACGACCGTGAGGCTAAGTACTTGGGTGCGGGAGGAAAGTATATAGGCAAGCCAGCGGATGTGGCTGTCAACTGTGAGTCGGAACGACGTATTTATGAGATTAAGCGATAGAGATATATGGCTAAGAGAGTAGTAATCGTAGGTGGCGGTGCTGCCGGTATGCAGACGGCCTTGGAGCTCAAGGCACGAGGCATCGAGCCCGTGATTGTTGAGCGCGATATTGAGCTTGGCGGTAAGGCGCGAGGATGGCATAAGCTCTTCCCCTCGTTCACTCCGGCAAGCGATGTTATGCGCCCCATTGCCGATAGAATCAAGGCCGAGCGCGTGAGGTGCTTCTATGGTCAGGAGGTCACGGCGATAGCCCCGGATGGAGTTATGCTCCGCTCGGGCGAGCGTATCCCTTCGGATGCTGTGGTTGTGGCTACGGGCTTCACGCTCTTCGACGCCCACCGTAAGCAGGAGTATGGCTACGGCCTCTACGACAACGTCATCACGTCGGTGGATCTGGAGCGTATGATGAATAGTGGCAAGGTGTTGCTTACCGATGGCACGGAGCCACGACGCATCGCGATCCTCCACTGTGTGGGCTCGCGCGACGAGAAGGTGTGCCAGAAGCACTGCTCGAAGGTGTGTTGCATCACGGGAGTGAAGCAGGCGATCGAGCTCAAGGAGATATTCCCCACGGCCGATGTCTTTAACTTCTATATGGATATACGTATGTTCGGTCCGGGCTATGAGGAGCTCTACCGCGAGGCGCAGCAACGCTATAACGTGCACTTCGTGCGCGGCCGTATCTCGGAGGCTGCCGAGACGATTAACAAGCGCATACAGATAAAGGCCGAGGATACGCTCACGGGACGTCCGCTGAAGATGACCGTCGATATGCTCGTGTTGCTTGTGGGTATGAGTGCCAACTACGAGAACGAGACGTTGGCAGCGACGGCGGGTTTGTCGCTCGCGCCGAATGGCTATTATCGGGCGCAGGATTCGTTCCTCGGTGCTGTGCGTAGCGAGCGCGAGGGTATCTTCTTCGCAGGTGCCGCCACCGCGCCTAAGAGCCTTGCCGATACACTTGCCGAGGCTTCGCTCACGGCATCGGCAGTGGATGAGTACCTGAGGGCAAAGTTTAATGAAAAGTAGTGGCCTATGCGTAACTTAAACTTTGGCTACGGCATAAGTAGTCCGCGCGCTATTAACTTGGATAATAACGACTTGCGAAAGAGTAACGACATCATTCGCGAGATGCCCGAGTTGCAGGCCTGCATCGGTTGTGGGTCGTGTACGGCGTCGTGCACGGCAGGAAATATCACTTCGTTCAACTTCCGTAAGCTCCACACGTCGGTACGTCGTGGTGAGTATCAGGGAGCGTACGAGGAGTTGAGCAAGTGTATGCTATGCGGTAAGTGTCGTCTGGTGTGCCCGCGAGGAATTAACACGCGCGGATTGGTGATGCTTATCAAACGCAAGCTCGGCGATTTCTAATCGCGAGAAGTCCTCTAACTGAGTATAATTGAGACTGTTGTTGGCCGCGCAGCCTATAAATATAAAATCGTTGGAACGATGGAGAATATGACATTCTTTGCACCCTTTACCATACCGTTTATCGTCGGTGGTGTCGCTATGTTTGTGGTCATTGCGGCCAAGTGGCTGCTGTGGCTTGTGCGACTCCCGAGGGTAGACCGTCGCCTCATACGCCATAACTTCTTCACGCGACAGACACTCCTGGCCGTGTGGGAGGTTTTCCGCGAGTCGTTGCTCCACGTGCGTATCTTTAGGGTCAATCCCGTGCTCGGATTTATGCATATGTCGCTGGCCTTCGGCTGGTTCCTGCTTATCGTTGTGGGATGGATCGAGACTGTGGCCTACCTCGGTTGGGTGTGGGTGCCGCTTCAGGGTCACGTATTCTTCAAGTACTTTATGCCTGTGAATGGCATCGAGGGCCATATCCAGCTCTTCGAGCACTTGATGGACGCACTGCTTCTGTTGGTGCTTATGGGTGTTGCGTTGGCGTGGTTTAAGCGTCTGAGGTCGAAGATGATGGGTATGCGCCGCACGACGAAGCACGTGCTGTTCGACCGCATAGCCCTCTCAGCCCTCTGGTTTATATTCCCCGCGCGCCTTGTGGCCGAAAGTCTTACGGCAGCGATATACGGTGGCGGAGGATTTCTTACGGGTAGCATCGGGGGTGTGCTTCGCGATATTGTGCCGAGCGATATGCTGAGCCTTGCCTACGAGCCCGCGTGGTGGTTCTATTCTGCGGCCCTCGGCGTATTCTTCGCGGCGATGCCATTCTCGCGCTATATGCACATCCTCACCGAGATACCGCTCATCTTCCTGCGTCGCTGGAGCGTACGCCCCACGGCCGAACGCAAGTCGTACGATAGGTTCGAGGTTGAGGCCTGCTCGCGATGCGGCATATGTATCGACCCCTGTCAGTTGCAGGAGGACCTCGGCATAAACGATACTCAGTCTGTCTATTTCCTACGCGACAGACGCTATAATATGCTGTCGCTCAAGGTGGCGAACAACTGTCTGATGTGCGGCCGCTGTGAGCAGCAGTGCCCCGTCGGTATCAACCTCGCCACGTTGCGCCTAAACTCGCGCGCCAAGCGTCGCAACATCCCACACGAGGGAAGGTATAAGTACCTTCGTGGCGTCGACCGCTCATCGGGCTCGGGACGTGTGGGCTACTTTGCGGGGTGTATGACATCGCTGACGCCGGGCGTGCAACGATCTATGGAACAGATATTTGCCGCAGTGGGCGAGGAGGTGTGGTATGCCGATAAGGAGGGTGGTGTCTGCTGTGGTCGCCCGCTGATGCTTTCGGGCGAGACCGACGCGGCACGTAAGATGGTGGCCTACAATACCGACCTCTTCCGCCGCCATAATATCGAACTGCTTGTGACCTCGTGCCCGATATGTCTCAGGGTATTTCGCGAGAACTACCGCCTCGATGGTATCGAGGTGCTGCACCATACGGAGTATATCGACCGCCTAATTGCCGAGGGACGTCTGCACCTTAAGGCCGATGGGCGAACCTTCACATATCACGACCCTTGCGAGCTCGGCCGCGGATGTGGTGTCTACGACGAGCCGCGCCGTGTGATCGCCTCGGTGGGTGAGCTGCGCGAACCAAAGCACTCGCGACGCGATGCGCTGTGCTGTGGTGCTTCGCTGGCAAATACGATTATCGACGACGGCCAGCAACAGCGCATCGCCAAGCGTATGACTACGGAGCTCGAGGCCACGGCGTGTGACACGATAGTCACGGCCTGTCCGCTGTGTAATAAGGCAATATCGCGTGCTGCGGCACACCCGGCAGAGGATATAGCCGAGGTTGTGGCAAAAAATATTGTGCGCTAAGATGCGTTGATATACAGATTGTTATGTTGTGATGATGGAATAATTATTTAGAAAAGTAAAGATTTTATTTGCACGTAACGAATATTTGTATTATCTTTGCACTCGCAAAAACGGATAAATCGGTCATAGACCATTTGACGATACATCGCGGGGTAGAGCAGTTGGCAGCTCGTCGGGCTCATAACCCGGAGGTCGGAGGTTCGAGTCCTCCCCCCGCTACTAAAAGACCGTAATCATACTGGAAATCAGTTGATTGCGGTCTTTCCCGTAAAAACGACGGGACAAAAAGGGGACAACCCTATATTTTCAGGAATATACATTTTTGCTTCGGCGAAAATGTAAAAAAAATGTTGCCTGTAAAAAACGCGCGTAACTCTACGCTAAATGCAATTCTCTCGTTTACCTATCCGAGATTACATACTGGAGCGTGTTGGTATATCTCTTTCAACGCATACGACCCAGCTCTGGGTATAATGCGCCGAAAGCGTATCAAGATAAACTCCGTAGGGACTGACAAGGAAAAGAAACGCTATGCTGCACAGCTCTGCCATCGTCTATCGATGAAGCTCGAGGGAGGTTGGAATCCGTGGGTGGAGGCTGAAGCGGAACGCACATACAAACTCTTTGCTGATGCTCTTCAGCATTATCGCAACTATGTAACTAAACTCCTGAATGATGGTGTACATCGTATGTCCACCCATCACGATTGTATCTGTTTCGCTCGAATACTCGAGGATTGGAATAGCAATCAGAAGGTGCCTATCCGTTACATATATCAATTCGATAGAGAGTTTTGTGTTCGATTTCTGGACTACATATATATAGATAGGCAAAGTTCCCCGAGAACTCGTAACAATTATCTGGCGTGGCTCCGCACCTTCAGTTCTTTCCTGGTGCAGCACCTGTACTTGAAGGAGAAACCAACAGATGGACTCGAGAGTATAGGTAAAGCTCTTCTTATTAAAGAGCGTAAGGTTATCGCTCCTGCAGATATGCAGCGTCTGCACGATTGGTTGGTTGAGAACAATAAGAACTATCTGCTTGTATGTTATTTCTTGCATTATATGCTTATTCGTCCTCGTGAGATGGCGAAACTCCGTTTGAGCGATATATGTGTGGCGAAACAGACAATCTTTGTTTCAGATATCGTATCGAAAAATAAAAAGTCGGCTACGGTTACAATGCCTGCGAAGATCATTCAACTGATGCTGGAACTCGGTTATTTCAACTATCCAAACGATTACTACATTTTCTCGCACGGGTTCAAACCAGGTCCAGATTGGGTGAACGAAAAAACTTATCGAGATTTTTGGAGTCGAAAAGTACGACCTGCTTTGAAGTTCCCGAGGGAGTACAAATTTTATTCGCTCAAAGATACGGGTATTACCTCGATGCTACGAGCTGGCTATGATGCTCTGTCTGTTAAGGAACAGGCTCGGCACTCGTCGCTGCTGATGACCGATGTTTATACTCCGCAGGATATACGAGATGCCAACCCTCTATTGTTAAACTACAACGGTATATTATAGGTATATGGGAAGATTGAGAGCTCCGCCAATTCTTTCCAAAGCATAGAGGATTGGAATAAATTTTGCAATAGTAGTAAAAAAAGTATGATTTTATTTGTAAATCGTAGTATTTTTACTATCTTTGCAGTGTCAAACAATAACAAATAGTAGAAATGAAACGATACAAAGTAAGAGAAATCATCAAGTTGTTAGAAGCCGATGGGTGGTATCTACACAACACGGTTGGAGACCATCGCCAATTCAAGAACCCGAATAAATCGGGAAAAGTTACCGTAAGAGGTAAATTAAGCGATGTTTTAGACCAGTTTTTGTTAAATAGCATTTGGAAACAAGCAGGGTGGAAATAACACCACCCTGCATAAAAAAAAGTAAAAAGATATGGCAAAGGTTAAAATCAATGTTGATTGGGATGACAACTATGGCGCAGCACCTGCCAATGAGGATATCGCCTGTGTTGTTACGGGTAAAACTCTTGAAGAGGTAAAGGCTAATATGGCAGAGTCTTTACGCTTACACCTCGACTGGATGCGTGAGGAAGGAGATACTATCCCTGCTGATTTTCAAGGAGAATATGAGTTGGAATTTGAGTTGTCGGGCAGGGCTCTAATTCATTGTGCAGAGTCTTTGGTATCTCGTTCTGCTCTATCAAAGGCTTCAGGAATAAATGAGCGTCAGCTGGGTCATTATTCTACTGGGGTAAGCGTTCCTCGTCCTCGCCAAATGGAAAGGATGCGACAGGGTATTAGAGCAATTGTAGCCCAACTATCATTACTCTCTTTGTAGTTATTGTTTGACAGCTTTTTCTTCAAAGAGTGCGCCCCGACGGAAATCCCGTCGGGGCTTTTTACTCTACAATTTCAATATATTGGATATCCTTGACGCTCGTGTGAGGGTTTGCGCTTTTAATGTCGTAGCGTAGAATTTTACCTTTTCGTCTGAATAAACATCGTTTGCGTTCTCGGTGGACAACAAGAGTAAGAGTATCGATATTTGTAACCTTGCAATTAACACTATCATTCATAACCTCGCCGCTGATGGAGAGCCAACCATCGCTCCATTGAAAAGTTTTCACGCCAGCATACAGTACCGTCAGAGAGTCTGTAACAGCCTGAATGCGCTCGTCCATAGTTTGTCTGGAAACATAATCAATCAGAGGTGCAGTAATCTCGGCGGTGGTACTCGTAGATGCGTGAGCAATGCTCTCGAGATCTTTAACCTTTAAGCGCAAATCTTTAATCTCTCGAGTATATTGAGGCATCAGACTCTCAAACTCCGACTTTTGAAGCGTGAGAGCTTGAATTGTTGCCACCTGTGCCCCGTTCTCGTCTTCATAATACTGCACCTGCTCGATGAGCGTCTGTTGGTTGATTTCGAGGCGTTCAATCTCTGCCCTCTGTTTCTTGATTTTGTTGCTGGAAATTCCAATGCTCGCAACGAGGGCGATTGCAAGCAGGATAGCCCAAAAGAGAGGCTTTTTGAGTAAATTAAGAATGATTGTTTTCATAACTATTATTTTGAAAGTTTTTCGTAAAAGTCAATACAATCCAGGATTGCGTCAAAGTGCATTTGTGCGATTTGATTGCGCCCGTCTTCTGACATAATAAAACGACAGTCCTTCTCAAAGTCCATAAAGAAGTTCTCCGTTAGTATGGCAGGGCAAAGTGATTTGCGGAGGATAGCAAAGCGAGCCTCTTTATCGTGGTCGCCATCTGTTGTGTCGCTCCGCATTTTCCAACCTGGGAAAGCAGTTTGTGCTTTTTTATAGAATAGTTCTGCGTAGCTGTCGGAGAGGGTCTTGCCTGGCGTTGTCCAGACTTCCCAACCTGTTGCGTTATGGTTTTCACTTGCGTTGGAGTGAATAGATATCAGCAGACAATTTTTTACGCCATTAACATTGCAGATATGGTTTACACGGTTAGCTCTTTGATGCAGAGGAATATCTGTTAGTTCTGGAGTAATAATGTCGAAAGTGATACCTTTTGATGCTAATTTGTCAGCAATTCGACGCACAATATCACGGTTAAACTCATACTCGTAGAGCTGCGCACCATCTGCCCAGCGCAAAGAACACTTACCTGGAGTGTTCTTTCCGTGCCCATTGTCGAGAAGTATTCGTAATCTGCTCATAATTTATTGAATAGGAGGTAATATGTATTGGATTTGTTCCGCTACGACTTCGAGCTTACCTCGAGCGTAGTCTGGGGATATCTCCGTCGTATGGTTAAACTCACAGAAGATATTGCCAATCCAGCCATCATCTTCGGTTGAGAGCTTACGAATTATTGCAGATTGTGAGCCTGCGTTTAGAAGTAATGCTCTCGCTCGTTTATCGCGAACATTATTAGCGATATCTTTGTAGTATAGATAATCTCTCGAGGAAAGTTCGGAAGAGAATTTTGCGACATCCTCCATAGGCAGATGTTGGATACGAGCTTTCATCCCAGCGGTACCTGTTCTATCAACCTCCAATGAAATAGACAAGAACTCTCTATGCGTTAGAGGGTGGGGCTGCACTATATACACACGATCTGCCTTGAGGTCGTGTAGCAGTTGCCATAAAAGTCCGTAGATTTGAGATACATATTGATTGCGTCGTTTGCTCTTCTCTTGCAACTCTGCTTCTTTCTTTTGAAGTTCCAACTTGATACGAGCCTCTTGGCGTGGCTGGTCGTGCTTCCACCACGCAATCAATATTACGCCTATCGCTGTGATGATTGGCGAAATGTAGGGTGCAAATTCTTTTAATACCTGTTCCATAGTGCAAAAGTAGCCGTCGATTGACGGCTACAAAAGGACACTTATTGGAACATTTCAGGCGTTAAAAATTCTGCATAAGATTTACTCTTTACTATTCGCTTTGCTCGGTTCTTGGGCTTGTAGCGGTTGCGTATGACAACCTTTGTACAGCACGCTGTAATGTAAATATACTTGAACCATATCGGGGATATCATCTTTGCTGTTTTCATTCGACGACTATAACTGTTTGTGTGGACCATCATTCCCCAATAGCTATTGATGGATGCTGCAAACTTGTCCACAAACTTTTCGGCATCTCCATTTTCTGCTATCTGATTGTAGTGATGTATTGTGTCGTAGAAATGTCCCAAAATGCGATTGGATATGTATTTTCTTCCAGGTTTCAATATCCTGCCAACAAACTTAATCCCCTTTGAATAATGAGTGATATGACACTTCTTTGGATGCAGCTGCACTCGGAGCTGTTCTTTCAAGAACTCGTCAATCTCCCCCTGCAACCCCCTCAAAGATTCCAGATTGTTGCTGACAATCTTCCCATCATCCATAAACCGCACATACTTCTCAAACTTTTTAATCTTTACGATAAAATAGTCGAGAGGGGTAAGATAAAAGTTGGCTTCATCTTGTGATGAAAGGTTGCCCGGGGCGATACCTATATTCGGATCATTGTAGCGTAAGCTTTTGCTTGGAGGCAGACCCTCCCACGCTGATAATGGGGACATACGACGACAATTCTTCTGTGGACAATGGAACGCAGTAATACGAGCAAGCCACAATACGAGGTCAATATCTTCTCCCTCATATTTGTCGCGAATAAATTGCTCCATCATCTCCCATAGGATAGATTTGTCGATACTCATAAAATAGCTATGAATATCGAACGAGAGTACCCAGCAATCCCTCGTATAGGCATTGCTTTCCTCGTATATCATACGCTCTAATTCATTGGCTGCAGAGTCTGGTCCTTCGCCTTTTCGGCAGTTTTTTGACACATTGCCGCATTCGTGGTACCAGGCTTCATATAGGGGATTTAGTCGCATTTTCAAGAAATGATGCACAATGCGATCTCTAAAAGCAGAGGCTATTATTTCTCGCTTAACTGGTCTATCGACTATAAAACAATAACTCTGCGCTGGCTGGTAGGTGCCATCGCAGAGTTCCCGATGTAGTTGCACGAGTTCTTCCTCTGCGTTCATCGAAAATTCGATACACTGACCTTTTGACTTCTTGTGTTTGATGCAATCAGCATACGCTTTCAGCACCTCCACAAATGGAATGTCATAGACTCTCTCTCCAATTGCTGCAACGGGCACGACATAGTTGTTGTTGTTACGGTTGTTGTTGTTGGCGTTACCACTGTTGAAGTTGATGTTCCAGGAGGCTGTCGCCACTGTCTTGGTCTTAACCGACTGCTCGCCGGTGGGCGACCCAATCGAAAAGTCGAGTTTCTCTCCCATAACCATCGTAACGATTATGGCTCTGGATTTAAGGTCTTCTTAACGCTCTCTGGCAGTGCTGCCAGCGTAGCATTTTTCCAACCAGTTGCTTGACGACCGATGTTCTCCAGTAGTAAGATAACATTGGCATTATCGTCAATACTGATTATACGCCTGTCTTTACATATCCGAAGAAGTAATTTCAGCGTACCGAATTTTACAATGAACTGTTGAAGAAGTTTGAATCTCTCCAAACCTCGTGTCATATTTGCTGATTGTATCAACTCGCAGCAAGCAACTCCCGTCATAAAGAGTTCGTTGCCGAAGTCGTATTTATACATCTTTGGAAAGTGTACACGCAAGTCCTCGATTGTCATCAGCAACGAGTACATATCGCGGTACACATCTAACTTTTGTGCAACTGCCATTGTTTAGGAATTTGCCACAAAGGTAGCAAAAATTTCTAAACTCACTCAATCCATTGTCGTTCTTTGGCATAGGCGACTGCTTTAGCAGCCACCTCTTTAGCCATTGAACGCCAGTCTTGCAGAGCTTGGTATTCTGCTGAATACTCTATGCGTTTTGTTTCTGAAGCGCACTCCTTGTTCAGATAATTAAGGCTGATAGCCGTAACATCGTCATTAGAGTACCTCTGCGATATGATTGCTGAAATTATTGAGCCATAGGAAAACTCTCGTCCGATTTCGACAGAGAATATTTTATAAACCTCGACCCCGAGGTCATTCACAAACTTTTCTTCGCCCCACGAAATTGTATATTTGCGGCGAAGTCTGCTCTCTGACATCTGAACTAACGGAGGGCGCACCTCGAAAGTTTGAAAATTTTGGATATACATTTTTCAAAAATTTTTTTGACTCCCTTCGGGAGTATTAAGAGTTAAAGTGTTAAATTGTTAAAGAGTTAAACCTTTGACTTTTCGATTGCTGCAACGGGCACGACATAGTAGTAGTAGCAACGGCTGTAGTGGTTGGCGTAACCACTGCTGAAGTAGATGCCCCAGGATGTTTGATAATTGTACTCGGTTGAACTCCAATGCCAGCTATTGGGAATTTGAGGGAACAGCGTGTCGCCATTATTATCAACAAGATTGCGCGGTTTTGCGAAAATTGGGATAGAGTGATCGTACTCGGGTTCCGTGTCCGGAATTGTATAACCCTTGCGGTGATACCAATACAAGCGCGATAGCTCGCCTTCCGATGGCAAATACCAATTGCCCTGTTTGTAGGCATCTGCGAGTACCTCACCCTCCATTACCGAAGGTTCGTAGAAGTTGCAGATTGATGCAGCTCTATAATAGTAGAGGCGAAGAATATAGTCCTCGTTATTGCTATCTGCGGCAAACTCATTGTATTTTTCATCAAGTTCTGCCAAAGAGTTTGGAATATCCAAGTCTGCAAGAAGAAGCATTTCGTTTCTGTACGCAATAATTTTCTGCGTGTTGCCTCGTCCATCCCAGTCAGAGAATGAACCTGCAGTAAACTCCCTAAACGCATCCCCATCAGGAGTAAGATACAATGACTCCCAATCGGAGTTCTCGGGGACATAGCTTGTCGAACCATTATAATTAGTGTAGTTCTTGAGTGTAGGTATATCTCCTGTTGGGTTAGACTGCGTATTTATACCCCAAGTTGCAGTGCCTGGTCGATGACGACCCACTATTCGAATCAAACCGTCCTCTGCCTCGTCTATTTGATACACAATGCCAACTACGGTCTTATTTCTATCAAGAACATCATCAAATGTGCCATCCGCATACGCAAAATCACCTACTCTAACAGCTCTCTTATAGAAGCCTATTGTCTTCGAAATAGAGATTGCTACACCATCGCTTAAACGAGTTGTCGTCGCTGTTATTACAGCAGTTGGTTCTCCAACTGTGGCATCGTTTTTCAGCGTCAGCACACCTGTATTCTCGTTGATAGTGGCGTATGTTTCATCATCGATAGACCATTTTATAGGTGTAAAGTAGTTAGCTGAAGCTGGCGAGGGGACTGCTTTATATTCATATTTGCCAGCCTTATATATGTAGCTTGAGCCTGTAATATGTAGCGCACTGATGTTACGAGTAGTGTATATTACATACAAATCGTTGTCGGGGTCATCGATATCGCCAAATGCTTGCATTAAAACAGCCTTCTGCTCGTAGTTAATAGTAGAGCTTGAAGATGTAGCCAAGTTGATAGTTCCCGAGAGTTTAGCTCCTATCTGGGCAAGATAGAGCAGATGATCAACCGAGAAGTTTGTCCAAGCAACACCATCTATCTCTACTGCTGCGAGGATACGATTCTCTCTATTTAGGCACGCTTCAATGATAATCTGACTATTCACTCCTGGACAACCGCTAATATCTACCTGGGTCATCGAGTCAGCACCCTCAATGGTAAATGTTGAGAGTTTTGACAATCCTGATAGACGAAGGCGTTGGATAGTCGCAGGTAGTCGCATTTCGGTCAGACTATCTGTTGAAGGTAGTGTAATGCCGACTATTGGCGTGCCTCGGAAGTCTATTCGCTCGATCATCTCGCTGGCAATGGTTACAGCTCGAGTTAGAGAGGTGTTATAGGTAACAACGACCTCCTTGAGCATCGTACACGCAGATAAATCGAAGCCTGAATTGGAGAGCTGCGTATTCGGTGTATCGGCAGTATGTGCCAGGATGAGCCTCTTTAAGCGACGACATTTTGGAAGATTAGTTTGAATGTCAATTTGTCCAAGGCCCTCCAAGCCTTTCTCTGTTGTTGTGCCATCAGCACCGACGGTATAGGTTGATATCTCGGTCAGCAAATCTGCATCATAGATAGAGAAAGTAACCTCGTTTGCGCCGCTTGCAGTGATACCGTTCTCGAAATATGCAGGACTTCCAGCCTCAATGTTTCGTTGAGATTTAACACCTCCCGAGCCCCAGTTGAGTGATGCGTAGATAGGACAATAGTGGCGTAGTGCGACACCTGCGCCTCTCTTCCACAAACGAAGCATCAATACATTTGAAGAACTTTCGCCTGTGGCACACTTCGAGTCCCAATAACGCTGTCGGTACTTGTAGAAGTATCGAGTAAGCTCGAGCTTATCTCCATACGCCATCGAGAAGTTGCCCGTATTTGCATACCCCATACCATCCACATTGTAAAGAGCCTCGCACCAATGCGACCAATACTCTTTGTATTTAGCAAAAAGAGCTGAAGCGTTAAGTCCTCCGCTACGCATTGCTACATACATCGCCTTGATATCAGCTTCCCAGACTTTGGCAACACAATCCCATAAACCCGACAATCGCCCGTTGAAGATTGGTGTGCCAGCAGAAGTGGTGGCAGTATATGTTCCTGTGGTGGCATCGTATGTTTCCCCGAGAACTGTTCCTGTCTGCCCCGTTGTAGCATCAAAGGAATCTCCCCATTCGTGGAAGAACATCCATCGAAGCAGACCAGAGTTGTTAAACAGGTTGATGGTGTCCGTATCTCGTATGAATACGAGCCAATTGGCATTATCTACCGTTACATCATCACACGCGATAGACATATTCTTATCCATCGAGTCAGTGCCGAGGTGGTATGTAAGGAAAATAAAGTAGAATATAGCACTCCACTTGTTAAGATACTTCGAGTACTCGGTGGCAAACTTGGCATATCGATATGCTGGGGTATCGGTTGTAAATACCTCCTCTCCATAGGTGTACTGCTCGTAGCCATCTTCTGCTATCGACAACTTTCGATAATTGCCATAGCGCAGTCGATATCGCTCGGCGACGGTAGGATTGCAAGACTGAATCCAATTGTGAAAGCGACGAAGAGCAGCTGTTTCTACATTGGCTTGCGACACCTGGTCTGAAGATCCTGCAATACCAAGTTTCTCCCCTGTCACGAGCGACTTTTTCGGTACTCGAGCATAGTACAAAGTGGTTGTAAGGCTATC
>JAGBCY010000004.1 GCA_017937765.1 Alistipes sp.
ACACACCTATGCTGATAGTAATAGCGATGGTAAGGCTAATACAGATAAAATAATGGCTCGCTCGGATAGTGACTATTTCTCCGCATTCAAATGGTGCCGAGCAAAGGGAAATAGTTGGTATCTGCCTTCACTTAATGAGTTGATGAGTATATATAGCAATAAGAGTACGCTTAATGCTACTTTGCAGAAGTACGGTACTGCTTTAGATGTATGGTATTGGACATCAACGGAGTATGTTAATTATAAGCCTGAGTTCTGCGCGTGGCTTGTCCGTATGAGCGATGGCAGCCCCGACAGCGACTATAAGCGCAGCAACTTCTATGTGCGCGCCGTCTCCGCTTTTTAGAATTAGGCTATGGTGGTAAGTGGCTGCCGCTTTAATACCTCTCCTCGCAACTTTGCTTGCGGGGAGATTTTTTTAGTTGCTGATATAAAGTGTCGAGTGCTGACGCGTAGCCTACCCTCCACGTGATACGCTCACGTGTTCATACCCCTTCCTGTAATCTAAAATGCCTCGTTGAGGCCGAGGATTAGATAGCGGCTGTTGCGACCAAAGGCCATATCTAAACGTATGGAAGTGAGTGCGTTGAGTGCCCAACGGAGACCGATGCCATAGCTCGGTAGGAGGCGGTCCCACGACGGGCGATCCGTGGCCGAGAATGTGGTGCCCACACCGCCCCACGCTGCGACGCCTAAGCCATCCCATATATGTTGGCGGAGCTCGACTTGTGCTGCGACGAGGCCATCACCGTTATACCTGCCGGGGAAGTAACCGCGCATACGGTTGTCGCCACCAAGCTCGGCGCGTAGCAGCCACGGCGTTGCGGCGTTATGGAACTCGCCGTAGATGTCCAACGCGAGGGTGCCACCGCGCCATAGTGGCTGGAAGTAGTCGAAGGTGATGTTGAGCTCGTAGAGGTCGCGGTCGTAGCTGCCCGCAAAGCGTGGTCGCCAGATGAACTCCGCACGGGCGTAGATGCCGCGTGTGGAGTGTGCCGCCGCTCGGCGCGAGTCGTAGCCGAGGCCTATGCCGAGACCCGTAGTTGATAGGGTAGTTGCTTTAGTATCAATGATTTGCTGGGTGCGCGAGTCGAGGTCGATGGTAGCTACGCGCAGGAAGTCGGCCGCGAGGCTTAGGAATAGCCTCGCGGTTAGCGCGTAGCGATAGTCGATCCACACGCCATACTCGCGGGCGGTATATTCGCCGGGGAGGTCGCGCGCGGAGGTGGCATAGTCGAGGCCCCAGATGTAGGTAGGCTCGGAGCGTAGCTCTGCGCCATATTCCAAGCGGTGCTTACCGTCGCGGAAACTGTTGCGGCCGAGGAGCGAGATGCTGTAATATCCCGTGAGTGAGGCAGTTGCTGAGAGCGTCAGCGTACCAAGAGCAGTGTTGCGCGTGCCGCGTTGACGGTAGTAGAGGTTGCCTATGGCAGATAGTCGCCAGCCCGTATTTGCCGAGTATCCCGGGCCGCCGATGACGTTGAAGCGCACGTTGCGGTCGTTGAGGTCCGCGGAGAGGTAGTCGTCGATGGTGGATGTGGGTGCGCTATCGGCGGGGTGGTAGCTGTAAACTATGTTGTCGCCGCCGATGGTTGTGACGCTTGAGTGCTGTGCCCGAAGCTCCACGGACGAAAGCAACAACAGGACCGCCGTTAAGACGATCCTGATAGGTGTAATTAGTTGTGTTTTAGCGTATTGCATTAGCGCAATGGCTCGGCTGCTGCGATGAATCGCTGCTGCTCCTCCTCCGACATCTCGCCCTTGTGTAGGTAGACGAGCTCGCCAGCCTTGTTGACAAGCATAATGACGAACATATCGTTGCAATCACCTAAACGCCAAGCACTTGAGATGTAATGGTCGGGGTCGCAGAGGATAGTCGCGCCATTCTTAGCCGTACGCGCATCGGCAATCTTACGCACGAGCGAGTTGGGATAGATGGCATCCTTGAGGTTTACGATGCCGAAGCCCTCGATGTTGGGGCCCTGTACGCGGCCTGTCTCCTCGATGTAGGTGATGAAGTCGTGGTTCTGCTTTGGCACCTCGGGGTCGACGTAGAAGATCAGGAGGTTCTTCTCGCCCCACCACGGCAGACGAGCCTTGTTGGTGTCGAGATCCTGTACCTCGACGTTACGCACCTTGCGCGGCAGACTCTGTGCCTCGGCAGTGAGCGTGAGGCCAAAAGAGGCGATGACGATAAGAATTAGAGCTTTTAGTTTCATAGCTATTTGTTGATGTTATACGTTCATAATCATAGGTTTACAATCGGTAAACCTGAGTTTTTTACGGCTGACAAACCAGCGTTTTTACAGTCGGTCTCCCTGTGTTCTTGCAGTCGACAAGCATACATTATTGCGGTCGTCTACTTATGTCTTTACAGTTGGCAACCCAGCATTTTGCAGTCGGTCTCCCTGTGTTTTTGCAGTCGACAAACCTGCGCTATTACGGTCTGCAACCTCCCTATATTCTGCAATTGGTAGCCCCGCGTTTTCATTGCCGGTAACCCCATATTTTTGCAGTTCGCCCCCAGCTTTTCCTAGAATGCAACCTACATACCTTCGGCTGAATACGTGGGAATTTATTACCGATGCAAAGATAGTAAAAATATTGTTATTGCCGTCACTTGTGATATTTGGTTTTGACCAATGAATGAGAATTAATTGCCAAACTACCAAATGATTAAACAAACCATAGAAATTGTTAAATGAAAGATTTTGAAGGTTTATATTGTAATCTTACAAGAGATAGGGTCACCATTTGGTGACCCTATCTCTTGTAAGATATGTTTACTGTATAATCTACATCAACAATTAATTTATTTTATTCCTCGAGTACATTCGCAATCGTCGAATTCTAGTGTTGCAATACTTGTGTATAACATGGTATGAGCATTATCCCAACACAGTAAACTACAATTAGGTGATATTGCCTTATTTAATGCTGAGCTATACTGGTTTGCTTGGTATGCAATAAGATATTCGGAACGTTGCATATTGGGGTTTGCAATAGAACTTAGATGAATAAATATATCTGCTTTGTGAACTAACTCTGTTGCTGTGCTTTTCTTTACACCTTTTACCCAATCAACCGACGGTTTAACAATATGCTCAGTAAGGTTGAACTTAGCAATTCTATCGTTATTGAATAGCTTTTCTACGACCGTATTTATAAGTTCTTGGCGATACTTTAGAATATAGCTTTCGTCTACTGAGTATTCCTCTATATTATTAGTGAAATCGATGTCTAAGAATTTATCGTTACTAATGGACTTGAATAGTACGTCCGCTAATTTTTTGTCCAGTAACGAAATATTTGGAGTCTCCTTATTAAGTGTCATATCATCACTCTTCACTACTTCTAAATACCATGCACGCAGATTGTTAATGAGTGATATATATTTAGTGTATAACGAGCTAAAGTGAGATTGTAGTCTTAATATTTCACGTAGTAGATGCCATGCAGCAAAGGTCTTGAACTTAAACTGAGGTATGATATCCTGAATCACTTGTATTCGATCAATAATATGTTTATGTTCTAATCTCTCCTTACTGATATTTTCGCGATGTACTAACCAATTCTTATAGACTTGATAAGCATAGAATATGACAATGCCTAATACTACCAACGTTGGCCAAAAACAACTGACCGTCATAATCTCTATCCATTGCAGATCGGTAAAGATTAGAGGTACAAAAATAGAGTTCCATAGATAGCATACAAAGTATACAATCGCAGTGATGCCAATGGCGTATAACATCTTCTTAATGTTATATTTCTTGGTTTCATTTATCGCTTTCTCAATGTTTTCCTCGATCTCAAGTTTCTTATTGCGTAGCTCCTTCTCTTTGATATCGAGAACCGTTAGCGCAGCATTGATAAACTCGTTACGTTTATTCGGATATGATGCCAAATTTGAAGTTAGATCATCTAAATATTTTGATAATCTGTCGCGTTCGCTATATAGTGTTATGAGATCGTCACCGTGTTTGGCCACTAAACTCTGATTGATGTAGTATCGCATACGTATATCATCGTCGTTTATTGTCAATGTTGGCACATCGAAATCCTTTGAATCTGAATTTTGATGATTGTTCTGATTCTCTATATCTTCGGTGCTACTAGGAATATGGATCTCTGTAATGATTGCTGCAAAGTCCATAAGGTTGGGGTGTTCTATGTAGGCATATGGCATGTAGCAGTAGCCGTTATCACCCCATGATGTACCCCACGAGTTGCGAACAATAAAACATTGTAGTTTATCGCTATAACCTACAATTGCCATTTCGTGTCGGCCGTGTTTGTTTTTCTCTTTCTCTTCGGCAGAGGCATTTATGGCCGAATCTACCTCAATGGAAGAGGGCATAGGAACGTATCCGTCAACTGATGCTTTTGTAAAGAAACTTTCGCATAGCAGGAAGCCTCCTGAAATAGGATGTCCTTCCGCAAGAACGGCTTTGAAAACATCCCTTTTGTGCTCAACGTTCATTGCCTTAATGAGGAGTCGGTTTTGTGCCTCTTTGTATGCTTCATCGCTTGGCCGTTTATTGTACACAAAATCGTTGTAAGGGCACTCTTTCTCAAGCGGTAATCCAAACTTGTTAAGAGACTCTATGGCGTAACGTTCACGAGAACCAGTATCTGTCTCAATAGATACGTCTCCAGTTCTGTCTAAATCGCGAGCATTGTAGTATAGGAATGCTTCGCTAAGATCAAGCAACTTGTTTGTCTTGTTGTAGACAATATACTCGAAAATAGACGTGATAGTAAATGCCACGCAAGCACCTTGTTTACCCTGATTGCGAATAGTGTTAAAGCGACTGCGTAAGTCAACACTTTCAGGTAGTTTTGTGATATTGGTCGGAACATATGTTTCGTCCAATAGTTCAGGCTTTAAATCATCGGGAAGAATGCGGAACTCGTCATCGTTGAAATGGAAAATGCCATTATCCTTATCAAAGAAGCATTTCTCAACATTTTCGATATCAGTGATCTGTTTGCGTAGATCCTCTACTTCATCACTTAAACGACGAATTTCATTCTCGGTGTTTATAATCTTAGCATCGAGGTCTTTTAGACTCTTTATTGGATTGATTAGTGGCTGGCCATCATTCTCAAAATATGCGCCATAATTGTTCGTAATAAAGTAATTGATACTTTCTGTAAATAAGTCTCTGACGCAGGTCTTATCCTCGTTATAGATTGAATCGGTAAATAGGGAGCATTCAGTCTTCGATAGTAGAGCGGCAAGTATTGCAGCTTTCTTTGTGATACTCTTTTCGTGCTTGAAGATATCCTCACATGATGCGATTATTGAAGCAACTTCTTTTTGGAAATATTCCTTCGCTTCAGCGTCATCACGTATCGGGCTCTTGAAAAGTCTTGAAAGGAGTTCTTGTTTGTCTGCAATGATACTATCGGCTTTCTCTTGGGCCTCGTTAACATCCACCTTAGTGCAATTAACTGATGCTACGTCAATGGAGTTACAGAAAGCTTGATTCATTAAGTAGTCCACAAGCATATATTTATCAACCTGTAGCGAGGCAACACCGAAGGCAACGACGTCTTTATATGCAAGTGCTGGAGGAAACAACTCTTGGAAGAATAGGGCAGAGGCTACAACGAATTGAGCAACAACCTCCTTGAGCCCTTCTTCTGTAAGTCCCAACGATACGCCATTGTATGTTGTATTTTGTAATACAACAAGCATTGAGGCGGGGTCCATATTCTGTTTGCTACGGAACGCCTTATATCGCGCGATATGTTTCTTCAACGGTGTCTTGATCTCATACGACGGTTCTATGAGTTTCGCGAGGTCGTCGAAGTAACCCATAAAATTAATCCGCTTGGGTCTATTTAATGAGTTGATACCAACGTACAAAGCCTCGAAGATATCGTACGCTTCGGCTTTGTAAAGTGGAAAGTGTAGAATTATGGTCAGTCCCTGATTTGCCTCTAGATTATTTATTGTAAATATTTCGTTATAGAGGTTTGACCAGACAGAACCAAACTCTTCAATAGTTATTGAGCTACTAATTGAAGAAGGTGTAGTCCAACTTGTTTCTAGATAGCGGTCAAGGCAACTCATCGAGTTATCATCGGTAGTAGACGATATGTTCAATCTGGTTATATTGAGATTTTTATCAGCATAATCTACTACCAAGTAGGATATATTGGAAGAGGTCGTGCCTCCGCAATATTTATACGCGGCACGACCAATTCCTTCTACTAGTTGAGAGTACTCCTTGCCGATGAATATATGAACAAAACTCGGCATAATACGTTATTATAGGTTCTTTAAGGCACTAATAAGATGCTTCTCAATGTAATCCCATTCGGCGTCGAACTGAGCTACATCTGCGCTATTTTGCGCATAGTACGTCGCGCTGTGCTTGTCAGTACAAGCTATACGATCGATATAGTCATTCTTGCCATCTTTGATAATGTTCGAGACAATATGGCTGTAGTAGTCAATACCACGCGCCTGAATATCTGCCTTAATTTTGTCAGCAAGTTCGGTTTTAAATTTGGGGAAATCCAAAGCCTTGAAGTCGTCAAAAGCACGCTTACGATTGCCTGTGGCAGTACCTCCTCCGACTGGATACCATTTGTCATTTTTACCTTGTGATTGGCTCTTATCCTGCCAGAAGTAGTATGCTTTACCCATAAAGCGAATATACTTCGGGTGCTCAATCTCCTCCTTGGACTCGATCTTGGTAGTGTTCCCGTTAGAATCCTTCTCCATTATGTATGCGGTTTCCTTGACATCCCTCCAACCAAAGATATGTCCGCAAATCCAATATAATAGAGCCTCATTTTGAGCCTCCGGCTTCAGCTTAAAGTCAGTTGAACGCATTCTTTCAAAGATACTCTTATCGAAGTGAGGATTGAATGTCGTTGCACCAGCACTCAACGAGTCGTTAAGTAATGTCTCATACTCGCCCTTAATTGTTTGTTCGTCGAAAGCTTCGATGCAGTATGGAATTACTGCATAGTCAGCACGATATACGATAATTTTCTGTTTCATAGAATCGAATGTCGACGAAAGGAATTGTTTAGACAAATTCCTCATAAAGTTGTCGTCGCGCTCAAAGCGTGTCTTAACATCGTTAGGACGGTATAACGATATGAGGCAATTTTGTATGATCAAGTCAGTCGGACATTGATTCTCGCGAGTCTTGCTTGTCTGGCCTCGATCATCAATAGGTAACAGACGGCTAGATTTAGTAGCAATCTCAAACTTTAAAGCATCATATTGCTCCTGTGTAAGGTTCTCAATAATATCAGTTATAATAACATTTTTGTACTCCTTAGCACGGGGAAGTTCTGCTACGTATACATCAATTGCGGGCTTGAGCTCATTTCTAATGTCAATATCCAGCAACGACTTTTTAAGGGTATTCATCAAACCAATAAGGTTAACCTCGCCATCCTCCAATGTCATATTCAGTCGCTCGTCAGTAGATAAATCGTACTCAAAAGTTAATGAGGACGAATTTAAGTTCTGCTTATCATTTAACTCAACTTCATAATCCTCGCGGAGGGTACCTAAAGCCACTTTAAGCTCTTCGAGACGAATTGCTGTCTTTCCGATAATGCTTGATAGCTGAATGAATATATCTCGAGCAATCTCACGACGTTTAATTTCCCAGTTGAACTTCAACAACTCTTTAGCTCCTCGCTTAAGTGTATCAAGACGTTCCTGGCAACCGCTCTTAAACTTAATTAACTTTCTCGAGTATTCACTATAGTCAGTAAAATTCTTCTTAAAGATGGTTGCCAGAGAATTCTTCTCATTGACGAGAATTACAACTTCTCCTTCCATCTCGCCACGATATTTCTCACACAATTTCTTCAACGAGCGGAGGAATACGATGGCATTACCAACGCCATTTTCCTGACGAAGCATTTGGTCGATCTTCTCGTTAAGCATACGCTCCTTCTCTGCGACCTCCTGATCTAAACATCCCACCTTGGGGAAAGATTGGTTGATATACTCTAAAAGTTTCGACTCGGTCTCGGCAACGGGGTTATCAATGTCAACGAGAGCTAACTCTACACCTTCAATTTTTTCAGGTGCAACAATAGAGTCGATAAGCATATTATATGTGTTACCGTCCTCTCTAATTCTTGCCTCTTCGGTCCAATTTTGAGCGAGCTGGCTAACATCTGTTCCCTCTTGTGTGGTCATACGGATGAGTTCTATGGCTGCCTTATAACCATAAATCTCTGCTAATAAATCGCCCTTATAAACAACCTGGCAACCACCTAATGCTTGAACCCAACCTTTCTTGGGAGTAATATTAAATTGTCCATTTCGCCAATTAGTGTTGCTAAGTCCTGAGACAATTTGTGTGCCCATATCGCCACCTGAAGCAAACAAGCAATTACCTATCACCTCACATAACTGTTGAATTCCTTTTATCTTATTTCCCTTTTGCGTGTTATTATCTATTACGAAAAACTCGTCATAAATCGGCTGTTTAAGGGTTTTCTTTTGGTTGTTGATCTCAATCTCAATAGGATTTTCGAAGCTGGCGTTCATCAAATAGTCAAGATCCATAATTGCCGAATAGGCATTGGCAACAACGCGAGGAGTCTTGTTGCTGCTGGGGTCCCACGTGCGGAACACTCCGTGGATAACGCCATAGCCAATAATTCGAGCTTTTTGGCTGTACTTGCTACGGATCAGATCGGCAACGTTAAGGAATGAACCACTACCAGTACCGCCTGCCAATGACATTACGATATGGATATCCACATTGCTATTAATAGCGTTGGCATCAGCATCCTCAATATTTTTTACGTTATTCCAGCAGCCCTGAATGAATGTCATTATTTTTGAACTAATCATTTCGGTATAGAAACGACCAGTTGTGCGTACTTGGCTTGCTCCGTCTGAAATCTTATCTCCAATAAAACCTGCATTGCCAGAGAACATCCACTGGTACTTACCCTCTTTGCAACCCTGCTCATACAGAGTTCTCGGGTTTGATCCAAGATTGAGTTCTAGAAAGTCTGATGCAATGTCAGTGGGAAGCGTGGGATCTGATGCTGCAGCTAGGTCAAAATCTATTGCTGCAAATGCAATCTGTTTAGGAATATTATCCTTACCATAAGCATCCTCAAAATGCTTCTTTGTCTGAGCAATGGCACGAATGCCCGTACCTCCTAAGCCTACGTAAATAGTTGGTCTAATAGCCATAATGTAAGTTTTTAGTTAATATCGTTTATGTTTTTTATCTTATTTGGTCGCTTCATCTTCTATTATACGGCGTGTATTTTTATTTTTTTGCCACTATCGGTGGTGATGATGAAATCTTTACCACGTATAGGTTCATATGGAGTATACGTTACACCTCCGCGAATTCTAAGACGGTATCTGTCTTTACAAGTTATTGTGACTCGAGATGTCCAAATATCGTTCACTACAACTATATCTTGTACGCGGAATATTTTTTTTAATATACCCTGCTTTATTGGTCGGTTAGTAAATATGAGCTTACAAAACCCCTTAGTTCTTATTTGCAATGTCTCTGTAGAGGAGGGATATGTTATATATATGCTAGGAAAGCGCAGGTGCTTATAAAAATTTGGACGAATAATAATATACCATATGAGCAACAATGCTAAAATGGCAAATACAATAATCCAAAACACCTTGCTACCAGGGTTGTATACATTCTCCTTGACGACATAGAAACCATCGCTATTCAGTGAGCCTAACTGAAATTGCAGGTCGCTCGCTTTTATAGTCTCTTTTGGCCCCTTTCCGATGTCTGCCTCTTTATTCTTAAAGCTAATACCTCCATTCTTACTTCCACAAGCAACCAAATATAGATGATGCTTGCCCTCAGCAGCGGTGTTAAGGAACTCGATACCTAAGTTGAGCTCTATATCATCTATATTTTCACCTGTCTTATATGAGTTATCTTCAATAGTAGCATCTTCAATAGTGAGTGCAAATTGGTTACTCTCCTGCCTCTGGCCATTAACGTAGATTACGATATCTTTGTTAGGTTCATTCTTCTCGCTATGTGTGCTAATGTAGAAATTAATAGAGCCGCCCCGACTGAACATCTGCTGTGCATCAGGAGTGAGGCTGAACTGAAGGGTACGCTCCATTATTACAGGCTTGTACTCCTTAAAGATTGACGACTCGTAATACTCCGTGTGTCCCCATTCGCTGCCAACCTCTTTCTCTCCTTCGCAAGCAATGGCAAACATAGCAACTGTCACTAATGTGACTAACTTGTATATCTTGTTCATAAATTTCATAGTTAATATAGATATCGAGGGGTGAGATGTAATTTTGTAGCAGAGTAAAAATGTGCTATCTTTGTTTGCACTATGTGGCGAATTTGGGTGTAATGCCTAAAATAGAACGCCGTAATGAAATGCGAAAACAATAATGATTAAAAGAACATAGGATATGAAGCAACGTATATTATTTGTCTGCCTCGGGAATATATGTCGGTCGCCGGCAGCAGAGGCAATGCTGAGACTCCTCGTTGAGCGTGAGGGACTTAGTGATGGTGTCGAGATTGATTCGGCGGGTACGTATGGCGGCCACAGCGGCGAGCGTTCCGATCCGCGTATGAGGCGTGCTGCGGCGGCAAGAGGTATCGAGATGACACATCGCGCACGTCAGGTTCGTGAGGAGGACTTCGAGCGTTTCGACCGCATCATCGCGATGGACGACAACAACTACGAGGCACTATTTCGTCTTGCGCCCGATCGCGCTGCGGGGCAGAAGATTTATCGTTTTCGGGAGTTCTTGCGTCGCAATCCCAACTGGTCGTACATCCCCGATCCCTATTACGAGGGTCACGAGGGTTTCGAGCTGGTGTTGGATCTGTTGGAGGATGGGTGTCAGACGATTGTGGATGAGTTGAAACAGGGGGCGAAATAGATGAAATGAGGCTGAACAAAAAGTCTATTTTGTCGTTGTGTTCACCCTTAAAATGCTCATTTACACTTGAGTAAGCTCCACTTTTTCAGGTAGTGCAGACCTAAAACCATATCTTATTATTCACCATTCAAAACAAAATGGGGATGACAAAAAGTAAATTTGTCATCCCCAACTTATTGTGTATCGCTCGATTACTCGACCCTGGCGGCCTCGTCGTCGAACGAAATCTCGGGAGCTACGGTAGGCTCCTCGAAGGTGACAACCTGAGCCTCGGTGGCACCATCGGCAGGAAGTGTAGCCTTAAGCTCGGGGAGTGCCTCGGCAGGTTGCTCGGTGGCGGGTGTCTCGGGCGTTGAGGGCCAGATGGCGGGCTTAACGATACCGAACATCAACCACGCGATAAGCATCGTGACGATGATATTGAAGGTCTGAGCACAGAGGAAGGCGTAAAGCGCGTTGCGGTTCTCCTTCGAGATGATATCCTTGAGACGCGTATCCATACAGATACATACGAACGAGAGCGAGAAGAAGAACGTCGAGAAGGTCTTAGCGAGCGATGTCTCCATAATCTTACCCTTCTCGTTGAGCGTAAGGAGGTCCTCGGCCTGAAGCACGCTAAACACGGCTGAGGCGATGACGAAACCGAGGATAAACTTCGGGAACTTCTCCCACACGATGCCGAGTGACGGGCGGTTCGAACGCTTGCCGTCGGCCGAGCGTGTAGAGAGGAAGAGGGCGATGAAGAACGCCACGACGCCGATAAGCACGTTCTGCGTAGCCTTAACGACGATGGCCGTCTTCTGAGCCACCTCGCCAGCCATCTCCGACGATGCGCCAACGCCCGAGGTCGTGTCGATGGTACCACCAATCCAAGCACCCGTAATCTCCTGCTGGATAGCGGGATCGTCGGTGAACAAGGGTACAACTACACTTGCCAGCCAGGGCATAAGGTAGATCATCGGAACGACGATGATGAGCACCAGCGAGATGATATACGAGAGCTGCTTCTTATCCGTGCCGGCAACACCTGCGGCAGTGATACAAGCCGACACACCGCAGATCGAGCAACCGCTGGCAAGAGTCATCGCCGTAGCCTGCTCAACCTTGAACTTGCGGGCGAGCCAGAAGGCGAAGAACCACACGATGCCAACGACGAGGACTGCCTGAATGAGACCCGCAGCACCCGACTTCATAACGTCGGAGAAGAGCACCGTAGCACCGAGGCAGACAACACCGATCTTGATGAAGAACTCGCCCTGCACGGCGGGCTTGAGCCAGTCGGGCACGTGGAATACGTTACGGATGATAAGACCGAAGATTACCGAGAAGAACACAGCCTCGAAGCCGTAGTACTTAACCATCTCGATCTTGGCGATCCACTGCGCGAGCACGGCAATGGCGAAGATGACGATGAACGACACAAGAAGGCCCTTCAACGGTCTGTTAAGCAGACGATTACCAATGTAAAGGAGTACGAGCGCGATGACGAAGAATACGCCGATGTTCATCCACGCCTCAGGGGTGGTGAGTGTCTCGGGAATCTTAGGACCGCCACCAAGTTCCGAGGCGAAGAATGCGATGATAAGAAGGGGAATGCTAAGGAATGTTACAACCCAATCTTCGGTAAGAAACTTTTTCATATTATCCTTTTTATGTTAAACTATCGAGGTTTAGAAGATGGCCGATACCATCAGGTTGATGCCGTTGAAGTTCTTGTCTCGCTTGGCATTCATTGTGTATGAGTAGTTGAGCTGCAAGCGCAAGAATTTGTAGGGCTTGTAGACACCGCCGATGGTGATGCGATCCTCGTTGAGGACGTTGTAGTCGTCGTTGATGAACTCGTAGCGAGCAACAACACTCCAGGGTTTCTCGAAGTGGTAGCCGGCCAGAGCGTAGAAGGCGTTGGTCTTATTGCCTGCAAAGTTGGCCTGAGCAAACTCCGCGCGAGCAATCCAGTGGCGTACGTCGTAGATGGCACCTACCGACCAGCGTGGAGACTTCATATACTCCTTACCGCCGAACTCCGTCTCACTGTACATATATGAACCTGAGATAGATAGGCCCTTGATAGGCTTAACGATAAGGCGGGCGATAAAGTCCTTCGACGAGTTGTTATCCTTGGCGTTGATGCCAGCACCGTTGAATACGCCGATGTTGTAGTTTAGGATGCTGTAACCATCGCGAGCGAGGAAGCTACCATAGAGCTGCACGCCCATATCGCGACCCGTTGCCGAGATGCCGTCGTACTTGGCGTTGTTACGCACGAGGTAGGTTGTGAGGTATGAGTACTCGATGAACTCGAACTTCGTGGGTCCGTAGAGCTCGTTCTCGAGCGAGAAGGGGAGCTTGTACTGTCCGAGCTGGATGTTGAGTTGGTTAAGGGGCTTATAGCGGAAGTAGAGGTCGCATACCTTGGGGCTGCCCGCCATATCGACCTGAAGGCGGTAGTCGATCTTCTCCTTAGCTGCGTCGCCCGAGAGGCTCACACGCGCACGACGGAGGTAGAACGTCGTCTCGGGGTCGGATGCCTCATTCCACTCGAAGCCACCCTGAATATAGCCCGAGAGCTTTAGGTGCTTATCGGCGAACTCCCTGATCTTCTCGCCTGTTGTCTGTGCCTCGGCCGAGAAGCCGATGCCAATCATTGTCAATACCAATAATAGGTGTCTAAATTTCATAGTCTCTACATTTATTAAATTTGTTGCAAAAGTACTACAATATTGTTAAACAAGAGGTAGTATAAATACCTAATTGTTACTATAATATAAATATGTATATAGAGCCAAAATAGACCTATTTTGGGGATTAAAAGGCGTGTGTGAAGAGATCGCGAGCAAAGAGGTTTATCACCTCCGAGCCCTGTCGTCGGGCACGACGTACCGTGTAGCCCGTGCCACTTGAGTGGCCCTCCCACCAGGCCACAACCGTGGCTGCACCGTCGACGAGCATATCGTTGCGGCGATGGAATACGTCAGCAGCATAATCGCCACTCGCATAGCGGATTACGGATGCTGCGGCAAGCACTCGCGCGTAGCGTTCACGCTCCTCGGGGCTAAAGCGTGAGGCGAACCCCGGCCACGGGATGCAGGCCTCGAGGATGATGTCTGAGAGAGTGAGTTGTAGTTCAGCGACAATCTCGCCGGCGTGGAGGTCGAACCCCTCGGCCATACCTACGCGGAAGGTGCGGGCTCCGTGCTCGTAGAGGGATATGATGGTGGCGCGGAGCTGCTCGTCGGCAACGCCGTTATAACTGCGATGGCCTGTGAAGGCCACTATGCGTTTAGCGTGATTCACTCGGCAAAGATAGGAAAAACATCCTATAATGCGAGGGTTTTGGCGTGTGATTTGATGTTAGGGGAGGTGTATAACTAATATTTTAGGTGTTATGAAAAACTCATCTTTTTGTTTACTTTCGGCTCTCGGTGGTGCTCTTGTGGGTGCTGCCATCGCTATGCTTGTGACGCCGCAGTCGGGCAAGGAGCTGCGCGGTAAGATTCGTACGGCCATCAACGACACGGCCGAGCGTGTGCGTAGCGGTATGTGTAACTGTAACTCTGCCGAGGCGGAGGATGCAGAGTAGCGGTGCAGCGTCGTGGCGTTGTTACTCTTTATCGTAGCACTGTTGTTGGGCTTGGTGCTGCTGAGTGGTGCATTGGTGATGTGGCTTGCCGAAGTGGCAATGCCACCTCACTGTGCTATGCTTGTTGTGGGTGGGGCCTATTTGATAATTGCAGGTGTAATATATTGTTGCACACTACGTTTGATGCTGCTGCGTTGGCGGCGTCGACTCGATATCGTCTACGAGGTTAGTGCTACGATAGATGCTGTGGCGCGACGTTTGGCGATGGTGGTAAAAAAGATTGTGGGTGACCTTTTATAGTCGCCCACAATTTATTTTTGTAGGGGTTATATTATGCCTATATCTCACTTGATAAGGCTAAGGTCGTATAACCCTCGCTGTTAGAAAAGCGGCTCCGCCCCTTTCACTTGATAAGGCTAAGGTCGTATAACCCTCGCTGTTAGAAAAGCGGCTCCGCCCCTTTCACTTGATAAGGCTAAGGTCGTATAACCCTCGCTGTTAGAAAAGCGGCTCCGCCCCTTCACTTGATAAGGCTAAGGTTTCACAACCCTCGCTGTTAGAAAAGCGGCTCCGCCCTTTCACTTGATATGGCTAAGGTTTCACAACCCTCGCTGTTAGAAGAAATCTTTGGCAAGGCCACCTTCGCCTGTCTCCTTGTAGATCGATGGCAGGTCGTGGCCCGTCTGCTTCATAACCTCCACCACGCGGTCGAACGACACGCGGTGGTGACCGTCGGTGTACATCGAGTAGAGGTTGGCATCCAATGCTCGCGCAGCGGCATAGGCATTACGCTCGATGCAGGGTATCTGAACCAGACCGCACACGGGGTCGCAGGTCATTCCGAGGTGGTGCTCGAGACCCATCTCAGCGGCATACTCGATCTGTGCTGGTGTGCCTCCAAATAGCTGATTTGCAGCGGCTGCAGCCATAGCACACGCTACGCCCACCTCGCCCTGACAGCCCACCTCAGCACCCGATATCGAGGCGTTGTGCTTGACGATATTACCGATGAGACCGGCCGTTGCCAAAGCTCGGCAGATGCGCTGCTCGGAGAACTCGCGCGTCTTCCACAGGTGGTACAACACGGCGGGCATAACTCCCGAAGAACCGCAGGTCGGGGCTGTCACGATGCGGCCACCCGAGGCATTCTCCTCGCTCACGGCTAAGGCGTACGAGAAGATCAATCCTCGCGACTTGAGGCTCTGGCTGTAACCCGAGGCACGCACGTTGTAGCGCATAGCGCGGCGTGGCAGGTTCAGCGGGCCGGGGATTACGCCGTCGGTCTCGATGCCGCGCTCAACGGCCTCGCGCATCACACGCCAGATCTTCGATAGGAATATCCATATGCCCTCGCCCTCATACATCTCGACATACTCCCAGAAGGTGCGGCCGTGGTCGGTACACCACTTGAGGATGTCGACAAGTTTGGTGTCGGGGTAGATGTCGGCACTCTCGATTGGCTGCTCGCCCTCCTCGGCCAGTGCGCCGCCTCCCACGCTGTACACTGTCCAGTCGTCGGTGACGGTATCGCCATCGAGAGCCTCGAAGCGCATACCGTTCGGATGGAAGGGCTTGAATATCGAGGGTTCCCAGATGAGCTTCACCTCGCCGTGAGGCTTGAGCGTGTCGAGGATGGCAACGTCGGTCAAGTGACCCTTGCCGGTGGCTGCAAGGCTGCCGTAGAGTGTCACGCGGAATGCGTGGCAGTTGGGGTTGCGGTGCTGAAATATCTCGGCGGCACGGCGCGGAGCCATCGTGTGGCTACTCGAGGGGCCTGTGCCTATGCGGTATAACTCGCGGATACTCTTCATAACTCAAAATAGTTTGAAATATTACCTTGCAAATATAATGAAAATTTTAATAACTTTGTGGGTTAAGAAAATATAAATCCAATGGCGACGCTCTATTTTCATATACCCTTCTGTCGTAAGATATGCACCTACTGCGATTTTTATAAGGTGGGTGCCGTGGCTCTGCTCCCTCGCGCCGTGGAGATGATGCACCGCGAGCTCGATGCGCGTTGCGCGGAGATTGGCGATAAACCTCTTACGTCGATATATTTTGGTGGCGGAACGCCGTCACTGCTTAGCCCTCAGGATATCGAAGGACTTATCTCACACGCCCACGAACTCTTTGATTGCTCGGGAGTTGAGGAGATCACGCTCGAGGCTAATCCCGATGATCTTACCCCAGAGTATGTCGCCGAGCTGATGACGACCTCCATCAACCGCCTAAGTCTCGGCGTGCAGTCGTTCGATGACCGTGTGCTCGAGTTTATGAACCGACGACACACGGCCGAGGAGGCTGAGCGTGCGGTGCAAAGACTCAGGGAGGCGGGGTACGATAACCTCTCGATAGATATAATCTTCGGCATCCGAGGTTTTGAGGATACGCTCCCCGAGACGCTGCGTCGGGCTGTCGCACTCGGCGTGGAGCATATCTCGGCATACCACCTCACGGTGGAACCGGCCACGAAGCTCGGCGTGATGGTGCGGCAGGGCGAGTATACGCCCATTGCGGATGAGGAGTCTGAGGCGGAGTATCTCGCTCTACATCGGATATTTACCGAGGCGGGGTATGAACATTACGAGGTGTCGAACTACGCACTTCCCGGCAGACGGGCCAAGCATAACTCGGCCTACTGGACGGGTGTCGAGTACTTAGGCATAGGCCCCGGTGCGCACTCCTTCACGGGCGAAGAACGACGCTGGTGTGTGTCTACGGCGAAGCAGTATTCGGAAGGGGATATGCGCTATGAGGGTGAGCAACTTACGGCGACGGATCGTATCAACGAGTATGTTATGACGTCGCTGCGTAGGGTTGAAGGTATCGACCTCGACTTTGTGGAGTGTAGCTTTGGTGCGAGGGAGCGTCGGCGCATAGAGCGCAGTGCTCAGCCGTGGATCGAGAGTGGGGCACTTAGGCGTGAGGGTGTGCGACTGGCAATACCGGCGGAGTCATTCCTGATCTCGGATGCCGTGATCGAGGCATTATTTGCATAAATATTTTGTTTATTGAAAATATTTTTGTAACTTCACTTGGTAAAACATAGTATATTCTCCTTTCTGTGCTGCTTGTCTCGTGGCTATCTTGCTGAGTTATAGGTATATGCGGCGTGGAAGTGTTGTATTTGAACAGAAACTAACAAAATATAAGTATCATTATGTCAGGACTTAAATTCGACAAACGTGAATTGGGTAACTTGGAGTACTCGTTGGATCGCGAGATGCTGGCTACGGATCGCCGTGGTGGCTATATGAGTACGACCATAGTGTGCTGTAATACACGTAAATATCACGGTTTGATGGTTGCACCCATCGACCAGAGCGATCGTACCTATGTGCTGCTGTCGTCGCTCGACGAGACCGTTGTGCAGCACGACCAGTCGTTCAACCTCGCACTCCACCGCTTCGATGGTGTCTACGAGCCCCGCGGCCATAAGTATATCACCGACTTCGAGTACACGCCTACGCCTACGATCACCTACCGTGTGGGTGGTGTGATTCTGAAGAAGGAGCTTCTCTGGATTCACAAGCGCACGCAGCTAATGATCCGCTATACGTTGGTGGATGCTCACTCGGAGACGACGTTGCGTCTGCGTCCCTTGTTGGCCTTCCGCGATAAGCACGCGCTGTCGAAGGCTAATATGGAGGCCGATGGTAGGGCTTATCCTATCCCCTACGGTGTTAAGTGTCGTTTGTACGAGGGCTTCCCCTGGTTGCATATGCAGCTCGACAAGGCCGATGCAGAGTTTATCGCTGCCCCCGACTGGTATTATAACTTCGAGTATCGCAAGGAGTTGGCTCGCGGCTACGAGGGTCACGAAGACCTGCTCACGACGGGTTATTTCGAGTTTAAGATCAAGAAGGGTGAGAGCGTGATATTCTCGGCTGCAACCGATATGATGGCATCGCCCGAGACAATCTCGGCAGTTTACGAGGCATCGTTGGCACGCCGTACACACAAGATCGATTTCTTAAGTTGCTTGCAGCACTCGGCACGTCAGTTCGTTATACGCCGTCCCGAGAATCGTACCGAGGTTATCGCTGGATATCCCTGGTTTGGTCCATTTATGGAGGATACGTTTATGGCACTTCCGGGCCTTACGCTTACGCAGGGCCACAAGGAGGACTGCATCGACGTGCTCGATACGGCCGTCCGCGACTTCAAGTCGAGTGGTCTTATCGAGGGTAAGATGTTGCCACCCATGGCTGACGCACCGCTCTGGTTCTTCTATGCGCTCCAGCAGCTCGAGGCACATATCGGTCAGAAGGAGTTGTGGGCGAAGTATGGCGAGGCTATGAAGGGTATCCTCGAGGTGTATCGTCGTGGCTTCTCGGACGAGGTGCGTATGCACGATAATGGCCTAATCTGGGCATCGGCCGAGCGTCCGTTGACGTGGATGGGTACCATTGTCGATGGCCAGCCCCTCACGCCGCGTAGAGGCTATGCTGTGGAGATTCAGGCTCTGTGGTATAATGCCGTGGAGTTTACGTTGGCAGTGGCTAAGAAGCAGGGCGACAAGGAGTTTGTTGCCGAGTGGAAGGAGCTACCTAAGCGCATTAAGGCCGCCTTTAACGAAAAATTCTGGTTAGAGGAGGAGGGCTATGTTGCCGACTATGTGAACTACGACGAGGTTAACAAGTTCATACGTTGTAATATGGCCGTTGTTTGTGGCTTGGACTATAAGCTCGTCGATGACGAGAAGCTCGTGCGTATCCTTATGACCATCCGCGAGCACCTGCTCACACCGCGTGGTCTGCGCACGTTGTCGCCGCGTAACCTGCTCTACAAGTCGAACTACAACGAGGATCAGCGTTCGCAGGACCTCGCGTCGCGCAATGGCTCGGCGTGGGTATGGCCGCTGGCGTTCTATGTTAAGGCTTGCTTCGATTTGGGTGGCGAGAAGTTCGCAGATGAGGCACGTGCCATCCTCGCCGACTTCGACGACGAGCTTCAGACCAAGTGTGTAGGCTCGCTCTCGGAGCGTTTCGAGGGAGATCCTCCGCATAATCCCCGTGGTTCGGTATCGCACGCAACGTCGGTAGGTGCTTTGCTCTATATCAACTCGCTTGTCGAGCGATATGCGGCGAAGAAGCCTGCGCGTAAGTCGACAGCTAAGAAGGCTACGGCGGAGTGCGCAACGGAGGAGAAGCCCAAGCGTAAGTGTGTGCGCAAGAGTACGAAGAAGTAAAACGTAAAAAAGAAAGATATAGATTATGAGAGTCTTAATGTTCGGCTGGGAGTTTCCTCCCCATATCGCTGGTGGTCTGGGTACCGCCTGCTACGGTATGACACAGGGTCTGGCTCGCAACGATGTGGAGGTTATCTTCGTGATGCCCAAGGCATCGGGCGACGAGGACCAGAGCTTTGTTAAGGTTGTCAACGCCAGCGATGTAGAGGCACGCTATTGTGACTCAAGCATTGAGGGTGCGGATGACATTATGCGTAAAATTTCGTTCATCCATATCGACTCGAATATGGTTCCCTACATCTCGCCCGAGGAGTGGGCTACCTACCGCGAGGGCTACGAGCGCACGGGTAAGAAGTTCTGGGAGCGTAAGGGTGATAGCTGGACTCAGCGTTACACCTTCTCGGGTAAGTATGGCGCAAACATTATGGAGGAGGTTGCACGCTACGCTGTCGTTGCTGCTGAGGTGGCACGCCAGCTTGAGGGCCAGTTCGATGTTATCCACGCCCACGACTGGTTGACCTACTTCGCTGGTATCGCAGCTAAGCGCGTGTCGGGTAAGCCACTGGTTGTTCATATGCACGCCACGTCGTTCGACCGCTCGTCGAGCGATAATATCGACACGCGCGTCTACGAGATCGAGCGCGCAGGTATGGCTGCAGCCGATATGGTCATCGCCGTGTCGAACCTCACGCGTAACATCGTCATCAACAAGTATAACATCGAGCCTGAGAAGGTTGTGGCTGTGCACAACGCTGTGCAGTTTGCCGAGAACGACAACCCCGTGCCCGAGCGTGGCGTCGAGGATAAGATCGTGACGTTCCTCGGACGTATCACCTTCCAGAAGGGTCCCGACTACTTCATCGAGGCTGCGGCTAAGGTGTTGGCTCGCGTACCCAACGTGCGCTTCGTGATGGCTGGCTCGGGCGATATGATGAATCACTGTATTCGTCGTGTTGCACAGCTCGGCATCGCCGACCGTTTCCACTTTACGGGCTTCCTTAAGGGTGACGACGTGCAGAAGATGTTCCAGCTCTCGGACGTCTACATTATGCCGTCGGTATCGGAGCCATTCGGTATCTCGCCGCTGGAGGCTATGCGCTCGAATGTGCCTACGATCATCTCACACCAGAGCGGTGTTGCCGAGGTGTTGGACTATGCTGTTAAGGTTAACTACTGGGATGTCGACGCTATGGCCGATGCTATCTACGGTCTCATTACCTATCCGGCCCTCGCCAAGATGTTCTCGGAGAAGGGTATGGAGGAGGTCAACAACCTCAAGTGGTTCAACGCTGCTGTCAAGATCAAGGATGTATACCAGCAGGCTATCGACAAGTGTAATAAATAAAAAAGAAATATAGATATATGAAGACTGTTTGTTTCTATTTTCAGGTGCACCAGCCCTGGCGTTTGAAGACCTATCGTTTCTTCCAGATGGGTAAGGATCATAACTACCTTGATGACTTTACCAACCGCGCTATTATGCAGAAGGTTGCGCGCGAGTGCTACCTCCCGATGAATGCGCTGCTGCTCAGCCTCATCGAGCAGAACAAGGGAGCTTTCCGTTGCACGTTCTCGATCACGGGCTCGGCTGTCGAGCAGTTCAAGGCCTATGCTCCCGAGGTGCTCGAGTCGTTCAAGGCTCTCGCTGCTACGGGTTGTGTGGAGTTCCTCGGCGAGACATACTCTCACTCGCTTTCGTCGCTCTACTCGGCCGACGAGTTCAAGCAGGAGGTTAAGCTCCACACCCAGATGCTCAAGGAGGAGATCGGCGTGAAGCCCACCGCCTTCCGTAACACCGAGCTTATCTACTCGGACGATATCGCCAAGATGGTCGAGGGCCTCGGCTTTAAGACAATGCTTGCCGAGGGTGCGCGTCATATTCTGGGTTGGAAGTCGCCCAACTTCGTCTATACCGACGCTGTGGATAACAAGCTCCGCCTGTTGCTGCGCAACTATAAGCTCTCGGACGATATCGCCTTCCGCTTCTCGAATGAGGGTTGGCCCGAGTGGCCGCTAACGGCTGATAAGTATGCTCAGTGGGTTGCTCAGGAGACTGGCGACGTGGTTAACCTCTTTATGGACTACGAGACCTTCGGCGAGCACCAGAAGGCATCTACCGGCATCTTCGACTTTATGAAGGCACTGCCCGCAGCACTTCTCGCTACTGGCGAGGTTGAGTTTGCGACGGCCTCGGAGGCAGCGAAGAAGCTCCAGCCTGTGGCTGTGCTCCACTGTCCCTATGCAATGTCGTGGGCCGATGAGGAGCGCGACGTTACCGCTTGGCTCGGTAACGATCTGCAGAACGAGGCGTTCCAGAAACTCTATGCTCTTGCTCCGAAGGTTAAGAAGGCGAAGAACAAGGATTTCGAGTATGTATGGCACTTTATGCAGAACTCCGACCACTTCTATTATATGGCAACCAAGTGGTTCTCGGATGGTGATGTTCACTCGTATTTTAACCCATATGACTCTGCTTATGAGGCATTTATAAATTATATGAATGTGTTGGCAGACTTTGAGATCGAGCTTAACAAGCTGTAATTTCTTGTGAGAAGGGGCCTATTTTGGCCCCTCAATCCAAAGAGCGAATGGGAAATACGTCAAGTATGTCCCATCCGCTCTTTCTCTTTATCGGCACCAAATTAGGCCCCTTCTCGCAAGAAAGTGGGATGCGCTATCTCAGACCAAGAGTAATATTTACTCACTACTCATTAAATACCTCTCTTGCTACTGCGTGACGATAAACGTGCCCGAGTAATCCAACGCTACGCTCTCGCCATTGGCTAATGTGTAACGTGCCGTGACGTGGTGTGCCGTGGTGCCAGTAGCCTCGTCGGTGATGGCAGTAACGTCGGCATTACCCTCTGTAAAGCACTCAAAATCAGCACCCGTGTAGAAGGTGATGTAGGTATAACGCTGGTCGGTGGTCATCACCGAGCCGTCGCCCAGAGGGTAGTTGCCCGTGGGTAGGTGGTTGCTCTCCAGCGGCGAGTAGAAGTCGATAAATAGCGTACGGTCCGTGGCGTTATCGTAGAACGACACATAGTCGTTACGCAGACCGTTGGTCTCCATCGTGTAGACATATGCCGTGATGTTGCCGCTAAGGGTGTAGGTGGCATCCTCCGCGGGCTTCGCGATGGTCTGCACAACGAGCGTGCTTGCCTCGCTGATCTTGCCGGCACTATTCGCTGCCGCCGCATAGATCTCGTAGGTCATACCCGCAACGAGATTCTCGATCAAGATCACGGTCGTGGTATTCGCCTCGGCCTCTGTGCCGTTAGCGATAACACTCTCGGCATCAACTATTTCGCTACTCTGTATTACGCACAGCCAGCGCACCTCCGTTGCATTGCTCGAGCTGAGCTCAACGGTTATGCTCTCCGAGGCGATGTCTACCGTGCGGAGTGCGATCGTAGCCTTTGCCACCTCCTCCGTGGGGTTGTCGTTAGGGTTCTGGGGTGTGGGCTCCTTGTCGTCGCCACACGCGAGGGTGAGCACGGTCGCAAGGATCATAGATGTAATCTTTAATAGTCTCATAGTTTGTTAGTTGCAATAAAGGCTGTCTCGCGTGGAGACAGCCTAAGGTCATTCATAGTTTCGTTATGCCTCCACGTCGTTATTCTCCTTGAGAGCCTCGCGGAGCTTGGCGTGGAAGTTACTGTTGATGTCGCGCTCCATAGAGAGGATCATACTGCAAATAGCGCGTGCCGACGAGCTGCCGTGGCCAATCATAACAGGGGCATTGATACCCATAACCTGCAGACCGCCAACGCTCTCGGCATTCATCGACTCCCAGAAATCCTGCTGCCAGTAGAGCTTCGGAACGATACGCCCGAGCAGCGGGCGGAGGAAGTTCTTAATGCGAGGCTTACCGCCACCGAGGCGGAAGTTGATGCGGTAGAGGGCCTCGGCCATCTTCAAGAGGCTGTTGCCAACGAAGGCATCGGCAACGACAACGTCGCCAATCTTTCCGGTGAAGATATACGAAGCCTCGACATTACCCACGAAGTTGTAACGCTTGTTGGCCTTCATAAGGTCGTACGTTGCCTTCGACTGGGCATTGCCCTTGCCCTCCTCCTCACCGATGTTGAGGAGTGCTACACGCGGGTTCTCCATCTTGAGGGCCGACTTGGCGTATATCGAGCCGAGTAGACCATACTGAGCCAGTACCTCGGGCTTGGCGTCGACGTTAAGACCCACGTCCATAAGTATTGCACGACGTATGCCGTGCTCGGCAGATACCGTGGGTATGAGTGTTGCAAGTACAGGGCGGATGACACCCTCGATAGGCTTGATTACCTGCTGCGAGCCCACCAACATTGCGCCCGTAGAGCCGGCACTCGCGAAGCCGTCGATCTTACCCTCCGCCAGATCGCGGAATCCCACGGTGATACTCGAGTCACGCTTGGCAACAAAGGCCTTGGCGGGGTGGTCGCCCATCTCGATAACTTCGGTGGTGGCCACGATGTCGAAGTTATGCTCGGGGCAGTTATGCTTCCTAAGAAGCTCGCGGATGCGTTGCTCGTCGCCATAGAGAACTATGCGACTCTCCTTGCTTAGGAGCTTGAGCGACATCACTGCGCCCTCGATTGCTACCTCGGGAGCGAAGTCGCCACCCATAGCATCAATACCGATTCTTATCATAGTGTAGCTGTTAAGGTTCGAAAATAGATGGTCGGGGGAACCTAAGTTATAAAAAGAAAAGCACAACCGCTTTGTGCGGTGTGCTCTTCTTCTTTGTTCGGAAGACTACTCAGCTGCCTTCTTCTCGATAGCGAGCTTACCGCGGTAGAAGCCGCACTCGGGGCATACGCGGTGGTAGAGTACTGCTGAACCGCAGTTTGAGCAGTTTACTACAGTGGGAACTACAGCCTTGTAGTGAGTTCTTCTCTTGTCTCGACGTGTAGAAGAGACTTTGTGTTTAGGATGTGCCATACTACAATATAATTTTTAAGTTTTTAAGTTTCTATTTCAGCATTGCCTCGTGCCTGACGGATAGACCCGAGCGATGCCGCAAATCTTCTATTCTTTACCCTCCATCTTGTGCTTGAGAGCCTCGAGCAACTCCTTGTTGTAGTCGTCGAGACCGCAGACGTCGCTCTCCTCAGCCTCGGCCTCCATACGCTCGATCTCCTCCTCGGTAGCAACGCTAAACGACGCGAGCATCTCGGGATTGCAACCACCCTCCTCGTGTACACGGCGGTAGGGCAGTGTGAGCACGATACTCTCGTAGATATACTGCGTGAGGTCGAGAAAATCCTCCGAGGGTGATATCCACATCACATCGCCATCGTAGTCGTTGATCTCGTCGGAGAACTTAACCACGAGGTCGCCCTCATAATCTACCGCTATCGGACAATCCTCCAAGCAGCGGTCACACTCGCAGATTACCTCGCCATTTATTGTGACGTTGAGCTCCAACATCGTCTCGCTACGCTTGAGCGTGACGTGTGCATCGCAACGTCCTCCCTTGATCTCCACACGGTCGTATGCCTCGAAAAGCGAGTCATCTACCTGAAAATCATACTCATAGCTTCCACTTTTAAGCCCTTTGTAGGCTATTGTGTACAATGCAATCTGCTCCATTTCAGCACAATTAGTCTGCAAATTTACGACAAAAAACTAAAATCTGCAAATTATTACTATTTTTGTAGCAAAGTTTTAAGTAAAAAGATTGAAAATTGTTGATGTTATGTCTCGGTTTACTGTTTCTGTTGAGTGCAACGACGACGCCTTTTGGCGATATAACTACACGGTAATGGGGAGTGTGCGCCGCGCTGGTGCAGAGGTTGACTTCCTGAAGCATCGTAGCGAGGTGGCCGCAGTGGGTGCCGAGCTCGGGGAGGTACCGGCTGGCTACGTGAAGGAGCGCGGCGTGAGGCTCGAGAGCGCAGAGGGCGACGAGCTTATACTATATATATATATAATACCGCACACGCTCCCGCGCGAGAACCGCACGGAGGATGTTGCGCCACTCACCCTGCAACTTCGCGTCGACTATGGTAAGAGTTGCATCCTAAAGCGGCAGATGGAGATCAACCCCTGGTCGGGCGACAACATTGAGCTTAGGCTCAACTCCGAGGGGGTGATTGCGGGTGAGGTGTAGTCGAGGGACAACTACCTCAATTTGTTAGGTGTGCTCCCCGTATGGCATTTGATGAATTGCACGAATGCCGAGGGACTCGAGAAGTTTAGTTGGCGCGGATGTTTTGTGCGGCCTCGGTGCTAAACATCTTCTCATATTCCGTGATTATCTCGAGTATCAGGGCGTAGAATATCGAGCGAATAATCTCTGTCTGATAGCGGCTTTCCTCCTTCGACTCCTTGTGTATGAACCGATAGTAGCTCATCAAATCCTCGAACTTGTCGTCCGAGACATTTATTACTGATATGTAACGCGAATAGCTGAAGATGTTGGTGTCGATTGGTGATGGCATATTTAGCACGTAGTCTGTGGAGACGGCTATCACGCCACGCAACCCCTCGAACTGCTTGGCAATATTGCTAATGATGTGATTCTCGGGCTGGCTCTTTTGTGTGCCACGTAGCGTGGTAATATAAAAATTTGGGCTGTCGGACATTGTGTCGGACAGCCCAAAACCTTATGGTTGTACGGGATTACATCATACCGCCCATACCTGCGGCACCTGCACCTGCCAAGGTCTGAAGAGGACCCTCCTCCTTCTTCTCGGCCAAGACGCACTCCGTGGTGAGGAACATCGAAGCGATAGAGGCTGCATTCTCCAATGCCACGCGCGATACCTTCGTCGGGTCGATGATACCCGCAGCGAGCATATCCTCGTAGCGGTCGTCGCGAGCGTTATAGCCGAAGGCACCCTCGCCCTCCTTTACCTTGTTAACCACAACCGAGCCCTCACCACCAGCGTTGGCAACGATCTGGCGCAGAGGCTCCTCGATGGCGCGCTTAACAATCTGGATACCTGTTGTCTGGTCGTCGTTCTCGCCCTTCATACCCTCGAGCGAAGCCACGGCGCGGATGTAAGCGACACCGCCACCCGGCACGATACCCTCCTCAACGGCGGCACGCGTAGCGGCCAAAGCATCGTCGACGCGGTCCTTCTTCTCCTTCATCTCGACCTCGGTAGCGGCACCCACGTAGAGCACTGCAACACCACCGGCGAGCTTAGCCAAACGCTCCTGCAACTTCTCGCGGTCGTAGTCCGACGTAGCGTTCTCGATTGAGGCGCGAATCTGCTGCACGCGAGCGGCAATGGCCTCCTTTGTGCCGGCACCGTCGACGATCGTCGTATTCTCCTTATTCAAGGTAACCTTCTCGGCTGTTCCGAGCACCTCGAGACCTGCGTCCTCGAGCTTCATACCCTTATCCGTAGAGATGACCGTTGCACCCGTAAGCGTAGCGATATCCTCGAGTATCTCCTTGCGGCGGTCGCCAAAGCCCGGAGCCTTGCAGGCGGCAATCTTAAGCGTACCGCGGAGCTTGTTTACGACGAGAGCCGAGAGAGCCTCGCCATCGACATCCTCGGCAATGATAAGCAACGAGCGGCCGCTCTGAGCCACGGGCTCGAGGATGCCCATAATCTCCTTCATCGTCGAGATCTTCTTGTCGGCGATAAGGATGAAGGGCTTGTCGAGCTGTGCCTCCATCTTCTCGGTGTCGGTGATGAAGTAGGCCGAGATGTAACCACGGTCGAACTGCATACCCTCGACAACGTCGACGTGTGTCTCCGTGCCCTTAGCCTCCTCGACGGTGATGACACCCTCGTTGTTGACCTTAGCCATAGCCTCGGCGATGAGCTTACCGATCTTGCGATCGTTGTTGGCAGAGATTGTTGCTACCTGCTCGATCTTATCGAAGTCCGAGCCAACCACCTGGCTCTGGGCCTTGAGCGATGCTACAACCTTCTCAACCGCAGCGTCGATACCGCGCTTGAGATCCATAGGGTTAGCACCTGCCGTCACGTTCTTGATACCCACCGAGATGAGCGACTGTGCAAGGACAGTGGCCGTTGTGGTACCATCGCCAGCATCGTCGTTGGTTTTTGACGCTACCTCGCGCACCATCTGTGCGCCCATATTTGCAAACGTATCCTCGAGCTCTACCTCCTTAGCTACGGTAACGCCATCCTTCGTAACCTGCGGAGCACCGAACTTCTTGTCGATGATTACGTTACGGCCCTTAGGACCAAGTGTCACCTTTACGGCGTTGCATAGTGCATCGACGCCCTCCTTGAGAAGCTCTCTCGCCTCTACGTTATATCTAATCTCTTTTGCCATAATAGTCTTAAATGTTATGCTAATTATACTACTAATTGTTAATTAGTTAGGAGTGTTGTTACTCGATAACTGCGATGATGTCCGACTGCTTCATAACGAGGTAATCCTCGCCCTCGTAGCTAAGCTCTGTGCCGGCATACTTGCCATACATCACCACGTCGCCAACCTTCACCTCCATCTTAACATCGGCGGTGCCGGGGCCTGCTGCCACTACCTTACCCATCAGGGGCTTCTCCTTAGCTGTGTCGGGGATGAACAGACCACCTGCGGTCTTCTCCTCTGCCGGATTGGGCTTCACCAATACACGGTCTGAAAGCGGTTTTACTGCCATAATCTCTGTTTGTTTTATGTTTTAGTTTATGTTTTGCTTAGCGTTAGCACTTTTCTGCTTACGAACGATGGTGGGCAATCTCTGTGCCAAACGACGTGATGCGCCTTGTAGCTTGTCCTTTTGTCACGTGTGCTGACAAAATGGCAGAGTCGTTGGCGTCAACCCTGCTGCAACTATAAAAGATGATTTTTGTATTGTTATTTAGATGTGTTCTTCTCCCCGCGGTAGCGTTTTTTGCTATTTCTGATACTTCTCGCCCCAGAGTGCGCGCATACGCTCGGCAATCTTGGCCTCTGCGGCGTTCTGCTCGTTGGGCGTGTAGAAGCGTGTGCCTGAGAGTGTATCGGGTAGGAACTCCTGACGGACGAAGTTACCCGCGTAGTCGTGGGCGTATTTATAATCGGCACCGTAGCCGAGCTTATCCATCAGCTTCGTGGGGGCATTCCTAAGATGCAGAGGCACAGGACGGTTGGTAGTGTCGTGCTCGACCATCTGCAAGGCCTTATTTATAGCGGCGTAAGCCGAGTTGCTCTTGGGACTTGTAGCCAGATAGATCGTGGTCTCGGCCAGTGTGATGCGTGCCTCGGGCATACCGATCTTATGCACCGTGTCGAAGCAGGCATTGGCTAAAAGTAGGGCATTGGGGTTGGCAAGGCCCACATCCTCGGATGCGAGGATGACAAGACGGCGGGCGATGAAGCGTGGCTCCTCGCCACCGGCAAGCATACGCGCGAGGTAGTAGATGGCGGCATTGGGGTCGCTGCCACGCACCGACTTGATGAATGCCGAGATGACGTCGTAGTGCTGTTCGCCCGACTTATCGTAGAGGGCGATGTTCTGTTGCAGGCACTCCGTGACGCGCTCGTCGTCGATGACGATTGCGCCATCCGACGCGCCGACGATGATGTCTATGATGTTGAGTAGCTTCCTCGCGTCGCCTCCCGAGAAGCGGAACAGGGCCTCGGTTTCGCGTACCTCGATCTGTCGGCTCTTAAGCTCGGGGTCGGTCTCGAGGGCACGGTCGAGGAGCGTCTGAAGCTCGCTATCGTCCATTGGCTTAAGAACATAGACCTGACAGCGGCTAAGCAGCGGCGAGATAACCTCGAACGATGGGTTCTCCGTCGTTGCACCTATGAGCGTGACGATGCCCTGCTCAACAGCTCCGAGCAGTGAGTCCTGCTGCGACTTGTTGAAACGGTGGATCTCGTCGATAAACAGGAAGGCCGGGCGGGCATTGAAGAGGTGCTGATTCTTAGCCTTCTCGATGACCTCCCTCACATCCTTGACGCCCGAGGTCACGGCCGAGAGCGTATAGAATGGGCGGTCGAGGGCTGTGGCTACGATCTTGGCAAGCGTGGTCTTTCCCACGCCCGGAGGGCCCCAGAGTATGAACGAGGGGACGCTGCCCGAGGCGATAAACTTACGAAAGACGCCAGTCTCGCCAACGAGGTGCGTCTGACCGATGTAGTCGTCGAGGCTCTGCGGACGCAGACGCTCGGCTAAGGGTTGCTGTGCCATAGGCTATCGGATGTGTGAGGCTGCCACACGGGCAGCCTCGGGTGTGTTGTCTATATAAATAGGTATTAGTGTCTTACGTCGCCCAACTTGTTGGGGTCGTGCTTATACTTAAACATAACGAGGAAGGCCAACGCCACAACCAGCGCGTAGCCTGCAAAGACGAACCACGTGGTCTGCCAGCCATCCGTAAACTCGGGGCGCGACACGAGGTGGCCACCCTCCCATACGCAGTAGTGGTCGACGATCTTGCCGGCGATATAGGTGCCCACAGAGGCACCGATACCGTTGGTCATCAGCATAAATAGACCCTGGGCACTGCCCTGCATCGACTGCGGAGCCTCCTGCTGTACGAACATCGCGCCCGACACGTTGAAGAAGTCGAACGCCACGCCGTAAACTAAGCACGAGCAGATGAGCGCGGCGATACCCATAATCGTCTCCGTTGAGCCTACGCCAAAGAGACCGAAGCGCAATACCCACGCAAACATAGCGATGAGCATAACCTTCTTAATGCCAAAGCGCAGGAGGAAGAACGAGGTGAGCAGGATGCAGAGTGCCTCGGAGATTTGTGAGAGCGACACGAGCATCGTGGGGTTGTTGGCAAACCAACTGTCCGAGGTCGCCGAGAAGCTCTCGATATAGGGCGTAGCGAAGCCGTTGGTGATCTGGAGCGACACACCGAGGAGCATCGAGAAGATGAAGAACAGGGCCATAGTCTTCGACTTAAAGAGTCGGAACGCATCGAGGCCGAGACGCTCCGCAAGGCTCTTGTTGCCAACCTCCTTGTTCAGCGGACACGCGGGCAGCGTGAACGAGTAGAGGCCGAGCAGTACGCCCAGACCGCCACTGATTACCAGCTGCATATATGTTTGCTGGGCCGTGAGCTCTTGTCCGAACGAGAGGCTGTTTACGAGCCACATCGAGGCGATGAAACCTACGGTGCCAAGCGTACGGATGGGGGGGAATGCCTTAACAAAGTCGAGACCAGAGCGTGTGAGCGTGCCGAAGGCCACGGTGTTCGACAGCGCGATGGTCGGCATATAGAATGCCACGCTGAGGACATAGGGTATGAAGATGGGCCAGATGTCGGCAACGTAGCTTGCGTTGGCACTATTGGCCGCGGCGAGCTCCGTAGCCTCGTAGCCAAAGTAGGCGGCAACGAGCATAAAGCCTCCGGCCAATAGGTGCGAGAGACCCAACAATCGTTGTGGCTGGATGTACTTGTCGGCGATGATACCCATAATCGCGGGCATAAAGATCGAGACTACGCCCTGAGCGACGTAGAACCACGAGATGTAGTTTCCGAGTCCCACCTTGCCCAAAAACTGACCTATGCAGGTCAGATAGGCTCCCCACACTGCAAACTGCAGGAAGTTCATTACGATTAATCGTGACTTGATATTGTTCATAATCAGCGAGTTTTATATGTTTATGTGTATATGCGTTGCAAAAATCTTAACAAAGGTATGAAAAAAAAATCACTTTTTTCTTTGTAATTCAAAAATAATGTTCTACTTTTGCACCGTCAAACAGAGACATTGGGCTATGGTGTAATGGTAACACTACAGATTCTGGTCCTGTCATTCTTGGTTCGAATCCAGGTAGCCCAACTAAAGAGCAGTCGATTTCCGGCTGTTTTTTTTGTTTTATCCCAGTTGTGTTATGGCGAGAGGGGTTGTTTCACAACCATTGTCTTGTTCCGTGGAACTGATGCTATGCAAGCATAATCAGCCCCACGTAACAAGCCGAGCAGAGCACTCCTCTCGCCATACTTCAAATCCTTCGGTGCTTTTGTAGTTGTACTCCCTGATTCTCTCTTGCCGTTGGTTGAGCCGATGGTATCGTGTTTAAAGCGAGACCTTTGCGGGCAAAGGTCTACGTATCCAAAAGTATCGGCTCTACTTTGCAATGGCTCACCATTGCTGCAGTTCGAATCCAGGTAGCCCAACTAAAGAGCAGTCGATTTCCGGCTGCTTTTTTTGTTTTGAATTTAATGTGTCTGCGCTCATAGAGCTATACAGCTACTATATGCGTACCCCCCCCGCAATTAATCATTACCAATTACTCGCTACTTACTACTTATTTAATGGTGCCGTCTCTGTCATTTTGTCAGTGTGTCGCGGGTGTGATGTCATTTTTGTCATAGTTTCGGAAATGTTTGTGACACATTTGTCGCATTTTTTTGTTTGGTATGCCGTTTGCCTTGCTTACTTTCGTCGAGCCGATGAGGTAACTCGGGGCCGAGAAGATAATTGAGTGAAAGGCTGAAGCTCATTGTGGCGAGTGAGGCTGGTAAACATAAGGTGCAAAACTTTAATTAGCAGTGTAAAACTTGTGAAATGCTGAAGCTCATTGTGGCGAGTGAGGCCGGTAAACATAAAGTGCAAATTTAATTAACAAAATAAAACTAAAGATTATGAGCAAGATTATTGGTATTGACTTGGGTACGACAAATTCGTGCGTATCAGTAATGGAGGGTAACGAGCCCGTGGTTATTCCTAACGCCGAGGGTCACCGCACAACCCCTTCTGTTGTGGCTTTCACCGAGGGTGGCGAGCGCAAGGTGGGCGACCCCGCTAAGCGTCAGGCGATCACCAACCCTAAGCGTACGGTGTTCTCTATCAAGCGTTTTATGGGTGAGCGTTACGACAACGTTACTGCTGATATTCAGCGTGCTCCCTACTCAATCGTCAAGGGTGACAACAACACTCCTCGCGTGGAGATTGACGGTCGTCAGTACACTCCTCAGGAGATATCGGCCATCACGCTCCAGAAGATGAAGAAGACCGCTGAGGACTACCTCGGTCAGGAGGTTACGGAGGCAGTTATCACCGTGCCCGCATACTTCTCAGATTCTCAGCGTCAGGCTACTAAGGAGGCTGGCGAGATTGCAGGCTTGAAGGTTCGCCGTATCATCAACGAGCCTACGGCCGCGGCTCTCGCATATGGTCTCGATAAGAAGCAGGACGAGATGAAGATCGCAGTATATGACCTCGGTGGTGGTACCTTCGATATCTCCATCTTGGAGCTTGGCGACGGCGTATTCGAGGTTAAGTCGACCAATGGCGATACTCACCTCGGTGGTGACGACTTCGACCACGTATTGATTGACTATATGGCTGAGGCATTTAAGGCCGAGCACCACATCGACCTGCGTCAGGATCCTATGGCTTTACAGCGTTTGAAGGAGGCTGCCGAGAAGGCAAAGATCGAGCTTTCGTCAGCAACGACAACCGATATCAACCTTCCCTACATTATGCCCGTAAACGGTATCCCTCAGCACCTTGTGATGTCGCTCACACGCGCTAAGTTCGAGCAGCTCTGCGACCACCTCGTGCAGAAGACTATCGAGCCCTGCCGCATTGCTTTGCGTGACGCAGGCCTTCAGGCAAGCCAGATCGACGAGGTAATCCTCGTGGGTGGCTCGACGCGTATCCCTGCAATCCAGAAGGTCGTTGAGGAGTTCTTCGGCAAGACGCCTAACCGCTCGGTTAATCCCGACGAGGTTGTTGCCGTAGGTGCTGCCATCCAGGGCGGTGTCCTTACGGGTGAGGTTAAGGATGTGCTTCTTTTGGATGTTACGCCCCTTTCGCTTGGTATCGAGACTTTGGGTGGCGTGATGACAAAGCTCATCGACGCAAATACAACAATCCCTACTCGCAAGAGTCAGGTGTTCTCTACGGCTGCCGACAATCAGCCCTCGGTGGAGATCAACGTATGCCAGGGTGAGCGCGCTATGGCTGCTGATAATAAGTCTATTGGCCGCTTCCACCTCGACGGTATCCCCGCAGCTCCGCGTGGTGTTCCTCAGATCGAGGTGACGTTCGATATCGACGCCAACGGTATTCTCAACGTGTCGGCTAAGGATATGGGTACTGGCAAGGAGCAGAAGATCCGCATCGAGGCTTCGAGCGGTCTTACCGACGCCGAGATCCAGCGTATGCGCGACGAGGCTAAGGCCAACGAGGAGAAGGATAAGAAGGAGCGCGAGCGTATCGAGAAGATCAACGCTGCCGACTCTAACATCTTCGCTACCGAGAAGCAGCTCAAGGAGTATGGCGACAAGCTCCCCGCCGATAAGAAGGCCGCCATTGAGGACGCCCTCGGCAAGCTCAAGGAGGCCCACAAGGCTCAGGATATCGCAGCTATAGACACTGCTATCGAGGCGTTGAACGCCGCTTGGCAGGCTGCATCGCAGGATATCTACGCTCAGCAGCAGGCTCAGCAGGCTCAGGGTCAGCCCGGTGGTGCTCAGGGCGCAGGCGCAGAGCAGCAGGCACAGCCCGAGGATGTTGAGTTCGAGGAGGTTAAGTAATTTCCAACGATACGGGGTCTATTGCGCCCCATCCTTTAAGACAGACTACCACGGAATCGTACACTAGAGGACGATTCCGTGGTAGTCTTTTTTGTTGTAATCCCCACCCTCTCCACCCCCCCCGTCACACGCGCATACGAGGCCGATTTTGTAAATTAACCGCTTTTTGTGTCAATTAAATTTTTTTTGTACCTTTGCCGCGGATACGCGCTCCATCGCTGCCACCTGCGGGTGGGGGAGGAAAGTCCGAGCAACATAGAGCACCGCGCAAGTTAACGGCTTGATATGCGTAAGTGTATAGTAGCGTAGAAGAAAATAACCGCCCGCAAGGGTAAGGGTGAGAAGGCGGGGTAAGAGCCCACCGCGAGGGTAGCAATACTCCTCGGCAGTACGTCTCGTGGGTTGCAAGACCATGTATACCGACAATTAAGGGTTGCTCGCCCAATGTCGGGGGGTAGGTTGCTGGAGGCGGCAAGTGATTGTCGTCGTAGATAAATGATGGAGGCTCCGCCGCGTGCGGAGAACAGAACTCGGCTTATAGCGTATCCAAAAAACAAGGTGTCGGCCATCGCGGTCGACACCTCTGTTTTTATAATTAGTAATGAGCAGTGAGTAATTACTAATGGTTTGTAAGACTCATCTTTATAAATATAGGTATTACTAATTACTCACTCCTCACTCCTCATTACTCATTGACATTAAAGTCTTGCCTTGATGGCCTTCGACTCCTCCTCGTAGCCGGGCTTGTCCAGAAGCGCGAACATATTCTTCTTATAGGCCTCGACACCGGGCTGGTTGAACGGATTGACGCCGAGCATATAGCCCGAGATGCCGCAACCCTTCTCGAAGAAGTACAACAGCTGACCGATGGTGCGCTCGTCGATGCGCTCAATCTCGATAAGCATATTGGGCACGCCACCATCGACGTGAGCGATGCGTACACCGAGCTCTGCCATCTTGTTGATCTCTGAGAGACGCTTGCCAGTGAGGAAGTTAAGACCATCGAGGTTAGCCTCGTCTGCCTCGACCTTAACCTCATACTTCGAGTTCTTCACCGAGATAATCGTCTCGAACAGCGTGCGCTCGCCCTCCTGGATATACTGGCCCATAGAGTGGAGGTCGGCCGTGAGCGTAACGCTTGCGGGGAAGATACCCTTACCCTCTTTGCCCTCCGACTCGCCGTAGAGCTGCTTCCACCACTCGGCGATATACTGCAACTTAGGCTCATACGAACCGAGGATCTCGATCTTCTTGCCTGCCTTGTAGAGCTCGTTGCGGACGATGGCGTACTGCGCAGCGGGGTTCTGCTCGATGGGCTGATCCATAGCCGTCAGTCGCTCCATATCGCGAGCACCCTCTACGAAGGCATCCACATCGACACCTGCCACTGCCAACGGCAGAAGGCCTACGGGTGAGAGCACCGAGTAGCGGCCGCCGACGTTATCCTCGATAACGAAGGTGGGGTAGCCCTCCTGTGTCGCGAGGGTCTTAAGAGCACCGCGCGCCTTGTCCGTGATTGCCACGATGCGCTCGGCAGCCTCAGCCTTGCCATAACGCTTCTCGATCTCGGCCTTGATAAGGCGGAAGGCGATGGCGGGCTCGGTCGTCGTTCCCGACTTAGAGATGACGATAGCGGCGATAGAGTAGTCCTTAACAGCATCCATAAGCTCGTAGGTGTAGTCCTCCGAGATATTCTCGCCAGCGAAGACAACGGTGGGGTTGTCGTGCTTGCGCTTTAGACCCTCGAACGAGTTGCTCATAGCCTCCAAAACGGCCTTAGCACCGAGGTACGAGCCACCGATACCTATACAAATAACCACCTCGGCACGCTCGCGTAGCTTGCGCGCTACGGCCTTAATCTCCGTGAGGTCGGCCTCGGTAATCGACGAGGGAAGGTTCACCCAGCCGAGGAAGTCGTTGCCGGCACCCTCGCCCGTGTGAAGAAGAGCATTGGCACGACGTGCCGACTCCTGCATCTCTGCTGTCACCGTCACTCCTGTGTGTGCGGCGTTGAATCTAATCAATTCCATATTGTTATTCTGTTTATGTTGTTATTACTTTAATTGTCAATAAGTTATCTGTGAGTTGTGGTCTCTACTACGACGATTAGTGTAGCATCTGGGTTAGTGACTGCATAACCCCGCGGGCCGAGGCGTTGCGGTAGAGTACCTCCCATACCATATCTGCAATCGGCATATCAATATTGCGGTGCATCGAGCTCTGACGGATACATTCCGCGGCGTAATAACCCTCGGCAACCATCGTCATCTCGTTGAGCGCACTCTTTACCGAGCATCCCTTACCCAAAAGCGTGCCGAGGCGGCGATTGCGGCTCAAGGGCGAGTAGCACGTCACGAGCAGGTCGCCCATATAGGCTGCGGAGTTGATGTCGCGACCCTCCATAGGCACTGCCGTGTCTATAAATCGCTTCATCTCGGCAGCACATCCGGCGATGAGCACAGCCAGAAAGTTGTCGCCATAACGCAGACCTACGGCGATACCCACGGCCAGCGCGTAGACGTTCTTCATAATAGCCGCAGCCTCGACACCCAAGACATCCTTCGAGAGCGAGCAACGGAAGAAATCGTTTGCCAAAACATCGCGCACACGCTCCGCTGTGGTCATATCCTCCGAGGCTACCGTGAGGTACGACAGCTGACACTGGCCTACCTCCTCGGCGTGCGAGGGTCCGGTTACCACGGCCAAGTTCTGCATTGGTATGTTGTAGTAGCGGTTCATATGCTCGACGATGGTGAGGTAGTCACCCGGGATGATACCCTTCACGGCCGAGACAACGATCTTATTTGACAGGTCCTCGGTGAGAGGCTCTAAAAACTTCTTCAGAAAAGCTGAGGGCATAGCAAGGATCACAATGTCGGCATCGCGCACAACGGCATTGATGTCCGACGATGGGGTTATGAACTCCTTGTCGATGTAGCACCACGGTAGATACTTCGAGTTACGGCTGCGCTCGTGGAGCGACTCGCGTATCTCGTCGTTTAGCACGAGCCAATCAACGTGGTGGTGGTTTACGGTGAGTGTCTTGACTATCGCCGTAGCCCAACTGCCGTAGCCCAGCACGGCACACTTAGGTCTTATATCCGACTTCATAAGCAAAAAATTATTGACAAAATTAGCAAAAAAAATGTGAAAACTCTTGCAAATTGTCCATATCTTTTTCCTATCTTTGCAAGTGGATAATGGTGAGTTTTCGAGTTGTAGTCAATAACTCGCTGTTAGTTATGATGTTACGACCTGCGGTGTTCCCCTGCACTAAGCGTCGCTTTTTTTGTCTGCAATGCTAATCATTGCGGGCGATTGGGCGTGGTTGTAACCTAAATATGCAAATAAAATAGATTATATATGGGATTGTTTTCACTTACGCAGGAGTTAGCTATTGACCTCGGTACGGCCAATACGCTCATTATGCACAACGGCAAGATCGTCGTGGACGAGCCTTCGATCGTTGCGCTCAGTATGAAGACCGGCGACCTTATGGCCATCGGTCACAAGGCGCGTCTTATGGATGGTAAGACCCACTCCAACATTCGCACCATTCGCCCCTTGAGGGATGGTGTTATTGCCGATTTCGAGGCTACGGAGCTTATGCTTCGCGGCCTTATCAAGAAGGTGGGTGCCACGCGTGGTATGTTCGCGCCGTCGCTCCGAATGATGATCTGCATCCCGTCGGGCTCGACCAACGTGGAGATTCGTGCCGTGCGCGACTCTGCTCAGCACGCCGGTGGCCGCGAGATATACCTCATCTTCGAGCCTATGGCTGCGGCCCTCGGTGCAGGTCTCGACGTTGAGGCTCCCGAGGGTAACCTCATCATCGACATCGGTGGCGGTACCTCGGAGATCGCTTGTATCTCGTTGGGTGGTATCGTATGTTCGAAGTCTATCAACGTGGCGGGTGATGTCTTTACGAACGACATCCAGAACTACATTCGCCAGCAGCACGGCATCCGTATCGGTGAGCGTACTGCCGAGGATATCAAGTGTGCTATCGGTGCCGCTGTTCCCGAGCTTGAGAACGAGCCCGAGGATTACATCTTCACCGGCTCGAATATGCTCACGAACCTCCCGCAGACCGTGACGCTCAATTATAGCGAGATTGCCTATGCTCTCGATAAGTCGCTCGTCAAGCTCGACAACGCCCTTATGGAGGTGTTGGAGAATATGCCTCCCGAGCTCTACTCCGACGTTGTGAAGAATGGTATCTATCTTGCTGGTGGTGGTGCACTTATCAAGGGTCTTGATCAGCGTCTCTCGAAGAAGTCGGGTCTTCCCGTGCACATTGCCGACGATCCACTTCGTGCCATCGCTCGCGGTACTTGCATCGCCCTAAAGAACATTGGAAACTTCTCGTTCTTGATGGGTGGCGAAAAGTAATTTGCTGTGATAATGGGTCATCTACTTCCGCTAACGAATTATCTCGCCAATGGGCAGTACGCTCAAGTACAGCCCATCGTCTCGAAATTCGCCGAGCGTTGTATCTAACCCATTCTGATAACAAATTGTGTCGCGTGGCGGCGGTGCCTCTCTATCTGATTATGTCGTGGGGTGGAAAGATAACCGCTCGCTTAGACTTAAATCGGGACGTGGGGCGACCCTATCTGCCCTATTAACGCGGTGCGCTAAGCACAAAAGAAAAGAGGCTGTCGCTTTATGTGAACAGCCTCTCTAAACAAAATTATGCACAGATTAATTGAATTCATAAAGCGCATATATGTCCTCGTGCTGTTCCTGATTCTCGAGGTGGCGGCATTGTGGAGCTATGCCACATCGTCGGTATATGCCGAGGCCAAGATCCTATCGCGAACAACAGAGGTGGGAGGAGCTATCAGCGGTACCATCACCGACATAGGACACTTCTTCTCGCTCACCTATCACAACCGCGAGCTCACGTCGCGCGTGGCGGAACTCAACGAGGAGCTCGAGCGCACGCAGCTACTCCTTGAGGAGAGTGGCATTGATCCCGAGTCGACGACTGCAATAGACGAGGATCTACACTTCCGCTACCATCCTGCGCGTGTGGTGTCGATGACGACCAATCGCAACCGCAACTTTGTGGTTCTCGACAAGGGCACGCACGACGGCATTGCCAAGGATATGGGTGTCATCACGCCCGACAACAAGTTGGTGGGCTACGTGGTGTCGTGCTCGGAGCACTATGCCGTGGTGATGCCTATGCTCAACACCGACTTCTCGACGGGAGGTCGTCTGGTGGGTAACGACTATGTATGTGTGATACGTTGGTCGGGAGTGTCGAAGTACAAGTTTGAGGCTGTGGAGCTCTCGATATACTCCAACCCGAGCGAGGGTATGGAGGTGGAGGTGCGCTCGGAGCGTCTGCCTGCGGGCATCCTCATCGGCACGATTGTCGACTACGAGCTCAACTCCTCGAAGTCGGCATATAGCGCGACACTCTCAATCGCTGCCGATATGTCGAGCCTCGACAATCTCCTCATCGTCGAGAATACGCACTATGGCGAGATTGAGGGGCTGATGCAACAGGTGGGGAATTAGTGCTGTGTAACAACGAAAAGTAGATGCCTGATGTTTAAGAATCTATCATACCTTTGGATGGCTATCGTGCTCATCCTATTGCAGATATTCATCCTCGACCAGCTATCCATCGCTATGTGGCTGCGTCCGATGCTCTTCCCGCTTATCGTCATACTCCTGCCGATGGAGTGGCGCACGATATGGGTGTTGCTCATCTCGCTGACCGTGGGTGTCGTTATGGATATGTCGCTTGGTGGCGTGGGTCTGTATACGGCGACACTGCTGCCGCTGGCCATCATACGTCGCACGACGATGTACCTCACAACGCGCCGAGGTCTCGAGCCGGGCGACCAGACGTCGCTTATGTCGCGCCTCGGACTGCGACAGCTGATGTTCTACGTGGCGGCGATGATACTGCTCCACCACGCGATGTTCTTCCTGTTGGAGACCTTGTCGTTGGAGAATGTGCTACATCTGGTGGCAACGATACTCCTAAGCTCGTTGCTGTCGATAATCATAGCTCTGCCCATCGTACATCTGTTCACTCTGAAAATCATTGATAAGTAATGTACGGCACGCCAAATACGCGATACAGAATCCTCCGATTCTTGGTACTCGGCATAGGTCTGGTGATCGTCGGGCGACTCTTCTTTATGCAGATCGTCGCCTCGGACTACGACCAGCGTGCCACGCGCAATATGTTGCGTACCGAGGTGGAATACCCGATGCGTGGCGAGGTGCTCGACCGTAATGGCGAGTATCTTGTCAAGAGCCGTGTGTGCTACGATGTGCTTGTGGTGCATAGGGAGTTGCCCAAGGAGGGCTTCGACACCACGCGCCTTATCACTATCCTCGATATGCCGCGCGAGAAGTTCGAGCAGCGACTCAAGGAGGCAGCGCGCCATCCACGTGCCTCGACGCTCGTCATCGGCTACCTCTCGCAGGATAGTAAACTTCTTCTCGACGAGGGTGGCTTCAGCGGCTTCCACACTCGTTTTCGCACGGCGCGCGAGTATCCGCGAAAGATCGGTGGTAATCTGCTGGGCTACGTGAGCGAGATATCGTCCGACCAGCTAAACCGCAAGGGATATGAGTATTACAGCGTAGGCGACTACATCGGCACGCAGGGTATCGAGTCGGCCTATGAGACGCTGCTGCGTGGTGAGAAGGGTGTGAACTACCGCATCTATGACTCGCATAACGCAGTGCAGGGTGCCTATAACGATGGTGCCGACGACATCCTCCCGGTTAAGGGCCTTCAGCTCACCTCGACAATCGACGCCCGCTTGCAGGAGTTTGCCGAGACGTTGATGGAGGGAAAGATTGGTGCCGTAGTGGCCATCGAGCCTGCGACGGGTGAGGTGCTCGTTATGGTGTCGTCGCCGACCTATAATCCCGACTTGATGGTAGGCCGCGAGCGTAGGGCAAACTATAACAAGATGCTCAACGACCCGCAGCACCCGGAGTTCAACCGCGCCGTCAAGTCGAAATATCCGCCCGGCTCGACTTTCAAGCTCGTACAGGGACTCATCGGCTTGCAGGAGGGTATCCTCCGTGCCAGCGACCGCCACCCCTGTCATAACGGCTTTGCCTATGGCTCACGCGTGATGGGTTGCCACCCGCATAGCTCGCCGCTCGACCTGCGCGAGGCGGTGGCACAGTCGTGCAACGCCTACTTCTGCTACGTGTTCAAGGATATGCTTACGAACTCGAAGTATAGTAGCATCAAGGAGAGCTTCCGCGTGTGGAACGAGTATGTATATAGCTTCGGCTTCGGCCGTAAGCTCGGCACCGACCTCTATGGCGAGGGTGCCGGCTATGTCCCCACGCCCGAGTTCTACGACCGCGGATATAACGGCCGCTGGAACTGGGGTACGGTTATGTCGTGCGCCATCGGTCAGGGCGAGATGGGATGTACGCCGTTGCAGATGGCCAACCTCGCGGCTATCGTGGCTAACCGTGGCTACTACTATATCCCCCATCTGATCAAGCATATCGAGGGCCGTGATTCGATTGATGCGCGCTTCTATGAGCGTCACTATACGTTGGTCGACTCGGTGAACTTTGTGCCTATCATCGAGGGTATGTGGCGCAGTGTTAACGTGTCGGGAACGTCGCGTAAGGCATACCTCGAGGGCTACGACGTCTGCGGTAAGACGGGTACGGCCGAGAACTCGGGCCCCGATAACTCGACATTCCTGTCGTTCGCGCCGAAGGATAACCCGAAGATCGCCATCTCGGTATATGTCGAGCACGGAGGCTTCGGCTCGGCAGTAGCGGTGCCTATCGCCAGCCTTATCGAGGAGCTCTATCTGACCGATACGATCAAGCGTCCGCAGCTTGTCGAGGAGGTGCTTAATACGAAGATCAACTACGCCGCGTATGGCGAGAAGAAAGAGTAGGGACGATAGGTGAGACGTGAATTTTAGGCCGCAGGCGGTTATGCTTGGCAGCTTTGGTGAGGATAGAAGATAAAGAGTATGATTTCTGACTATAACATATCACGAGGCAGACGCAGTACGTCGCTTTTCGGGTCGCTCGATATGGTGGCCGTGACGATCTATGTCGTCATCGTGCTTATCGGCGTTCTGTGTATCACCTCGGCTTCGTTCGATGCCGAGAGCGATAGCCTATTCTCGCTGAGCCATAACTATATGAAGCAGCTCGTGTGGGTGGGTATCTCGTGGGTAACGGCCACGGTGGTGCTGCTCTTAGATAGACGCCTGTTCCATATGTTTGCCTACCCGACCTATATCCTCGGTATCGTGGCTTTGTTGGCGGCCCTGTTCTTTGGCCGCGAGGTCAACGGTGCTAAGGCGTGGTTCGAGTTGGGAGGTATGCGTATCCAGCCCGTCGAGTTCGTGAAGATTGCCACGGCACTGATGATGGCGCGTGTGATGAGCGACTATGCCTTCAATATCAAGCGATTGTCCGACCTTGTTAAAGTTGCGCTGGTGGTGCTTGTGCCGTTGGGTATCATTGTGTTGCAGAACGATACGGGCTCGGGTCTGGTGCTCGGAGCCTTTCTCTTTGTGCTCTACCGCGAGGGCCTGTCGAAGTATATCTACTTCCCGATAATCTTCACGATATTCCTGTTCATCGCTGCGATGATGTTCTCACCCGTGGTGATATTCACCACGCTCTTGGTGCTCTTCACGCTTTATAGCGCGCTTAAGACGGGAGCTATTGCGGGCCACGTCCGCTTCCTCGGTATGGTATTCCTCGCAGCTTTGCTTCTGGCCGTGGTCACGCCGCTTAGTGGCTATGCTGCACTTATGATTGTGTGCGGTGTGGGTGCTGCATTGCTTGCGGTGGTCGCTATCAAGACACGCACGATGATGCTCCTTTGGCCGATCCTTATGTTTGTCTACGCGATGATCTTTGTACCTACGACCGACGTACTTTTCTCGCACCTCGAGCCGCACCAGAAGAACCGAATCCTCACGTTCGTGGGCCTTGTCGACGACCCTCAGGGTGCGGGATATAACGTCAACCAGTCGCAGATTGCCATCGGCTCGGGAGGCGTGTGGGGCAAGGGCTTTATGGATGGCACGCAGATTCAGTACGACTTCGTGCCCGAGAAACATACCGACTTTATCTTCTGTATTGTGGGCGAGGAGTGGGGCTTTGTGGGGGCGTTGATCGTCGTTAGTCTCTACGTCGCACTGATACTTAGGCTTATGCGTATGGGCGAGCGTATCAAGGAGCCCTTTGGTAGGGTCTACTGCTACTCGGTGGCGGCAATACTCCTGCTACACGTTTTGGTGAACATAGGAATGACCATCGGCATTATGCCCGTGATGGGTATCCCTCTGCCGCTGATGAGCTACGGAGGCTCGTCGCTCTTGGCCTTTACATTGTTGATAATGATTGCTATACGTCTCGATGCCTCGACCTCGGATAACGACATCTCCGTGTAGCGCGTAACAAAGAATCAAAACTCGAACTATGGATAAGAAACGTCTCATATTTCTTACGAACGACGATAGCTACCTCTCGAAGGGCTTTCGTGCCGCTGTGGAGTTGGCCTTGGAGTTTGGCCGCGTGGTAGCCATCGCACCTGATAGGGTGCAGAGCGGAATGAGTCAGGCAATAACCATCAATAACCCGCTCTTTATTCGTAAGGTCGAGGCTCCGGAGGGTGCCGAGATCTACGCTTTCTCGGGTACGCCTGTCGACTGTGCCAAGATTGCCTTCGACCATATCTTCGCCACCGAGAAACCCGACCTCGTGCTCTCGGGTATCAACCACGGCTCGAATGCCGCTATCAACGTGATGTACTCGGGAACGATGGGTGCAGCCATCGAGGGTAGCTTCTATGGCGTCCCCTCGATTGGTCTATCGCTCGACGACCACGCGGCAGATGCCGACTTCGAGGGTGCGGTAAGGTATGGCCGTGATATCATCGCTCAGGTGCTTGAGGCGGCCGATAGACTCCCTCGCCCGCTGTGTCTGAATGTCAACGTGCCGCGCTGTGCTGCCGATGAGATTCGGGGCATACGCCTCTCGCGCCAGACGCGAGGCTTCTGGAGGGAGGATTTCTATGCGCACAAGGACCCTCAGGGTCGCGACTACTTCTGGCTCACCGGTGCGTTCCAGAACGCCGAGCCAGAGGCGGAGGATACCGACGAGTGGGCACTCGCCAACCGCTATGTGGCTGTTGTGCCGGTGCAGACTGATATGACGGACTATCGTATGCTCTCGAGCCTCGAGGGCGTGATTAAATAGCTAAATAGAGTCGACTAATATGCGCGGAGCGGAGATTGCGATGATTGTCTGCATCGTGATGCAGATGGGAGCTACGGTGCTGGCACTGCTTCTGGTTAACCATACCAAGTATAGGGCCTTGTGGTGGTGCTGTATCATAGGCCTCTCGATGCTCACCGCCGAGCGCGTGTTGCAGCTCTTCGAGTGGGACGGTGTCGATGTGTCGAACCTCACGTTTGCGTGGGTGGGCACGGCCGTGTCGGTGAGCTTCTCGGTGGGCGTTCTTTGTGCGCATATGCTTGTGCGCCACGTGGATAGGATGACCAACCAGCGTCGTATGCTCGAAAATAGGCTGATGACCGCAGTGCTCAGAACCGAGGAGCGTTCTTGCGCCTCGTTCTCGCGCGAACTGCACGATGGTCTCGGTCCTCTGCTCTCGTCGGCCAAGATGTCGATATCGGCACTGCAACGTGCCGAGCTCAGCGACAAGGATCGTCGCACACTGGCCAACACCTCGGCCGTCATAGACGAGGCAATACGTTCGTTGCGCGAGATATCGAACAACCTGTCGCCTCATATCCTCAATAACTTCGGTCTGGTACGCGGCATCAAGAATTTTATAGATAGGATAGTCTCGCTCCACGACGTAAAGATAACCTTTAGGACGGGGCTGCGTGCCGAGCGTTTCGACTCGAACATCGAGGTTATCCTCTACCGCGTGGTCTGCGAGCTCATAAATAACTCGCTGAAGCACTCGGCCTGCAAGGCGATAGATATCAGCCTCGAGCTAAGTAGCGACCGCCTCGTTGTAGAGTATCGTGACGATGGCCGTGGCTTCTCGCCTCGCGATGTCGAGACTATGGGTATGGGCCTCTCGAACATCCGCTCGCGAATATCGTCGCTCAGCGGCAAGTTTAATCTTGTAAGCTCGCCGGGTAGGGGTATGACGGCTACGATATCGGTGTCGATTGATAGTGCCATCGCCCACCTCTCGGGTAGCGATTACGACCAACTGTATAATACTCCAAAGAATGACAAAAAGCGTTAAAATAGCCCTTGTTGACGACCACACGCTATTCCGCACGGGCCTTAGCGGCCTGCTCTCGCAGCGCGACGACTTCGAGGTTGTGGCCGATGTGGGTAGCGGCGAGGAGTTCCTCGCACGGCTTCCGGATTTGGATGTCGACGTGGTATTTATGGATATCTCGATGCCGGGTATGGATGGTGCCGAGACTACGCGCCGAGCTCTCGCCATGCGCCCCGAGCTGCGCATCGTCACCCTCTCGATGTATGGCGACGATCACTACTACGCACTTATGATGGATTGCGGAGCCTCGGGCTTCCTGCTCAAGGACTCGGATATTGACGAGGTATATGCCGCGGTTGACACCACGGTGGCGGGCGATAGCTACTTTAGCTCGGCACTGCTGGGCTCGCTCACGCGCAATATGAGTCGCTTGGCTCAGGGCGTGGAGGAGGATGACGACGCCTTGTCGGATCGCGAGATTGAGATCCTTGTGGAGGTGTGTCGCGGTCTGTCGAATCAGGAGATTGCCGATAAGCTCTTCATCTCGAAGCGTACGGTCGACAAGCATCGCGCCAATATCCTCGAAAAGACGGGGTGTAAGAATACGGCGAACCTTGTGGTTTATGCCATCAAGAATCGCCTTGTCCAGATATAACCCTTAGCGGAATGTCGTCCCATAGGCTCGCGGTATATACATAGGTATTTTTACTTATTTATCCCCGCGAGCCTATTTTTTTTGATACGCCGAGGAATAAAAACCCAAAAATAATATTACCTTTGCAGAGATAATTGTGGCTGCCCGAGGCCCGCTAAGGGGCTTGCGGCCGCCGATGAAACAGAAATTTTTAACCAAACAAACAGAATAATGGTAGATATTTTTGATCGCTTATCGAAGAATGCTGGCGGCCCTATCGGCCAGTATATGTCGGCAGTACACGGCTATTTCGCATTCCCCAAGCTTGAGGGAGAGCTCGGTCCTCATATGACCTTCCGTGGCAAGCCCGTGTTGAACTGGAGCTTGAACAACTATCTCGGCTTGGCTAACCACCCCGAGGTGCGTGAGGCAGATGCGCAGGGCGGTAAGGACTTTGGTATGGCATACCCTATGGGTGCTCGTATGATGTCGGGCCAGACCAAGTACCACGAGCAGCTCGAGCGCGAGCTCGCTGAGTTCGTTGGTAAGGAGGATGCCTTCCTTCTGAACTATGGCTATCAGGGTATGATCTCGATTATCGACTGTCTGCTCACTCCTCGCGACGTTGTTGTCTACGATAAGGAGTGTCACGCTTGTATCATCGACGGTCTTCGTATGCACCCCGGTAAGCGTTTTGTATATGCTCACAACGACGAGGAGTCGTTGCGCTTGCAGCTCAAGCACGCTACCGAGCTTGCTGAGGAGCAGAAGGGTGGTGTGCTGGTTATCACCGAGGGTGTCTTCGGTATGAAGGGCGACCTCGGCTTCCTCGACGTTATCGTTAAGTGCAAGAAGGACTTTAGCTTCCGCCTCCTCGTTGACGATGCTCACGGCTTCGGTACTATGGGTACCAACGGTCGCGGTACGGGCGATCACTTCGGCGTGCAGGACGAGATCGACGTGCTGTTCAATACCTTCGCTAAGTCTATGGCCGGCATCGGCGCATTCGTATCGGGTCCCCGTTGGCTCATCAACCTCTTCCGCTACAATATGCGTTCGCAGCTCTACGCTAAGTCGTTGCCTATGCCTATGGTTATCGGTGCGTTGAAGCGTCTCGATCTTATCCGCAAGCACCCCGAGTATCAGGAGAAGTTGTGGGAGATCACCCGCGCATTGCAGAAGGGTCTTACCGAGAATGGCTTTAACATCGGTGTAACGCAGTCACCCGTAACGCCTATCTATATGAAGGGTGGTAACGAGGAGGGTACCAACCTCATCGTTGACCTTCGCGAGAACTACGGCTTGTTCTGCTCGATTGTTATCTACCCCGTTATTCCTAAGGGCGAGATTATCCTTCGCGTCATCCCCACGGCTGCTCATACTATGGAGGATGTCGAGTACACGATCAACACCTTCAAGGCTGTTCGTGCGAAGTTCGAGGCTGGCGAGTATATTAAGCCTATTCCTCAGATGGCGGATCCCGATTTTAAGGTGCGCTAATTTGAACGTCTCGAATATATCGTGATAGGGTAGCTTTGTTGCTACTAACAAAAAGTGCCGTCAATGGGACGTACGTCCAGTACTACCCATCGACGGCATTTTTGCCGAGTGTTACTAATGACTCTTTACTGATTACTAATTTCCTCCATATTGTGAAGCAGTACCTATTTTTACTCCTCGCCATCATCTTCGAGGTGGCGTGGGCCGTACTACTGAAATATACCGATGGCTTCACGCGATTGTGGCCTACGGTAGCAACGCTAACAACCTATTTAGCAGCACTATACTTCCTGAATCTCACGGTGCAGACTATGCCTGTAGGCATCGCATATGCCGTGTGGGCGGGTACAGGAATGGTGCTTATCGCCCTCTTTGGTGTCGTGGTGCTTAAGCAACATCTCGACCTCCCGGCCATCATCGGCCTTGTGCTGATTGTCGCGGGTGTACTTGTCCTTAACCTCGGTTCTAAGAGCGTAACACATTGATTATGAAAGAGAATATTCGTGTTGGATTGTCTATCGTTGTATGGGTTGCGCTGTTTGTCGGTTTCGGTGCGCTGGGCATCTATGGCTATATGCGTGCTGGCGATGAAAGGAGTGATGCCATAGAGTCGCCTGAGCTTGTTGAAGTGCCTCGCATTGAGCGTGTTGTGGCCGACAGTGTAGGCTTGGATACGCGCGTGCTTCGTCGCGTTGATGCTCTTGTCGAGCGGTATGTCGAGCGTGGTGCAATCCCCGGTGCTGTCGTCGCTGTTGTGCGAGGTGATAAGCTCGCCTACATTGAGGCTTTCGGCGAGCATTGCCGAGGCGAGGTGATGACCGAAGGTGTACGCTTCGACCTTGCGTCGCTGACGAAGCCCGTGGTTGTGGCAACCTCGGTTATGCAACTCGTCGAGCGTGGAGAGCTGCGCCTAAGCGAGCGTGTCAGCCGCCATATTCCCGACTTCGAGGGTTGGCGCGACGAGGAGGACAAGAGCCACGACATCACCATCCTCGACCTTATGACTCATACCTCGCAGCTACCGCCCTACGTGTCACTCGAGCGTCTACGCAAGGAGTATCCCGACTCTATGGAGCTAAGCCGTGAGCTCCTTATTGACTACATTGCGCACTGCGATAGGGAGCCTGTCAATGGTGGCGCAAGCCGTTACAGTTGTCTGAATTATATCGTGTTAGGTGCTATTGTTGAGCAAGTTACGGGCTTATGCCTTGATGAGTATGCCGCGCGAAATATCTTCGAGCCACTCACGATGCACGACACTCGTTACTCGCCTGATGTGGCATACGCGGCGTTATGTGCCCCGACGACTGAGGAGCTTTGCGGCGTTGTTCACGACCCATTAGCCCGTGAGGTTATGGGTGGCGTGTCGGGCAATGCGGGGCTCTTCTCTACGGCTGAGGATCTCGCGATCTTTGCGGCGATGCTCCTCGGTGATGGCACGTGGCAGGGCGCGGAGATTCTCTCGCCGCTCGCTGTCGATGCGCTATTTACCATCCCTGCGGGCAACGAGGCGTCGGAGCGCACGCTCGGCTGGAGGAGCGCGACGGATATTTTTGCCGCGGCCGGCGACCTCCTCGTAGGTAGCGAGACTATTGTCCACACCGGAGCTACGGGAACATCCTTAGTCATTGATCGTGAGCACGATATCGCCGTTATCATCCTCACTAACCGTACGGCTGGTAGGGCTACGGCATCGGATATTTTCGATCTGCGCTCGAAGATTTGTAACGTCGTTGCCGCGGCTTATCGACGTTAGTTGAGGAGAGCCAAGGTGGCTGCCGCGGCCGAGTAGGTTAGTGGTAATCTGATAAGAGGTCTGACAGGTAATTTTATAGGCAATTTAGCTTGTCGACAACGTAAAAATGAAAAGCCCTCTGGATCGTCCAGAGGGCTTTTCGTTTTACCTAATCGAGTAGATTATTTTGCAGTGAGTGCAGCGATAACAGCCTGAGCGTTAGCTACGTTGTTGCCGGCAGTAACCTTCTGCATAGCAGCGATAGCCTGGTCGAACTGCTCCTTCTCGTTGTAAGCAACGCCGAGCAAGTAGTAGATGTCGCTACGACCCTCATCGGTAGCCTGTGCCTCGAGAGCGGCCTGCGAGAGCTCGATCATCTTGTTGAAGTCCTTCTTGCCGTAGTATGCCTGCATAGTGATCTTTGCTGCCATACCAGCGTCCTCGAGCTGCTCAGCCATAGCGATGATACCATCGTAGTCGTTAGCCATCTGGAGTTTAGCAACCTCGTTATTGGTGTACATATCCATCTTCGACTGGGCCTCAGCGATAGCCTCAGCGAACTTGTCGGGGTTCAAGGCAGCGATCTTTGTGCAGACCTTCATACCCTCCTGATACATATCGCTCTTGAAGTAGCTCTCTGCGAGGTTCAGAGCCATATCGGTGTTACGTGGATCAGCCTCGTAACCCTTCGAGAATACGGCGATAGCAGTTGCGTAGTCCTCAGCGTTGAAGGCATCGGCACCCTGTACCTGATATACCTGACCGATAAGCGTGCGGTTCTTGTTCATCGACGCTACATCCTCGTACAACTCGGCGAGGTTAGCAGCCTCGGTAAAGTTTGCGATAGCTGTCTCGTAGTTCTTAGCATTGATAGCTGCCACACCCATCTTGTTGTAGCAAGTAACGATAAACTTCTTTGCACCAACGATACCCTTCTGCTGGTTTGCATCGGGCTCCTCGATATCCCAGCTTGCGTCGATAATTGCCTGGAACTGCTCGATAGCCTCGGTGTAGTTGCCAGCCTTAGCATTGCCCACACCCTGCTGGAATGTAGCTACAACATCGGTCTGAGCGAAGAGTGTTGTTGCACCCAACAAGGCAACAACGGTCATAATGAGTTTTTTCATAGTTTTAGTTATAGTTTGAAATTTTATCTATTCTGTTCAATTTCGTTGGTAAAGTCGCCTAATTAGCGAAAACCAAACGCAAAGTTACACATTTTTTTAAATATGCAACGTCTCGGCGGGAGCTTATTTGCGTAACTCCGCAAAAAAACGGGTCATTAACGCCTCGCACTCCTCCCTAAGAACGCCACTTTCGACTACCGTCCTCGGGTGCATAATACGCTCGGAGTATGTCGAGTAGCCGCGTTTCGGGTCGGCAGTGCCGTAGACCACGCGCCCAATCTGGCTCCAAGCCAATGCCCCACCGCACATAACGCACGGCTCGACCGTGACGTATAATGTGCTGTCAGATAGGTACTTGCCACCGAGCGTCGACATCGCTGCCGTGATGGCCTGCATCTCGGCGTGGGCCGTAGCGTCGCCCAATGTCTCGACGAGGTTGTGGCCGCGACCTATAACTCTGCCGCCCGCAACTACCACAGCACCAATGGGTACCTCCCGTTTTGCTAACGCACGTTCGGCCTCGTCTATTGCCATACGCATATATTTTTCATCGTTTGAGGCGTCGATGTTACTTTTTTTCTCCATAGCTTGAATAAGTTCGTCGAAAAATTATTACCTTTGTGAGTTACAAAGGTACAAAAAAAGAGATAAACGAAAACTAAATATCATAACATTATGTACAGAACACATAATTGCGGAGAACTCCGCATCGAGAATGTAGGCCAGAAGGTGACACTTTCGGGCTGGGTACAGAAGGTTCGTAACCTCGGAGCTATGGCCTTCATCGACCTTCGCGACCGCTACGGTATCACGCAGATTACCGTCGAGGAGCACTCTGACGACGCCGTTAAGGCTGTGGCTCAGGAGGTGGGTCGCGAGTTTGTATTGCAGGTGACGGGTACCGTCATCGAGCGACAGTCGAAGAACTCGAAAATAGCAACAGGCGACATCGAGATCACTGCCTCGGAGCTTAAGATTTTGAATCGTGCCGTGACGCCTCCCTTTACCATCGAGGAGGAGTCGGATGGTGGCGACGACCTTCGTATGAAGTATCGCTACTTGGACCTCCGCCGTCCGCCCTTGCAGCGCGCTATGATCCTGCGCCACCGTATGGCTCAGGCCGTGCGTCAGTTCCTCGACAAGGAGGGCTTCCTCGAGATCGAGACCCCCTACCTTATCAAGTCTACGCCCGAGGGTGCGCGCGACTTTATCGTTCCCTCGCGTATGAACCCCAACCAGTTCTACGCCTTGCCGCAGTCGCCCCAGACCCTAAAGCAGCTCCTTATGGTTGCTGGCTACGACCGCTACTTCCAGATCGTGCGTTGCTTCCGCGATGAGGACCTCCGTGCCGACCGTCAGCCCGAGTTCACGCAGATCGACTGCGAGATGTCGTTTGTCGAGCAGGAGGATGTTCTCGAGATCTTCGAGCGTTGGGCTCGCTATATGTTCAAGGAGGTTATGGACATCGAGTTTGCGGAGCCATTCCGCCGTATGCCCTGGATCGAGGCTATGGAGAAGTATGGCTCGGATAAGCCCGACTTGCGTTTCGGTATGACCTTCGGCGATATCACCGACCTCGCTCACGGCCACGACTTCGTTGTCTTTGACTCGGCAGAGTATGTTGTTGGCTTCGCGGCCGAGGGCTGTGCTTCGTACACACGTAAGCAGATCGACGAGCTCACGGAGTTCGTTAAGCGTCCTCAGGTGGGTGCTAAGGGCCTTGTCTGGATTCGCGTCGATGAGGCTGGCAATATTAAGTCCTCTATCGATAAGTTCTTCTCGGCCGACGACCTTAAGGCCATCACCGAGCGCGTAGGTGCTAAGGCTGGCGATATGGTATTCATCCTCTGCGGCGAGAAGTTTAAGACATTGACGCAGCTCTGTACTCTACGTCTTGAGGTGGCTGAGCGTCTCGGCCTGCGCGATCCTAAGAAGTTCGCTCCCCTCTGGGTTGTCGACTTCCCGATGTTCGAGTGGGACGAGGAGACACAGCGTTTCTACGCTATGCACCACCCCTTCACCTCGCCGAAGCCCGAGGATGCCAAGTACTTCGATTCTGGCGAGCTGGGCAAGATGCGTGCTAACGCTTACGACTTCGTATGTAACGGCACGGAGATCGGCGGTGGCTCTATCCGTATCCACGACGCTGAGCTCCAGGCTAAGGTCTTCGATGCCCTGGGCTTCACACCCGAGGCTGCCGAGGAGCAGTTCGGCTTCCTTATGAATGCCTTTAAGTATGGTGCACCTCCTCACGGTGGTCTTGCCTTTGGTTTCGACCGTCTCTGCTCACTCTTTGGTGGCTCCGACTCTATCCGCGACTACATCGCCTTCCCCAAGAACAATGCTGGTCGCGATGTGATGCTCGATGGTCCGTCGCCCGTAGCACAGGCGCAGTTGGATGAGCTATATTTGTCGCTCGTAAAACCCGAGTAATTTCTTGTGATAAGGGGCCTACTTCGGCACCTCAATCCAAAGAGCGAATGGGAAATACGCCGAGTATGTCCCATCCGCTCTTTCTCTTTATCGGCACCAAATTAGACCCCTTCTCGCAAGAAATTATAGTGTGCTGTCCCAACCGTTATATCTCAAGTGGTAATTATTACTCACTGCTCACTGCTCACTGCTCACTG
>JAGBCY010000005.1 GCA_017937765.1 Alistipes sp.
AAGGCCATCTGCGACGAGAAGGGCATCGACCCCTATAAGATGTGCGAGGAGACTCAGCCCATCTGCTTCGAGAACGCTAAGTGGGCTTATGTTGTAGGTGCTGCTATCGCCATCAAGAAGGGTTGCACCAACGCTGCTGACGCTGCCGAGGCTATCGGTGAGGGTCTCCAGGCATTCTGTATCAATGGTTCTGTTGCCGAGGATCGTAAGGTAGGTATCGGCCACGGTAACCTCGCAGCACGCCTCCTCCGCGAGGAGACTCAGTGCTTCGCATTCCTCGCAGGTCACGAGTCATTCGCAGCTGCTGAGGGTGCAATCAAGATCGCCGAGATGGCTAACCGAGTGCGTAAGAACCCCTTGCGCGTTATCCTTAACGGTTTGGGTAAGGACGCTGCAAAGATCATCTCACGTATCAACGGCTTTACATACGTTCGCACCGAGTTCGACTACTACACAGGCGAGGTTCACGAGGTAGAGACCATCTCATACTCTGACGGTCTCCGCTCGAAGGTTCGTTGCTACGGTGCTGACGATGTTCGCGAGGGCGTGGCAATTATGTGGAAGGAGGACGTTGACGTATCAATCACCGGTAACTCAACCAACCCCACACGCTTCCAGCACCCCGTAGCAGGCACCTATAAGAAGGAGCGCACGTTGGCAGGCAAGAAGTACTTCTCGGTAGCATCAGGTGGTGGTACTGGCCGTACTTTGCACCCCGATAATATGGCCGCTGGCCCCGCATCATACGGTATGACCGACACAATGGGTCGTATGCACTCTGACGCACAGTTCGCTGGTTCATCGTCAGTTCCCGCACACGTTGAAATGATGGGCTTCCTCGGTATGGGTAACAACCCTATGGTAGGTGCGACTGTGGCTATCGCAGTAGCTATCCAGCAGGCAATGAACTAATTTGCCGTGAAAAGCCGTAATCTGCGGCACCAAACTCTACTCCCCGAATGGGTAATACACTCAGTATGACCCATCCGGGGAGTTATCATTTGGCACCACATCTCACAACTTTTGACGACAAATTGGGCAACGACACTCCCATCCACGTTTTCTCTTCATCGAAGCCAAACCTATCTCCTTCTGACATCAAATTGACCTCACTGCATCGCAAAATAAGGCAGACATCTACGGTTGATTTCGAACAATCCGCAGTCCTCTTTTGCGAAACTACCATATCACCTTAGACAAAAATCCCACTCTTCTATCTACAAAATGAAGAATGGCTATGCATACAATAAATTAAACCGACAGTTTAAGATGCACTATATCACCTCAACAATGGGCAACAGTGCGCGGATATCGTCGATGACGTAGTCGGCAGCCGAAGCCTCGAGCTCTTCGCGCGAAGCATTACCATAGCTGACGCCCACGGTGCGTGTGCCGGCATTACGGCCCATAAGTATATCTACGGGCATATCACCCACAACAAGGGCCTCCGTAGGCTTAAAACCAAGCTCCGATAGGACCTTGTCCGCTGGCTCCGACGAGGGCTTATGACACTCGACGCTATCCGAGCCCACTACGCACGAGAAGTAGCGGTCGATATTGTGCGCCCGCATAAAGAGCATAAGCGAGTCCGTCAAGCGCGACGAGGCGATGGCCATCGTGTAACCCTCGCGGTAGAGCACATCGAGCACCTCACCCACGCCCTCGAACAACTCGGGCATATACTCCGCACGGTGCTCGGCGAAGATACGTCGATAGGTATCCACACAATGGTCGATCTCCGTATCGCTGAACGAGGGATACATCACTGCGAAGCCATCCCTGAGCGTAAGACCGATGGTCGCGCCACACGTAGCCTCATCCCTCGGCTCGAGGTTGAGGGTCTGCATCGTGGCACGGAAGGCCTTAATGATATTCTGGCGCGTATCGCAAAGCGTGCCGTCGAAGTCGAAGATTATCAATCGTAGTTTCATACGGCAAAGATAGTATAAAAAACTAAATTTAGCGTCAGGAGGCAAGAGATGTAGTCATATCACAAAAGTAACTACCTCGGGATAGTACTTCAACGTACAGCCCGAGGTAGTTATCTCTTAGAGATGTGCCGCAGATTGCGGCCGTTCACGCTAAATTAATATACCAGCTCTAAATCGTCCACAAGCATAAGGCTATGTGTCGAACCGGTGAAGTAGTCACCGAAACGCGAGCCTGTACATATGATAATCATATGCGTAGGCACCTCGCTCGTTGAGCGATAGTCGAGCGGGAGGGTAAACTCCATCCAGCCATCGGTCGACTCGGTGAGGATCATCTCACCCACGCCGATGACATTCTTACCACTCTTATTGAAGTAGGTGCTCTCGTCCTTCGTATTCACAACAACGGGGCACTCATGGCTTCCGCCATACTCCTCCGCGGTCCAGTTACCCACGGCGATCATAATCTGACCCTCGTCGTTCTGACCCTTCTCGAGGTCGGGACGTGCCGCAGGAACGCGGCCAAGCTCGTCGATAGCACCACAGTTGTACTTCACCCAGCCGTGCAATGCCACGGGGCGTGCGGTAGAGGGGCGACCAAAGTTAACCAAACCGTCGAGGCCAACCAAGCCTCCGAACTCTCCGAGGAAGAGGTTGCCCGCGGCGAACTTACCGATACCCATCAACGCTGCCTTCTTCGACTGCAACGATGCTGCACGGCTACCCACACTACCGGGGCGCACATCCGAAGTAGGCTCCGTAAGCGTGGTGCTTGCCATAGCGGCACCGTCGTTACCCGTGCCCCAGAATGGCTCGCTGCCCTCGGCATAGGGATATACGATACCGCCAATCACCGACCAATCCTCCATACCGCCATTAATGAGCGTGAAGGTATCCTCGGTGGTCACCGTAACCACCTCCGTGAAGTTCTCGCCCGAGAAGGCAACAACCTCGTACGTAGTGAGCGGCTCGAGGTCCGTGATGCAGGCCGAGAAGCTACCGCCGTCGATCGTAAGGTCGTTCACCGAGAGCCACTCATCGCTACCCGCCACGCGATACTTAAAGCCTAAGTCGGCACCGCTACGACCCTCAGCATAGAGCCATATGCGCTTAGCCCACGCATCGACGGCCGAGAACTCAACCTCCACATCCGTAGGTATTACGCATAGCGTCCACATCTCCTCGATATCGCCGTGATACGTTATAGTCACGTGGCGCACGGTATCTTCGAACGAGACGAGCGACATAGGGTCGGGCGTATATGAGGTAATATCCTTCGGGCCGAGCTTAATGGCCTCAATACTGATATTGCTAAGGTCCGTATCCATAGGCACATACGCAGTAGCGATATGGCTTATCGGGTCGATAATCGACTCGCCAATCTGGCCATCGACGCGGAAGTAACGCTCGATGTTCTGCTCGGCAGCGATGGTCCACTCATACTCCTGATACATCGAGAGCGTAACGTAGAGCGGGTGACGAAGGTCGAAGTAGCCGGGGAACGACACATCCGCCTTAGCACCCTCGCTCATCACAACCTCCGTGATATGCACGTTACGGATGTCGGTAGTCTCCTCGAGTTCAAGGTCGATCGTATGAGCCGTAGCATCAATCACAGGCTCCGAACGTAGGCCCTCGGCCGCGAGGCTCAGAATGTCGAGCTTAACGACGGGATAGGGCACATCGTTCTCGATGCACGACGCAAGCGACAATGTTGCCACAGCCGCAAACATATATCTAAAAAACTTAGTCATAGCCGTTACTTCTTTTTGTTCCACAAGTGGGCCACGATACCTATCTGTATATCGGCCACGTTGAACTTAAACTTCAGTGCCGAGAAGTCTCTGCGTCCCGTCTCCACACCGTAGGCATCGCACTGGCGCACCTGATTGTACCTTAGGCCGCCGATGCCCACCGTGACGGTGACACACACCTCCGGGAAGACATAAACGGCGATACCGGGGTTAAAATTGAGTCGAGCGGCAAAATTCTTATTCTCCGCATAGTTGATATCCTCACCTTTACCCATCGCAAACGACGAGGTTCCGGTCTTTACCATAAGCTCCGTCTCGAGGATAGCACCGATGATACCACGGCGATCAAGGCCGATATAGTTGCGATGGAAGAGCGACCAAGCGTAGTTCTCGCTCTCAAGCTCGATATCCGACAACGAGAACGACAGATCGGCTCCCGAGCCGAGTGCAAGGCCCAAGTTTCCGAGCTCGCCGTTGAGGTACTCATAGCCGAAACGCAGACCCACCGAGCGGTTATCGCGATACGAGAATGCCACATAGGGCATCACCTGCGTACGGCGAAGGCCGAAGTCAACATCGTCGACAAGGAGCATAATATCGGCATCAGAGGCGTCCAACGTACCGTACGACGCCGCAATACCGAGCATCACCTCGCCCTTATACACAAACTTATTTCTATCCACGTGACGATCTACGCGCCTACCCGTAGGCAAGAACGGCTTTCGCTCCGTGAGGTCATCCGACGCAGGGGCGACAACTGGCGTCGCGCTAATCTCCGCAGCCGCCACCGCAGCCTCAATCGCCGAGCGAGACTCCATCGCCACCGGCTCGTGGGCACGCGCCACCGCAAAAGTAAACTGAGCCGCCAAAAGTAGTAGTATTATTCTCTTCATAGTTGCTCAACGTTTATAGGTAGAACGACACGCCAAAGCCAATCGACAGAAGGTTGACCTTGAAATTCATATTACTCGACTCCACGACTGCCTCCTCAATCTGGTTCTTGAGCTGTGTAGTACGCTCATAGCCAATACCAAAGACGCCAATAGATAGCTCCAACGCGGTGTTATTCGTGATGAATGCCACGATACCGGGCTGCAGAGCGACCGACCCACCGATACTCTCGGAGTAGGTGCCGCGATAGTTCTGGTACTGATCCACAACGCCATCCTCGGCAACGATCTTCGACTGCGAACCCGTCATATTGAGCTGCACCTCTGCAAAGATTGCGAAGCGATTACTGCGGCCAAGCGGGATATACGGACGCCAGAAGATCGTACCCGTATAACTATGCTTGAGCTGGTGGAAGTAGTCGACACTGAGGTTTATGCCCGACTCCTCGTCGCCAAACGACAGTGCCGCGCTATCCAACGCCAGCAGCGAACGGCCATAGCCAAAGCGTAGACCCACGGCCATATTCTTCCACGGCGCATAGGCAATCATCGGGCTGACCTTCACGGTATAGCCCTCGGAGTTGATATTATCGACGATGGCGAGCTTGTAGTCGACATTTTGATGTGCCGAGTAGGAAGCAGTACCTCCGAATATCCACTGGCCACGAGGCACGAAGTTGATATCGGTAGAGAAGCCACGGAGCTTGCGCGCCTCGTTGGGCGTGAGTACCTCGTCGCTCTCCACGTCGTAGGTAACAATAGCGTCACCCTCAGGCTCCTCGGCCATAGCCACAAAAGCCACCGAGAGACACACAAGGGTTAAGTATAATTTCTTCATCGAAAAAAGGTATAGAGATAGTGGCAACCAACGTTGCCACTATCTCGAGTGTTATTAGTAGTTCAAGACGATATCATCGACATACATCCACGACTCGGTAGAACCGGTGAAGTAGTCACCAAAGCCCGAAGGAGTGAACGATACAACGAGCTTCTTAGGCTTCTCGTTCTTCATATCCTCGCGGTAGGTAATGTTGATGGTGTACTCCTTCCAGTCGGTAGCCGACTCGCGCTTCTCGATATAACCGTAGCCGATGACGCCATCCATCGTTGCGAGATCCGACATCGAGAAGAATGTCGACTGATCCTTCGTATTCACGGCATAAGGAGTATCCCAGTTGGTGATAATCACCATAATCGTAGCCTTATCCGTACCTGTTGCCTCCGAAGGAGTACCGGCACCCTTATCAATAGTACCCTCGTTATGCTTCATCCAGAACGACATACTCTTAGGCTTAGCCGTGAAGTTGAAGTCGCGACCGAAGTTTACGGTACCATCGAGGCCGCTCATCGAGAACGTTCCCACGAAGAGGTTACCTGCGGCAAACTTACCGATACCCATAACCGAAGCGAACTGCGACTTGAGGTGTGCAGAGTATGAGCCTGCTGAACCGGGACGTACATCCGTAGATGACTTAGTAAGAGTGGCACCTGCCATCTTAGCACCGTCGTTACCCGTGAGCCAGAAGGGCGAAGCACCAGCAGCATAGGGATATACAACATCATTTACCACGCTCCACGACTCCATATCGCCGTTAGGAATCTGGGCACCAGCAGCCGTAGCGTGAGCAAGCATCTTACCCGAGTCTGCGCCACCTACGATGAGCTTATACTCGTAGTTCTTCTCGGCAGCGAAGTTCGAACCCGTAGCCGTGTAGATGCCCTCGCCAGCAGCCGTAGCTGCAACCTCGGTCCAAGCACCACCGTTTGCACGATAAGCGATCTTTACAGACGAAGCCGACGCATCAACGACGTTAGCCTTGAACGTAACGTTACCGAACCAGAGATCGTAATCCGAGGTAGCCAAAGGCATAACACCCTGAACGTTGTAGGCGATCTCCTTAGTGAGCTTACCGCCGTCGACATCCTCAACGTGGAACGCGATGGTGTTGTGGCCAGCAGTAACATTTGCAAAGAATGCCTCGGCGATGGTTACCATATAGCTTGTATCGCTGATCTTCGAGACGGTAACACCTGCAGGAGCGTTGTTGATAAGGTCAAACTCTGCGCCATCAGCCTCGATGCTCATAGTCTTAATAGACGCGAGCGATGTGATGTTATAGGTACGCGATGCGGTAGTTGAGAGCTGCTCCTCGGTCAAATCGAAGCCATCGCCGATGATCGTAGGATCGGGGCTGAACGAGATATTGTCGTCGAAGACCTCAACGCTCTCGTCAACCGTTGCAGTGATCTGAACCGAGCCGTTAGCATCCTTCGAGTAGCGGAGCAAAATGGTGTACTTCGCTGCGGGCTTAACGTTCTCGATCTTACCCTCCTTAACAATCTTCTTATCCTCGGTAGAGGTACCCTCGAAGTGCCATACGAGCGAGGTCTGATCCACGGGCATCATAAAGTAGCCATCCTTAGTCTCGGTATATGTCAACGAGTGGATATCGCCAGTGTTTACGGCCGACTGGTCGTAGCTCTCGGCAACAGCTACCGTAGTCGAGTAGCCAGCCTTCAACTTATCGGCAACCGTAGCATCGTACTCAACGCGAGCAATCGTCGAGAGGAGCTTACAGTCAACCGTAACGGGCGTAACCGAGCCACCGGTGATGGTGAAGGCCTGCTCGCCAGCGTAGCACTTCTCGTCAAACGACACAACGCTCTTCTCACCCACCTGAACCGATGCCAAGTAGTTACCACCGAGAAGCGTGAGGTACTCAGGGATATCTGCCAGCGAGGTATAGCGACGCACGAGGGTCTTATCCTCACCCGCAACCTTATAAATCTTGATAACGATATTCTGATCAGCCCTAACATCCGACTGCATCGTAAGACCGAAGCGCATTGCGCCCTCGTTCATACCCATCTCGATCTGGGGCTCCATATCCTTTGCGCAAGATGCCAACACGAGCACTGCGCTAACTAATGCTAATATCTTCTTCATAGTCATAATCTCCTTATACATTAATTATGCTATCATTACTCAAAGTGCAACATTACGGTCTTTGTTGTAACGTTACCCTCAGCATCGGTAACCGACATCTCGAAGTTATGATCACCCGAACCGAGCATTGCAAGCACGCCAAGGAAGTTCGAGATACTCAAGTCAACCTCTGTCTTACCCTTCACCTCGTCGCCTGTGGGGAAGCCGAGATTCTTCAACGAATCGAAGAACTGAGTGTCGTTGACAAGGCTGAACTCACCAGCAAGGCCAACGCCTGCCAACTCCTCGGGAGTAAGCGTATCAGAGATAATCTTAACCTTGAAATCGGCGATTGTAAGAGGTGCTGTAACCTTCAAGTCACAAGTCATACCGCTGAAGTAGGTCTGCTGCTTGTTGATGTCGTAACCAACCCATACAATCGTAGGAGCAACGTTCTGACCATACTTGACGGCAAGCGTCACGGTCGAAGTACGGCCGTTTACGTCCGTAACGGTAATCTCATAAGAGTGGGTACCCTCGCACGATGTGAGCATCTCAACCTGCGATGCGAGCTTGATGCGTGTGCTTGTGGCACCCTTAGCGTCGGTAGGATAACCCATCATCTTGAGGATGGCGTTCGATACCGAGCCGTCGCAGATATCTACATCCAGAGGCATAAGCTCCGAGTAGACCTTCGTAAAGTCGGCATTGTCCGAGCTAACCTTCACGTCGATAGAGGCAATCGCGCTCTTCGAGGTGATGTCGAGGTTGATGTTCGAGGTAAAGTTACCATCGCCATCGAACATATCGTCGGTAAGCTCGAAGGGCTGGCTAAGGTCGTGACCCTCCCATACGATCTCGGGCATATCTGTGTCATCGGGAATAACCTCCTCCATCAGAAAGGCAGAGGTGTCGAACACGATAGTCTCATCGTAGGTCCAAGTGTCGCAAACGATACCGATAGTAGCTGTACCATCCGAAGCGTGCTGAATAACGACGTTGATCTTACGCCACTGGGCAGCCTTAACGTTAGCAATAGAGTTGGTCATAATGATATCCTTATCCTGACCCTTATAGCGGCAACTGAGCGTAAGCTCCAGAGTGTTGGTTGCCTCAAGGGGCTTGAAGTAACCGGCACGCTCCTCGTTCATCGCGTAGAGCAGGTTGTTATCCTTCAACGCCACGGTCATTGTGGTGTACGCGGGATCGAGGCTCTCGGCGATATCTGCCGAGTAGGCAACCGTAACCTTGATGTTAGCGAGCTTACATACGATGTCGTTAACGACGGTAGTCTGCTTACGAACAACCGTAAACTCCTTCTCGGCTGCATATACGGGGCTCTCCCAAGCGGCACCGCTCATCTGGCCCGATGACATAGCAACCTTATATACGCCAGCCTCCAACGAGATAGGCTCCGAGGGAAGCTCACCATACTTATACTCACCCACAACGCTACCAGCCTGGTTGGTGATAACCACGTCGAACGTATTGATGTCGACGCTTGCACGCGTTGCAGCCGCAGGGTTAGCAATATTCTCGGTATCCTCCATCACCGTAGCCTCGAAGCTCGAGAACGAGAGGTAACCGATATTCTCCGTGTCTGTGCCGACGTTATCGACATAGTCCACCTTATCCTTCTTACAAGCACCGAGCGCGAGTGCAAAGACTACGGCGATGCTCATCATTCTTACTACTGATTTCATACTTATATGCGATATAATATGTTATTACTCTGCGTCATCGTTGAGCTCTGTCTCGAACGTCTGCTCCTCAACGATCGTGTCGTTAAGCGTAACGGTAAGCGTTGCCTGACCCACGTTGCTCACCTCGAGCTTCACGGTATAATAGTGCTGAGCCTCCAACTGGTCGTTCTTATACTCGGGAACGGCAATTGTCGAAGCCTCAACGCCCGACTGGTTAGCCTGCTTGGTACCCATACCTGAGATAGTAAACGACTCGGGGGCAATAAAGAGGGGCTCGGTCTGAGCCGTAACGTCGAACTCGTTACCCGCAGCCGTTGTGAGCTTAAGCTCATAGCCACCGGGGAAGTAGGTCTTGAAGCTATCGGCAACCTCAACCTTAACGAGTGCATTAGCAATCGTAGCGGTGATGTTCACCTCGGTATTCTGGCGGGGTGTGATCACAAACTCCTTGCTACCCACGAAGGCAGCCTTGTCGTAGCCCTCGTTTGCCACATCGCCAGCGGCAACCGTAGCCTTGTAAGTTCCCTTGTAGAGGTAAGCCTCCTCGTCGAAATCGGCAAGCGAAGCATACTCCTGCTTGTAACCCAAGGATACACCCTCGATAACGAGAGAGAAATCCTCCTCTGCGGGTGTTGTGCAGCTAACATTTGCACGTGTCTCGGCCACATCGGTTGCCACGTTGCACGCAATCGTCACGCTACCCTCACCCTTCTCCTCGCTCTTAATCTCATCCTTGGCACACGATGCCAACGTGAGAGCCACGAGCGATGCAATTGTGAAAAGTCTTTTCATAATCAATTGGTTTTAGTTAATTTATTTGTTCTTATATACTTACTATCATTGATAATCCTGTGTTAACACACTACTGGGCAATCTGAACTTTGATATTATCGAGGTATATCCAGTAGTTACCATTACCAGCAAATGAATTTCCACGAGTTGTTCCCGACTGCCACGACAGACGCGTGCCATTAGATAAGCCGTCGATTGTCACGCTCCGCGACAACGAGGTGCTTGTAAAACTTCCCGATAGGCTGGTTACCTCGGATGCCGACACCACGATATTCGACAAGTCTCCAGAGGGCGCGAGGGCTCCAGTATCAGTCGTATAACCAAACGTCAAGGTGGGGTTACCCGAGCCTATACCATACTCGGCTCTATCCGCACCATAATCAAACATAACCTTCACCTTGGCATTTACGCCACTCTTAAGAGTCGTAATTGGCGCAGTATCAACGCGTCCCTTGTAGTGGGCACCAGCACCCAATCCCGACTCAAATCGACAGCAGATGCGTATCGACTGTCCTGCCGAGCCACCGATACGGCCGCCTGACCATCCTGCGAGCACCGAGGCATACGAATCGAGCATCTTAGACTCGTTATACGTATCACTCTTAAAACCCGTAGCAACGTTATCGTGACCATCGCTAAATGTGGGTATCGCCGAGAAATCCTCCGAGAAGAGGTAGGGCACGTTCATCCAGCGCGTATGCTCCGTGTAGTCCGTAAGGTTACCGAGGTTTACCGATGTCTCGACTGTGGCGTGCTCCGAGTCAAAGACTATGCGCCACGAGGTGTTGTCGTACTGGTCGGCATCGAACTCACCCTCGTAGGCCACCGAGTACTTGTTACTTGCATTACGCTCGAACTTACCCATGTGTGTGCCATTTGCATCATATACGTCGAAATAGTTGAAATCCTCGCCCAAGTTATTTTGGTCGATAGAGAAGTGCACAGCGGTATAATAGGGGTAAATCTCGGGTATGGCCATACGTATCGGGGTCACGTGGCCCGCCTTCATATCGCGCGCAAGGCCATATGTCGCAACGTTAGAGTGGCGCATCTCACCACGCACGCGGTAGCTGACGTCGCCCTCAACCGTACCAGGAAGCACAAATACCCAGATGTCGTCGCCAGCATCGAAGCCCTCGGCACTCTCAACCGTAACGACATTCGAGGTATTCGAATAAACTGGTGCCTCGTTCGGGTCGCTCACATCAATCATCACATCGCCCACAACATCCACCGGGAAGGTGATCTCCAAGCGATAGAAGCGCGAGCCATAGAGGTTACGACCCTCGGGGATGGTAATCTTTATGGCGTGCATCTGGTGGCGCATAGTGGTATTGAGCGACACCATACCTGCCGAGGTAAGAGCATCGCCCTTGACCGGCTCGGCAACCATAATATCGTGAATGCCATCATACTTACCCGACTGCGAGGCCGAGAGCGTATAGGTAGCCAACGTGCCGTTCACCTGCTTGGGGCGGGGATAGGCGAGCATATATGTGTACTCGTCCACCTCCATCTCGGCGATGCTTGCCGTAAAGAATGCCTTGTCGTAGGTCTCCGAGAAGTGGCGCAACGAGAATACCGTATTCTCAAAGACAAAGTCACCACTACCACTCTTAGCCCACACGGCGAGCTTATCGCCCGATGTCCAATGTGTCGTGATACCATCCGGAGCTATCGTCGTACGCGTGTCGTCCGTGGGGATAGAGAAGCCCACCTCAACACACTCCACGGGTCGCTGCGGAGTATCGGTAATCTCCACACTACACCCCGCCATACTCACAGCAAGTGCCGCTAAAGAGATTATTTTCGCAAGAATTTTCATATTCAATTTTACATCTTTTATTATATCAGTGGGCAAAGATATAGCAAACTTTCTCATTGGAGAAATAAATTCAATGAACCTACAATTTTACATAGTAAAAAAGAGCCGCACTCGCCATTGGCAAGTCGGCTCTTTACAAAGAGTTAAAACGGCTGCAAACGCCGCCAAATACTACTAGCGAACAAGGCGAATGGCCCTCTGGCGACACTCCTTTTTAAGGATAGGTTTGCACTCTGGAGCACCCTCCACATCGCATCGTCGCGGCGTCAGGGCCGATGGCGCACACGACGACGTGCCGCCCATATAAAGGTCGATAAACTCCTGCGCATCGCTGGCACCATCACGCGTGCAGACAAAGCACTCGCGATAGACGCGGCTCGGGTTACCCTGAGCGTCGAATGCCACGGCGGCAATCATCAACGTCTTGTCCCACTCGCCACGGAAGTAGGCAGGTGTCCAATATGTGCCTACCTCGTAGAGCGTATCCAAGAGCACGTTGTCGTCATACTTCGCGGGGTCGTCCAAGCCCTCAACGTAGTCGAAGATCGTATAGAGGTAGCCCGACGACTCGCCATCAATGGTAACGCTCATCGGGATTACGGCATAACCGGCATAGGGGCTGAAGTTCCAGTCGTCGCTGGCGATGGCGTTTAGCTCGTCGCCATCGTAGTAGGCATCAAAGCCTGCGGTGATGGTGATATCGGCAATAACAGCCTCGTCGGTTCTAAACTCGCCAACGCTACGCAACGAGCCCGTATACTCAAACTTATAGGGGTCCATCGGTACGACAACTACCTTATAATCAGTCGCGGGGCGCAGCTGCGATAGGTAGCTCGACACGCTGCCCTGAGCAAGTTCGTAGTAGCTAAACTCCCAATAATCGGCGTAGTAGTAGCCGTTATACATATCAAGAATATACTCCTTGATCTGCTCCTCGCTCATCGACTTTTCAAATACGTTCCAGTAGTACCATACGCTATAATCCGAAGGCGTTATTGCCACACGTGCTGAGCGATCCGATACCTCGCTAACCTCGACGTCGTAGAGGCAGGCCTCGACGTCGCCCGCCACGGCCGTAGTGATGTTCTCACGGACGATTGACGTGGTGCGCACGCCAGCCTCGTAGCCAAAGAGCAGCACGGCATAATCCGTACCCGCCTCAAGGCCGCTGAACGTACCTGCAACGTCACCCTCGCACTTGTTCACATCGAGCTCCACGGTACCATACTCCTTAACCAAATAGCTAAAAATCTGGTCGTCGGTACCCATCTTGCGAATCTCGTTCTCGGGGACTGCAAAGATTGTATATGGGTCGTTATTCGTTGTCTTGGTCTCGATGAAGAATGTCGTCTGCGTGACGTCCGAGATGGTCATCGAGAGCTTGTTATCCGAGGGCGGGATGTCGTCGGTCTTGAACCACTTGTACGACACCTCGCTAAGAGGCTCGAGCCCCTCGTCCCACTTGAATGCAAAGACGATATACTCGGTGTTTGCCGTCGCCTCGAACTCATACGACGTAGCCAAATACTCGGTGTTATAGGTGAAGAACTCCTCCTCGGTATACTCCCAGTAGAGGTAGTTCTCGAGCGACGTTGCTACGACATCGGCGACGAGCGCATCGACATCGCTACCACACTCCTCGAAGTGCTCGCGCGTCGTCAGGTTATGGTAGTAGGCCACACCCTCGTGCGACGGCACGATGGATATCTTTGCCAACGAACGCTCGAGCTCGATATTAATGTCGTAGGCCACATCATTACCCTCGTATGGTGGTGTTGTGGTAAAGGCCTCGTAGTAGAGCTCCGTAGTCTGATTACCATACTCATCCATACCGTAGACATACATAACATATTCAGCCTCAGGGTCCAGGCCGGCAATGCGAATACCCGAGTGCGATCCCGTGCTCAGCACGCTACGCAGGTACTCCTCGAGCGGCACCCCTTGCTCGTTAGCCGTAAGACGATAGTACGACATATCCTCTGCAAAGACCTCCTCCTCGGTATACGAATCGAACCACTCGCGGCCAACAATCTGGCCAATCCACGTGGTCGACTCATCGAGCGTAGACACCGAGATGGTTATCGACGTAGCCTCGATCTTATCTATTGTGAGCTCGATGGGTGCCTGCCACGCCTGCTGTCGGAGGACGAGCGACTTATGCTCCGAGCCGTAACTGAGATCGAGCACCGCCTCGCGCTCCTTATCCGAAGTGTTACGCTCCACCGTGACATCCACCAACGACTCGTAGACCTTGATATCGGTCACCCACTCGCTCTGGCACGCTACCGCGAGCTCCACACCCTCGCTACGCTCCACAATGTCGTAGTTAAAGCGCAGCGTACCGCCCTCGGGCATAGCCTCAAGCTCCTCGACATATATCGTGATATTACTCTTCACGGGCTCCACAACGGAGTCCTCCTTACACGACGACACAGACAGCACGACTATCAGCATCGCACACAACACACTGAAACGTTGAAACATACTCCTCATAATCAATATCTTTCTAATGGTGACTATCCTCTTTTAGCCGCGATCACCGAGTCGATATATGCCTTAATCTTCGGTGCGGGATCCTCCCAACCCTCGGGCTTGATAACCTTGCCATCTTTAGGATTGTAGTGGGGCTTACCGTCGGGCCACAACTTTGCCATATTTGCCTGCTGCACGATATCGAACAACTCGTCGGCCTCGAGGCCCATCTCCACCATCGTACCTAACGCGAAGTACATAAGGTCGATCATCGCGTCGGCCTGCTCGTAGATATTGTCGGCTATGAGGAACTCGGCGACCTCCTCCTGCATCCACTTGGCACGCGACAGCGCACGCTTCTTATCCATCATCTTCGGCTCCTTGGCAACCGGATGGCCAAACTTCTCGTGAAACTCACGAACATCATTCCACTCTTTTTTCATATTTTTTAGGTTTTAACATTTTTTCAATGCTACAAATGTAGGGAATTTTTCTTTTTTTCGTATCTTTGCCTTGAAATAAAACGACGAATTAGATGGCCATTACCATAAAAGCAAAGTTTAAATGCAGCTCGGAGCGCATCTCGCAAGTGCCTAAGGATGACCTGAAGGATATCGCCTTCATCGGACGAAGCAACGTCGGCAAGTCGTCGCTCGTGAATATGCTCACGGGCATCAAGGGATTAGCCAAGGTATCGGGTACGCCTGGCAAAACACGCCTCATAAACCACTTCCTCATCAACGACAGCTGGTATCTTGTCGACCTGCCGGGCTATGGCTATGCCCGCGTGTCGAAGACGACACGTGGCGAGTTCTCAAAGATCATAACGGATTATGTGTTGAAGTGCGAGAAGATGCACTTCCTCTTCGTGCTTGTCGACTCACGCCTCGAGCCGCAGAGGATCGACCTCAACTTCATCGAGCTCCTCGGTCAAAACGGCATACCCTTCGGTATCATCTTTACCAAGGCCGACAAGCTCTCGCAGGCACAGCTCAACCGCAGTGTCTCAACCTATAAGCGCACGCTTGCCGAGCAGTGGGAAGAGCTCCCGCCGATGTTTATCTCCTCGAGCGAGAAGGCCATAGGACGCGAAGAGATCCTCACCTTTATAGACGAGGCACTTACAAATTATTGATAAATTTAAGGCAAAAAAGTTGTTTATTCGGCTTATTTGCCTTACTTTTGTATAAAAGTTAACCAACCTTACTTAAATTATATTATGGCGATCCACAAAATCAAATTCTTCGCTGGCCGAGGTTCACGTTATCTTGCCGAGAAGATTGCCGCCGAGTATGGCATTAAGCTTGGAGACTCAGACGTTTTGCAGTTCAGCGACGGCGAGTTCCAGCCCTGCTTCCACGAGTCGATACGTGGTTGCACCGTGTTTATCATTCAATCAACCTTCCCCCCCTCGGATAATCTGATGGAGTTGCTTATGATGGCCGATGCTGCACGTCGTGCCTCAGCACACCAGGTTATTGCCGTTATCCCCTACTTCGGCTGGGCACGTCAGGATCGTAAGGATCGTCCGCGTGTACCCATCACTGCACGCTTGGTTGCCAATATGCTTATCGCTGCTGGCGTTCAGCGCGTGATGACTATGGACCTCCACGCCGATCAGATTCAGGGCTTCTTCGACCTTCCTATGGATGCGCTCTACGCTTCGGGTATCTTCGTGCCCTACATCCAGAAGTTGCAGATTCCCGACCTCTCGATCGCCTCACCCGATATGGGTGGTGCTAAGCGCGCATCGTCGTATGCTAAGCACTTCCAGGCCCCCATCATCATCTCGCACAAGGAGCGCGCTAAGGCTAACGTCGTTGGCTCGATGACCGCTATTGGCGAGGTTGAGGGTCGCAACGTCATCATCGTTGACGATATGATCGACACGGCAGGTACTATCTGTATGGCGGCCAATATGCTTATGGACCGTGGTGCCAAGAGCGTACGTGCTGCCGTTACACACCCCGTGCTCTCGGGTAAGGCCTACGACCGCATCAACGAGAGTGCTATTCAGGAGGTTATCACCACCGACACTATTCCGTTGAAGGAGGGTGAGGATCTTCACAAGTTTACTGTTTTGAGCGTTGCTCCCATCTTTGCCGATGTCATCGAGCGCGTTCATAACTACAAGTCAATCTCGTCGATCTTCTATCGCTAATCACGACAATGGCTATAAACAAAAGATGCTACCCAATCCGAGGGTAGCATCTTTGTTTATGGGAGGGCATTCTAATTACTTCGGGTGCGGGCTTCGGGTGCAGGCAATTATCGTTTAATTCCGACCTAATCCTCAAGCGCGCGACTAACCATCCACTCGGCCAACGCCTCCGCCGCACACCCTTCCTCCTTTAGACCCACGCGCTGCGTGAAGAACTCCTCGAGCTTTGCGGCATAGGCCTCCGCGTCGAAGTTCTCGACGAGGGCTACGAGCTCATCCTCAGTCTCGGCCAACGGATAGGGTAAATCCCTGAAGTTAAAGTAGTAACCGCGATCATACTGCGCCACATCGGTGGCATAGAGCAGGCAGGGGCGACGCTGCATCGTAAAGTCGAACATCGAGCTCGAGTAGTCCGTGATAAGCATATCGGCCGCCGTCAGTAGCTCCTGCATATCGTGGTAGCGCGTGCCGTCGACAACACCCTCATAGGCCACAAGCGACGCGGTGTCGACCTTGCCGATGAGGTTAGGGTGCATACGTACGATGACACTCACACGCTCGGTAGCATAGTGACGACGCAGGGCGGCAAGCATTCGCGACCAGTCGATGCGATAGGGCTCGATGCTCATACTCCGACGGAACGTCGGGGCATAGAGCACTATGCAACTCCCGGGCTGAATGCCGAAGGTCTCCTCCACACGACGTCGAAATTCGGCGTGGCGCGCACCGTCGAAGAATATATCGTTACGCGGAATGCCGCGCTCGAGCACCTCGCCATCGTACCAGAAGGCGTTGTGTATCAGCTCGGTGTGCATCCTGCAGCCCGATATCATCAGGTCGGCCGTGCGCGAGTCGATCTTCGCCTTACGAACGTAACCATAGCCGAGCTTGTTCTCCGCGTCGCGCTCGATTCTCTTCAGCGCAACACCTCCGTGCCAGAGCATCAGATACTTCTGCTCGGGACGCTTATGCCAATATATGAGGTAGGGGTTTGTGCGTGCATTTGTTACCAGGAACTCGGCCGTAGCCATCATCTTCAGATACTCCCACGTGCGGAAGCGCACGACACGCACACGAGGATCGACCTGCGAGGTATCGACCCCCGAGCGGAATACCCAGCACACCTCGAAATCGGGGTGATTCTCAAGCAGATACTCAGTGAGGTAACGCGGGTTACAGCCATACTGCTTGAAGTTGTACGCCCAGCATACAACCCTCCGCGGCTTGACCCTCGTCGTTCGGCGCACACCCCAAGCCAGAAGGTTACCAAAGCTCTTCGTTACGTAGTTTAGGCCAAAGGCCACCATCTCTCCAAAACGCCCCATTTCTCTAAAAGTGACTCTAATAATATACAAAGATAGGCATTTATCCGTTTTTTAAAAAAATATTTTATAAATTTGCCTAATTTAATTGAACGAACAATGACCCAAAAGAGGCTGACAGAGGCTGAGGCACGACAACTACGCGAGAAGTATAACCCCGACGGATCGCTCCTAAGAAGAGACCAATTGGAGCTTGTGAGGATGATAGATGTGGTGGCCGAGATTTGCGAGAAGAACAATATTCCGTGGTGGTTGAGCTCGGGCACACTGCTCGGCGCAGCACGCCACGAGGGGTTTATTCCGTGGGATGATGACGTTGATATTGTGTTGCTTAAGCGCGACTATAAGCGACTCAAGCGCATCCTGCTAAAGCTCCAAAGCGAGGAGTTTGTATTCCACTGCACAGAGAGCGACGTGGAGTATGTCAACACGTTTGGAAAGTTTCGCAAGCGCGAGGGTCGTGTGCGCGTGGTCAACCGTCGCTACGACTACTATCGCTGGGCAGGCGTAGGTCTCGACATCTTTGCCATCGAGCGTACCAGCTACTTTGCGGCACGCGTGGCTACGGTCGTCTACAACAACCTCCAGCACCTAACCTCGTATATCCGCGCGGGATGGCTACGCAAGCCACTCATCCGCCTTATCGAGCTATTATGCCTCGGCATACTCAACCCACTACTCAGGCTCATCGGCCTTATAAACCCGAGCGGCGAGTATCACTACACCTTAGGTACGGGCTGGGCCAAGCACACCTTCTTTATGAAGGATACGCTACCGCTCACGAAGGCTCGCTTCGAGGGTAGGGAATACCCCGTGCCGAAGGATATGGACAGCTACCTAACCAACGTATACGGCAACTGGCGCGAGATACCATCGGACGAGGTGATAAAGCGTTGCATCCACTGCCAGGAGTACCGCGAGGAGATTTACGGCAAAGCATAAGAGGAATGAAAAAAGTTATTACATACGGAACATACGACCTGCTTCACGAGGGTCATCTAAACCTTCTACGCAGGGCTAAGGCCTTAGGCGACTACCTTATCGTCGGCGTTACGAACGACAGCTTCGACCGCGAGCGCGGCAAGCTCAACGTGAGGGATAATGTCTTGGAGCGCGTCGAGGCAATACGCGCCACGGGCATTGCCGACAAGATCATCATCGAGGACTACGTGGGTCAGAAGATCGACGACATCCAGCGTTACGACGTCGACATCTTCGCCATCGGCTCGGACTGGGAGGGTAAGTTCGACTACCTGAGCGAGTACTGCAAGGTGGTCTACCTGCCTCGCACCGAGGGGGTATCGTCGACGATGCTACGTGCCGAGAGCGAGGTAATCATCAACATCGGCGTTGTGGGCTGCGGCCGCATCGCAACGCGTTTCTTGGGCGAAGTATCGAAGGTCGACGCCGCACACATTAGCGGTCTCTACGACATAAACCGCGAGGCAGCCGAGGGGTTGACCAACAACAAGGAGCTCATCTGCAACAGCTTCGAGGAGTTAGTCGACAGATCCAACGCCATATATATTGCCACGCCCCACCTTGCCCACTATGCACAGGCGAAGTACGCCTTAGAGCAGGGTCGCCACGTGTTGTGCGAGACACCGATGGTGCTCCGTGGCTGCGAGGCCGAGGAGCTCTACGCTCTGGCCGAGGAGCGTGGTTTGGTGCTCCTCGAGGCCAACAAGACGGCCTACTGCCCGGCGTTCAACCACCTCATAACACTCATCAAGAGCGGCCTTATCGGCGATGTCGTAGGTATCGACGCCTCGGAGTCGAAGCTCTGGGGCGAGGATAAGCTACGCCGCGAGCTCGACCCCAACGAGGCCGGTGGTTCGATGCACGAGATGGGATCGTATCCGTTGCTGCCTATAATCAAGCTCCTCGGCACCGACTACGAGAATATCAATCTTTACAGCCGTATGAATCAGAATGGCGTCGATGTCTACACGCGAGGCATTATGCGCTACCCCAGTGCCGTGGCTTCGTTCCAGTTGGGCCTCGGAGTAAAGACCGAGGGCAACCTCGTAATCTCGGGTACGCAGGGCTACGCCTATGTCCCCTCGCCGTGGTGGAAGACCGACTACTTCGAGCTTAGGTATGAGGACCAGAATCGCAATAAAAAGTACTTCTATAAGTGGGATGAGCCGGGCTTGAGATATGAGATTCAGGAGTTTGTGTCGTGTATCATCAATCGCCGCTCGTCGGCACGCCTCACCCCGGCGCAGAGCATAGCTATGGCCCACGTTATGGAGCAGTTCGACAACCGCAAAAACTTCTTCGAGCTATGAGAGAGGCTCTCGTTGTAGGCGGAGCCAACGGCATAGGCCTCGCCATCGCCACGCTCCTGGCACGCGATGCGGCATACTCGAAGATTCACATCGTCGACCGTGCACGCGTGGTGGAGGAGTACGCGTGCGAAAAGTTCGAGCAGTATGAGTTCGACCTTCGCGACGGCGACTTCGCGCTCTTCGACCGCTTCGCCAATGTCGACACCGTGATGATCACCGCGGGCTTCGGCCGTCTGGCACACTTTGCCGACGTCGACGAGCAACATATCGTCGACAGCCTCAGCGTCAACACCACCGCCGTCATCCGCATTATCCACCACTTCTACCCGAGGTTGCTCGAGCGTGAGCCTCTATACCTCGGTGTTATGGGCAGCATTGCGGGCTTTATGTCCTCGCCGCTCTTTGCCGTCTACGGGGCATCGAAGGCCGCACTTAAGATATTTATCGAGAGCGTCAACGTCGAGCTCGAGATGGCTGGCACATCAAACCGCATCCTCAACGTGTCGCCCGGCTCGATAAAGGGCACGGCATTCTATAACGGAGCCAACGACCTCAGCATCACCACGAAGCTCGCCGAGGAGATAATCGCAAACCTCCGTGCACAGAACGACCTCTTCATTCCGCAGTACGACGAGATCTTCCGCGAGGTGCTCAACCGCTACCACGCCGACTTTCGCGCCGAGGGCCGACATTCGTACGAGTACAAGCTCCAGAGCGGCAGACTTAAAAAAGATTAATGCTATGACCAATAAACCAGTACGCATATCTATCATCGCACCGATATATGGTGTCGAGCAATATATCGTCGAGTGCGCCGAGTCGCTACTATCGCAGTCGTACCCCCACATCGAGTTTATCTTCGTAAACGACGGCACGAAGGACCGTTCGATTGAACTTCTCGAGGAGCTCATCGAACAAAAGTATGCCAATCGTAAGGAGCAGATAAAGATTATACACAAGCCCAACGGTGGCCTCCCCGCAGCACGTCGTACGGGCATAGACAACGCCACGGGCGACTACATCTACCACGTCGACTCGGATGACTGGATCTCGGAGGACTCCATCGCAAAGGTTGCCCAAAAGATCGAGGAGACTGATGCCGACATCGTCTTCTTCAACTACGTCAAGGAGTACCCATCGCGCTCGAGCGTAAAGAAGGAGCGCGCGTATGTATCGAGCGAACGAGCCACGTATGTACGTAATATGTATAACCACCGCTCGTTTGGCACGCTGTGTAATAAGTGTGTGCGCCGTGGCCTCTACTATGAGCACACCATCCACGTGCCTAAGTATGGCTATGCTGAGGATTGCTACGTTTCGACCCAGCTTGTGGGCTACGCGCAGAGCATAGCCTATCTCGACGAGGATGTCTACCACTACCGCAAGGGTAACCCCAATGCCCTCACGGGCCATCAGCGCAAGAAGCGCAAGAGAGAGTATGCCATAAACTTCCTCGACCTCTACGAGAAATACCACGACATTCCCGCCGATAGGAACCCCGTAGCCTCGATATTAGATGATATCGCCATTCAGGCAGGCTGGTACTCAACGTTCTACGGTCTCAGTCTCTACAAGGAGTATCCGTGGTTGGCGCAGGCTGTACGACGTGCGAAGGTTCGCGGCAACTCCGACGTGTGGATTGTTTCGCAGATGATAACTAAGCTTATCGCCCTATTTAAATAGCCGCAGGGGCACACAAAAAAAGGATTGCACGTGCAATCCTTTTTTCTATATCTCGAATTTCGATTTCTCGGGCAGGGCCCGCTCGAAAGCCTCGAGCAGAGCCGTGCGTAGCTCCGCATAACGCTCCTCCGTGAGCTGCACATCGTTCACGCAGGTGAGCTTATGCGTGGGCTCCTCGATAAACTGACGGAGCTTCTTGGCCGAGACCACGCCAACCGAGAAGTGCTTTTTGGATAGTCTCTCGTTAATGATCTTACCCCTAAGATACATATAGTCGAGGAAGAGGTACTGATTTAGATTCTTGCCCGAACGTGTCGTTGTCATCGAGCCCAAAATCTCATCCTTCGCGATGTTGTAGACGGCCTGCACCTCGCTACGAAGCATCGGCGTGCAGACGTGCTGCGGACGAAGGAAGAAGGGCGAGGGACAGCGACCTAAAGCCTTGTATGCCACACGGTTGGAGTTGCGACATATCTGCTTGAACATATCGAAAACGAAGAGATGACGGCTCATACGAATCACACCCTTACCACCACGGAAGAAGTCCGTAGGCTTACACGGCAAAAGAGGAAAAATGTCGTCGTTGAAGTAGAGATACTCCTCGTCCAGGCCCTCGATGTTTTGCAGGTGCATCTCGATGGGATTACAATTGAACGTGGGCAACAGCTGGGCGGGAATTATATCCTTATGTAACACGACGTTAACCTCCTCCCTATTGAGCCATTCGGGCACCTGACTCTCGCCCGATACCACAAGGTGGACCCTACGGATAAAGGGCATATTCTTGGCTATGCCACGGAACAGATAGCGGAGCGTTCCCCAATCTCTGAAACGCTTCTCCACGATGGGTGTGTTGGTATATTTTTCGTACTCCTTTTGCCACACGGGGTCGAGTCCGTTGACGTAGGTGATGACTATATCCATAATCTCTTACTTCACTTAACGAGGTGCAAAGATACTCTTTTTCTGGCACAACGCCCCAAATATCCACCTTTTTCTCGCAAAATGTTCTATTTTGCAACTTTTTTCTCGATACCGTACTTCGCCGCCTGCTTCTCGGGCGTATGCTTCCAACGCTTGTGCGACCACATCCACAGCTCGGGAGTCTCACGTATCATCGCCTCCAATGCACGTGCATAGCGGCGCGTAAACTCACCCTCCGAGATATCCTCAACGCCGTCGTATAGTTCGTCCATGCGCACCTCGTAACGACCTGGAGCCAAACGCTTTACATTGATAAAGTAGGCCGGTATATGGAATCGAGTGGCAAACTTTGCGCCACCCTCGACAAAGGCGGTATCTTGGTTAAGGAATCGGAACCACTCGGTATCGGGACGCATATTTGGGCTCTGGTCCGAGATAAGGCCGAGGATGACGCCCTTACCCTGACCGCGATTACGCAGGTAGTAGCGCAGGGTCTCCTTCATAGGGGTGCGTATGATTGTGGGTGCGAGGTTACGCAGACGGCGATAGAAATGTTCAAACACAACACTCCTAAGTGGATGATACACAGCTAAGAACGTATCACTCGTATTATACCAACACCAGAGCAGGAAATACTCCCACGAGCCGAAATGCGAAGCCATAGCCACCCAGTCGCGACCCTTCGTGCGCTTCAGGTGCTCCTCGCCATTGGCCCACGAGATAAGGTCGGGGTCGTGCTCGGGCGTTGCACCCGCAAGGCATATTGTGCAGACGATGACCTCAGCTAACGTGTTGTAGAATCCGCGCATTATACGTCTACGCTCCGCCTCCGACTTCTCGGGGAACGAACGCTCGAGGTTTTCGAGGATCACACTACGGCGATAGCGCACGACAACGAGGATGGCGTAAAAGAGTGGGCGCAGCACGTAGAAACGGAACCAGCGCGGCGAGTAGTTCAACGCGCGGCACACGCCCCACAGCACCTCGAGCCCCACTCGCTGATGCCACCTAAGGTCGTTCGCTATGTTCTGCTGATTGGCCATACTTCGTAAATGCGATTTGCAAAGATAGTATAATTGCTCTTTTTTACAAAATTTACAGCGGCTATTTATCGCTCCCACACCCCTTTACACGGAAATCTATCTGCGTCGCGAGGGCATATCCCTCCTCATAGAGGGCCAAGAGCTTCGACGTGTCGCGCTCCATACGGTCGACCTCTATCGGTCGCTCGGGACGGATGGCCAGTATCTCGCCACGCTCCTCGAGCTCCTCGACGTGGGTTATCTGCTTGTTGTATATAAGGTTACGCAGACGTATAGCCTTACGCAAGGCGGGGTATCGGAGATAGTAAATCGGCGGTACGAAGGAGCTACGATCCCTCTTCCTATAACCACGATTACGCGTGAGCACCACAACCAAGCGGTCGTAACCGAGCTCACGGGCACGCTCCACGGGGATGGAGTCGCTGATACCGCCATCGAGCATCTTGCGTCCATCGACCAGCGTCTTGGGACAGACGAAGGGCAACGAGCTCGAGGCCTTGACGATATCGATGATGCGCTTCGGGTCGCGCTTCTCCTCGAAGTAGCAGGCGCGTCCCGTGAGACAATCCGTCGTCACCATCTCGAAACGCTCCTCCGTGCGGGCATACGCCTCATAGTCGTAAGGGATGATACGGTTGGGAAACTCGTCGAATAGAAGGTCGAAATCCATTATGTTACCCTTGAGCAGCAGGTGCTTAAAGCCTATGTAGTGGTGCTTCTCCAAGAGGTCTATGTTGCTGTACTTCGCCCTACCCCGCTGCCCCGACATATACGACAGACCGTTGCACGCACCAGCACTTACACCCACCGTATAGGGAAAACGTATGCCACGATCCATCAGCGAATCGAGCACGCCACAGGTGAATACTCCGCGCATTCCTCCACCCTCGAGCACTAAGCCCGAACGCTCATCTATTTCAAACTCTCTAAAATACATAGCAACCGTATTACTTGGCAAAGGTACGAATAAAGTGCGAAACTTCTATCATAGGGGGGTTGCATATTGACAAATGTTTATTAAATTTGTGGCTGATATAGTAATGTTACACATTAATTATCGACATCAATGCAAAGCAACTCATCAACACATAGACTGCTACTCGTGCTCCTCAGCGTGGTCCTGCTCTCGGCAGGATGGCTCGTGGGGACAGGTCTCACGCTCCTCGTGGCCCTTATACCGCTAATGATCATCAGCGAGAACTACACATCGTCGGCACGCGACTGGTGGCGTATGTGTGGCTGGGCATCGCTCGCTTTTATGCTCTGGTACGCCGCAACGATATGGTGGGTGTGGATTGCAGCACCCATAGGTCCCATCGCCGCAGGTGTCGTGGGCACGTTCTACAACCTCTGTGCCTTTATGACCTACCACTACGTCTCGAAACGTGGTCCGCGTGCATTGGCCTACACGCTCCTTGTCGCGATCTGGATTGCCACCGAGTGGGCCTACAACTCGGCCGACGTGATGACCTTCCCGTGGTTGCTCTTGGGCCACGGCTTCTCGGGCGACGTGTGGGCAGTGCAGTGGTACGAGTACACCGGTATCTTCGGCGGCACGCTCTGGGTGCTATGCTCCAATGTTGCTATCTTCGAGATTCTACGCTCGCGCACAACGACAGCAAAGGTGCGCGCTGCCATAATCACACTACTGCCGATAGTAGCCTCGCTCATAATACTTTATAGCTACACCCCCTCAACACGCACGGCGGAGATATCGGTAATCCAGCCCAACATCCCGTGCTACGAGGATGAGCGCGCTGCGGCTAATAAGTTCAACCCTGTGGACGATGTCTATCGTCTTATGGGCGAGGTACCTGCCACGGCATCGTTCGTGCTTATGCCCGAGTCGGCACTCGCCTATCTGTCGGGCTCGGTGGATGAAGAGAACCTCGACATAGTGACGCCGCTTATGGATCACATCTTCGACATAGAGTCTGCGACTAAGGTAGTTATGGGCGCATCCACCACACGCTACTACGGCGAGCACAAGCGTACCGAAACGGCACGCCATAGCGACATACGCGGTTGGTACGACCACTTCAACTCGGCTCTGCTCTGTTCGTCGGCGGGCGAGGTGGAGGATATCTACCACAAGGGGCGTCTGGTTATCGGCGTCGAGGCCGTGCCGCTAAAGAGTCTCTTCGATGCCTTTGAGGTAGACCTCGGTGGCGTGTCGGGGCAGCTCGGCTGGGGCACGGAGTACAAGGTATTCGAGAATCAGGATGTTCTGATAGGCCCTGCGATATGCTACGAGGGCCTTTACGGCGAGTTCTTCACGGGCTTTGCACGCGAAGGTGCCGAAGTGATGGGCGTCATATCGAACGACGGCTGGTGGGGCAATACCCCGGGGCATAAGCGTCTCTTCGACTTCTGCCGTCTGCGCGCCATAGAGTGCCGCCGCGCGATTGCTCGCAGTGCCAACACCGGCATCTCGGGATTCATCTCACCCTTAGGCACAACCATAGGTGATAGGCTCGAGTGGGACGAGGAGGGTGTGCTCACGGCCAACCTCGAGCTTCGAACCGATAGTACGATCTATGTGCGCTACGGCGACTGGATCGCTCGCATCGCCACATACGTTGCCATACTATCGCTACTATACTACGTTGCCTACCGCACACGCAAGCGCAATCACCTCGTTGACTAACAATTACGGACAAACAACATAAATCTAAATATTATGAATTACTCACAGACACTCGAGTTTCTCTTCACTTCTATGCCGTCGTTCCAGCGCGTTGGTGGCGACGCCTACAAGCCAGGATTAGAGCGTATCACAGCCTTCTGCCAGCACCTCGGCAACCCACAGCGCAACTACTACACCATCCACGTTGCCGGCACCAACGGCAAGGGATCGGTGTCGCATATGCTCGCCTCGATACTCCGCGAGGCAGGCTACCGCACGGGACTCTTTACCTCGCCACATCTGGCGGACTTCCGCGAGCGCATACGTGTCGATGGCGAGATGATACCCAAGCAGAAGGTCGTAAACTTCGTGGATAAGCATCAGGCCAAGATGCAGGAGCTCGACCTCTCGTTCTTCGAGATGACGGCGGCGATGGCCTTCGACTACTTCGACCAGAGCGACGTGGAGGTGGCCGTTATCGAGACAGGTCTCGGTGGCCGCCTCGACGCCACGAACATCATAACCCCCATCCTTAGCATCGTGACGAACATCGGCCTCGAGCATACCGAGTTCCTCGGCAACAGCATCGAGGAGGTAGCCTCGGAGAAGGCTGGCATCATCAAGAAGAGCGTGCCCGTGATCATCGGCCAGCGCGACGATAGCTGTAACCACGTCTTTGAGCGACGTGCCGAGGAGCTTAACTCGCGTCTGCTGTTTGCCGAGCAGGAGTGGACGCTCCAGGGCGTCGAGCACTTCGACAACGACAACCAGCACTTCAGCCTCGTGCGCGAGCGCGACGGCCGCGGCTACGAGCTCGACATCGACCTTTTGGGCGATTACCAGCGTCACAACATCGTCACTGTATGTGCCGCTGCCGACTTCCTCGCCGAGCATACACCCCTCACCATATCGCGCCGCGCCCACCGTCAGGGTCTCGCCACGGCCGCCGCAGCCACAGGCCTCACGGGTCGCTGGCAGGTGCTTGCCCGCGAGCCATATACCGTGTGCGACACGGGACATAACGCCGATGGTATGCGCTACGTGGCGGCACAGCTCGACGCACTGGAGCACGAGCGCGTGATTGCCGTTATGGGCTTTGCCCGCGAGAAGGACCTCGACAAGATTATGCCTCTGCTTCCTAAGCGCGTACACTACATCTTCACGCGCGCCTCTATCGAGCGTGCCCGCCCCGTGGAGGATATCGCCGCCGTAGCCACAAACCTCGGTCTCGACTTCGAGTGCCAGCCTACGGTCAAGGAGGCCGTAGTCCGCGCCCGCAGCCTTGCCGAGCCCACGGATGCCATCTTTATCGGAGGCAGCAACTTTGTGGTTGCCGAGCTCGACGAGCTCCAGAAGGAGAAGTAGACCACGAGCTCCCGAGGGAGAGATAAGCACCAAGCTTCAGAGGGGAGTAGTTAGGTTTCTTCATTTATTAAAGTTTAGCGCGAGTACCTTTCGATACCCGCGCTAAACTTTTTAGGCAACTATGCCCAGCGACTACTACTCGGCAAAGATATAATCGGCGTAGTCACTCCAGTACTCTTTTGCCTTATATGCATCCACAGAGCCTGCGGGAACATATATCTTGCGGCCAGATGCATTGTAGTAGAACATATAGCTACCTCCTGCTGGCGGTGTTGTTGGCTTGCAATATACTGTTTTAAGGCTGCTGCAATAAGAGAATGCCTCCTCTCCAATCGTCGTTACGCTATCAGGAATAGTCACACTTGTAAGGCTGTCGCAACCATAGAATGCATAATCTCCAATCGTCGTTACGCTATTGCCAATAGTCACACTTGTAAGGCTGTTGCAAGAAAAGAATGCACTATTTCCAATCGACGTTACGCTATCGCCAATAGTCACACTTGTAAGGCTGTCGCAATTATAGAATGCCTTCTCTCCAATCGTCGTTACGCTATTGCCAATAGTTACACTTGTAAGGCTGTTGCAATAAGCGAATGCATATCCTCCAATCGTCGTTACGCTATCGGGAATAGTATATATAGTGCCAGATGCGTCAGCATACGCGATAATAGTATTATCCATAATCAAACAACGACCATTATCCGCAGCAAATTTACCCTTAAACTCTTTAAGGCTGTAGCAACCACTGAATGCACTCTTTCCAATCGTCTCAACGCTATCGGGGATAGTCACACTTGTAAGGCTTTTGCAATAAGAGAATGCCTGCGCTCCAATCGTCGTTACGCTATCGGGGATAGTCACACTTGTAAGGCTGTCGCAATTAAGGAATGCACTACCTCCAATCGTCGTTACGCTATTAGGAATATTCACACTTGTAAGGCTGTAGCAATAAGCGAATGCCCTATCTCCAATCGTCGTTACGCTATTGGGGATAGTCACACTTGTAAGTTTATTGCAGTCTGTTTGATAACCATAGAATGCATGCTCTCCAATCTCTGTTAGATCCTTATCAAACTTTATCACCCAGCACTCCTTTTGGGCATTATAGGTGTTTGACTGAATTGTAGCATCGCCAAAAGCAGCTGGTCTATAGGGTGCAGTAGGCTCGGTTGCGCTATCGTTGGTGTACCATATCTCATCGTTTGCGGGTGCGTTATGGTTTGTCCATTTTGAAATTGCGGGCAACAGATAGGCGTGACCAATCTCAAGGTTCTTCTCATACTTCTCGCCATCGTAAGCACCGCGGTCAATGGTGTATGTGTAGACAGCCGTGCCATTGGTTAGATAGAAGTGGTACCTCTTATTGGCATCGACATCCTCCAAGTCGTAATTGTGCTCAAAGACAAACGATATATCATCTCCGTTCTGTACGCAAGGACACTCGCTATATGAGGCAAAACTTCCGCCCCACGTGCCAATTGTACCATCATTCGCGACAAAGCGAAATTTACCACTATAAGTAGCATGGTGGGCAAGCTGATCCAGAGCCGTCGCATTAGACTCGCTGGGAGTATAGTTATCATTTGCGATAGTCATAGTCCATCCATCAGCAGCATTTAAGCCTGAAACAGAGACCTGAAACAGTTGTCCTGCCGCGTAGCTCTCATTAGGGAATAGGCTCATCGTGATTGAGCCGAGGCTGATAACGCCATCGGCTTTGGTATAATTACCAGCATAGTAGAGAAGCTCTCCACCGTTATATGTTTCGAATGTACCATCGTTGTCGAGAGTTATATTCTCGTCGCTGCCAACCCTATGGTGAATAGCACGGAACTCGCCACTCGACTCCATCTCGGCAACTAAAGCAGCACTAACAGGCGAAGCACTCCACGCAGAGCCATCATATTTCAGATAGATAATCTTCGCATTGTCAGAAACATATTCGCCCGAGGCTGTCGGACGACAGAAGATAGCAATCTGGTCACCCGCAGCCCACGCAGTCTTAACAGCACGTGTCGTAGCATCGAAACCGCCCTTATCGGCAACGTTGAACTCAACGGCATAGTCAGTTACCTGTGGTGTATCGAAAACCTCATCCTTGGTACATCCTATAGCCACCACAGCTACCGCCATAGCAGCTAAAAATATATTTATAAGTCTCATCTTCGTAAATTTTTAAGTTAGACACTACCACCACGCCTCTTCTGATTCAAAACCATCATAGAATGGATCGCCATAGTTGGGATCATTCTCCGAAACTTCAAAGCCCTGCTCCACGGCCACCTCCACGACCTCCAATAGTGGAGTTTCGTAGTACAATAAATCTGTCGTTTTCATAAGCATAATGTTTTATGTTAGTAATATATAGTACAATGAGCCATAGCTCGATACGTTGGTAACGAGCTACAAAATGTTTATAATCTACTTTTATTTATCGACAACATAGATGCTATTTCACTGATAATCAGCGAAATACCCCCCCCACTAAAAAATATATTTTATTAAAGGGCGACCAAATATCTACTTGGCGCGTTGTCATATGGGTTATACGATGAAATAATTATTAGCAAATATACGAAAAAATGACCTAACAAACAAGAAAAAGTATCATAAAATTTTTAAATCGCCGCCAGAGTTAGCTACAAGGCACTATTTTATCTTGTGTAAGATTGTACGGAGGATATAGATTGGCATAAATGCATCATAAAATAGCGACATATTTACGACTATGGATTACATATTTATTTTGCGGGTGAGGTGCAGTGCGCAGAAGGTTACTGGGTCGTGCACGATTGATTGCATTATAGGCACGATTGATTGCGTTGTGCGCGCAAAAATATCCTAAATGGCGCAAATATCCCCCAAAAGGGAAAAAAGGGAGCGCAGCAAGCAATAAACGGAGTGTGGCAGCCGTTATATTGGCACGAGTATTGCACATTGCTCGATCAGCTACGTTGACAACGAGACAACGTAGTTAGGTTTCTTCATTTATTTAAGTTTGGGTTAGTAGTTTTACAGAATTTGTTTCTGGAAGGCGAGCGGCAGTCGTGAGACTCCCGCTCGTTCTTTTTTATATCCTGTAAAACTATGACGCTTCGGTGGCGGCTCGGATGACTTGTCTTGTGCCTTGTGTGGCGCGGATGCTATGCATCCATCGTGTCTGCTTTGCCAACAAGCACCCCATATAAATATGGCTGACTTGTTGCCAAATCAGCCACACATCTACGCTGTTGCGCCACACAACACCCCGCGGTCACCTCTCGCCTGCTGCGAACGTTAGTAGTTTTGGCGTGCTATCCCGCTGGTCGTGAGTAATCCACAAGGCGATTCTATAAAGTAGTTTTACAGAATTTGTTTCTGGAAGGCGAGCGGCAGTCGCGAGACTCCCGCCTAATTAACTGGAAAATACTAATTGAATGTATAAAGCTAGCTAATTATGCGTTATATGCCCTTTTTCCAGCAGAGAAAAATTCATAGTTTAATGATTTCGAGCTAAAAAACCAAAGTACATTGGCTTGTACCGCAAAGCAGCGATACTCACTAGCCCAAAAAACGGTAAGTTCTTCACCGGAAAATTTTACGAAATAGCGGTATTTTCCACCTGGTAATCTCCTGCGAAAAACAGTAAAATACTCATTAAGACTACCATCTATATTCGTTGCCGTCACATGGCATACAAATTCTTCATTATCCATACTTGTTATGCTAACAGGGCCATTTCCCGTGTTGACACAATTAGACGTATGCGCACTTACAGAAATTGACACTCCTAAAATTACGGCCAATAAAACAATAAACTTTTTCATTGTACTATTAATTATAAATATTACTCCTACTCTATTGAAGGCTTTTCGAAGACGCCTTTCCCTTAACACTTTATATATACGCACAAAAAAAGCGCGGGACAATTAGTTTTATTCCCACTTCGAGGTGTTTGGCGTAACCCAGGTAGATGAATAACTAAAAGCCCGCACCGAATAGTGCGAGCATTTCAACTATTATTCCCATCTACCTTTTTTAGTCGCCAAACTTCCGAAGTGATAGAATAAAGCTAAA